>CBDEWF010000133.1:0-3806 GCA_965243775.1 Sansalvadorimonas sp.
AACCTCTTTGTGCAGCCACGGTACAAGTTCAGTCCCTGGACATGGGGAGAGGCCAACACCTCCATAGATCATGTAGTCCCCGAAAGCATGGTGTTGAACCTCAGTCTGGAGTGGACACCGGAGCCTGAATACAACGCTGTTTATACCTCCGGAACTTATGAGGGGGTGGCTGTAGAGGTGACCCGTAGCAGAACAGCCGGTGATCAACCAGCACCGGATATTGTGGAAGACTGGCTGGTGGATGTGGATGTGAATACCGAGCGTGGCAGAAACCTTCTTGTCCGAAGGTGGCCAGCAGGCGGTTGTCAGTATCGATATCCCCCTGACGACTTCCGGGCAGGAACCGGGGCTGGTTTTACCGGGGGAGTTGGTGGAGGTTATGGAAACGCCGTCGTGGGTGGGGCTGTGTTTGTCCACCAGCGTAAAGTCCACTGGTAGCGGCGCAGGCCGTGTGGTTCAAACCCTCAGTTTGGAGAGGCATTACTGATGGCTACTACCAATCCTTGGAAGCAGTTTTCAGGCCTTCTTCCACAACCTGCCAGGATCATTGGCACAGTTACTGGCCATAACAGTAATGGCACCAGCACCTTAGTTTTGCACAATGGAGCAAGCTTCACCGCCAAAGGGCAAGAAGTTCCAATTCATAGCAAGGCCTTGATAGAAGATGGAACGATTGTGAGGTTGCTCCCTGAATTGCCTGTTTTTACCGCCAATATTTGAAACCGGCTTGCCCTCCTACGTTTTAGATACTAGCTATTAAATCGGTTTAACAGGAAACAGTTCCGTTGCAGAGAAATCTCTTAATTTCAAATTTTCTTTTCTTCATATGCTGTCTGGTTATTTGTCTTCATGGGCTGTCCCCCTGTCACGCACGGGAAGTACCAGTTGAGTCTCTGGGTCATTTGTGTGACTCTAAACCTCATAAAATACCCAGCGAGAATTCCGGTTACATGACTTTAACCAACAAGCAACTATTGGATAAAACTGTCGAGATCTGGGGCAAGCAGCGTGTTGCCCAAACCCTTGGTTACAAGCATCACTCGGAAGTCAGCAAGTGGTTTAAGGCCGAAAAAGGCCCTAGCCTGGATGATGAACAACGCCATCTTCTAATGGGGCTTCTTCCCCCCAAACCTCTGCGTAGAGAACCACCCTCTTTTCAATTTATTGATCTGTTTGCCGGAATTGGCGGGATCAGAAAAGGGTTTGAAGACATTGGTGGTGAGTGTGTATTTACCAGTGAGTGGAATAAATACTCCGTTCAAACATACAAGGCCAATCACTATAGTGACCCTGAAAAGCATACATTTAACTCCGATATTCGGGAGGTCACTCTCAGTGAGTTGCACCCCGAAATTACACCCCAGGTTGAAGAGTATGTCGACAAACACATTCCAGACCATGATGTGTTGCTGGCAGGGTTTCCCTGCCAGCCATTCTCACTGGCCGGTGTGTCCAAGAAGAATGCATTAGGTCGTGCTCATGGTTTTGAGTGCAAAACCCAAGGCACCCTGTTTTTTGATGTGGCCCGTATCATTGAAGTGAAACGACCTGCCGCTTTCGTATTGGAGAATGTGAAAAACCTGAAGAGCCATGACAAAGGCAATACATTCAGGGTTATTGCAGAAACGCTGGATGAACTGGGCTATTGGGTTGCTGATATCGAGGACATGAGCCCACGTGATCCCAAGATTATTGATGGCAAACACTTCATTCCCCAACATCGCGAGCGGATTGTTCTGGTGGGTTTCCGGAAGGACCTCAAAGTACATCAAGGTTTTACTCTGAAAGACATTGCTAATGAGATTCCCAAAAGACGCATGGCGTTTAACGAACTACTGGATAAAGAAGTTGAGGACAAGTATATCCTTACACCTCGCTTATGGGAGTACCTCTACGAATATGCGAAAAAGCATCAGGCTAAAGGCAATGGTTTTGGCTACGGGCTGGTTGACCCTAAAAATCCTGATGCCGTAGCCAGAACCTTGTCTGCCCGTTACCACAAAGATGGTTCCGAGATTCTGATTGATCGGGGCTGGGACAAGGCTTTGGGTGAGAAAGAGTTCTGGGATGAAAAGAACCAGGCTCAACGTCCTCGACGTCTGACTCCAAGAGAATGTGCCCGTCTGATGGGTTTTGAGCAACCAGAGGATGCTGAATTCCGTATTCCTGTATCGGATACCCAAGCTTATCGCCAGTTTGGCAACTCGGTTGTGGTGCCAGTGTTTGCAGCTGTCGCCAGACTGATGAAAGACCGAATCCTGACCGCAAAAAAAATCACCGATCAGGAAAGAGCAGCACGGGTGAAAGAAGTCAGTACTCAAGAAGATTTGCTGGAAGCTACCGGAGCATAACTAGCTAAGGGGGGTATTCCTATGGATGTTGTAACCCCAGTTGTTCGCAGTCGCATGATGTCCGGTATTCGTGGCAAGAACACGAAGCCGGAGCTTCTTATTCGCAAAGCTCTGTTTGCACGGGGCCTTCGTTATCGCCTTCACGATCCATCCTTGCCAGGAAAACCTGACCTAGTGTTTCCCAAATACCGTGCCGTGATTCAAGTGAATGGTTGTTTCTGGCATGGCCACAACTGCTCGCTATTCAAATGGCCATCCAGCAGGCCGGAATTCTGGAAAGAAAAGATCTCCGGTAACCGGCAAAGAGATACGACAAACTGTCAAGAGCTGGAGCGGCTGGGGTGGCGAGTGATGACGATTTGGGAATGCGCTCTCAAAGGGAAGGAAAAGCTTCCCTTTGAGGAACTGCTACATCTCGTTGAGAGTTGGCTTGAGTACTCTGGCAGTAATATGGATATACCTGCCATGTAGTGATGTTTACGAGTGATAGAGATTAATCATTTCTGCAATGAATACCTCAAGGCTGAGGAGTTTACATCGGATTGCCTCTGGGTACTTTTTCTGAAGTTTCTCAGGCACAACTAGGATCACGCCTTCCGCTTCCATCTCCCGAAACTGATTCTCGGAAACACCCTCTTGTAAAGTGATCAAGTGGCACTTATCTATTCGATTGGCTTCATTCAGTATCTGCCGCCAGCGATCTTTACAGGTGGTCTTCACCGCCAACATACATAATTTTTCTGTGGGGAAGTTAGGATCATGGTAGGCCTCCTCAGAGGGAAACAGAAAATCCGGTTTCTTGTTTCCTTCAGTTTTGGCCTGAGTTGCAAACGCGTACAACCCTTCTTCCCGGAAAATATGTTCAAGGTGAAGTTCTAGTGAGCGGCCACCGCGAGACTTGCGGCGATTGCTGACGGAGTTTGCCATTTTGATAAAGTCATCAACAGAAGTGAAACCTTCCCCGATAGTTGGTAGCAAGTGGCTGTCTTCTATCATTCTGAATAAACGAAATTCCAGCTCTCGCCGTTTGAGTAGACGCTTATCAGCAGGGAGCCTAGCAAGGGATTTGTCCTGTTCAAAGGTGAACTGGACAATCTCAACACCTGTAGGAAATTCATGCTTCCATTGTTCCGGTATCGTAATGGTTTTGACGGGCTCAAATAATGGCAGCAATGGTATCCCACCCGCCATATCCCGAGCATGGCCAAACAGACTCTCGCCTGGGTACACATGCCCGATAATCTCTTCTAAATACTCTTCCTCTGATGTTCCACGACAAACCCATACCCTGACTAACGGCGATGACTGGCCTGCAGAGCTTCCCTCTTGAAATGCAAATAAACAAAGAGCACCAGTTGAGGATGGGACTTGCAAAGGTGTGTGCTTGTCAGCTGACTTCCAGCGAGTAATACGACACTCGTTTCTCTTCTTCTTGATGTCATCTTCGGAAAATCG
>CBDEWF010000134.1:0-6336 GCA_965243775.1 Sansalvadorimonas sp.
TGTACGCATCGCATAAGGCAGAGGCCGCCCGCAGGCAGAACAGAACGGATCTGTGATAGGCTGTAACTCTGCCCAACAGGCTCCGCATAAGCCATGTGCAGACAGCCGCGCCCGGCAGACCACACAGCTGGGCGGTAAAATCAAATCAAGACCAAAATTTAAGATCTGTTTTGTGCGCATATGCTGACCCGTCTTTGCCCTGTCCTGACCAGAAGCCGGACAGAGGTCATCAAGCAGGCTGTTTGCCTTCTCTTCCTGCTCTGTTTATAACGCAGTCAGATTAATTATCGGTAAACAGCAAGAAGGAGCGCGGGACCTCCGTGCTGCCCCTCATATGGCCCAGACACCGCCGCAGATATTCAACAGCACTATCTGGCAACAGAACCGGGACAGGGCGGCCAGGACAGGGTTTGCACAAGCCGCGTTTTTAAAAGAGCTGGCCTGCACACGTCTGGCCGAACGGCTGGAGCTGGTCAAGCGGGGCTTCACAGATATTCTGGATCTGGGCTGTCACAGCGGCCAGATGGGTGCGGCTCTTCCCTCCCGGTTTCATCAACAACCCATGCATCTGACCCAGACAGATGCTTCTGCTCTTTTTGTTCAGCAGGCGGCGAGCGCAAATCCGTTTGCACAGGCCAGCCTTGTGATGACAGATGAGCTGCTGCCGGTTGAACAGGCCTCTTGTGATGCGGTCCTGTCCAGTTTGTATCTGCACTGGATGAATGATCTGCCCGGGATGCTGACACAAATCCGGCTGGCCTTGCGGCCTGATGGTCTGTTTCTGGCTGTCTTGTTAGGGGGGCGCAGCCTGACGGAGCTGCGCGGCTGTCTGGCGGAGGCTGAAACTGAGCTTTGCGGCGGGCTCAGCCCGCGGGTCACACCTATGGCAGATATCCGCGATCTGGGCAGCCTGTTACAACGGGCGGGGTTTGCGCTGCCGGTTGCTGATGCAGAAATGCTGACCATCACCTATCCGGACATGTTCCGCATGATGGCTGACCTGCGCGCGATGGGCGGACAGAATTGTCTGATAGGGCGGGTCGGTCATTTCACGCCCCGGGCGGTCTTTTTGCGCGCAGCAGAGCTGTATCAGCAGAAATATTCAGATGCGTCCGGCCAGATTACCGCCAGTGTTGAGCTTATAACGCTCACCGGCTGGGCCCCGGATGCCAGCCAGCCGAAACCCCTGCGGCCAGGCAGCGCGGCCCAGCGTCTGGCTGAAGCTCTGGAGACCACAGAGGTTGGTTTGAAAGACAGTTGAACAACAAGATGCTCAGGACAATAACAAATCCTGCAGCACAGCAACAAATTCTGTATTGGCGGGCGGCATATCATAATTGCGCAATTGTGAGGGCCTGACCCAGGCCAGCTCACCGCCTTCACGCGGCTCTGGCCGCCCCTGCCAGCGGCGGCAGATATATAAAAGCAGCACCAGATGAAAGGCTTCATAGTCGTGAGAGGCAAAACTGACCGGGGCCAGACAGGATTGTTTGGTATTTATGCCCAGCTCTTCGTCAATCTCGCGGATCAGGGCTGCTTCCGGTGTTTCTCCTGGCTCAATTTTTCCGCCCGGAAATTCCCACAGACCGGCCATAGCCTTACCCGGTGGCCGCTGTGCCAGCAATACCCGCCCGTCAGCGTCAACCAGCGCCAGCGCAGGCACCATCAAAATCGGCTTTGCATCACCGGTCATCAGCTCAGCTTCTGTAATCAGCGTTGATCTGGATATAGCCATGGGTCAGATCACAGGTCCACACCTCTGCACCGGCCTGGCCCAGACCCATATCAACGGCTATCTCTATCTCATCTCCGGCCATATGCGCGGCAACAGGGGTTTCATCATATCCGGGCAGGCGCTGGCCATCTTGTGTGATCACCACCCCGCCAATACTGATCTGAAGCCGGTCACGATCGGCCTGAGCCCCTGACTTGCCCACCGCCATGACGATCCGGCCCCAATTCGCATCACCCCCAGCAATAGCAGTTTTCACCAGAGGGGAATTGGCAATGGAAAAAGCAATTTTGCGGGCATCTGCCTCATTTGCCGCAGTCGTCACCCGCACAGAGATAAATTTACTGGCCCCTTCACCATCTCTTACAATCTGCTGGGCCAGCTCCACCATCAGCGCGTGAAGTTGGGTGATAAAGGCCTGACCGGCGGCGCTGTTGATATCGGTAATGATGTCGTGTTCAGCCTTGTTTGTTGCCATCAGATACAGGCTGTCTGAGGTTGAAGTGTCACTGTCAACCGTGATCGCATTAAAGCTGGTCTGTACAGCCGCCTCCAGCATCTTTTGTAGACAGGCCGGCGCGATACAGGCATCTGTTGCGATATAGGCCAGCATGGTGGCCATATCAGGGGCGATCATGCCTGACCCTTTGGCGATGCCGTTCAGGGTAACAGTCTGCCCGTCAATTTCCACTGTCCGGCTGGCCCCTTTGGCAAAAGTATCTGTGGTGCGGATGGCCAGGGCTGCGTCCTGCCAGCTGGCACTTCCCAGCGCGGCTGTCATCTGCTCTGCGTGCTTTGCTACGGCCTGCCCGTCCAGAGGCTCGCCAATAACCCCGGTTGACGCGATCAGAATCTGATCTGCTGCCAGCCCCAGATGGCCGGCGAACACATCTCTGTAATCAGCGATTGCCTCATCTCCGGCACGGCCGGTAAAGGCGTTTGCATTTCCTGCATTGGTCAGAATGGCTCTGGCCTGTCCTGTGGCCAGACCTGCCTTTGAGACCAGAACAGGCGCAGCGGCGGTTGCGCTTTGTGTGAACACACCGGCAAAGCTGGTCCCTTCATCAGCAACAATCAGCAACAGATCGTCACGCCCCTTATATTTCAGCCCGCTTGCTGCGGTGGCCAGAAGAAGGCCCGGCACAGACGCCAGATCAGCAAATCTGGCCGGGGCCAGCGGGGAGGGGGTAAGGCTTGTCATCTCACAGGACCGCGGCGTCAGTTGGCAGACGCGCCCTGGGCGGCTGCCTGCGCATCATTACGGATATCTTCAAACCGGCGTCTGCTTAACTCTGCATCCTGTCTTAACCCATCTAACAGACGGGCCAGATTCTGGCTGATCAGGTTCTGGCGCAATTGCGGCTCAAGTTCTGCATAGCTTGGCGGTTCTGCTGTGCGCTTATCTTCCAGCAGAATAACATGCCAGCCGAACTGTGTCTGAACCGGGGCCTTTGAATATTCACCAGCGGCCAGCGCAAAGGCAGCAGCTTCAAATGTGGGCACCATTGCCCCGCGGCCGAAATAGCCCAAATCACCACCGTTCGGCCCGCTTGGCCCGGTTGATTTTTCTTTTGCCAGCGCGATGAAATCAGCCCCGCCATCCAGCTGCTTGATAATGTCTTCGGCAGTTTGTTTTTCGGCCACCAGAATATGACGGGCTTTCACCTCCTCACGCGAACCTGTATCCGCGATGTAGGTGTCATACGCTGCCTTTAAATCAGCATCTGTGACCCGTTTTCTGATTTCCTGACCGATCCAGGCTTCGGCCAGAACACGTTGGGCTGCGATGCTCATCCGCCGCAGAATCTCCGGGTCCTCAGTCAGGCCAGCTTCATTGCCGGCCGCTGCGGCCAGGCGCGAGTCAATAATATCATCAACCAGCCTGTCAAAATAAGTTTCCAGCGGCTGCCTGCGCATCTCTGCTGGCAGACGATCTGTCAGCGCCATAACCTCATCCAGGAAAATCTCTTCACCATTTACGCTGGCGACGGGGATTTTAGGCTCTTCCTGCGCCAGTACAGGGCTCAGAACAAAGCCTGAGGTCAGCCCCAGAGATAACATCAGGGCTCTCAGCGCGGGCCACATGGACAGGGTGTTTTTAAGGCATGATATTGTCATCTGGTAGTTCCTTCTTGCCGCAGCTGTCAATTCTGCAGATCGCTTAGCATATTGTGGCTTGTTGCGGCAACTGGCAAGGGGGGGAATTTCGCGGTTGCTGGTGGGGTGGTGGTCTGCTCGGCCGACCTGCGTCTGTTCAGCAGCTCTGTCATGGCCCGGCTTTTGTTTGACAAAGACCGGTCAAATGCCTATCTGCAAGGGATGAGGGCCTGATGGCTGTCAGGCGCGGCGGGTATGTATGGGGTAGACCGCATGGCGTCAGAATAGCGGAAAAGAGGAATTGAAGGACATGTTTTCATCACTCGCCAAAAGCCTGTTCGGGGAGTCCAGCGATAAGGACATGAAGCGGTTGCGTGCGCGGGTTGACGCGATAAACGCGGCTGAACCAACCTACCAGGCGATGAGCGATGATGAGCTGAAGCAGATGACAGCCACTTTAAAAGGCCGTCATCAGGCAGGGGAAAGCCTTGATGCGCTTCTTGTTGATGCGTTTGCTGTTGTTCGTGAAGCAGCCGTGCGTACCCTTGGCCAGCGTCATTTTGATGTCCAGCTGATGGGCGGGATCGTGCTTCATGAAGGCCGTATCTCTGAAATGAAAACAGGTGAGGGCAAAACCCTTGTCGCAACCTTGGCGGTTTATCTGAACGCGCTGACCGGTAAAGGTGTGCATGTGGTCACTGTGAATGACTATCTGGCCAGCCGCGATGCGCAATGGATGGGCCAGGTTTACAGCTTCCTTGGGTTAAGCGTTGGTTGTGTGGTTCCCGGTATTGAAGATGATGTTCGCCGTGCGGCCTATCAGGCAGATGTAACCTATGGGACAAATAATGAATTTGGCTTTGATTATCTGCGCGATAATCTGAAATTCACATTGGAAGATATGGTCCAGCGTGAACATCATTTTGCGATTGTGGATGAGGTTGACTCAATCCTTATTGATGAAGCCAGAACCCCGTTGATTATCTCTGGTCCGGCGGAAACGTCTGCTGATCTGTATCAGGGCGCCAACCGTCTGGTTGCCGCTCTTGATGATGCTGATTTTGAAATGGATGAAAAAGTCCGCAGCGTCACCATGACAGAAACCGGGATTCAGCATGCCGAACAATTGCTGACAGAAGCCGGCATGATGCAGGATGGCAGCCTGTATGACATTGCCAATGTCAGCTTGCTGCATCATATGAATCAGGCCTTGCGGGCACATAAAATGTTCCAGCGTGACACCCATTATATGGTGCGCGGCGGCCAGGTGGTGATCATTGATGAATTTACCGGCCGGGCGATGGACGGGCGGCGCTATTCAGACGGGCTGCATCAGGCGATTGAAGCAAAAGAAGGGCTGGCCATTCAGGCTGAAAACCAGACCCTGGCGTCTGTCACCTATCAGAATTATTTCCGCCTCTATGACAAGCTGGCAGGCATGACCGGTACGGCCCTTACCGAAGCAGGCGAATTTTCAGAAATTTACAGCCTTGATGTGGTGGCTATCCAGACCAATCTGAATGTGCAGCGGGTTGACCATGATGATGAAGTCTACCGGACCTCAAAAGAACGTGATGATGCGGTTATTGCCCTGATTACAGACGGCCAGTCGCGCGGCCAGCCGGTTCTGGTCGGCACAGTGACGATTGAAAAATCAGAAGCCCTGTCACAGGCCCTAACCAGCCGCAAAATAGCCCATCAGGTTCTCAATGCCCGGTTTCATGAAGAAGAAGCAAAGATTATCGCGCTTGCCGGTGTGCCGGGGGCCGTGACCATCGCGACCAATATGGCGGGCCGTGGTACCGATATCCAGCTGGGCGGCAACCTTGATATGCGCGTTGCTGCAGAAGCCACAGATAAAGACGGCCAGATTGATGAGGCCAAAGCCGCTACCATCAAGGCTGAGATTGAAGAGCTGAAAACAAAAGCACTGGCTGCAGGCGGGCTGTATGTGGTGGGCACAGAACGACATGAATCCCGCCGGATTGATAACCAGCTGCGCGGCCGGACCGGCCGTCAGGGGGATCCGGGCGCCTCAAAATTCTTTTTGTCGTTAGAAGATGATCTGATGCGTATTTTCGGCTCTGAAAAGCTGGACGGTATGCTCCAGAAACTGGGTCTGGAAGAAGGTGAGGCGATCACGCATCCCTGGATCAACAAAGCTGTGGAAAAAGCCCAGTCCAAAGTTGAGGCGCATAATTTTGAAATCCGTAAACAGCTTCTTCGTTATGATGATGTGATGAATGATCAGCGTCAGGTGATTTTCTCTCAGCGGAAAGAAATCATGGAAACGCCAAATGTGCATGAAACAGTAAGAGATATGCGGCATGATTCGATTGACCAGATTGTGGCTGAGGCGATTCCCGAAAACAGTTTTGCTGAACAATGGGATGCAGACGCGCTGAAAACTTCTTCACAGACCGTCCTTGGCTTGGATGTTCCGGCTGAAGACTGGGTCGCAGAAGATGGCATTGCTGAGGCGGAAATTACAGAACGTCTGCAGGGTT
>CBDEWF010000135.1:0-125895 GCA_965243775.1 Sansalvadorimonas sp.
CAGCCAGTTCAGCTTTACCTCAGGAGAAGGCCCTTCAGCGGGTAGTGAGCAGACATTTAACCTGGATATAGTGGGAGCCGAGTCCGGCAATAGCCTGGCCGGGGCTACTAATCCAGACATGATTTTCACTTATCAACCCGCTGGACAGTTTGCCGGGCCTGACAATGGCTCTGGTGAATATCTGCTCTCCAGTGAGGAAGATATGGGGCATTTAATATGGCACCTCAATGAACATCATGGCGTTGAGAGCCAGGCTGCAGATATGATCCAAGGATTCCAGGTCGGTCAGGGCGGCGATGTTCTCGACCTCAGTGATGTTCTGGATGGACAGGGTGAACACCTGGAAGATTATCTGCACTTCAACTTTGACCAGCAGGGAGATACCATTCTGGAAGTGTCTCCTCAAGCCGGTGGCGAAGTGACTCAGGAGATAACTTTCCAAGGGGTGGATATGTCTGCCCTGGGTGGTTCTGATGCTGAGATCATCAATCAGCTTATGAACGATGGCAACCTGCAGATGGACCCGTAACTTTTCCATCTGTTATTAGCCTTCTTATGTGGTAATTAGAAAAGCGGTTCCTTGAGACTTGTTTCAAGGGGCCGTTTTTCTTTGTGCGCCGGATATGGCGCGTAGCGCCATGACGGTGCTGTTCCAGTACGCATGGTGGCGACTGGATGACTTGGTGGTGAAAGTCCACTATCGACCCGGCAAGGGGAACGATTAGCTGAACGGCAAGGGTGTCCATCGTGAGGTGGGATCTGAAGAAAGCCGAAGGCAAAACACTGGCCCGACGAACAGGAATCGCATAGGAGGCGGTCGCAGTGGGTAAGGAGGCAAAGTTCTTCAAAGCCCAATACTTGCACGGAAACTGCGGACGTATATGCGGCGGGTATAAGTGGGAAGGTCACGCGCATTACTCCGGGAGGTCTGCCATCCTGCCACAGGCTACCAGTGTCGTGAGGCATTGGGATGGGGCGGCAGAAGTCAGCCGAGGCCATAGTAGGTCTGTCACCGCAGACTGAAGGGCTGAACATGTGAAATGGATTGGGAGCCGGACTCTCGATGACGACAGGAGCAGCAGTCAGGTCTGTTGAGATACAGGCACTCTGTGCAGAGGGGCGCGGACAGTATCCGTGTGGGTCTGCAATAGAGGCGGCAAACGTCACGGCGGGAACGGGCAACTTCCATGAGGAGACGCCAGATCTATTGGCGGCGATCTCTGTACACGACAAAAAAAGTGAGCTGGCAACGTAGCAAAGCTGCTATGAAAGGCTGTGAAAAAAGAGCCATCGGAAGCAGCCATGGACATTGCCAGCTCACTCTCCCAGCAGATTAAGCCATATCTCGCTCTAAGCAAGCCGCGGCTTGAGCTTATTTCCATCTTGGTCATCAGCATTATTCAGTTGCGAACAGTGAATCTTACCCGCCTTGCCGCAAACTTCCCGGGTTTTGCTCAAACAGAGTCCTGCTATCGCCGTATACAGAATTTTTTCCAGAAGGTCTCCCTCGATACAGTCACTCTCGCCAAACTTATAGCCTGTTTGTTCGGCCCCGAAGGGCCTTGGAAGCTCAGCATGGATCGAACAACATGGATGCTGGGACGATTCAAGTTCAACATTCTTTATCTGGCCATTAACTACAAAGGTATGGCTATACCCCTGTTGTGGGTCATGCTCGACAAGAAGGGCAACTCGAATACTCAGGAGCGCATTGATCTACTGAACTTGTTTCTGGACATCTTCCCTGACCAGAAAGTAGAGCGCCTTATGGCAGACAGGGAGTTCAAAGGAAAGAAATGGCTGGGTTACCTGGTCGAATATAACTGGCCGTTCTGCCTTCGGATTCCAGTGAATACCCAGATACCCAACAAGCATCAAAACCGCCTGCTGCCTGTTCGGCGCATCTTCACCATAAAGGCTGGTGAACACATGGTGATACGCAAGCCTCGTAAGGTGTGGGGGTATACAGTTTATCTTGCTGCTGCTCGGTCTGAGAAAGGTCTTATGGCTCTCATTTGTCAGGCTGACCCTGAACGTGCTGTTCAGGATTACTTGGAAAGGTGGCAGATAGAAACCATGTTCCAGTCTCTGAAAGGACGCGGGTTTAACATGGAGGAAACACACCTCACCAAGTTGGATAGAGCCTCAAAGCTACTGGGCATTCTGGCTATCGCTTTTGTCTGGTGTTACAAGACCGGCGAGTGGTGAAGTGGTCTAATGACTCCGGACACCTCGTTAAGCACAATAGTGCAATCAGTAACGAGGTTAAAAATGGCAAAGCGGAAGAATTATTCTCAGGAGTACAAACTCAAAGCAATAGAGCTGGTAGTTGAGCAAGGCCAATCTCCGGCTGCCGTGGCCAGAAGCTTGGGGATCAGCTCAGGAAATCTGCGACGGTGGATCAGACAGCATCAGGAGCAGGAAGCGTTTGTCCGGTGGTGTGAGAGGACGGCGGGAGCAATCCCGCCTCCTACTCGATATCTATCAAACAGTCATGGCCAAGCTTTGGCCACCCCGAACCATGAAAATGGTGAAGTTATGCGCCTTAATCAAGGGTGTTGGCAGAGCCTGACTATGGTCGACAAATTTTTCAGCGGCATAAACCCTGAACTCAAACTGACCCGGATGAATCGCTCGTACCCCAAATTGTTTCCCGTCTCACGACGGTGAACGCATGGTAAAAAGACCTCTGCTGACCTGTCAGCTTATGGCCTTCGATTCTTCCATCAGGCTCTGCCCTCATCCTTGAGTGAGAGAGAATAGCCCGATGCAGTCCATTTTGAAGTCTTGTGCTGGCCTTGATGTTCACAAAATGATGGTCATGGTGACCGTACAGGTCGAAGATGATGATGGCAGCGTCAACGAACAGACCCGGACCTTCAAAACTTTTCGCCGAGATCGCAAAGCCCTCAGGGACTTTCTGGTGGAACAGGCTGTGGAGCTTGTGGTGATGGAAAGTACGGGCAACTACTGGCAATGCATTCATGACATCCTTGCCCGGGCCGGGCTGAATGTCTGGGTTGTGAATGCCCGCCACGTCAAGAATGTCCCTGGTCGCAAGACGGATGTACTCGACAGTCAGTGGCTGGCCTCCCTCGGACGTTGCGGGTTGCTTCGCCCCAGCTTTGTCCCTCCACCTGACATCCAGCAGCTTCGGTTGTTGTTCCGCCGTCGTCAGAAACTGATCAGTCAGCGTTCATCCGAAAAGAACCGTCTGCACAAGATTCTGGATGATGCAGGTATTCGCCTCGGCGGTGTAGTCAGTGATATTCACGGGAAATCAGCCCAGGACATGATCCAGGGGTTGATTGATGGCAAACATCCTGCCGAACTGGCAAAGATGGCTCATGGTCGTATGAAGAGTAAAATCGACGTACTGTTCAAAAGCCTGGACGGTGAGCTATCCCCAGCCCATCGCACAGTTCTCAAGGATATCAGAGAGCACGTTGAGTATCTGGATATGCGGATAGCTGCGCTGGACGAAGCCATCCTCCAGATGGTGCGTTCTGACTACCGGGAGCCTTGGCAAGTTTTACAAACTTTGCCGGGGATCGATCAAATTGCAGCAGCAGGGGTTATTGCGGAGATTGGCCCAGATATGTCAGCCTTCAGCAGTCGGGAGTCATTATCCTCTTGGGCGGGGCTGTGTCCGGGAAATAATGAAAGTGCCGGAAAAAGAAAGAGTGGCAAAACTCGTAAGGGCAATCAGTCGCTCAGGAGGCTGCTCTGTGAAGTGGCCAATGCTGCGATCAAAACCAATAGCCAGTTTAAAGGCAAATACCAGAGCCTGGTGATACGGCGAGGTCATAAGCGCAGCATTATTGCGATAGCTCATAAGATGCTCAGGGTTACACAAGAACGCACCACGATGGCTGAAAATGCTGGAGAAGTTCGAGTACCTGCCGGGGTTACAGAAAGCCTGACAAGATATCAGGCCATGCAGATTGACTAACCTTGCCTGTCGGCGAGGCGGGTTCTTTTTGCCCGTTCAGTGCCTATTTTCATGGTAAAAAGATATTTTACTCATAGGAACACAATATAACTGCAGGACATCTATTTGCTTATGGTTGTTTGAGTAACAGGTTTTTAAGCCAAACCTGTTACTGTGCAAGCGGAAAGTAGTCAACGGTTTTGGAAAATGCCTGGCTGGGTTGCGAGTTTTCCTGCACGATCCAGGCTTCGATAGTCATTCTGCTATCGTCCATCTCAATCCAGAAAAAGCCTAGGGCAGCTTCCTGCCAGCTGGCTTTATTGCGGGTTGGTGCACCAAGAGCCTTGTCGAGCTTGCCACCAGAGCCTGACACCACAAATTGAGTTTCTCCACAGTCAGCCACTGGATCAAGTAACTGAAGAGAGTGGTCATGGCCAGACAGAAGCAAATGAACCTTGTCGCATAACTGTTTTTCTACGAACTCTTTCCATAGCAGCCCCTGTTCCGGATTGTTATCGTAATTCCCGGCATTACCATGACGACCATTAGAAATATAAGGGTAATGGCTAAATGCAACACGCCAGCGACCCTCTAGATTTGGAAGAGTGTTGACGAGCCAGTTGACCTGCTCATTTGCCGAGTCCTGGGCTGAGATGAAGGCTGCAGTTTCCCTAAGGCTGGCTGCGATGGGAGAGGCATCAAGGGCCAGGAAGTCAACATGGGGGGAGGCGGTGTTCTTTTCAGTCAGGGGGGCAGTGAAATGATAGTAACGGGCTGGCATTTGCCATTTATTACTGGGTCTGTCTTCACGGTAGTGATACTGTACCTGGAAATTCCCCTTTGATGACTCGGTATCGGGGAAACGGGCCAGGGAAATATCATCATGGTTACCCAGGGTCATAAAGAAAGGCATGGAGAGATTAGCGTAGGGTTGTTCAAAGTGGGTCAGGAACCGCTCATCGGTAATACTGGTTACCCCTTTCTCGTAGATGTTGTCACCCAGCCCCACCACAAAGTCGCACTTTCTCAGTTCCGAGCAGGTAACCTCCATTGCCTTGGCAACCTGTATCTGCCTGATATCTCCGGTACCGAAATCTCCTAAAGCAATAAAGCTGACTGTTTCTGCTTCTGCAGCCGGGATGACAAGTGCCATGGAAAGGAAAAGTAAGAAGTAGCGAGAGAAACAGGTTCTGCCCATGGGTCTGTCAGCTCATATACCGAAATTATGGTGGTTATATCGGTTAATCGGGAAGGGGCTTGATATGACGGGAATGGTACAACCGGAGTAGCTGTTGCTACTCCGGCAGTCAGGTTACTTGCCTGCCCGTCTCAGAGCTGCAGGAGTAAAGGTGCGACGCTTTAGTTTCACACCGTAGTTATAGGGCTTTGTTTCCTCGTTAGTCAGCATCATCGCGATGTAGCGACGGGACTGTAAATCGTAGAGAACCTCAGTGGCAAAGCCAGTCGCCTGCGGGCCGCTGACAAAAGTGTGATGGCCTTCCGCTACTCGCCAGAGCTGACCTCGGCCATCGTAGTGATCGGCCAGTACAGCCTGCCAAGAATCTTCATCAAGGTAGAGCACTCGTTTGCCATAGACATGACGGGCATTATCCTTAAGTGTCGCTTCCACAACCCAGACCCGGTGTAATTCATAACGGGTAGTATCCTGATTGATGTGTCCTTTCTGAATAATGTCATCATATTTCAGGTCACGAGATGTCAGGCGGTAGGAGTTGTACGGCACAATTAACTCTTTTTTGCCAACCAGTTTCCAGTTGTAGCGGTCTGGGGAACCGTTAAACATATCGACATTATCTGAGGTTCGTGTCCCTTCTGCTGCAAATCCAGGCCCGTCATAGGCGACGGTGGGTGCCCGTCTGACCCGGCGCTGACCGGAATTGTAAGACCATGCCCGACGAGCTTCATCAACCTGATCAATTGTCTCGTGTACCAGCAGAACATTGCCGGTCAGGCGGGCTGGTGAAAGGGCTCGGCGCATAAAGTAGAATAAGACATTATCATCTTTTTCTGTATCGGCTCCGCCTTCCAGATTGGTGGGCCAGACCTGATAGTCGTGAATACGCACCGGCGTATAGCTGCCATTGGCCTGTACCACCATCTGCATAGTTGTCGCTTCATAGCCGCCACCCTTGTAACGGGTCAGATGATTCCAGGCAGCCTCAAGACCATTCTGAGGGATTGGGAAGGGTACTGCGGTATCAAAGTTGAGCA
This sequence comes from Sansalvadorimonas sp., assembly GCA_965243775.1. Taxonomy (GTDB): domain Bacteria; phylum Pseudomonadota; class Gammaproteobacteria; order Pseudomonadales; family Endozoicomonadaceae; genus Sansalvadorimonas. The sequence goes on from CBDEWF010000135.1 coordinate 6,164, forward strand.
GGCCGTTACCACCTTCTTTTAACTCAGTATGAACGGCATTCTTTTTAGCCAGATTATAGATTCGCTCAGAGTAGCTGACTGTTCGTCGGCTTGGATAAACCGGAATTTTGTATGTCTCCGGATACTGCTTGAGCATGGCCTGCATGCCGGGAGAGAGCTTATCGGCATACTGATCCATATTTCTGGATGTGATGATATACAGCGGTTTGTCACTGGGGAAAGGATCCTTGAAAAAACCCTGCTCATCCTGGGTAGAAATAAGCTTGCCAGTCCACTTGGGAATAGAACCATCAGCATTGGCGGACTTGGTTGCTCCGACAGGGGTCAAGTCCTTACCCAGCCGGACTGCTTCTTCTTCCGACACTTTGGCTTGAGCTGAAGTTGCAAGCAGTCCGGTGATAACCAGCGCTGCGGAATAGCCTAAAGCAGGCTTTATTGTATTTATTATTCTCATATTTTGTTCCTGTTAGAAGCTGACACCCAGGCTGAATGAGGCAAAGTCACGATCTTTGCTGGTGTTATATGTCCCTCCCCAGAACGTGGTCATGGACAGGCTGGCAGTATACTGATTGAGGTAATCAGCATTGAGGCCAACCGTCAGAGCCTGGCGATCTTTCACAAAAGAGCCGGTGGCAGATGTTCCATCCACATCGTGTGAGAATGCCACTCTGGGCATAAGGTTCACCCCGGCAAAGACATTGTTGTATTCCAGCTGACCAAGCAGACGGTAACCCCAGGCATTCGCAGTGACATAACCATTGTTGGTACAGTCGTTTCCTCGCGCAGTTCCTCCAGTCAGAGCACAGTTTTCACCCAGACCGAAAACAGGGCTCTTTCCATAACGGGTATCATTTTCATCTGGCAGGCTGCTTATATGGCTATAGCCAATCTCACCCAGTAACGTCAGTCGGCTGGAGCCCATAACCTGCTCGATAAAGCGGGTGACTGTAAATTGAAGCTGGGTGACAGGCTTTCTGTCATATCCCTGGAAATCCTGACCTGCCGTAACTCTGTCAGCTTCCTGGCCAGCAAAATTGGTTGCTGCAACCAGAAGGTCAGTGGTATTCACCTGAACGGGCTGGTTCGCTCTGTAACTGATCTCACCAGCAACGGAGTAATCACCCAGTGTGGTTGAGAAGCTGGCACCGTAAAGGCGGATATCTTCCGCATATTCGAGGAAATATTGTGCAGTGAGAGCAGCACCAGCACCAGTTGCTCCTCTGCCGCTGAAAATGGGTGCACGGCTATGTACGTTCATAAAGTACAGGCTGAACTCAGTGTCATTTAATTCTGCGGAATAGTATCTGGCTGCAAAACCATACTGACCGCCATCATCTGCTTCTTTATCGTTACCGCGGCGAAGGTATAGATTTCCCCCGTAAGCCTGCTGGTCTGTGAGCTGGCTACCACGAATTGTCAGCGCATCACAGCCAAGGGCCGCTGGGTCTGAAGTAGAGAAGAAAGTACCGCAACCATCAATGACCGATTCTTGCCATTCCAGCTGATAGAAACCTTCCAGGGTCAGGTTGTCAGTGGCTGCCAGGCTGGCATAGGCCATATTGACTGGTAGCAGGCCTTCCTTGATCTCTGCACCAGGACGACGGAAAGCATTGACATCAACCGGGTTAATTTCGTTGATACCGTTACGGATAAAGGTGCTCTCTCCCCAGCTGACCACCTGCTTACCAAGACGGGCATCAAGGGGCATATTATTCACTTCGAATTCACCGTAGATGTAGGCGTCCAGAAGGGCGGCACCGGAGAATTTGGCCAGTTTGTCAAAGTCAGAGTCATCCAGATTTTTGTGAGACCTGGGAGAGCCGTAACCTGTCGGAGCATGACCATGATTGACATCTTTATGTTCCAGAGCCCGGTCGTACCAGTATTTGCCTCGCAGGAACATGCCGTAATTTTGATAGGCTAGCGAGAGGTCGTGGACTCCCTTGATAATTTCCGAGAAAGTATCACCTTTCTCGTAGTTCAGTTTTCCGTCGTCGGTGGTGCTGCTGTAACCAGTACCCCCGTTTCCTATAGAGATAAGAGTTTTATCAGCATCCTCCGTACTCCAGCTGGCACCAACGGTGAGTTGTGAGTTGAAGCTGCCTTCCACCTCTCCCTGGGTAAATTCAACAGCATGGACGGAGGACGACAAGGTGAGTGCAAGTGCTATGGCCGCAGGTAGCGGCCGAAGGCCCAGAGGGCGTGTGTGTGGCATAACAGAAAGCCTTGTTTATTATTTTTGTTTTTTTCTTTCCTACCCGATTTACGAAAAACCAGTTGCTTTCCTATCAAAAATCAACGGATTCCTTTTTCACCATGAAAATTTTTCATTACCAAAGGGAACGAAAAATTTTATTCTTTCATGGTTTTTTTAGTCGGATTGGTGCAGATCTATCTTCCCTTTCTGTCAGACTGGCGTCAATTGTCGGAAACGATCAGGCTGGTTGGCGAAAAGTGCAGTTTGGTACAGAAAAGGGAGTGCTGAAGGCATCTCCCTAGGAGCCTGTTGGACTTTTTCTCGCTACGGTCGGTTAAGCCCGACAGGCTCCTAAAATTCATTTCAGCGCTGAAGGTTTAGCCAGGCAAAACCTATCTGGAAAGCGGTTTCCTGAAATTTTTTCAAGCCTGCTTCACGGGCATCTACCGATAGAGGTGTTTTTTTAAGCTGCTCCTTAACCGTCTGGGCAGAAATCAGATCAACCTTGACTGAGCTGATGAGCTGAATTGCAGCCTCAATCTTGAAGCCAACAGCACTGCCGGCAAATTTTCCTTTCTTCATTCTTTCACGGATGACGACCTGATCAACCTGATAATCTTCCAGCAGTTTGGCAAAAGTGAACTGGAACTTGCGCATCTTCTCAGTATCGTCATCATGCTGGAGAGGAATACGGATCTGTCGGCTGTCGTGTATGTTAAACAACCCCTGGTTCATGGAGAGCAGGCACAGCATGGCTTCACTGCCCTGGATATCTACACTGCAGATTTTCATTATAGAGAGCGCCTTAGGCAAAATGGTGAAATTATAATGGTCTGGGTCGGTGTTGGCGCTATGTATCTACCCTGAAATAATCATCGCAGTGATGACTGTTAGGCTACTCTCTCTACTCGGTAATGAGTGAGGGTATTATGACTGAGCAGAATACTTTGCTTCCAGGCAGGGTCATAGTGATCGTCTCACTTGGTGGTTTCCTGGAACTTTATGACTTTATTATTTATGCCATGATGGCTGGTTATTTGGCTGATCATTTTTTCCTGCCGGTGATCACACAGTATCTCTATTGTTGACTTTTTCTACTTTTTCCATTGGCTATCTGGCCCGCCCTCTGGGCGGGTTGGTCTTTGGGCATATTGGTGATTGCTATGGTCGGAAACGTATATTTGCCCTAAGTGTTTTGATGATGGCTACCAGTACCTTGTCGATTTCGATACTGCCTGGTTACAGCCAGCTCGATGTGCTTGCTCCCGTAACCCTGACCATTCTGCGCCTGATTCAGGGGTTCTCTCTGGGAGGCGAGGTGCCAGGAGCTATCACGTAACGTCAGTTCGATGCTTTCAAACCACCACAGGAAATCCCTCAGTTAGCTGTCCAACTTCAATATGTGGTTTCAAGGGCTGTTTTGTGTATGCAATCAGCCCGGCGACTAGATTAACGGCGAAGTTAAAGGGGGAACGGTGGCGGGTATGCTCTATCTGCGAAATGTTTTTCAACTGATCGTTGACGCTTTCGATAATCGCTCGCTTACGAAGCATGACTTTATCGAATGCCTTTAACAACCGGGGCTTCATGTTCCTTCTGGCTTTCGTCACAAGATTCAATCCTCTTTCCGCAAGCCAGGCTGCCAGCTTTGCTGAAATGTACCCCTTATCACCATAGAGCCAGCTGATTAAACCACTGACCAAGTCAGGAACCGGCTTTCGGTCATCCCTGTTGCCTGGCGTTAGGCAGAATGACAAGAGTTCTCCCATGTGGTTGATGACCAGGTGCAGCTTGAAACCAAACTTCCAACCTGTTGAGGTTTTCCCTCGTTTCGCCATGCCTGAAAAAACACGGTGGCTCCTGATCCGTAGATTGTTGCAGACGACAAGCGGGGTTGAATCAATAAAAGCGAGGCCAGTTTGTTGGCCCATACACCGTGTTTTCAGGTAGACCGTCAGAGGAACAAGAGCCTGTTTCATAAGCTCGACAAACCGGTTGTAGGAAACCAGCCCAGGAAAATCATTGCGGTGGTGGTGCCGAATCAATCCCGTGTAATAATGTTTGAAATCTCGATAGGCACTTTGGTGAAAGTAAACGATGATGGTCATGATCTCACTTAGCGCCAGCCCGCTCTTGGCGGGAGATTTTGTGGAATCACAGATCAGATACTTATGCCATTCTGGCTCAAACACAATGCAGAAATCATCGATATCACAGAATAAACTAGTGAGGGACATGGGGCCCTCCTGACTGGCTGCTTTGATGTAGAAAACCAAAGTGTAAGTGAGTCAGTGGGCTCCGTGTCTTTTTTAAGGCGTCGAACTCACGTATCTTGGGAATATTTTTATTGCGTAGGAAAGGTATTTCCTTGGTAACAAAAGGGGGTACTGATGCGCCCGGGAACAGGGCGCATCAGCATAAAGTGGTTACTTCATCAGACGGGCAGCAGCATCCACAACAACCTTGATAGCTGTCGCTTCACAGGCTGCGATCCTGGATTCATCAGGAATCTCTTGGCTGGTACGGTTCACGATAACCGCAGCCACACAGCCAGCACGCAGGCCCAGAGCGGCGCACATGGTCAGCAGGGTGGCGGATTCCATTTCGTAGTTCAGTACACCCAGGTTCTGCCACTCTTCCATGGATCCTCGGAATTGACGGATCACGTGCTTGGTGCGGGTGTCGTAACGCTCCTGACCAGGGTAGAAGGTATCAGAAGATGCAGTGATACCAATATGGCAGGGCATTTCAGCTGCGCGTACAGATTCAACCAGCGCCTGGGTGCATTCAAAGTTGGCAACAGCCGGGTATTCCAGAGGTGCAAAATGAGAACTGGCACCGTCCAGACGAACGGAGCCGTTAGTTACGATCATATCTCCGGCTGGAATATCCTTCTGAATGGAGCCAGTGGTGCCAACCCGCAGGAAGGTGCGGATACCCAGCTGGGACAGTTCTTCAACGGCGATGGAGGTTGAAGGGCCACCAATTCCGGTAGAGCATACGATCACTGACTTACCGCTGATCTCAGCGCGCCAGGTGGTATATTCACGTACACTGTTCAGGTGAACAGGGTTGTCCATCAGACGGGCAATTCGCTCAACACGGGCGGGATCGCCGGGAACAATGGCCAGTTCTGCACCATTCAGGTCTTCGTCGGTAATGCCCAGGTGAAATACATTAATAGTCACAATACTTGTCCCTTATCGACTGTGTCGGATAATTCGACCGCAGGTAGTGGGTTGTGTTGTCAGGCACAAATGAGCGATATGTTCTGATCTGGGTGATGTTATAGCACCAATTGATCTATTATTGGTTGATTTATGCAATCTCTTGCAGTTAAAAGCTTCTAACTTGTTACTGGAGTCAGTGTTGCAATAAACGACGACAGGTTTGGTGCCAGGTACTTATGAGGTTCCTTGCCTACCGACTCAGCCCAGATTTCGCCACTGTCGTTATTAATGGAGACAATGATCTCATCATGGTCTGTCACGCCGAGAAATAGAGTGATGGCCTGCTTTTTCTTGCGTTTCATCATGATATGACCAAGCAGGTTTTCCTGCAGACGGTCAAAATCAGTCCGGTTCCAGACCTGCAGCAGCTCCAGACCGCCATCTTCTGATCTGGCTGGTAGATTGCCGCTGTAAAAACTGCAGTAAAAAGCCTTGATATCCAGATGCAGCTTAAATCCCAGAGCGTGTTCCATATTGTCAAATTTGAGCTCATCAACGCAGGGGACAGGCTGCCACTGGCTCAGAGCTTCTAGGCCTGGCTGTTCGCAAGGGGAGGGCCAGTCTGCATCATGCTCTATCAGGGGAAGGGATTGGTGATTGTCCTGATATTGCTTAAGAAACTTGCTGTGAAAGCTATGCAATGCCTCGGTGACAGGATGGTTATGGAACTGCATGGAATGATTCGTAAATGAAAATACCATTATCCCATAAATTTTTACCTGATGACTACCATGCCTATTAATTGAGAACGCCCCCTAAAGTTCTGTCACGGTTTGCTGTGGAAATACCTTCTCAATCACTTCGAAGTAACAAAAAGGCGTTTAGCTTATTCTGAAAGATGACTGCCGCTGCATAGTTTTTTTCAGTACAATTTTGAGTAACGGATTTCAATGGTCAGGAGCCAGGTTTTGCCAATTAATGAACAGCCCGTAAGTGGATCCAATTTTGTCACCGAAGTCACAGCAGAAAACTTCCAGCAGGTGGTTATGGAAGCCTCCAAGGACGTTCCTGTATTGCTGGATGTTTGGGCAGAGTGGTGTCAGCCATGTAAGGCTCAGCTGCCAATCCTGATAAAACTGGTGGAGGCTTACCAGGGTAAGTTTCGGCTGGTTAAACTGAATGCAGAAGATTCAGATCCCATGGTTCAGCGATTGGCTCAGGATCTGATGATGCAGTTACAGGTGCGAAGTATTCCTGCTCTGGTGCTTATTCATCAAGGACAGGTGGCCAATGTTATGGTTGGCCTGCAGAAGGAGGCGGATTTGAAAGCCCAGCTTGATGAACTGACGATGAGTCCTGCAGACCGGGTAAGACTACAGATTGATCAGCTGATAGAACAGGGGCAGCCGGAACAGGCCCTGCAGATGTTGCAGCAGATTCTGGCTCAGGAACCTGGCAACACGGCTTTGCAGGTGTTACAGGCCAACCTGTTGCTGCAGCTGGGACAGATCGATAATGCCCGTCAGGTGATTGAGGCTCTGCCTGACGATCACCCTGGAGTTGAGCAGCCCAAAGCCAAGCTGACTTTCCTTGATATGGCCAAAGATATTGCTCCGCGCCATCAAGTTGAACAACAGCTGTCAGCTTCTCCTGAAGACCATGAAGCCCGGTACCAGGCTGCGATTCACCAGGTTCTTTCCGATGAGATGGAAGCGGCTTTTACAAACCTGCTGGAAATTGTGCGCCGGGACAGGACGTTTCGTGAAGACGGTGCCCGTCTGCTGATGCTTAAACTGTTTGATCAGCTGGGCAGTAGTGACCCAATTGTGCGTCGCTACCGTAACAGGCTGTTCAGTCTGATGCACTGAATAAATAGAAAGGAGTTGGCAAGGAATTACGCCAGCTCCTCAAAGCTAAATCGCTCCTGCCATACCAGGAGCCGGTTGATCTCGGCTATAAGTTCCTCGAAGGCTTCATTGCTTTCCTCCAGTGATTCCGTCTGTTTCAGCAGAACTTCCAGCTCCTGGCAAGACTGGCGCAGCTGGGGAACTCCACAGTAACGGGTGGCACCATGGAGTTTATGGACTGCCTCCAACAGGTGCACAAACTGCTGCTGGTGGTGCAGCATTCTCAGTTCTCTGGCATTATCCTCCAGGTCCCGCAGCAGCATATCCAGCAGTTCTTCGGCCAGCTCCTTTCTGCCACCTGCCAGTCTGACCCCCTCATCCTTGTCAACGGGGCCATGGATCTTTGTTGCAGTACTGTGTGTCGGTGTGATCACACTAAGTTTGGGCGAAGGGATGGGTAGTTCGCCTGAATGGCTCCATCGAGAAATGACATGTCTGAGCTGCTGATCACTGATGGGCTTGGTCAGGTAGTCATCCATGCCGGCGGCCAGAAGCTGCTTTTTTTCATCCGCCAGAGCGTGGGCTGTCAGGGCAATAATTGGCAGGTGATGACTGCCGGTTTCACGTTTTCGAATACGGCGTGTGACTTCCAGTCCATCCATTTCCGGCATCTGGATATCCATGAATACCAGATCATAGTCATGGGATTTGATAAGTTTCAGGGCATTCTTGCCGCAACTTGCTGTATCAATCTGAATTCCCATATCTTTGATCATGGTGGTCAGCAGCTTAAGGTTGGGCTCATTATCATCGACTGCGAGCACCTTGAGGGAGCCGGCTGCGGTCATAACAGTGGATCCCTGCTGGGTAGAACTCTCTTCTGCCGTGGAGTATAGTTTTTCCAGAATTTCAGTTACCCGTGCCCGTGACAGAGGGCGGGGCAGGACTGTCAGGGCTTTGCTGCGGAGGTGGTTGAATTCTCCCATATAGCCAGTGCTGGACAGAATCAGAGTACAGCTATCGTCCGGACTCTGTACAAGAATCTTCTCAATAACCTGTTCCGGTATTGTGTCAGGGTCATGACCAATAACCGTAAATACCGGTGTCTGGCACTTATTCAGATAAGCTGTCAGCTCTTCTGGCTCAGAAAAAATATCAACGGAAAAACCATGCTCCTGCAGAAGCTGAGAAACGGAAACCTGAGTCCATTTGCCCGGTTCCAGAAGCAGGGCTTTCTCTGGAGTTTTCAATTGAGGCTGGGGAGGACTATAGTGGTGGTCTAGCGGAGCTCGGAAAGTAAACCAGAAGCGAGAGCCTTTGCCGGGTTCGCTGTCAAAATCGATAGATCCGTGCATCTGCTTCACCAGATTTTTACAGATCACCAGGCCCAGTCCTGTACCGGTACTGTGACGGTTGCGGGATGAATCAACCTGGGAAAAGGCCTGGAATAACTTGTGAGAGTTCTCTCTTGAAATTCCAATACCAGTATCTTCCACGCTGATACGCAGGGTGGCATAGGGCGCCCGCTGGTTCTCACACATCACACGGATGATAATTGCCCCTTCATTAGTGAACTTGATGGCATTGGACAACAGGTTTGAGATGACCTGTTTCAGCCTGTTGGCATCTCCGATCAGGTTCAGTGGAGTATCAGGGTAACAGAGTACTGCTAGCTCCAGATCTTTGTTTTCGGCGGCCGGGCTGTTCATGGCTAGAACATCATCGACAACGGTACGCAGGTCCATCGGTGCTTCTTCCAGAACCAGTTTGCCGGCTTCCAGCTTGGCAAAGTCGAGAATGTCATCAATGATGGATTGCAGGGTATTGGCTGCCATGGACAGGGTACGCAGGTGTTCCTTCTGAATGTCGTTTAAATTGGAACGCTGTAGAAGGCTGGTATAACCAGAGATGCTGTTCAGAGGGGTGCGCATCTCATGGCTCATGTTGGCCAGGAACTCGGATTTGGTATTGCTGGCTTCCAGGGCCATTTTTCTGGACAGGTCCAGCTCGGCATTCTGCAGCTCCAGCGTTTCCATATTTTCCTGCAGCTCTTTGGAAGTTAGCTCAATTTCATTCTGCATATCCCGGTAGTTATGCTGCATTTTCTCCAGAAAAGTGTTGATGTAATGGGCCAGAAGATTCATCTCTGGCTGGGTTTCTGAGGGCAGTCTTACTGACAGGTCACCCATACTGATCTGATTAATGGAATTTACTATTCGACTGAGGGGGGCTGTCAGGCTGTTTGCCAGCCTGAGACTGAAAACTGTGGCAATGAGCAGTGCCACTGCCGTGGTTGCCGTGCATAGCAGAAGCCATTGGTAGATTTCGACAAGAGGCGTATCTGAGCAGAATTCAAGCTCCAGCCAGTAGCCGGGACCGGTATCAATAAACGAAGTGGTGACCACTGTTTTGTCAGTAACCAGAAAGCTTGGGCGGATCTTGGGTGGTGTATTGATCTCTGTGACAAACGGTGGTCCGGCCTGTTGGACAACTTTACCACTCATGTCTGTGATTCTCAGGCTGTCCAGCCCTCGCTGCTTTAGAGACATGCGGGTCTCTTCTTCCAAAAGCTCCCGGGAGTCAGTATGCAGAATGGACTTGATATGCAGTGCCGTCAGTAGTGAGCTGGCTTTTATATGCTGTTCAAAGTTGCTCTTGATCTGGTCGGTGGTCAGGACTGTGCCCAGAATGCCAAAGCTGAAGGTCAGTACCAGAACGGGGATAAGACCCATTTTGAGAATACGGTTTCTCAGTCCCTTGGTAATCATATTCATGGTCGGTGGTCCCGGCCTTATTGTTTTTGCTTCTAACGATATGTTGAAGAAATCTACGGGTTTTGTCCATCAGGTCAGTAGTATAAGGAGCAAGGGAAATAACAAGGCAAAAGTGAAACATATGAAGTACCCCACCGTAGAATCTCTGATTGGCGGGACGCCATTAATACGTCTGCAGCGCATGGGCGTGAATGACAGGGGTAATGCTGTTCTGTTGAAAATCGAAGGACAGAATCCGGCCGGGTCAGTGAAGGATCGTGCTGCTTTGGCAATGATTCAGGAAGCTGAGAAAAAAGGGAGCATCAAACCGGGTCAAACACTGATCGAGGCAACCAGCGGCAATACCGGCATAGCTCTGGCGATGGTGGCAGCAATTAAGGGTTATCGTATGGTTCTTATTATGCCTGACCATATGAGTGCAGAAAGAAAGGCGGCTATGACAGCCTATGGTGCAGAGTTGATAACTGTCACTGAGGAAGAAGGCATGGAAGGGGCCAGAGATCTGGCTTTGGCTATGGAAACTGCTGGAAAAGGCACTGTTCTGAACCAGTTTGGTAATAATGATAACTCTCTGGCTCATTACCGGGGGACTGGCCCGGAAATCTGGCAGCAGACTGGCGGAGAGATTACTCACTTCGTTAGTGCCATGGGTACAACTGGCACAGTTATGGGGACTTCCGCTTTTCTGAAAATGCAAAACCCCAATGTCGAAATCATCGGCCTTCAGCCGGCTGACGGTGCTCAGATTCCCGGTATACGGCGCTGGCCTGAAGCTTACCGGCCAACGATCTTTGATGCTTCCCGGGTTGATCGGATTATGGATATATCCCAGGAAGAAGCTGAACAGACAACCCGGCTTCTGGCTCAAGAGGAAGGAGTTTTTTGTGGTGTGTCTTCCGGCGGGGCGGTATCTGCAGCCCTGCATCTGGAACAGCAGGTAACGGGAGCTACGATTGTTACTGTTATCTGTGACAGGGGAGATCGTTATCTTTCCACCGGGGTGTTTGGCTGAAGAAGACCGAAAAAGGGAGCTGAAAAGTGGCTGTGGTATGTCAGGGTTACATTAAGCAGGTGAACTTAATAGAATTGACGGTTTTTTAAAGTCATCACCCTGCATGCAGTTCAAGCCTAAACAGTCCTCGCGCCGTAGCCAGCCTTCCAGTTCCCGCAGCCGGGGGCCTTTGGAAGTATCTATTGATAGCCTGACTCACGATGGTCGGGGCATCGCCCGTGATCGTGGACGTGTGTTGTTTGTAGACCAGGCTGTTCCCGGGGATCGGGTGCAGGTCAGGATTACTCATCAAACCACCAAGCGCATGGAAGGCAAAATCATCAAGGTGGTTGAACCTTCTGAACATCGTGTTACAGCGCCTTGTCCCTGGTATGGCCAGTGCGGCGGTTGCAGTCAGCAACATATCAAGGGAGAGAGCCTGCTGGGGTTCAAACAGGACATCATGCTGAACCAGCTTCAGCGGTTTGCAGGTGTTCGGCCTGAAGAGATTGCAGAGCCCTTGCATAGTCCTGCATGGGAATATCGAACCAGAGTGCGTCTGGCTGTGCGCTGGTGGAACAGGGAACTGCATCTGGGGTTCCGGGTGGCAGGTAGCAAGGATATTGTTCCGGTAACGGAATGTGCTGTTATGGACTCAAAGCTGTCTGCCCTTATGCCCCGGTTACGGGAACGACTGGTTCGTAGCAAAAACAAGCGAACAGTGTCTCATATTGAGCTGGCAGCAGCAGATAACGGTATCGGTGTTCTTCTGCGGACCCTTGAGGTTATGCCTGAACAGGATGAACAGGCATGGCTGGAACTGGCCAAAGATCAGAAGTTGCACTTATATCTACAGCCGGATTCACCGGACTCGCTGAAATGCATCCATTCACCGGATGGCCAGGATCACTTATGTTATAGCCTTCCAGAACAAAGTTTAAAACTGGATTTTCTGCCGGTGGATTTTACCCAGGTGAATCCCCATATAAACAGGCAGATGGTATCTCAAGCTATTGAGTGGCTGAACCCGGAATCCCGTGACCGGGTATTGGATCTGTTCTGCGGGCTGGGGAATTTCACTTTGCCGCTGGCGCAGAAGTGCCGGGTGGCTGTGGGTGTGGAAGGAGTGGAAGCCCTGATAACCCAGGGGAATCATAATGCTGCTCTGAACAGGTTGCAGAACGTAGAGTTTTATCAGGCGGATCTGGCAGCTACACCCGGTAACCGTTCCTGGCTGGAGCAAAAATTTGATGCTCTGTTGCTGGACCCACCCAGAACAGGTGCTCTGGAAATTCTTCAGCGAATGGTGAATCATCTGCCGGAGAAGTTACTCTATATATCCTGTAATCCTGCCACTCTGGCAAGAGATGCCGGATTCCTTCGGGAACAGGGTTACCGACTGGTTCGTTTCGGAATAATGGATATGTTTCCCCAGACCACCCATGTCGAGAGCATGGGCCTGTTCGTAAAGAGTCTGGGAAAGAAGTACCAGGGTCTGGTGACAGGACCCTGATGAAAAACGAGGTTGAAGACAACTCTAATGGTTAAGGTACGTGAAGATCACCCGGTGACTCCGGATGGCGCTATCGATATTCCTTCATGGCTGGAGAAATTAAAGACATATGTCTCCCTGAAGGATGAGCGAGTGCTGCTGGAAGCCTGCGAGCTGGCGCGTACCGCGGCGGAAGCTCCGGGAGAAAATTCGGCCTGGTCAGAACTGCAGGGGCTGTTGCCCATAGGACTGCAGATGGCGGACATTCTGGCGGAGCTGAAGTTGGATCAGGCTTCTCTTGTGGCCGCTGTTCTTTACCGGGTCGTGCGGGAGAACAGGATGACCCTGGATACCGTTCGCAAGCACTTTGGTGACGAAGTGGCCAACCTGATTAAAGGTGTGCAGGGGATGGCTGTGATCAGTGCCATCCAGAATCCGACCCGCACCCAGGTGCTCGGGCAGCAGCAGGATCAGCTGGAAAAAGTCCGCAAGATGCTGGTCTCTATAGTCGATGATGTGCGGGTGGCACTGATCAAGCTGGCTGAGCGCACCTGTGCTATCCGGGCCGTAAAGCATGCTGACCGGGAAAGAAAACAGCGGGTTGCCCGGGAAGTTTTTGAAATCTATGCGCCTCTCGCTCACCGCTTGGGTATTGGTTATATCAAGTGGGAGCTTGAGGATCTCGCTTTCCGCTACCTGAAACCTCAGGATTATAAGAAGATTGCCCGTTTGCTGGATGAGCGACGAGTGGATCGTGAGCAGTATATCCAGAGCACTATGGCCAGTATCCGTGAGGCTCTGTCGGCCGAAGGCATTGAGGCAGAAGTCAGTGGTCGGGTAAAACATATCTACAGCATCTGGCGGAAAATGAAGCGCAAGGGGGTGGAGTTCCGTGAGCTGTACGATATCCGGGCCATGCGTATTTATGTCAATGAAGTGCAGGAGTGTTATGCCTCTCTCGGGATAGTGCACTCCCTCTGGAACCACATTCCCAAAGAGTTTGATGACTATATCGCGACTCCCAAGGAGAATGGTTATCAGTCTTTGCATACAGCTGTTGTTGGTCCCAATGGCAAGACTCTGGAGGTGCAGATCCGTACTCATACCATGCATGAGGAAGCGGAACTGGGGGTTTGTGCCCACTGGAAGTACAAGGGAACAGATACCAGGAATGAAAGTGACAGTTATGAAGAGAAGCTGAACTGGCTGCGTCAGGTTCTGGACTGGCAGGAAGAGATTGGCCAGGGTATGGAGGGTTTGGCCGACCAGTGGCATCTGGATGTTGAACCCGATCGTGTCTATGTCTTTACCAAGGATGGACATGTGGTGGATCTGCCCATGGGGGCTACACCGGTAGACTTTGCCTACCGGGTGCATACCGAAGTGGGTAACAAGTGCCGGGGAGCCAAAGTCAGTGGACGTATAGTTCCGCTGAATACGCCGTTGAAAACCGGAGATCAGCTGGAGATTCTTACGGCATCCAATGCCTCTCCCAGTCGGGACTGGCTCAATCCGTCTCTGGGCTATGTGTCCACCAGCAGAGCCCGGGCCAAGATTGTCAGCTGGTTCCGCCGTCAGGATCGGGACTCCAATATCTCTGCCGGTCACGGCATGCTGGAAACTGAACTGAAGCGCATGGATATCCATGGCGTGAAATATGATCAGCTGGCTGCCAGCATGAAACTGCAGGATGAAGATGAACTGTTTGCCAAGGTAGGAGCCGGGGATCTTCGTACTCTGCAGGTGGTACATGCTGCCCAGCGGCTGGTGGAACCCGAGCCGGAAGCCACAACCTTTGAATTCCGTCCCCGGCGTCCAAGCAAGTCCCGTAGTGATGGTGACATTACCGTTGAAGGTGTCGGCGACCTGTTGACCCATATGGCTAAATGCTGTCAGCCGGTGCCAGGAGATCCTATTGTTGGCTATATAACCTTGGGGCGTGGTGTATCGGTTCACCGTTCCGACTGCACCAATGCCTTGCAGTTGCGGGAGCAGGAGCCTGATCGGGTTATTGAAGTCAACTGGGGCGGCGACCATGAACAGGAATCCACCTACCCGGTACGGGTCGTGATTGAAGCTTATGACCGTTCCGGCCTGTTGCGAGATATCACCATGGTGGTCGCCAATGAAAAGGTTAATGTGACTGATATGACGACTCACACTCGGTCCGATAATATTGCCAATATCTCTCTGGTTATGGAGATTCCCGGCTTGGATAAACTGGGGCTGATCCTGGCCAAGATTAACCAGTTGTCCAATGTGCTGGATGCCCACAGGGACCGCGCATCAATGATGAAGGAAAGAGCCTGATTGTGACCAGCGACAACACCGGGAACAGTAAACTTTACTCCGTTCAGGATCTACTCAAGGTGATGGCTCGTCTGCGTGATCCGCAGACGGGTTGCCCCTGGGATCTGGAACAGGATTTTCATACCATTGCTCCCTATACCCTGGAAGAGGCCTATGAAGTTGTTGATGCTATTGAGCGTAACGATATGCCTCATCTGGAAGAGGAGCTGGGCGATCTTCTATTGCAGGTGATCTTCCACTCACGGATGGCTGAAGAGCAGGGGAGTTTTGATTTCGCTTCGGTGGTTGATGGGCTAGTACGCAAGCTGCTCAGGCGTCATCCCCATGTCTTTTCTGACAGAACACTGCAGGGTGAGGCTCAACCCGACCTGACTCCTGATCAGGTTCGCGAAAGCTGGCAGGCAATTAAGGATAAGGAAAAAAGCTCAGGGCCGGAAGCCAGCTCTATTCTTGACTCCGTTCCCAAAAATTTACCGGCACTGGTTATTGCCCAGAAACTGCAGGATAAAGCGGCCAGAGTGAATTTTGACTGGCCGGATGTGCGTCCTGTTCTGGACAAGTTACGGGAAGAACTCGATGAAATTGAGGAAGCTTTGGATCAGGGTAACCAAAAGCAGATTACCGCTGAAGTGGGTGATTTTCTGTTTGCTGCAACTAATCTGGCCCGTCATCTGAAAGTAGATGCTGAACAATCGGTGCGGGGTTGTAATCAGAAGTTTCGTAATCGATTCGCCTATATTGAGCAGCGTATTCGTGAACAGGGAAAAGAGATGGAGAACTGTTCACTGGAAGAGCTGGATGCTCTCTGGGATGAATCCAAAAAAAAGGAACCCAGTCAATAATCAAATCGGTTCACTGTTTATTGTACTGCTTAATTGTGAACGAGCTCTGATCGATTAATCTATTGACTGGATTATTAGCTAGGAGCATAAAATGACTGATATGTCGTTTCTTGTTAAAAATCCAGTCAGTAATTAGTTTGTAGGTTGTCTGCTGCCAGTATTTCTGATCCCGTCGTTATTGACCCCTTCACAAGTAAGTCGATGATTTTTCAGATTTTTCAGTAAACAAGGCATTTGTTGGCATAAAGCAATATTTTGTTCTGTGCCTAGTTTTAAGATGTCCGCATCGGTGCTTTCCTGATCGAACACCCTTGTCAGGGTGAAGGCTGTACTCCGGAAGCATACCGACGGTTGTCTCAGGCTAGACATCAACGGATCTATGCAGGCAACCCGAAACTAACATGATACGGCCAAGGTAATGGCCGATAAGTAAAGGCACCATGCATGCTTGAAAATTTCGGGTCATATCTGAAAAAGCGACGCAAGGAGGCGGGTCTAACCCAGGACCGGCTGGCAATGGCTTTGTCGTGTTATTCGCCGGTACTTGCGGGAATCGACTCAGTGACTATCAGTCGTTGGGAAAGAGCAACGACTGAGCCGACGGGAGAACGTCAACGTCAGGTTATTGCTTATTTCCATGATGATGTTGAGAAAATTTTTCCGTTTCGTTCCAGCCGCTCCCAGGTTCTTACACCTGACCAGTCCATGGAATACCTGATCCGTCACTACCTGAACTCTCCAAAGCTGGGTAGCAAAATCGGCACATTTCCGGAACGGGATGGGCGTAGTTACCGTATCCAGTCTTTGACGTCTGAAGACGATGATCGTTCATTACTGGAAATGATCCTGGAATATGATCGTTCCATCCATAAAAGTTCTGTTCCCGTGGAAAGAGAGCGACTGGCGGGGTGGATCAGGAAGTGCAACAGGCTGACCCTGGTATGCCGCAAGTATGGCCATTACTTTGGCCATGTGATTGCACTGCCTTTGAAAGATGAGGTGTTCTGGCAACTGCTCCAGGCCAAGAGAGAGGTAGCATCCCTGTCTCTGGACGATATTGCGTCGCCCCATGAGCCCCACAGTATTTATATCTGCTCAATGTACGGCTCTAGCCGTATTGCAGCGGGAAAGCTGATTCTGGAACTGATCAGTTATCTGGGTCGTCACTATGATCATGTCACCCATATCGGTGGCCTCTGTGCAACCAGTGACGGTGCCCGCCTGGCCCGCTCCTTCCACCTTGAACCCTGTGAAGTCGGGCCGTCCATGCCCCATGGTCCAGTACGCTACCAGGGGCGTGAAGTGAAGTTTGTCACTTATACTTCGCAGCTGGCCCATATTCTGGAAGATCCAGGTTTGCGCAAGCTTTTACCGGCATAAGTTGTTGAACATAAGTCGTTGAACATTATGGGTCAGAATACTGACCCATAACTTTTTCAGGCACCTTGCTATTCGCAGCTGCATTCTGGCGAATGCGGCTGAGTATTCCCCTTAGAATATTCATCTCTTCCTGTTCCGGGCGGGCACGGTTAAAGAAACGCCGCAATTTGGTCATGATCTTGCCGGGGTGCTGGCGGATAATAAAGTTGATATCTCTCAGCGCCAGTTCCAGCTGTTCATAGAAACGTTCCATCTGCCGGGAGTCAGGATAGGGTACTACTGATTCTTCGATAACCGGTGAAGAGCTTTGTTGCTGCAGATAAGCCTGACGAATTTCATGGCAAAGTATCTGCACTGCTGAGGCAACATTGAGTACTGGATAATCCGGGTTGGCATCAATGGAGACGTGAAAGTGGCACTGCTGCAATTCTTCGTTGGTCATGCCGGAAGTCTCCTGGCCAAAAATCAGGGCAACCTCTCCGGTTCTGGCCTCTTCAACCATCTTTTCACCACAGCTGCGGGCTGACAGCATGGGCCAGGGAAAGCTTCTGCTGCGGGCTGATGTACCAACAACAAGGTTGCAGCCAGCAATAGCTTCATCCAGAGAGCTGACCACTTTTACCCTGTCCAGCATGTCGGCGGCACCGGCTGCCATGGTGTCTGCATCGGCATGGGGCCACTGGTTAGGCTCGACCAGAACAAGTTGAGACAGCCCCATGGTTTTCATGGCTCGCAAGGCTGAGCCAATATTGCCCGGATGCCAGGTCCTGAGCATAACAATACGAATTGCGTCCAGCATAGAAAGCGAAGAGATCCTGAAGAAATCGGAGGATTATACTCTTCGATCGTCTGTGATAAACCCAGTACCTTTTTTGCTGCCAGATTCAGTCTGTTAGGCTTTCCGACACCTTGGTCATAGTACTCCCATGCTGCTTTTATACTGTTAGTGAATGATTGTTGTTAATAAGAGAGTAAAGAGTGCAATGCTATGATTCCGGGTTTGTCAAAAACTTCAAAGTGGCCAACAGCATGCTCTAAGGCAGGTAATAAACGAAAGGCATCGCGCTCGCCAGAAAAAGGAGCGTCCAAAAAAGTGAGAGTCACCGAGGCTGAATACTATGTACACCGAGATTTCGATAAAAAAGAGAGAGGGAAGATCAGAAAAACTCTTGAGTCTGTGGTGCAGTACAGGTCCCGTCATTACGAACAACTTGATAAGGGCAGCTTTGGCGCTATACACAGGGTTGGGCCTGATAAATGTAAAATACCACAAGCCTGTGTATTCAAAACCAATTTAAACTCAGATGGTTTTCGATTGACTCTTAAAGAGGCTGAATTTCATATCAGTATTCCTCCCCGTGACGATATCGTGCAGTGCTTGGGATATGGTGTTTTGCAATCAGAGCAGTGTGTTTACATCCTTATGCCAGAAGTTAAAGAAGCACTTGACGAACGTTTAATAAGCATCGAAAACAGCAATGTCAGTATGGATTGGAAGAAGCGGCTGAAATTGCTCCAGAATATTGCGACTGGTCTTGATTATCTCCATGGGGAAAGTTACGTGCATTGCGATATTGCCAGCAAAAATATACTGATAACTACCCGGGGGCAAGCCCAGCTCTGCGATTTTGGCTGTGCATATAGAAGTGGCGCTATTAACGGTAATCAGTGGATGCCGGGTGACCCAAACTGCTTTCACTTCCGTGGAAATCTGCTGTATAGGAAGTTAGGGGTAGGTGACCTCTATCGGGCACCGGAGCTTTACTATGGCAAAAAAATCAATCCAGCCAGTGACCTGTTTGGGTTTGGTCTACTGTTCACAAATCTGTTACAGGGCAAACACTTCTGGGTTGGGTGGAGTAACAATCTGGAATGTGAACTTGGTCCCTGTAAAAGTTGCTATTCTGGTCAACATGAATTGTGGCCGCCGGCCAAAATCACATGTATCAGGTCGTATCAACAGCAAGCTGCCCTGGCTCCCCCGGATAAACGCCCGAAAGACATTGCTCCCCAAGTGCTGCATCAGGCGCGAAAATTTGCGAGTCAATGCTTGGACCTGGATCCAGATGAACGTCCTACAAGTGCAATGGCGGTTCAACGCCTGAATCGATTGCTGGATGCTATTGATTGATAGCGATTAAAACTCACCCGCTGATGATTCACACATTTAAAATCCACTCTTTTTTACGTTGGTATGGGACGAAACTATGCGTACAATCCGCACCTCATTCTGTAGTTGTCTGTGTGGTATTGCATGCATAAGGAACGGGAACAGGTATTGCAGTCCTGGCTCCGGTCCCGTGAGGTCACGGTAAAGCCATTGATTCGGCGGGCCGTGATCCTGGGAGTTGGTCAATATTTGCTGATTGTTATCCAGGCTTTTCTGCTGGCCTGGATTGTTGACCAGGCTGTTATGTCTGGGGTGGGTGTGAATGATCTGGTTTTACCTTTTATCGGTCTGCTCATGGCTGGCCTGGCAAGAGGTCTTTGTGCCCGGGGGCGGGAGCTGGCAGGCCAGCAGGCCGGAGAGAATCTTCGCCGCAGGGTGAGGGCGGATATTCTGGATCGGGTTGCTGAGATGGGGCCGGTGGTACTGGCAGAACGTCCGGCCGGAAGCTGGCTGACCCTGATGATGGAGCAGGTTGACAAACTCCATAACTATTATGCCCACTATGCTCCCCAGATGATGCTGGTGCGGATTCTACCGCTGCTGACCATTGCTCTGGTACTGCCCTTCAGCTGGACCGTGGCACTGATCCTGTTGTTGACGGCGCCTCTGATTGTGCTGTTTATGATTCTGGTGGGGAACCGTGCGGCGGCTGCCAGCCAGCGTAATGTTCAGGCTCTGTCCAGATTAAGTGCACACTTTCTGGATCGTTTGCAAGGGCTGGCTACATTGAGACTGTTCTACCGCAGTGCCCAGGAGAGGGCCTCTGTTGCCAGTGCCGCTGAGTCTTTCCGGGAAAAGACTATGCAGGTTCTGAGGCTGGCTTTTCTCTCATCCACTGTCCTGGAGTTTTTCACTGCTATTGCCATTGCACTGACAGCCATGTATCTGGGTATGAGTTACCTGGGTTTTCTGGATTTCGGTACCTGGGGGAAGCCCTTGTCACTGTTTACCGGGTTGTTCCTGCTGTTACTGGCTCCAGATTACTACCAGCCTTTACGGGAGCTGGGTACACATTATCATGCCAAAGCTGATGCTGTTGGGGCCGCCGATGATCTTGAAGCTTTTCTGAAACAGTCCCGGGAGGTCTTTGCCGGTGGCGTAAAGGAATGTCCTGAGCAGGTGGCGGCGGCTATCAGCTTTAAGAATGTCTCGGTTACGGCAGCGACCGGGCGTCGTATTCTTGATGATATCTCCTTTGAACTTGCTCCAGGGGAACGACTGGCTGTGGTCGGGTTGTCCGGTGCCGGTAAAACCACTCTGCTCAATGTTCTGCTTGGTTTTATCCCTTATGAAGGGGAGGTCACTGTTAATGGTATCTCGCTGTCGGAGCTGAGCCAGGATAGCTGGCGTCGACAGATCGCCTGGCTGGGACAGAACCCGAAACTGTTCCATGGCACTGTCAGGGAAAATATTTTGCTCAGTGATCCTTCTGCGGATGAGCAGGTTCTCAATCAAGCTGTAGCAGCAGCTCATATCAACGAGTTTTTGGATCGTTTGCCACAGGGGCTGGACTCTACTGTCGGTGATAATTCTCACGGTTTGTCGGTAGGGCAGGCCCAGCGTGTTGCCCTGGCCAGGGCCTTGGTCAGGCCTTTTCAACTGCTTGTTCTGGATGAGCCGACTGCCAGCCTGGATCATAACAGTGCCGTTATAGTTAATTGGGCTCTGGATAAGGCTGTGGCCGGACACACCATGATTACTGTCAGTCATCGTCAGGACAGTCTGATTCAGGCTGACCGTATTCTGGTTCTGGATAAAGGGCGTGTTATAGCCATGGGGCACCAGGATCAGTTGAAAGAAACCTCCGGGCAATTCAGGCAGCTGTGGGAAAGCTGGCAGGGAGAGTTAGAGAGTCGTTCTGCGGAGGTGTCTTATGTCTAACCAGACCAGTGTATTCAAAGACCTGTGGCCTTTCCTGCGCTTGACTGGCCGCTATGGGGGACGTTTCTCACTTGGTTTTCTTTTGGCACTGGTTACACTTGTTGCCAGTGTTGGCTTGCTGGCGCTGTCTGGTTGGTTTATTACGGCCACAGCCCTGGCTGGATTGAGTGTTGCCACAGCTCAGGTGTTCAATTTCCTCACTCCGGGCGCTGGCGTGCGGGGGTTCTCCATTGGCAGGACGGCAGGACGTTATGGTGAACGCCTGGTCAGTCACGATGCGACTTTCCGCCTGCTGGCACATCTGCGCAGCTGGTTTTTTGCCAGGATTGAGCCTCTGGCTCCGGCTGGTTTACGAAAATTTCGTCAGGCTGACCTGCTGAACCGGCTGGTAGCCGATATCGACACTCTTGATGGTCTCTATCTGCGCTTGCTCAGTCCTTTGTTGCTGGCTATTGCGGGTAGTTTTGCTCTGGTCATCCTGGCCAGCATGTTTTCAACATCTGTGGCGATAATACTGGGTATGATACTGGGCAGCTGTCTTGTGGTTCTGCCCGTGCTGTTTTTTAAGTTGGGGCGTCAGCCTGGTGACTCGCTGGTACAGGAGCGCAGTTGGCTGCGTATCCGCCTGCTGGATTATATTGGCGGGCAAACAGAGTTGCAGCTTCTGGGAGCTGTCTCACGCTACCGGAGCAGGGTGAAGCAGGCAGAGGAACGGGTTCTGCTGGCTGAACAGCGTGTTGCCCGGGTTACAGCAATTTCCATTGTTATTGTTACCTGCCTGACTGTATTTGCGGTTACAGCTGTGCTCTGGATGGGGGTTTATGATATGACCCTGTCTGGTCTGTCAGGGCCCCTGGCTGTGATGCTGGTGCTGGCAACCATGGCGGCTTTTGAAGCTATTATGCCTTTGCCGGGTGCATTTCAGATGCTGGGTCAGACCCAGAGAGCGGCCAGCAGATTGCTGGATGTGGCTGATCAAACTCCGGCTGTCGTTTTTCCCAGACAGAGAACAGCCTCTGCTCCGGCACGAGGTGAAGTTGAATTTCGCAATGTCACTTTTCAATACCAGGCTGGAGTCGATGTTATAGATGGCTTCACTCTTTCTGTTTCACCGGGGGAGCGAATTGCCCTGGTGGGGCCAACGGGGTGTGGCAAGTCTTCGCTGTTGCATCTGCTGACCCGCGACTGGCCTTTACAGCAGGGTAAAATTGTTCTGGATGGAGTAGCTGTAGAGCAATTTTCAGAACAGGATCTGCGTCGCCGAATGGCGGTTATGCCTCAAAGAGTTCATATCTTCAGTGCCACGCTCAGGGATAACCTGTTGCTGGCCTGTTCTGCTGATGGCGCGAAGCCGACAGATGAACAGCTGAAAGATATTTTGGATAAAGTTGGTTTAAGCCGTATCGCTCCGGCTGATCAGTTACTGAATACCTGGGTAGGGGCCGCCGGACAGCCGCTTTCTGGAGGGGAGCAGCGCAGAGTCGGACTGGCAAGAGTACTTTTAAGGCTTATGAGCGAAGATTGTCGTCTTGTTCTTCTGGATGAGCCAACAGAAGGTCTTGATCCTGAAACTGAGCAGGACATGCTGGAGCTTCTGAACCAAGCTCTGGGTGATAGAACTCTGCTGGTGGTGACTCACCGGGGAGCCCTGTTGAAACTCGTCGACAGGGTCATCTCTTTTTCTTGATAAAAAATTTCCTGGCCTGAAAATTCATTCAGGCCAGTTTGTATCTTTAGGCAATAGCCAGACGGTTGCGTCCATTTCTCTTGCATTGATACATGAGTTCGTCTGCTCTTTTGAGAAGAGTCTCCTTAGTGTCATTTTCCCTTGCCAAGGTAGCACCGATGGATATCGTGATATGAAGGTTTTTATCCTTATGAATAATAGATGACTCATTAACCAGCCTGCGGAGACGCCCCCCAAGCTTTTCCAGGTCATGGTGGCTAATGTTGCGAATGACACCAATAAACTCCTCACCTCCCCATCGCCCATAGAAGTCAAAGGGGCGGGAAGATGCAATCAGGGTGTTGGCTACAGACCGTAAAGTTAAATCTCCAATGTTGTGACCATAGGTATCATTGAAATATTTAAATTTGTCAATATCAAAAAACAAAACACCAAACGATACGTTTTGCCGAGTCATTTCCTTGAACCTGTCATCAAGGGTTCTCTCGATAAAACGCCGGTTACCCAGTTGTGTCAGGTTATCGATTAAAGCGAGCTTTTCGAGTTCTTGAACCCTTAACTTATTGGCTGTTTGATGGCTGATATCAGTCAGTAGGGCTGTGGCACCAATGATTTCATTATTGTCATCAGTCAAAGCATTGATACGTACAGAGACCGGGATTCGATGACCGTTTTTATGGTGAAGGTAAAACTCGGACTCTATCGGTTTACCATCTTCCATAGTGGCCTTTAAGGGGCAGACACTGATCCTGTTTCCTTCATTGTCAATATTGATCAGGCCGCTTTCAGTGCAGAGTTTACCCAGCACATCTTCCCGGCTGAACCCTGATATTCTTTCTGCAGCTTTGTTCCAGTAAGTTATGATGCCATCCCGGTTCACAAAATAGAGGCCATCATGCAGGTTTTCTATAATCCTTTCGAAGTTATTCTTGTTTAGTATCATTGGGTAATTCCCACGATTTCATCAGACTCTTGCCCTGCTTCGAGAAAACGACAGCTGCTCGAGAAATGGCAGAATGAATTTTTGTACTATCAGATTTACCAGGCTGGAGCTGTTTTCACTATCGTTTTAACGGAAGTACCGAGCCTCAGGCTGAGTAGCAGAAATTCTATAAAAAAATAATCGTTGGCATTCACCTATCTGGCATTTTATTGATGCGAATCAAACAGTTGTTGTGTTGCAAAAGTACACAATAGCAAGCCCGGTTTCCGGACCTCGAACAGCCATGAACATAGAAGTTTGTTTATTACCCAGGTAATAAACAAGAAATTTCCATGGTCATTACTCTCACCAAAGACAAGGAAATGCCATCAATGATAAGCCGTGGTAATGGTTGCAAGTTTGTTGCGGTCTCCACACTGGCACTTGCTGTCAGCGCATGCTCCGTTTTCAAGACAGAACCAGTTGATGCTATCAAGCCTGTTCAGGACAAGACTTACAAGCTGACTGTCCTTCACACTAACGACCATCACGGCCGTTTCTGGCAGGATCGTAAAGGTCGCTGGGGCATGGCTGCACGCATGACTCTGGTTAACCAGATCCGTAAGGAAGTAGAAGCTGAAGGCGGTAATGTACTGCTGCTGTCCGGTGGTGATATCAACACTGGTGTACCTGAGTCTGATCTGCAGGATGCTGTGCCTGATTTCATGGGTATGAACAAGCTTGGCTACGACGCCATGGCCGTTGGTAACCACGAATTTGATAACTCTCGTGACGTGTTAAAAATGCAGGAAGATCTGGCCAAGTTCCCCTTCCTGTCTGCCAATATCGTTGACGAGAAGACTGGCGAGCCTGTGTTCGAACCTTACACCATGTTCGAATTTGATGGTCTGGAAGTTGCGGTTATGGGTATGACCACAACCGATACTCCCAAACAGTCCTCTCCTGAAAATGTGGCCGGCCTGGAGTTCCGCAACCCTGTAGCAGTGGCTACCGATCTGGTTCCTGAGCTGAGAAAGACTGCAGATATCGTTATTGCCGCTACGCACATGGGCCATTATGCCAACGCCAACTATGGCGTGAATGCGCCGGGTGACGTGACTCTGGCCCGTAATGTTGACGGTATCGACATGATTGTTGGTGGTCACTCCCAGGATCCTCTGTTCGAGCCTGATCAGCAGAACGGTGCCTACATTGTTCAGGCCCACGAATGGGGTAAGTATGTTGGCCGTGCTGACTTTGAATTCAAGAATGGCGATCTGAAACTGGTTGACTATGAACTGATTCCGGTTAACCCCAAGAATGCCAAGACCAAGATTGCCCAGGATCCTGACATGCTGGCCATGCTGCAGCCCTACCAGGACAAAGGTACCATGCTGGTGCAGGGTAAGGTTGGTTCCGTTAATGAGCGTCTGATGGGTGAGCGTAAGGAAGTTCGTTTCCAGCCCACCAACCTGGGTACTCTTCTGACAGAAGCCTTTATCGAGAAGTCCGGTGCTGATTTCGCTACCATGAATGGTGGCGGTATCCGCGCCAGTATCGATGCCGGTGAAATTACCTACAAGGACGTACTGACTGTACTGCCTTTCGGTAATACTCTGACTACCGTAGAAATGAACGGTCAGGAAGTTTTGGATTACCTGGCAGTCGTTGCCACCAAGCCGGCCAACAGTGGTGCATTCGCTCACTTCGCCGGTATTGAGATGGTTATAGACGGTGACAAGATCAGCAATGTAAAGGTCAAGGGCGAAGCCATTGATCTGAACAAGACCTACAAGATGGCTATCCTGAGCTTCTCTGCCGGTGGTGGTGACAAGTACCCCAACGTCAAGAAGATGCCTGGCTTTGTTGATACCGGCTTCACCGACGCTGAAGTTTTCCGCGAGTATGTTGAGAAGCACTCTCCGCTGAAAGTATCTGATTACACTCCCAATGGTGTTATCCGCAAGTAATCAGTTATAACTCTTTGTAAGACTGTTGCTTGAAAACAGCCCGCTCTCTCTGAGAGGTGGGCTGTTTTATTTTATACAGTTTTATTCTCTTCGACAGGCGGCTTCTGGCGTTGGTTGCACCACCTCTGAGTAGTGATTTGTGTAATCGTCAAAAATACCCTGTGTACCCTGTTTGCCTGCATTGTCACCAATAATCCAGGTGTCTTCCCTGGGAATGCCTGAGTCAGCATAGGCTGTTATATCCGTGCTGGCATTGCCGTAGGCGCGGATAATCTTCAGGCCTTTTGCCTTCTGCAGGTAAGACAGGTATGTGCGTTTGAAGTTTTCAGTTTCGTAATCGAGTGGGCTGCCACCGTCGTCATTGGTGCGCAGATGCCACTGGGGCAGGTTGATGACACTGGTAAACCACTCTCGGGTATCCCGGGTATTCCAGTAGGGTCGACCGGTGACCATAATCACCCGGTAGCCCTTGTCGATATAAGCCTGCACTGTCTCTTTTACGTATTCCCAGGCTTCTGCAACCGAGGTGCCCAGGTAGTCTCCTACTTGGTCGAAATCCTTTTTGGTCATGGTGCCATCAATATCAAACAGAACAGTTTCCTGCCCTCTGGGCACCACGGAGATAAAGCCGTCAGCCTGAGTCAGGTCGCCTTCCACGATCATGCGTACAATATACTCTCCGGCTGAACGGAGTGTAATGGGCACATAAACTTTGCCATCACTGTCTGTTATGAACTGCCCAAGATGTTGCCAGTTATCCATGCCGGTACCGTACAAATAGGCATGAATAATCTCTCCTTCCAGATCTTTGTGATGCATGCGGCTGTAGTCAAACTTTCCGACTATGGTTACCTCCTCGCCGGGGTTGATCACTTCATCATGTACCATATGGTAAGGTGAGTGCAGTTTACTCAGAATGCGGTTCTGTAAACTGTCAAACTCTTTTTGTTCCGGTCCTTTCAGTTCGGGAAGATTGAGAACAGCCTGGTAGTCGGGACAGTTTTTATAGGTTGCCGGAACGCTGGGGGAAGGGTTGGGGTCGGGATTGGGAGCGTCTAATGCATAGGCTCCGGTGGTACCAAGAGCGAGAATCAGGAAGCAGGCCTGCTGTAAAAGTGACATAATCCGTGATCTGCAGACAGGCTGGGTATCTTGTTGGTAATGGTGCTGCAAGTGTTGGTGTAAATGTTGGTGCAAATAGTGGTGCATGATAGCGGTCCGCTTGGTGTGACACTGGCAGAAAAAAGTAGGTCAAAAATTGCGGACTAGCGATCCATGTCAACAAACCCTGGTTTTACAGGCCTGAATGAAACTCTGGCAGAGCATAGGCCTGATTTAACTCTTCCAGAGATGCATTGCAGCCACTGAACTGCAACACAACATTTTTCCCTTTCAGTCTCTGTTTCAGTTTCAGGGCGGCCATAATCGTTGAACTACCAGCACCTTCTACAAGGTTATGGGTATACCAGGCAGCCAGGGCAATGCCCCGGTAGATCTCCTGTTCTGATAGAAGAACAAAGTCAGCCAGTTGATCCCGGTAGATGCTGAAGGGAATTTCATAGGCTGAGCCTGTGGCAAAACCCCCGACAAAAGTGGTGTTATCGGCCTGAACAATCTTCTTTTCCTTCCAGGATTTATGGGCGGCGGCTGACTGCTCGGCCTGGACGGCAAACACTTCAATATCAGGTTTGATCTCTTTGAAAACCGTGATGGCTGCTGCAGCCTCGCTGCCGGCTCCTATGGGAACAATGACGGCATCAATATCAGGCAGGTCTTCAATAATTTCCAGAAACTCTGTGCCAACGCCGTTTATCAAATGGGACTCATTGGTAGCATGTACATAATAGAGATCCTCTCTTTGCAGAGTGATTCCACAACTCTGGACGCTTCTTCAAAGGTGCGTCCGGCTTCAATCAACTCGGCACCGGTTTCTCTGATAATTCTGTTTTTGGCAGGGTTATTGTTTTCAGGCACAACGACAACGGCCTTTAATCTCTGAGGGTCTAATTCCCGTAACTGCTCATATTTCACTGGCAGACCAACCATCGACTCGGCTACAGCCCAGTGATAGCGAGGAGCTGTATAAAAAACAGACAATTTTGCCAGTAAAATATGAGCAGTTACATAGCGAAGACGCCGTTATTAAAGAACAAGTAAAGGTGAAGAAAAAGAAGAAGCCTCATGACAGGATATCCAGCCAGAAAGTGAAGAGAGAGGAGGTTGCACAATCTGAATCAGACGCCAGCGATGAAGGGGAAGTCGTCAAGAAGAAACCGAAAAAGAAAACAAAAAAGAAACCGAAAAAGAAAACAAAAAAGAAACCGAAGGTTAAAAGAACAGTTAAAAGCAGACGTTTTTCAGATGAGGTTTCCGTAAAGACAAAGCGTCGCTCTAGGGGGGGAAGTGATTTAAGCAGCAGCCCAGACTCAAGCAGTCATGAAGAAGAACAAACCAAGAAGGGAACTAAGCGTAAACGTTCTTCAGATGATTCCCCAGTGAGAAACAAGAAGCGTCGTAGCAAGGAGAAAAGCAGCTCAGGCAGAAGTAAAGCAAAACAATCCAATAGGGAGACTAAGCGTAAACGTCTTTCAGACGAATCCACTGTGAGAAAAAAGCGTCGTTATCAGGAAGAAAGCGCTTCAAGCAGCAGCGATACAGAAACCAATCGCAGGCATTCCTGGAAGGGACCCGCCCCAACAGTACACCGAAGTAAAGCTAAGAAAAAGGCAAAATCAAGACTAGAAAGTTCATCAGACAGCAGTGACAGCGCCAGTGGAAGTGAAAGTTCAAGCGAAAGCGATTGAAATGCTGTGATCCAGTAGCGGGAGATCAGGTTGCTGTTGACAGAGAGTGCTGTGATCAGGGGAACCTCCCCCTGATATCCTGTCGGCTTGCCAGTTTCAGTCGACTACTGATAGCACTTGTTATACCGTTCCTGTAAGCTGCGCCGCTGCCCCGAAAGCGGGCAGGATGATGACAAGAGATTATTACTTATATGAGTTTTGCCTCCCTGGGCCTATCTGCCCCCATTCTTGATGCTGTAGCCGATCAGCGTTATACCCAACCCTCACCTATCCAGGCCCAGACAATACCTGTTGTTTTAGAAGGCAGGGATGTTATGGCAGCAGCCCAGACCGGTACTGGTAAAACAGCAGGTTTTACTCTTCCGATTCTGGAACGGCTGTCCCGTGGGCAGCGTGCCGGAGGCAATCAGGTGCGGGCTCTGATTCTGACACCGACAAGGGAGCTGGCAGCACAGGTAGGTGCCAGCGTGGAAGCCTACGGGAAGAATCTTCCCCTGCGTTCCAATGTGGTTTTCGGAGGCGTCAAGATTAACCCCCAGATGATGAAGCTGCGCAGGGGATCCGATGTTCTGGTAGCCACCCCGGGTCGCCTGCTTGATCTCTATGGCCAGAACGCCGTCAAGTTCAGCCAGCTGGAAGTACTGGTGCTGGATGAAGCTGACCGTATGCTGGATATGGGCTTTATCCACGATATTCGCAAAATTCTGAATATCCTCCCCAGGCGCAGACAGAATTTGTTGTTCTCCGCCACTTTTTCCGATGATATCCGCTCCCTTGCCAAAGGGCTGGTCGACAAGCCAGTAGAGATTTCGGTATCTCCCCGTAACACCACAGCCAAAACGGTTAAGCAGTGGATCTGCCCGGTTGATAAAAAACAGAAACCGGCCCTGTTGACTCAGCTGATCAAAGAGCATAACTGGCAACAGGTTCTTGTATTTACCCGCACCAAACATGGTGCCAACCGCCTGACCCGTCACCTGGATAGTAAAGGCATCTCTGCTGCCGCTATCCATGGCAATAAAAGCCAGGGTGCGCGGACACGGGCTCTGGATGAATTTAAAGCGGGTATGGTGCGTATCCTTGTGGCCACGGACATTGCCGCCAGGGGGCTGGATATCGACCAGCTGCCTCAGGTTGTCAACTTTGATCTGCCCAATGTGCCTGAGGACTATGTTCACCGCATTGGCCGTACCGGGAGGGCTGGTGCTACCGGGCAGGCTGTGTCACTGGTCAGTGCCGATGAACACAAGCAGTTAACCGATATCGAACGGCTTATCAAGAAGCTTTTGCCCCGCAAGTTGATTGATGGTTTTGAACCGGTTCATAGCGTGCCTGAGTCACGCCTTGACCTGCGCCCGGTTAAACCTAAAAAGCCAAAGAAACCCAAAAAGCCCAAGGCTGAACATAAAGATGGACAGCGTGGTGCCTTTGATAAAAAAGGTAATAAAAAAGGGCTGGCCCTGAAACCCCGGAGAAGAAAACCTAAACCCTGTTGATATTATTTTATAAAAGTACCCGGAATGTAGTTTTGCATCATTATGATGGTGATATGAACCGAATATCGAAAGCAATGATCCGGGTACTTATATTTGAAGAAAAGAGCAGCATTTGAACGTATCCCAGTCCAGTTCCAGTTCCAGCTCCTGGATAAAGTCATGAAATAATTCCATGACTTTATCATCTTTCCCTTCAGCATAATCCATTGGATCATCCAGATTGAGCTCAAGGGGTTTGTTACTATGCTGATGTTTTTCCATTAACTGTAACCAGGCTGCAAATACCTGGTTTAACAGTTTGGCTTCTTTTCCTGTTCGTGGTGCTTGAGGAAAACGAAATTCAATGGTTACACAAGCATTTCTGACACCGCCAGCCTTCGCCTCTTTTTCTAGCTCTAAGGTGTTCGCCGTCAGGTGATCTAAATTTAGAGGTACTGACTTATGAGTCCATAAGCCAACTGCCTTTATAGCCTCTGCCAGTTGTTTAATTGAATTGAAGCTTTCATTTTTATTTCGTTTAGGGTTAATTCGCAATTGCCGGTTAAAAGCCTCAATAACAGCATGCAGGCTGAAGGCAGAGAACATATTTTGTGACAGGTAGCGAAAATGGGATTTTGATTTCTGCTCTCTCATGAATAACCGTGGTAGCCAGCCTCTTTTTTCAACATCTAGTAACAGCCTCAGTAAAATCTCACCATTTCCGTGTAGAGCTTTGTCTATACCGATATGCTTATGACCTGACAGGGTGGGTAAATGCAGTCCTTCGGCAATATTTAAAATAAAAAAATCAAAGAGCTTATAAACGTTTACGGCCTTTCCTTGGACAATAAAATTGTCATCTAAACAGTAAGGCGATGTATTGACTTCCAATATATCGTCTATATCAAAGAAAACTCGATACTGCCATTTTCCGATGTTGATTTTTAGCGATATTAGGAAATTATCTAAAACACTATAAAGAGGATTGATAGAGAAGTCTTTAATGCATTTTTCCTCTAAAATCTGTTCAAGTAAAATGCGCCAATTCTTAAGGGTTTTGTTTGCTTCTTCCCTACTAAACTCTTTTCCTTGTTCAGACAAAAACTCAAACTCTTCTCCAAAGGTTAACTGAGTAACAGTTAGGTCTTTTGGAAAATGCGGTTGGTTAGCGAAAGAGCAAGATGGTTGTGAAGGGTTGGTCATAGGGTGTTGAAACAAAGGTGGCAGTATTTGATTAGGTATCAAAAAAAATGTCATGTAATTGAATATCAGGTTTTGATTTTCTTTGATTTTATCGGTTGAGACGATGCCAGAATCAAAAAAAGACCAGGTGAATCGATTAACACCTCTGCTGATTTCAATGGTTTCTCTATTAATCATTTTGCTGGATATCAGCTCGTTCAAGTATGCTTGAAATTTTATCCATTCTTCAAGGGCGCCGGGAGACAGGTTAAGAAGATTGTAACGTTCTGAGTGAAATTCAACTGTTCTTGTAAAATCTAATAGTATGGGGGTTTAGTTTTATGTTTACCATGAAAATAGGCACTGAACGGGCAAAAAGAACCCGCCTCGCCGACAGGCAAGGTTAGTCAATCTGCATGGCCTGATATCTTGTCAGGCTTTCTGTAACCCCGGCAGGTACTCGAACTTCTCCAGCATTTTCAGCCATCGTGGTGCGTTCTTGTGTACCATCAAAGCCTCATAATCAATATCCGGATCATGGTATGGCTGGAGCTTGCTCAGCAGGCAATGTATTACCCTGAGCATCTTATGAGCTATCGCAATAATGCTGCGCTTATGACCTCGCCGTATCACCAGGCTCTGGTATTTGCCTTTAAACTGGCTATTGGTTTTGATCGCAGCATTGGCCACTTCACAGAGCAGCCTCCTGAGCGACTGATTGCCCTTACGAGTTTTGCCACTCTTTCTTTTTCCGGCACTTTCATTATTTCCCGGACACAGCCCCGCCCAAGAGGATAATGACTCCCGACTGTTGAAGGCTGACATATCTGGGCCAATCTCCGCAATAACCCCTGCTGCTGCAATTTGATCGATCCCCGGCAAAGTTTGTAAAACTTGCCAAGGCTCCCGGTAGTCAGAACGCACTATCTGGAGGATGGCTTCGTCCAGCGCAGCTATCCGCATATCCAGATACTCAACGTGCTCTCTGATATCCTTGAGAACTGTGCGATGGGCTGGGGATAGCTCACCGTCCAGGCTTTTGAACAGTACGTCGATTTTACTCTTCATACGACCACGAGCCATCTTTGCCAGTTCGGCAGGATGTTTGCCATCAATCAACCCCTGGATCATGTCCTGGGCTGATTTCCCGTGAATATCACTGACTACACCGCCGAGGCGAATACCTGCATCATCCAGAATCTTGTGCAGACGGTTCTTTTCGGATGAACGCTGACTGATCAGTTTCTGACGACGGCGGAACAACAACCGAAGCTGCTGGATGTCAGGTGGAGGGACAAAGCTGGGGCGAAGCAACCCGCAACGTCCGAGGGAGGCCAGCCACTGACTGTCGAGTACATCCGTCTTGCGACCAGGGACATTCTTGACGTGGCGGGCATTCACAACCCAGACATTCAGCCCGGCCCGGGCAAGGATGTCATGAATGCATTGCCAGTAGTTGCCCGTACTTTCCATCACCACAAGCTCCACAGCCTGTTCCACCAGAAAGTCCCTGAGGGCTTTGCGATCTCGGCGAAAAGTTTTGAAGGTCCGGGTCTGTTCGTTGACGCTGCCATCATCATCTTCGACCTGTACGGTCACCATGACCATCATTTTGTGAACATCAAGGCCAGCACAAGACTTCAAAATGGACTGCATCGGGCTATTCTCTCTCACTCAAGGATGAGGGCAGAGCCTGATGGAAGAATCGAAGGCCATAAGCTGACAGGTCAGCAGAGGTCTTTTTACCATGCGTTCACCGTCGTGAGACGGGAAACAATTTGGGGTACGAGCGATTCATCCGGGTCAGTTTGAGTTCAGGGTTTATGCCGCTGAAAAATTTGTCGACCATAGTCAGGCTCTGCCAACACCCTTGATTAAGGCGCATGACTTCACCATTTTCATGGTTCGGGGTGGCCAAAGCTTAGCCATGACTGTTTGAGGGTGGATGGGCTTTTATCTGAATAGACTATAGATAAGCTTCCTTCGGCTGCAATAGAGCCTGACAAGCCAGTTAGCGGAACAGGTGGTGACTCGTTTTTTGAAATACGGTTATGTACATGGCCAGTTGTTGCTTCTGGATTTGTGTCATTTTTTTTTGCTTCTTTTGGTGCTTCTGGAGGAAAAGAAGGGGGAGAAGGAAAATATGTTGAATAAAAACGTTCCATATCACGATATTCCCTAATTAAATAAAACATTAGGCATTTGTTCAGTTGATTTGTTAATAACCTCCCAGACAGAAGAGTAAACAATTTGAGCAGTTGTCTTTAATACCTGTAGAAAAAAAGACCTGTGCCAGGGAGCACAGGTCTTCAGTTTTATAGTGTTGTCATTATCTGTCGAGGCTTAAGGCCCCGGTATGGGAGCACTTTGAAATGCTCCTGTTTAGCTAGCCTGAATTGAGTAAATAGTATTTACAGTCAGGCAGCTTCTGCAGAAATATGGTGAAGATCGATGTGCTCGTCCTTGAGAGCGGCATCGGGGTCGTTAAATACACTCATATCCAGTTCGCCTTCACTCTTGGCAACGATACAGGTGACAGCACTGTCGCCGGTCACGTTGACTGCGGTACGTACCATATCCAGCAGGCGGTCAACACCCATAATCAGGGCAATACCTTCCAGGGGCAGGCCAACCTGCTGCAGCACCATGGCCAGCATGACCAGGCCAACGCCGGGAACACCAGCAGTACCCACAGAGGCCAGTGTTGCGGTCAGGATAACGGTCAGATAATCACCCATACCCAGCTCAATACCAAAGGCCTGGGAGATAAATACAGTAGCTACACCCTGCATAATTGCAGTGCCATCCATGTTGATTGTGGCACCCAGGGGGATGGTAAAGGAAGCCACCCGGTTAGAGACACCCAGGCGACGGTTCACAGTTTCCATAGTGACCGGGATGGTGGCGTTACTGGATGCCGTGCTGAAAGCGAACATCATCGCATCTTCCATCTTGCGCAGGAACACGCGGGGGCTCAGGCCGGCAAAGATCTTCAGCAGGGAGCAGTAGGTTACCAGCAGGTGAACAATCAGCACACCGACCAACAGTACAAAGTACTTCATCAGGTTGGCAATGGCGGCAAACTCAATTTCTGTGAACAGGCGGGCCATCAGGGCAAAGACACCGTAAGGAGCCACGTTCATCAGCAGGGCGACCAGCTTCATCATCACTTCGTTCAGGGAGATAAACAGGTCAGCGACTTTCTTGCCCTTGTCGCCGGAAGCTGCGATGGAGATACCAAACAGCAGGGCAAACATAATGATCTGCAGAGTGTTGCCGCTGGCCATGGCCTCAACAGGGTTGCTGGGAAACATGCCGATAATGACATTGCCAAGGGAGGGAGCGTGCTTGGCGGTAAAGGTTGATGTTCCTTCCAGGTTGGCACCAACACCGGGCTGTATCAGCAGACCGCCGAGAATGGCCAGAGAGATAGCGATACAGGTGGTGGCCAGGTAAATACCTACAGTTTTAAAACCGAGGCGGCCCAGGGAGGTGGCGTCACGCAGTGAACAGGTGCCGCATACCAGTGAAGTGAAGATCAGGGGAACAACCAACATCTTCAAACAGGTGATGAAGATCTTGCCGATAACGGTAAGCAAACCATTGGTTACATAGTCGGTGAAAAATGGATCGGCGGGGAAAAGGGTTCGGGAAATCAGACCGAC
The DNA here is from genome assembly GCA_965243775.1 of Sansalvadorimonas sp. Taxonomy (GTDB): domain Bacteria; phylum Pseudomonadota; class Gammaproteobacteria; order Pseudomonadales; family Endozoicomonadaceae; genus Sansalvadorimonas. The sequence continues at coordinate 40,923 of CBDEWF010000135.1, forward strand.
AGATACGCCAAGTATCATACCGATCAGAACCTTGGTTGTCAGAGACAGGTTGCTCCAGCGCTTAATTGCGGGCATTCAGTCTTTCCTCTTGCTTGGATTGGTGTATGCCATGTTTCGTGAGGCAGAGCTGTCTGCGTCGCGGGCAGATGTCTGGAGCCGGTTGCCAGTGTGTGTTGACAATTATCCAGATCCCGAGTCGATCATGATGTGTCGGGAAACATGGCGCTTTCTTGTCGTATATCCGGGCGGGAGAAAAGGGCGCTTAACTGCTTTTCCTCTCCATGGTGTCAGCTAAAAAACGCGGCTGAACGGTGAACCAAAATCAGATCCAAAATAACAAACTGCCCGGATAAGACAGATGGAGTCAGGCTGATGGCGTGCACCCTAGCACCAGGATGCTTGTCAGGAACATGGCATTTATAAGTGATTCTTTCATGCAAAAATGCCTAATTTTATATGGCTAACTGTTTGAAATTTATATGGAACCAGTGAATTCACTATGCTTCCCGTGCCTTTTTGATGAAAACCTCGATCTTTCCCCAATCTGTAACTTTTTATGGAAAAAGTTGAGCTGGGTCATCGGGTTTTCTGGTTGCACAAGGCGACATAAGGTGGGTATGGTGGTTGTGACTATACTGGCGTTATTTTGAATTATTACCCTTGACTCAATGACAAAATTTCTGCTCAGACTAATGGCTCTATTTGCTGCCATCCTTTCATTCAATATCTGGGCTTGGGAGGAGTATTATATTGAAAATGAGCTCGTCTGCTTACAGCATTCTCTGAACTTGATAAAGAAAATCCGTAGCGAATGTGAAGTCCCTTTGCCCGGTCAGTTAAGCCAGGAATTAAAAGCTCTTCAGGATATAATTGATGGCTCGCGTGTGCTCTGGGAGCTGGTACTGGATTATTCACACGTTGAGCAGCAGTTTGTTATGTCTATGCTGATGCTCAATTTAAGAATAGCGAAGTGCCATGTTAGCTCTCTGCATATCAAAATCTGCCGATTCTGTTGTGAAGATATATTTGCAGAAAATGAGAAGAAATTAAATACAGGGAGAAACTCCTCTCGTAAAAGAAAAAGGCCCCGGTCAGCGAGCCGGGACTTTTCCATCTTAAGTATTGCTACTGTCTATTCACTGATATTGTCATCAAAATCATGCTCATGAAACTCATACCACATGGTATTGATAATCCCGAATGAGCAGGCCAGCAGCACGCCCAGTATCCATGCGAAATACCACATAAGTCGTCTCCTCAGTACAGGGAATGGCTGTTGGTTTCAATATGAGAGCTGTCCACCTTGCCCCACATTTTCCAGAAACACCAGATAGTGTAGGCAAACACGATCGGTACAAAGACAGCAGCGACAAATGTCATGATACCCAGGGTGATTTCACTGGAACTGCCATCCCATACGGTCAGGCTGACATTGGGGTTGCTGCTGGAAGGCAGGATAAACGGGAACAGTGACAGGCCTGCCGTGGCAATGACACCAGCCTGACACAGAGAGCTGCTGATAAAAGTCAGCGTGGCACTCTTTTGCGCCAGCAGCATTACCCCAATACTGCCGATAAAAGCCAGGGCCGGGGCAATGATCATCAGTGGGTATTTTTCAAAGTTGCTCATCCAGGCACCGATGGCACCAAATTCTACGACCTTGTTCAGAGGGTTGGCAGCAGCACCCGTATCAATAGCACTGATAATGGTGTAACCGGGAAGCTGGGAGACCCAGGCACCGCCCAGGGCGAAAGCCACAAATACAATGGCTGCCAGCATGCGGGCAAATCTGGCCGCGCGCTGTTCAACAGGACCGGAGGTTCTTAGATTGAGCCACGCAGCGCCCTGCATCATGATCATGCCCAGGCTGACAACACCGCAGAGCAGGGCAAAGGGGTTGAGCAGGTCGAAGAAACTGCCGGTGTAGCTAAGGCGCATAGTGTTATCGAGGTCAAAACCATAACCCTGGAACAGATTGCCGAAAGCAACACCAAAGATCAGGGAGGGGACAGCTCCGCTGACCACCAGACCCAAGTCACACCACTTCTTTTGATGATCTTCTACCTTAGCACGGTACTCAAAAGAGAGCGGGCGAAGCATCAGGGAAAACAGAACCACTAAAAGGGCCCAGTAAAAACCGTTGAAAGCGGTGGCATAAACGGTTGGCCAGGCTGCGAAGATGGCTCCGGCCCCGGTGATCAGCCACACCTGGTTGCCATCCCAGTGGGGCGCAACCGCGTTGACAACAATACGACGTTCGGTATCTGTTTTGCCAAGCAGGGTCAGCAGGCTGGCAGAACCAAGATCATAGCCATCGGCGATGGCAAAACCGATCAGCAGTACGCCGACCAGCAGCCACCAGATCATCTTTAATGTTTCGTAATCAAACATAAGACAGCCCCTGTCAGTGAGTGCTCATGGCGGTGTCGCCAGAGTTGTTCTGTTCAAAGTGATAACGTCCGGTCTTCAGGCTGCTTGGCCCGAGGCGTGCGTACTTCACCATCAGATAGACTTCGACCACAGCGAAAATTCCATAGAACAGGGTGAAGGCCGAAATGGTCATATAAAGGTCGGTCACTGTCAGGCTGGATGCAGACATCCAGGTTGGCAGCATGCCGGCAATGGTCCAGGGCTGGCGGCCATACTCTGCCACAAACCAGCCTGCCTCTGCAGCAATCCAGGGCAGAGGCAGACACCACAGGGCGATCTTCAGGAAACGACGGCTTTTGTACTCGGTACGGCGTGCCGTCTTGTAAAAAGCTGTTGCAAACACCAGCAGCATAATAAAGCCGGCGCCCACCATAATCCGGAAAGCGAAGAACAGCGGCCATACGGTCGGGATAGTATCTTCTGCCGCCATGCGAATTTGTTCCGGTGTGGCATCAACGACTTTGTCAGTGTAGCGCTTCAGAAGCAGGCCATAACCCAGAGTGTCCTGAACGGCCAGGAAGGCTTCTTTTACTTCAGGAGATTGATTGCCACCACGCAGCTCTTCCAACAGGCGGTAAGCTTCCATACCGTCCTTGATGCGTTGTTCATTGCGGTCAATCAGATCCTTGATACCCATCACCTCTTTTTCGAAAGAGCGGGTAGCGATAATACCCATGGCCCAGGGAATCTTGATGGCGAAATCGGTTTCCATGTTTTCCTGATCAGGAATACCGATCAGGGTGAAAGGCGCTGGGGCCTCTTCTGTATTCCATTCTGCTTCAATAGCTGCCAGTTTGACCTGCTGCACATCACCAAGGTTGTAGCCGGATTCATCACCCAGAAGAATTGTGGAGAGGATGGCAGCCATACCGAAGCCGGAAGCAACAGCAAAGGAGCGGCGGGCAAATCCCAGATCCCGATTGGTGAGCATATAGTAGGCACTGATAGACAGCACAAACATGGCCGCTGTTGTATAACCGGATGCGACAGTGTGGACGAACTTCACCTGGGCAATGGGGTTAAAGATGACCTCGGCAAAGTCCACCATTTCCATACGCATGGTTTCAAAGTTGAACTCGGAACCGACAGGATTCTGCATCCAGCCATTGGCGATCAAAATCCACATGGCAGACAGGTTGGAGCCAATGGCAACAAGCCAGGTACAGGCCAGATGTTGAACCCGGGACATGCGGTCCCAGCCGAAGAAAAACATGCCGACAAAGGTGGATTCCAGGAAGAATGCCATCAACGCTTCGATCGCCAGCGGGGCACCGAAAATATCACCGACATAATGGGAGTAGTAGGACCAGTTGGTACCAAACTGGAATTCCATGGTCAGGCCAGTGGCCACGCCCAGGGCAAAGTTGATGCCGAACAGTTTACCCCAGAAGCGGGTCATGTCCTTGTAAACTTGTTTGCCGGTCATGACGAAGACCGACTCCATAATGGCAAGCATAAAGCTCAGGCCAAGAGTCAGAGGAACAAACAGGAAGTGATACAGGGCCGTCAGAGCGAACTGCAGGCGCGAAAGATCAACAACATAATCAGAGATCATAACATTCTCGCGCAAAGGATTACGGATTAAGGAGGGTTCCTACAGACCAGAGTGAAGAGTCTAGCCAATAGCATAGCGTGTGCCTAAAGGAACACCTCAACAAAAGCCGTCCCAGATAAGCGGGGTGGATTATAGATTGGTCATTTTGGGCTGAAAATTGATCTATATCAATATTTAGTTGTTTGTACTTATTTGAACTGTTTTTTTCGAAAATATGCCTTGGTTTTGTTGCGTTGTTGTTCGTTTTTCATAATTGGTTGTAGTTGCTCAAAGCCTGGTTGTTTCGCGATCCTGAAGTGAGTTAGTTGTGAAGCGACAGGGTGCGTCGGGCATTATAGATAGTTGTCTCCCAGTGCCGCATAATTTCTGGAACATGGAGAGCCGGGTCCCGCCTGGTGCTCTGGGGTGAGTGTGGGGTTTCATGTTTGGCAATAAATTCCAGCCGTTCCTGGCTGGCACTGTAATTAATTATTGATAAACCCCCGGCTATGCCGGGGGGACTCGCACAGGTTCTACCTTTACAGCGGTACCTACCTTGATGTTTCCGCCAAGAAACATTGAGGTGTACCTATGCCAGACTACAAGAGTCTGAGTCATACTCGTTGGGATTGTAAGTATCATATTGTCTTTATCCCGAAGAAAAGGAAGAAGGTGATTTATGGAAACTTGAGGAAATTTCTTGGAGAGATATTTCACGAGTTAGCCAAAAGGAAGGACTGTAAAATCCTGGAAGGACACTTGATGCGAGATCATGTCCATATTTGTATCAGTATCCCACCAAAGTATTCGGTATCTAATGTTGTGGGTTACATCAAAGGAAAAGCTGCGATTCACATTGCCAAGAATTTCAAAGGAAGACAAAGGAATTTTACAGGGGAGCACTTCTGGGCAAGAGGATATTTTGTTTCTACGGTCGGGCTTGATGAAGATGTAGTGAGAGCATACATCCGAGATCAAGAGAAAGTAGAAGAGCATCGTGAGCAGATGAAGCTGGACTGGTAATCGCGCCCATGGGCGCAACAATAGCCCTTTGAGGGCGTCCCCTAAATAAGCCTCCGGCTCTGCCGGAGGTCATTTAACTATTGACCAGGAAGTTAATCGTATCTTCGCTCAGGGGAACCCGGAAATAGCGAATCAGGTTCTGGGCCAGTTTCTCCGCCATATCCTGCATATCAACAATAATTGCATCGGCCATGGCCTTGCCCAGAGCGGCCTTGGTCATCGGACTCATGCCCGGCTCCAGAGGAGCCATGGTTGAAAGCGGTGTATCGTCTATAGCCCGCTGGATCACCGGCTTATGCAGGAGGATATGGGGATTGAGAATAAGCACTGTTTCAATAGCCAGCTCCCGGGCCCGGGCGATGGTCAACATTTTCTCAGTGGGGTCTGCATCCTCGCTGTGTCGGCTATGCCGGCGAATACGGGCTTCTTCCAGGTAACGGCTTAACTCACGGGCGACTTCCACTTTCTCTTCATCATCAAGAGTGACCTGTTGCTCCGAGATGCGCAACCCCCGCTTCAGGGCTGTACCACCAGACTCCTGCCATTTTCGGCTGCGGTGCTGCCAGACCTTCAGGGCTCGGCCGAAGCGCCGGTTTTCCCGTCCTTCCTGCTGCCAGCTCCGGTAAACTTCATGGTAGAGATCAACTGCTTTTTCCAGCTGGGTCAGCCGCATCTGTAGAGTGGCGACATGCTGTCCGGTCTGGTTAATCTGACGGCGACAGTCGTTGACTTCCCGGGCCAGACGGTCCAGCCCTTCTACTCCAGATTCCAGCAACACTCTTACACTCAACCCGGGTGCTGCCGGAATATCCTGAGCTGGAAAGGTGTAATTAAGGTAGGCGGTGAGGGCACGCAGTCGGCTGTAAACCCTGGCCCTGGCAATACGGTAGTCATTGCGGCAGCGCTCCAGTCGATCCAGCGCTTTACTCAAGTTCCAGTCACCACCGGTGTACTCCACTTTCAGATAGGTGATCTTGCGTCCGCACATCAACTCAAAGCAGAGCGCCAGAATATGCTCAACATCGGGCAGGGTGATCAGCTCTTCATTTTCCTGGTCGATAGCCGCCAGAATCCGTTCCAGAAACAGTTGCTCCCGGGGTTGTCCCTGCCGGATGTCAGGAGCCAGTCCATGGAGGCGGGCGGACATTGCAGCCGCTATGCGGGGATGGGTCTGGCGCAGCTGGGCAACATGCTCATCGGCCTTATCGGATATCTCCGCCACCAGGTCGTGCATCCTGTTATAAAGGCCCGCCCGGCGAAACTGCTCAATGCGCTCGGCCTGACGGGCCAGTTCATAGTTTCCGGTCAGGTCTTCAATGGCTCCGGCTACCCATTCCGGTCCCAGGTCAAACTTGCGCAGGAGGATGCCGGCAGATTCAATACGGCGGGTATCTGGCCCCAGGTTGGCCAGGCGCAGGTCACGCACCATGTAGATAATTTCCGGAAGGCGGTTAATAACATCCAGAAGCCGGTGCTCATCCCGCTTCTCCTTGCGCCCTTGGGTAATGCTATAAATCAGTTTGGTCAGCAGGCCGAGAATACCGGCAATAACGGAATAAACCAGGAAATACAGGGCCTTACCCAGAGAGACTGGTTCACCATAACCAATCCAGGTGGCGAGTGAGACAGTAATAAGAGTGACAGGACCCGCCGTCCAGGCTAGCATGGCCAAGGTGATACCAATAGGTTCTTTGGAAGGAGCACTGGCAATTTTTTCCAGCAGTTTCTGGCCGCGAGTTTCCAGCTCCAGGTGACTGGTGGTGAAGTTCTTGTTCTTGTGGAGCCCTTTTCGCCCGTTAAACAGCCACATGGGTAATTCTTGGATATTGGAGTTTCTATAAAGTGGGATTGTATGACAGGCGGAACAGAGAAAGCCATGGCGACAGTTACGGATCGTCTTTGTCCTAACCCGGAAAATTCATAAACATGCACCCGATCTCGCTTGTTCCTTGCTGCTCTAAGGAACTTTGACTCAGTCGACCGTACACACCAGTACGGCACTCTTTCGCCAAAGTCCATAGAGCAACAAGGCCCTACGCGATAATCGGAGCAGTTTATGAAATTTCCGGGCTAATGGAGAACAGGCTGAGTACTTATGTTCAAAGAACAGGCTGGCCGGCCAGGTTATTGCGGCTGATATCTACCAGCTGACCGGTCAGAAAACTCCGGCCAATAAGAAGCGGGTAATCAAACTTGCTGCGATCCGTCAGGCTGAAGTAGGTTTCCTGCTTCCTGTCTCCCAAGGTGACAAGCAGGCAGATAACCGGACGGCACTGGCTCTCTGCACCATGGCGTTTGATTTTGACATGGCGATCTACAGGCAGGGTTAACTTTTTACTGGAACCATTTTTACGGTCAACCAGTTCAAAGCTGACCCATTTCTGTTGATCCTGTTTGAACTCCCTGATATTGCGGGCATCCAGTGATGAGAGCTCAGCTCCGGTATCTATCCTGGCATCCAGTGTCATTCCCGTTGCAGGAAGGCCGAAGGTTTCAACACCTCCCAGAATTTTATTGTCATTTATGTAACTTTGAAAAAGTTCAGAGTTTTTTGTTTCGGCCTGTAAAGGGAGGCAAATCAGGCCCATCAGGCATGCAGCAAGAAGATATCTATTCATACCCAATGCTTCCTGTTGATTCATGATAAACCACTGAAGAGTCGGTTTTACTCTGGCCTTTGTCCCTGAATTCTGCTGGTAATTTGCAGGAGAAGCAGAATTAGAACTGCAGGTATGACCCAGGCCATATGACCGCTGCTGCCAGGCCATTCCAGCCATGGTGGAATGAAAGCTAGCAGATTTTCAGGAATTGTGTAGTACGCATGTTCTGAATTAAGGGCTAACAGATTCAGAAGGCCGGTAGATAATAAAATGATACTGCTGGTAACTTTGGGTAAGACCAGTAATGGCCTTAACAGGCTTAAAGTGAGGATACAGATAGCCAGCGGATAGATAAAAAGAAGGACAGGTTCATAGTAATAGATCAGCTCTTCAAGCCGGAGGTTCACAACCAGAAGACAAGCCAGGGCAAGAATCAGTACGTAGGCCCGGTAACTGAACTTCGGGTACAGTTGATTGAAGTATTCTGCTACAGCGCTCAGGCATCCGGTTGCAGTCGTCAGACAGGCAAGCAAAACAACTCCGCCCAGAATCAGGGCCCCACTTGGGCCAAAACGCCAGGCAGCAAAGCGTGACAGCAGCTCTCCACCATTGGCGGGAGCCTCAATCAGTTCCCGGCTGGTAGCTCCCAGGTTGAACAGACTCAGGTAAACTGCTGCCAGCCCGGCTGCGGCCATGACACCGGCCAAAATGGTATAACGCACCAGTCTCTGCTGGTCATGAATACCGTGGGATTGCAGGGTGGTGATAATCACTGTGCCAAACAGCATGGCTGCCAAGGCATCCATGGTCATGTAGCCATCAGTAAAACCACGCACCGTGGCATCCTGAGCGTAGGCTCCCTGGGCTGGTCCAAATTCCGTTATGTTTACCGCTAGCGGAGCCAGACCCAAAACCGCCAGCAGTATCAGAAGAACAGGTGTCAACTGTTCACCGATACATTCCGCCATACGTCCGGGGTTCATGGCCAGTACAGCTGCAGCACTGATAAAGATAATGTTAAAAAACAGGCGGATTGTTTCACTGGCTTCAGGAAGAAAGGGATGGATAGCAATTTCATAGGCCACGGCACTGGTGCGCGGAGTGGCGTAGAGGGGGCCGATCAATAGGTGGATAACCATTCCCAGCAGTAATAGAACCCAGGGAGAGATATCACGCCCCAGGCTTTGGAAACCACCACCACACCGAGCCATGGTGACTATGGCGAACATGGGCAGACCTACGGCCGTCAGCAGGAAGCCAGTTGCCGCAGATGTCCAGTCAGCGCCGGCCAGATAACCGGCCATAACCGGGAAGATCAGATTGCCGGCTCCGAGAAACAGGGAGAAAGTCATAAATCCTGTGGCCATCAGTGTGCGGGTCGCGTGGCTCATGCCTGTTTCTCTTTCGTGGATTCTTCTGATTTATCGGCTGAATGGACGATAATCTATTGGGAATGTTTTCATTTTTAGAGAAATGTGGCAATTGTTCATGGAGAAGAGCAGGCGTGATACCTACAATGTGCATCTTTTTTCTTCAATATTTGTTTTGTGAATTGAAAAAACTGTACCAGTTATGAATTCCACATCATCTTCTGCTTCCCCGGATTCTTCCCAGGCCATGCTTCCCCTTTATGTTTTTGTGGTTGTATTTTTCGGTGGAGGCTTCTATCACCTGACTTAGGGCTCTGAGTTTGCTTTTCTCAAGCAATTGCTGAAAATCGGCACCATTTATCTTCTTTCCCGGCGGTAGCCAACAGAGGAGTCGGGAAGTTTAGATTATGATCAACTTTCGAGCTGAACAGAGCCCTACCAAAAAGAACGAAAAAGTAAATCAAATTGAATTAAATACGGGTTTGGACTCGCAGGTTTTTCCTTATCTGTTCCCCTTGATACTGCATAGCCAATTCCTGATATGCATCAGCCAACGTTATTCCTTCGACGGCCTCACGCATCATACCTTCAAAGTCCTCTAACTCTTTGTCGGTTGCTTCTACCCCTCCTCGATAAGCATTCCACGAAGAACGATCACTGTCCTTAGAAAATGAGGAAATAATATTCTCTGCAAAAACTCGCAAGTTTGATGGTAATGGTAGGTCCATTTCGGCAAATATTAATTTCACCGCACCCTCTATTAAGTCTTTACGAAGCAAAGCCGCATCATTGCGGGCAACAGTTCCTCTTCCTTCCACCATACCTATTAGTCTTCGGAGCTCCTTAACTCCTGAAGGACTGAGTTCTTTCAAACCATAAGATTTAATGATGTAATTGATATTTCTGCGACTCCACTCTTTACCCATACCGGAACCACGAGAGTCATCAACAAGGTGATTAAGAAATCTGGCCACCTTTCTGATAGTTTCCATCTTATGTTTGATCTGCTCCTGAAATGTTTTCTGATAAGCCCCTTGTAATTCTGATTTGTTATTGGTAAATGCTACTTCCAGCGTCAAAAAAATAGAATCCATTTCAGCAGGATTAAAGCTCTCCTGCATTAATGTCTTTTGGATACTATTGATTCCTTGTTGGATAGTATGAAAGTCTGAATCAGGCAATTTTTCGACCGACAACAGCTGAAAGGCCACATTTGAAAGCCGCCCCCGTAATTCTGATGATAGCTTTTCGCTATTGGCGTTGACAAGGCGCATCGTTTTTATGGCTTGCATATCACTTCTACTGGATTCTTGAAGGGATTTTACTTGACTCATGAGAGCCGGTTTTATCGAAAATTCAGAGGGTATTTCCAATACAGGCCTAAACTGAAGGTCTACTGATTCCTCCCTACTGATATGGCTGATGGTATTTTCTTGTTGGAATCCGGCACTCACCCCTTGCTGTCGTGCTTCTTCTACAGAATTTGCCTGACCAGCATCATATTGATGCGGTATAAGTGGGGCTTGATTAGAACCTTGAATATAACCAGGCATAGTTAAATGCGTCACTCAATATAGAAACCGCTACCATCTAGTAGTAGCGTAATCGATTAATGCGTATTTAAGTATATACAACCTCTTCCAATATAACATGAGCCTGAAGAGATAACCGGTTTCCAGTACAAAATGAGCCTGTAACGGCTGGAATTGTCGTTCATGCTGAGAGGATGAAAATCATCATGAACACCAAACTCATCAAAACTCTGCAACAAGTGAGAGATTTTCTTGAACACTTTCCCGAAGTCGAACCGGGCTGGGAATCCAAAAGAGAGTGTTACCAGTGGATAGAAGACACTCTCAGCCACTTTCGTTATCGACCTCTTGGGAAAACGGATAAAGGACTGATTCGTCGCTATCTGGCAACGGCCACGGGTTATTCCAAAGCTCAGGTTACCCGCCTGCTGCACGCTTACATATCCAAAAACGCTGTACACTACAGGCCATGTACATCCAACGGTTTTCAATCCCGTTACACCAAGGCTGACATCAGGCTTTTAGCCGAAACGAATCGGCTCCATAATGACCTCAGCGGCCCTGGCATCAAGAAAATCTGCGAAAGAGCTTTTCGGCGAGGTGATAAGCGTTATGAACGGCTGGCCAGGATTTACGTCTCTCACTTGTACAACCTCAGGTAGTCTCGCACTTACGAGACAATGCGCCGCAAGAAAAACTGTACCTGCCCTGTCCAGAGGGCCATTGGAGTCCGTCGTCGCCCAGACCCACAGGGGCGGACTGGTTTTATCCGTATTGATACTGTTCACCAGGAAGACAAGGACGGCGAGAAAGGGCTTTACCACATTAATGCGGTTGATGAAGTGACCCAGTTTGAAGTGGTCTGTTCTGTTGAGTGTATCAGCGAAATGCTCCTGATACCTGTACTGGAAGAGATTCTGGCAGCATTCCTTTTTAAGCTGCTGGAGTTCCTTCTGACAATGGTTCTGAGTACATCAACACACAGTGGCCAAGTTGTTGAACAAACTTCACATTGCCCTAATGAACCCCATATTGGCTACCCACCAACATCCCCCCTAAAACACACATTTGACCCACTACCGATAATCCTTGGCTGGTCTGGCCCTACCTGCTGGTTCTTTGGCTGGCCGTAGCTGGAGTTAATGTGCTGGTGGTGCTGATGAGTGGTATTCTGTTCTCCACCCTGCTGGGAATTACGACAGGCGGTTATTCACTGGCCACTGGGGGTGGCGGCAGATGATATCTATCGCGGCTTTGAAAGCATGATGGAGATTATGGTGCTGTCTCTGTTTATTGGTGGACTTAGTTGTATGATGACAGAAGGTGGAGGGAAGGCCTGCTTGACAGAAACTATTCGTCGCCTGCTGTCCCGTGGTGGTAGCCTGAGTGGCCGTGCCGGTGCGGTTCTGGTCAGTGTCTGTAACCTGTTTACCGCCAACAACACGGTTGCCATTCTTGCAGCTGGTGAGGTGGCCAGAGACCTGTCCCATGAAGCAAAGATTGATCCCCGCCGCTCGGCCAGTCTGCTGGATATTTTTTCCTGTGTGGTTCAGGGAGTCATTCCTTGGGGGCGCAGGTTTTGCCGGCTGGCTCCATAGCGGGAATGTCACCATTGGTGATTGTCAGCTCTGTTTACTATGTCTGGATTCTGGCAGCGGTAGCCATTGTAGCCATTATTACCGGGTTCCCCCGTCTGGGGCACCCTGATCAGGAGCTGTAATGCATCCTTGGGTATAGGGATATACACGGCTCCCTGGGAGACTTGATGCTGAGACGTACAAAGATTGTTGCCACCCTCGGGCCGGCAACGGACTCCGATGACGTACTGACCCGCCTGATTCAGGCCGGGGTTAATATGGTGCGTTTGAACTTTTCCCATGGTATTCCTGATGATCACCATCGTCGTGCAGAACAGGTGCGCCGCATTGCCAGCCAGCTCGGCCGGGCTGTGGCCCTGCTGGGAGATCTGCAGGGGCCCAAGATCCGGATCACCAAATTCCGGGACGGGGCTGTGCAGCTGAACTCCGGTGATCAATTCATTCTTGATGCTAGCCTTGGTGCCAATGACGGCAACAGTCAGCGGGTTGGCCTGACTTACCAGAACCTTCCCGGAGACTGCAGCACCGGAGATCTGTTATTGCTGGATGATGGACGGATCACCATGGAAGTTGAGAAGGTAGATGGTTCTGCTCTTTACTGCCGGGTTGTTATTGGCGGAAAACTCTCTGATAACAAGGGCATTAACCGCCATGGTGGTGGTCTGTCGGCTCCTGCCCTGACCGATAAAGATAGGGAAGATATCAAAACTGCAGCCATCCTGGATCTGGATTATCTGGCTGTCTCTTTTCCCCGCAGTGCCGCAGACATTGCCCAGGCCCGGCAACTGCTCTGTCAGGCTGGCAGTGAGGCCGCACTGGTTTCCAAGATTGAGCGGGCAGAGGTTGTTAATGACCGTACCGTTCTTGATGAAGTGATACGTGCCTCTGATGCCGTTATGGTGGCCCGTGGTGATCTGGGTGTTGAAATTGGTGATGCGGAATTGGTCGGTATTCAGAAACTGATTATTGATCAGGCCCGAATGTTTAATCGTCCGGTTATAACAGCGACTCAGATGATGGAGTCGATGATTATTAACAGTCTGCCAACCCGGGCGGAAGTCTTCGATGTTGCCAATGCGGTTCTGGATGGTACCGATGCTGTTATGCTGTCTGCAGAAACAGCGACTGGTGATCATCCAGATGGTGTAGTCCAGGCCATGACCCGTATCTGTCTTGGTGTTGAGAAACAGCCGGCAGCCCAGCTCTCGACGCATCGCATGGACTGGAATTTTGCCCGGGTTGATGAGGCTATAGCCATGGCCACCATGTATTCCGCCAACCATATGGAAGGGGTGAAAGCTATTATCTGTCTGACCGAGTCCGGCTCAACGCCCCTGTGGATGTCCCGTATTAATTCGGCACTGCCTATTTTTGCCTTGACCCGCTCTGAAGCAACCAGAAGAAAAGTAGCCCTGTACCGTGGTGTGGAAGCTTTTCTCTATGATCCGACCCAGAAGAGTTCAGGTCATGATGTGAACCAGGGAGCCCTTGATCTTCTGGTTGAAGAAGGACTGCTGAACCTGGGAGATCGGGTTATGATGACCAAGGGTGATACCATGGCTGTGGTTGGTGAAACCAATACCATGCAGATTTTGAAAGCCTGATAAAACAATAACCGTAAAACCCGCAAGCCCGGTTTCCTGAAAGGAACCGGGCTTGCTCGTGCTTATGAAAAACGTCTGTGAAATAGCTCTCTGGGCAGAAAACTACAATTATGCTTCTGGGACTATCAGGGTTTTTACCCCCTTATATCTGGGTTCTTCCATATATTCTCGGCGCCGTTGATGGGTGATGGTTTGAGCGGGCTGGTAATACTCTCTATTTTTGTCCATATCAAACCGGTAGGAAATGAAAGGGTGATGCTCGCCAAAATAAACATCGGTATGAGGTTGCTGACCAGGGCGTATATTATGGTTTCTCAGGGCACTTTCAATTTCTGTCAAACAGCGGGCTATATTTCCTTCCTGAAACCGTTGATTTTGGTTCCCTTCCGGATGATCCAGTGAGTACAAGGTAAACTGCCCACCCATGCTCAATCTTTCATGGTTTTGCCCTACATTTCGGCGATTTGGCCAGGTGGATTTCCATCGGGGGAAGGGGCAGTTATTTCGGTGCAGAATTTCTGCTACCAAAGGCCAGGCTTTTTGATAATCATGGGGGTGAATACTGATACGAAACTTGTTGGCAGTTTCCTTACACTCACCAACAGGCGGTATATAAGCGTCATCAGCCTGCGGATCTGCATAAGCAACAAAACCCACCGCAGCTTTATATTTATAGCAGTGCTTGCTTTTATCTAACCAGCCAAAGCGCTGATTCGTATAAATTTCATTACTCTCATGAGCCTTTTCCGGTTCCAGGTGAGTTAAAAGATGATCACAGCAATCTGTAAAAATTCGGTGAATAATGTCGTGTCCGAACCCTGAAGGTCCAAACGTTTTCAGATAAATGAACACCTCCTCACATATATGTTTTTTATAATCGGCCAACAGCTCAGCAGGAATGTCGCCCGGAATGTTTTTACCCGGCGCTTTACTGCTCACATAGTTTATAAAATTCCCTGTATCGGGCATTAAATACTGAAATACATTTTCATATTCTTTCATTATCTGACGAGCTGTTCTGCCATGCTCCATCAGTTCCCGGGACATATTTACCCAGTCCTGCCGTGCATTTCCCTGGGGAATACAGTCGTGAAAATAGCACCTGACCCCAAGCCGGTGATAAGCCGCATGAAATTCATCATCAGGAAATGCCTGCGGGTCCAAACTTTGCAATGTTAGATAACTGATAATTGCATCCGATGGAATTGAGAGCCAGCCCTCAAGATCTGGATAACTGCCAGTATCCGGGTCTTGTAACATAACGAGCATGCGTTTTGTGGTCATGTCTGGGAAAACATTTCTGACTTTCTGCAACCCATTCATAAGCTTTTCATGTTGCAAACCGCTAAGTTGATCTGCAGGATCTGCCTGGACATAGTGCTGGGATATAACGGGTTGAGAAGCTCTTGCAGGCCTGGTGGCGGCAGCCATTTCATCAGCCTGGTCACCTAAATGGACATTGGCAAGAAAGTCATCACTACTGCCTGGAAGCAGGTTGTACCGCTGCCCGACAGGTACTTGGTTAAAGTCTTCCTGCAATACAACAATATCCTCATCGAGCCATTTATTAGAATAATATCGAAGTCCAGTTGACCGATCCTGGTGCTCGTTATAAAGAGAGCGATCTACGTGCTCTTCCACACGTACGGAGTCATTCCTGTAGTGAAAAAAACGGCTGCCAGCCAGTGGGCGATCACATTTGTGACGCTCAGGATCAGGCCTTGGTCCAGGTAGAATCCCAGCATTTTTCAGGCATTTCTCCAACTCTCCCAGTTTTTGTTGCCAATGAGCCGCATCTTTATTCCCGTACTCGGGGTCTTCGTAAAGGTACAGGGTAAATTCCTTACCCATCTGATCAGGACTTTCACGGTTATCCTGGCTGATTACCTTTGCAGCGAACATTCTGTTTGCCGGGTTCATGATCCAGTCTTTAACGATGGGAAAAGCCCTATCCATATCATTCCGGTTTATGGACAGGTGAAGCTTCCATTTCTGGATTCCTTTCTCCATAACCCGGTCATGCTTAAAAGAGGGACCATAGTTGCTACGGGTATAAATGCGATAATCACCATTTCGCAGGTATACAAAATCCTGCTCGGCAAACCTGGGTTCGTTACATAAGTGGTCATAGGTCAGCTTGTCATCGTCAACAGGAATACATTTTTCACCCGTAGTGTGATCCACGTGAACATTGTGTTGCTGACGTCTGGGTTGAGCGCCTCCCAAAAGGTTTCTTTGTGGCTCGGCCCTCCTTAGACTCGGAAATTGTTGCAGGGAGGGAAGAGTCTGATGATCCACGTGCTGTTCAGGCATAACATCTGGCAAATTGTTTGCTGGAGCAACCGGCCTATTCCTGAATGCTTGCCAGTCAGCCATAACCCTTTGCATTTCGTTCATAAAAGGTTGTGCTGCTCTCCGCAGCGGATGCGATGGATCTAATGCCCTTAAGGTACGATCAAGATCCCGGTTCAGTCCCCATATTCTGGGGCGTTGTATGATCTCCACCAGCTGTTCGCCTTGAGCCAGATTCTGAAGAGCCCAGACAATATTGTTGAATTGAACATTTGTTTGAGGGTCGTATTGTTGTAGATTATGAAGGCTGTGCGCTGCCACCTGGCATGCGACATCCAGGTCATAAACTGTTTTAATCGGGCATTCAGGTTCAGGGGGAGCCAACCTTTGTGATTTAACCCCTTTTATCTCAGCTTCAATATTACTCAGGCACTCGTGGCACTTCGAATGGATTGCAGCAAGCGCATCTGTTTCAGTTTGTCCCCAATGCTCATAGTCGTGCCATCTCTCTTGCAGCCAGGCATTTACTGAATCAGAAAAATGCTTGAAATTATCAGCTGGCCTTGCCTCACCAGAACGAACTGAAAAAAGGTTAAAACTGTTTCCTATTAGATGAGATATGTTGGTGAGTTCTTGTTGCCTGGTTATTTCATCTCCGTTTCTTATCTTGCCAAGTATTTCATCCAGGTATTCATGCATACGAACCAATGCCCAGGCTCTGGATTCCATCAACTTATCCAAATGCGTACTTAATCCCGCCGCCGTTAAAGAGTCTATGTCAGACTCGGACAATTCAACGGTACGCTCTCTTAAATCCGCTTGTTGTGACACCTTTATGGAAGCCCTGGACATCTGGCTTAACTGCTGTTTCACCGGAATGATTCTGACTTTCCGGCTATTTTCTTGACCGAACAAGCCGGCTGCATGATCCATTAATCCGCCTAACTTGCCAGCGATTCTGCTGCCAGCTTTCAGGTGCCCGTCTTCGTCTGCATCAATCAGGCTGTCGGGGGTTTGATTGGCTACCTGCCAGCATTCATCCCGCAGGATTTTTGCCTGTTGGTATACGCCGGGTGCACCTGAGAACATGGCTGTGCCTCATGAGAAGATCTATGTGTACAATACTCTGGACACTTTCATGCTGCGATAGTTCCATAGTTCCATAGTTGCTGAGTTCCTGATATACGCCCATGACTTTTCTATCTGTGAAAACTGTCCGAAGTATTGTGTGTAGAGACATCGGCAAATTGGCAGGCTGCAGGAGGGTAAGTCAGGAGGGTAAAAAGCAGGTTGGCACTTTCTGCCGGTTACAACTGACAGCAACTCCTTCTAAAATGAGCCACGCGCACAAACAATAATAAAGTCAACGAGGAGTCGGATATGAACCTGCACAATAAAACTGCCATTGTCACTGGTGGTGCATCGGGGCTGGGGCAGGCCACAGCCCGGGCACTGGTTGATAAAGGGGCACGGGTTTGTATATTCGACCTGAACAGAGTGGCAGCACAGGCAACAGTGGAAGAGCTGGGTACAGACTGTGCCAGCTATGCCGTTGTTGATGTGACAGATGAATCCTCAGTCAAAGATGGTATCAGCCAGGCGATGGAGGCCTACGGAGAACTTAACCTGGTAGTCAACTGTGCCGGTATCGGTCCTCCCGGGAAAGTCATTGACCGTGAGGGACGGCCACTTCCCCTAAATAGCTTTAAAAAGATTGTTGATATCAATTTGTTCGGAACTTTCAATGTTTTGCGCCTGGCCGCTGAAAAAATGGCGGAGAACAGACCATTCAATGATGACGGTGGCCGGGGAGCCATTATCAATGTCGCTTCAGTCGCGGCCTTTGATGGTCAGATTGGTCAGCCGGCCTATGCAGCTTCCAAAGCGGGAATTGTCGGCATGACTCTTCCTGTCGCCAGAGAGTTTGCCCGCTATGGTATTCGGGTTAACACCATTGCTCCCGGACTGTTCCTGACGCCACTGGCAGAGTCTTTGCCGCCAGCTGCCGTTGAGTCCCTGAGCCAGAGCGTGGAGTATCCCAAGCGTCTGGGTCGCCCGGAAGAGTTTGCCAGTCTGGTGATCAGTATCGCCGAGAATGATTACTTTAATGGCGAAACGGTGCGTCTGGATGGCTCCATAAGAATGACTGCCCGGTAACCTTGCAGAAACTTTTGTCTGAGTTCCTGCCCTTTGTTTTGGCAGGGCAGGAACTTGAAAAAGCAGCACGTCCGCAGAGCTGAAAACTCCTGGAGGTTATTGTGAATCTGCAGCCGTGGGGCGGCTAATCCGGTCATGGGTTGCATCCCCAGCCAGCTGCTGGAAATCCTCGCCGGAAACATGCACCAGGGTCTGATGATCCCCAGCTTCAAAATAGATGTCCTTGTTACCCAGGAACTGATCGTCCCAGATCATCTCCATATTGTATGCCGGTCCAATGGCAGGAATAGCGCCATTTTCACAATCCTGAAAATGTTGCTTCAGTTCATCCTCTGTGGCCAGTTTTAGCGGGGTGTCGACTATATCTTCCAGGGCTTTCAGGTGCAGTCGGCGGCCGGCGGGGATAACAGCCATCAAATAATTGTCTACCGGATCATGAACCACGACGGCCTTGGCTACCTGAGTGGAGTTGATATGGGAGGCGATAGCACTCTGCATGGCTGAGGTGCTGCGACTGTGGGTTACGGTGTCGTAATTGACCTGCTGCTGAGTCAGGTACCGGGTAAGATTTTTGGAGAGAGGCATGAGGATAAACCTCTGGAATATAAGGTGTATAAAAAGGTCGAACCACAGTATAGGCTCTATAATTTCTTCCATTGAAACATGGAAAGTTCAGTCATGGATGCAGAACCTGCCTCTGCTCATACAGGAAACGAGCACTCTTTTTGTTGTTACAGCGGTTGCCGTGAAAAGGTGGTGACGGGTAAATCTCTCTGTTTTTGGCATGACCCGGATAGCCCGAAAGATAGTGATGATATTTGCCCAAGGCTTGAGCAGATGGTCAGGGAGGGAAAATCACTGGCTGGGTTTCGCCTTGCCCGTGCCAATCTGGAAAATATTGACTTAACCCTCCGTGACCGCAAAGAGGGGGCTGATATGCGTCATGTCGATTTATATCGTGCCAATCTCAAAGGGGCTCACCTTTTTAGAGCCAACCTGGAATCCTCTTGCCTGATGAAAGCCAGCCTGGAGAGAGCCAATCTGAACTTTGCCAGAGTTTCTGGGGCCAATATGCTGGGTATGAACCTTCACCAGAGTCGTATGGAGCATGTTGACTGGGGGGATACTCTTTATCAGGAGCTGGAGCTTCAGCAGAAAAGAAAGGAGAGTACACTTGAGGAGCGACAGCAGATGTATGCTGAAGCTGAAGAAGTGTGTCGGAATATCAGGAAAAGCTGTGAAACCAATGGATTGTTTGATGAAGCAGGCACCTTTTTCGAAAAGGAGATGACTTTTCGGCGGTTTCAGTATCCTTTGACATCCTGGAAACGCTGGACATCCAAGTTGGTTGACCTTCTGTGTGGGTATGGCGAGCGCCCGTTCCGGGTTTTTCTGTTTTCTGCAAAATTGATCCTGGCCTGTGCACTATTTTACTCAATGGTCGGCACCATGTCGGGAGGAGAAGTCATTCGTATTGACTCCACACTGTCAGCTCTGGAGAGGTTCAATGTTCTTCTGGATGCGCTTTATTTCAGTGTGGTGACATTCACCACTTTGGGTTATGGAGATATCACTCCGCTTGGGGCCGCGAAAACTTTGGCAGTCATGGAGGCATTTGTCGGTAACTTCGCTCTGGCGCTGTTTGTGGTGGTATTTGTTAAGAAAATGACCCGTTAATCTCTGGTGCATGGGGGCCGGTGGCGATATAGCGGACTCCCAGGTAGACAATTCCCTCAGAATCGGTACGGTTGGGCCGGCCACCCTCGCTGTCAAGACCGGCGTAGCGATAGAAGTCTCCATCTTCGGTCTGGATCCAGTCCGGAAAAGAGGTGTTATTGAAGTGAATTTGGTGCGGCCCCTGCCTGACAATTTCCGGTAACTGATCAGGTTCTTTTTCCGGGTCGGTAATATCCATCAGGTTATAGCAGATAAGGCCCAGAATCACTGATGCTGACAGGGAAATGATATAGTCACCTTCAATCGCCGAGAGCAAGGCAATTGACAGGGTAACGGCAGGTGTAACGAGACGATAAAGAAAGCGCATACTGTCTGCAGTGCCTAGGCACTGCCTCTCCTTTTTAGCCCGCTGGCGACTATATCACAGGGGGCAGCAGGAAAAGTTTGCGAGAGATCAGTTTATATGGAAAAGCTCAGGGCAGTATTGGAGCATCTGGAGGGAAAAACCTAGTATATAACACTACTGTCCGGTTAAAAAAATCGGAAAAGATCTGAGATGCCTGCCCCTGTTGGTTTGCGGTAAAATAGCGGTTATCTAGTACATCAATCCGATTTGATGGTCGGGTAAAGCTTCTTGAGTTTCACCCGAGCATCTTCGGTGGTAAATCTCCAATCCATTGCACTCTTTGTTGCATTGCGCTGTGACTCCCATGCTTCAATCTCAAACTTCAATGTAGATTGGTCTGGTATCCGTCTATCGAGGCATTGTCGACTGAGAATGCTCAGCTCAATCTCTGCCATATTCAGCCAGCTTCCATGCTTTGGGGTATAGATAATCTCCAGCTTATTGGCCAGGCGGTGAGCCTCTTCTGGCGGAAAAGCCTTGTATAAAGAAACTGGTGTATGTGTGTCCAGGTTGTCCATGACAAGGCGAATAGAGTCAGCCTGAGGGTAATGGATATCAATCAGTTGCTTGATCTGGTGAGCCCAGTCACAGGCTGTCCGGCTATCTGTGTAATGGTCTAATGACTTTGACCAGAGCATCAACATCAGCTTCCGAGTCAGCGGGTAAGGCTGGTCCGGATTGAGGTAAGGGGGAATGTGTGTCAGTCAGCCGTTTCATGTCGTCTATCTTACCGCATCGGCCATCCAGTGATTGTTAAAAACAGCTGTCATAATGTCTTTTCTTGTGAGGCTTCATCAGGCTGATGTCGTATCCGTCAAGGAGCCAGTTTAGTTGCTGCCCGTTAAGCGTGACCAGCTCGTCTGTTCTCTTTGGCCACCGGAATTTGTCTTCCGCCAGACTCTTGTAATACAAGACGAAACCATTGTTTTCCCAGAACAGGCACTTGACCTTGTTGCGTCGGCGATTGGTGAAAGCATACAGGCAACCGTCGAAAGGGTTGTGACCCAGTTCCTGCTCAACCAGCACGGCGAGGCCTTTAAAGGATTTGCGAAAATCAACCGGATCACGGTAAAGATAAACCCGGGATAGCTCCACGGAGGGGCGCATAATAGCCTTGGTCATTGCAGCATTCCGATCAACTGGCTGGCCAGGGCCAGGTTGGTGTGGTCAATATCAGAAATCTTGATGCCGTTAGGGAGCAAAATGGAAAGTGAGACGGGTTTTGCCTGCTGGGCCTGGGGTTCCACTGCCAGGGTGACAGGGACAAAACCGGGGACGGCTTGACTTTCTTTTTTCCGGGATGAAGGTGTTCCTTCAAGTTTTTTCTTCCAGTACCAGAACTGCCCTTGCCTGACGCTGTTCTGGTTACACCACTGGGCCTGGCTTAAACCAGATTTGCGCCAGGACTGAAGTCGCTGCTGCCATTGTTCTTTCAGTTGGTTGTCTTTTGACATGATTGCCTCCTTGGTTTCAGGAGGCTTATGATTTCTTACTGAATGTTATGATGGTAGGCCGTGGGTTTTAGGGGCGATTACCCTGCAACTCTTGCTCAAGCTGATGAGCAATATACTCAGGGGAGCTGGTTTTTCTAGCCAGAAGGCTATACATGGAAGGAACAACAACCAGTGTTAATACACTGGAAATCAGCACACCGAAAAAAATAACAACACCAATTGTTATTCGGGATTCTGATCCAGCTCCCTCGGCCATCATCAATGGAAGCGAGCTGGCCACAGTAGTAAAGGCCGTCATCAGAATTGGACGAAGGCGCAATCTGGAAGCTTCGATAATGGCTTCCTCAAAAGCCATACCTCTATCCCGCAACTGATTAATAAACTCAACGATGAGAATGCCATTCTTGGTTGCCAGCCCGATCAACATAATCATGGCCAGCTGGCTGTAGATATTCAGAGTTTCCCCGGTAATTAACAAACCTCCCAAAGCGCCAGCCAGGCCAAGTGGAACGGTCAACATCACAACGAAGGGATGAACAAAGCTTTCAAACTGAGCCGCCAGAACCAGGAACACGATTACCATTGCCAGCCCAAATACTGCCAGTATGGAACTCTGGTTGGTGCGGTAGTCGTAGGAGTCGCCCTTATAGTTAACGAGTACTTCCGGTGGCAGTTCATCGACAACCGCCTGATCCAGGAAGTCCAGCGCATCCCCAAGAGAGTAATTACCTACCAGGTTGGCAGACAGAGTAATGGCTCGATTTCTGTTGTAATGCCGTAGCTGGGCAGCTTTACCAACTTCCTCAACGGAAACCAGGTTATCAAGCCGGATCAACTCTCCGCTGATATGTGAGCGCACATATAGGCGGGAGAAATCCAAAGTAGACAGAAAGTCCTCGTCAGGGGCTTTCAGGAAGACATCATACTCTTCCCCACGTTCCATAAAGGTTGTGGTGGTTTTGCCTCCCAACATGATTTCAAGAGTTTCCCCAATCGCCTGTGCAGAGACACCAAGCTGCTGAGCACGATCTTTATTGATGGAAATCTCCATCTGGGGCTGGTTCTGGTTAAAGTCCAGCTCAATATCCGTAAGCCCGGGGTTGGCTTCTGCTTTCTTACGAAGAGTTTCCGTCCACTCTTCCAGTTGATCGAATGAACCACCGCCAATGACATACTGAACAGGAGCTTCGGAACGGCCACCAATGGATGACCGCATAACCGGGAAGGCTTTCACATTCGGAATATCTGCCAGCTGTTTTCTGACTTTATTGGCCAGAGCAAATACGCTGGTATCTCTTTCGCTCCAGTCCGTCAGACTCATTATCAACATGCCGGTATTATCGCCACGGTCTCCCCATCCTGGAGTTTGCAAAAATACCGAATCAACAACGCCTTTACCAAGAGTCGGCAGCAGTTTGGTTTCAATCTGCTCCATGCTCTTTTCCATACTGGTATAGCTGGCACCTTCCGGGCCGGTTACAACGATAAACAGTACACCCTGGTCTTCAGGTGGAGTGAAGGTTTGGGGAATCATTGGATAAAGCATGGCAGTGCAGCCTATGGACACTGTCAGTACTCCCAAACCAAGCCATTTTCTACGAACAAAGATCGCAACAATACGGCCATAAAGATTATCCAGTCTGCCAAGACCCGCCTCGGTATAGCGGCTGACAAATGTCGGCTTGATATTCAGCTTCAGCAGCTTGGAACCGAGCATGGGAGATAGCGTCAGGGCAATCAGACTGGAGAAAACCACGGCTCCTGCAAGTGTCAGCGCATACTCTGAAAACAGTCTGCCGATCATCCCATCCATAAACACGATTGGCACAAAGGTCATCACCAGAACGACAGTTGTAGCGATAACCGCGAAGCCAACTTCCCGAACACCATTCCAGGCTGCTGCCAGAGGTGGTTCCCCCATTTCCAGATGACGATGGATATTCTCCAGAACCACAATAGCATCATCGACCACCAGGCCAATGGCAAGCACAAGAGCCAGCAGGGTAAGCAGGTTAATGGAGTAACCCATCGCCAGAATAACAATAAATGCCGCAACCAGTGAGACGGGAACAGTCACAGCTGGAATCAGTGTTGCCCGGGCATTACCAAGAAAAATATAAAGAACCAGAACAACCAGTCCCATGGTAATCAACAGGGTGGATTGCACCTCATCAATACTGCTCTGGATAAAGGCAGAAGCATCATACTGAATATTCAGAGTTGTTCCTTCGGGCAGGAACGGGGTGAACAGTTTCAGCTCTGATTTAATATTGTCGGCAACCTCAAGTGGGTTGGCGTTGGATATCGGCGTGATCGCCAGGGAGATAACATTATGGCCGTTGGCCTTGGAAAGAGAGTTTTCTTCCTTGGCTCCTGTACGAACTGTCGCAATATCCTTTAGATAAACTGTGGATTGAGCATTCTGACGAACCACAAGGTTTTCAAAAGTGCTGACCGAGTCATAGTCACGAACAACCCTGATTGGGAGCGAACGCTGGCTTCCTTCAATCTTTCCGCCAGGCATTTCAAGGTTTTCCCGCTTAAGGGCAGATTCAACATCTGTTGCTGTAATGCCTCGGGCTGCCATGGCCTCAGTGTTAAGCTCAACACGCATAACATATTCACGGGCACCCCAGACATCCACAGAGCTGACACCGCTGACCAGTGAGAGCCGGTCTTTAATGGTGCGCTCGGCGTAGTCGGTCAGCTGAACCGGAGACATGGTGTCACTCTGCAGCGTAAGACGGAGAATAGCGTCACCACGGCCATTGTTTTTGCGGACAATGGGAGCATTGGCCTCATCTGGAAGACGACGGGTAACTTTGGAAACAGCTTCCCGAACATCGTTGGTTGCCACTTCCATATCGGTATCAGGCGTAAAGGTAATCGTAACCCGGGAGGAGCCGTTGGTACTTCGGCTGTCTATGGACTGGATACCATTAATACCGCCCAGCTGATCTTCAATGGGATCGGTTATTTTGGATTCGACTACTTCAGATGAAGCGCTGGAGTAGGTGGTACGAACAGAGACTGTGGGTGAGGAAACATCCGGTAACTGCCTGACCGGAAGTAATAGAAACGCGGCTATACCAAAAGTAATAAGCAGAAGGCTGATGACGGTAGCGAAAACCGGGCGTTTAACTGCTAGTTCAGAAATGATCATGACTGAGCCTCACCCTTGCCATCCATGTTTCCTTTTTGGCTTTTTCGGCGATCAGGCTTATCGGTGTTCTCTGCAATACTGGCTTCGATGATTTTCACCGGCTGACCATCGCGAACTTTAACGACGCCTTCATCAACAATCTTTTCGCCGAAACTGAGACCATCCGTAATGGCAATCATCTCTTCCAGAGTTTCCCCTGTCTGAACATACTGTTTGTGGGCTTTGCTCTGTTGGTCGATAACGTAGACAAACTTATCGTTGCCATCGAACATCACGCTGCGGGAGGGAACGGTAAGAGTCCGTTTTGGCTGTTGCTGTACGGAAATGCGTACCATCATGCCTGGGAGTAATCTGTTGTCCTGGTTATCTAGCAAAGCCCGGGCTGTGTAAGTGAAGTTGGTGGTATTGATTCGGGGGCTGATCGTGCTGATTGTTCCTGGGAACTCTATTCCGGGCCAGACATCAGTGGTAACAGTTATCGCCGCTCCATCTGATACTGAGCTTAAAGAGGTGTCCGGCAGTTCAAAATCAATCTTCATTGTCGACAGGTCATCCAGCGTGGTAATGACCTCTCCTGGATTAACTAGGGCGCCAACAGCCACATCAGTAAAACTAAGTTCTCCATCAAACGGTGTAGTCAGAGTGTGGTAACTTAATTTGGTCTGTTCTTCATCAAGGGCTGCCTGGAATTTATCAGCCTGGGCCTGCTGTGCTTCCAGCTCATCTTTGGAAACAGCTTTGCGCAAAGGAATGGTACAGGGTATTGATGTATTTGAGCTGGCGCTTGGCATCTGCGAGAGATATCCGGGCTTCAGTGACCTTTGCGGTCTGTTCCCGATTATCCAGAGCTACCAGTTGAGTTCCCTTTTTAACCGGCATGCCATCTTCGATATTGAGCTCAGACACCCTTCCACTTATCTGGGCCGCAATATCAACAGATTGGTTGGCTTTCAGGGTTCCAAGGGAAACAATGCTGAGTGGTATCAGCGTGGTTTCAACCTCTGTGATTGTGATAGCAGGAGCATTGGCTTTTCCTGCGTCACTTTGTTGTTTGGCCAGAGCAAGACCCGGGGGAAGTGCGAGCGCGATAGACGCGATCAGCGTCAGTATCCTTGGCTTGGTTAATTGCAACATGATCAGATCAAATATTCAGTGGTGTGTGTCAGTTGGGTGAGCGGATTACTCACCTTTCCCATGCTGACTATTAGATACTGTGAATGTACCAGAAATATCCCGCGTTAAGTGGAATTTGTCGCAAATTGTATTGATCTATCGCTCACCACTACTGTCCGGTTAAAAAAGTCGGAAAAGATCTGAGATGCCTGCCCCTGTTGATTTGCGGTAAAATAGCGGTTATCTAGACAGCTATTTTAAGAGCCCAAAAAGGCAGGCATGAAGCATCATAACAGCGTTTTCCAACAGTTGCTCAAAGTTAGGGGCTTTCTCAGGTTGGCAGATGAAAGTGAGGGGGTTGAAACAGAAATAGCCTTCAGGCAAAGGTTGATTTGAACGGATCAACATTTCTGAAGGAGCAGACATGTCTACAACACCCTCACTGCGTCCTATGTTCTCATTTCCCGGCTGGGTTATCGACCACATTGATATTGATTGGAATGAATCTGTGGCTACAGTTTACCTGCGCCGGGATGGTCGGATACAGCAGCTCAGGTGCAGTCAGTGCCAGAACCCAATGGACAAAATCCGTGAGAGTGAACGTACAGTGCTGGATTTGCCACTGGGTACTCTGGACGTGCAGTTACGCTTCACTGTTTGCCAGGGTCGGTGCTCTCGCTGCGGACACATTGAAACAGTCTGTCCTCCTGGATTGGCTCCCAAATCGCAGGCCACTGAACGGTTGAAGCAACATGTCAGTCACCTTTGTCGTTACATGCCCTGCAATAAGATTCCTGAATTCATCTCTATCTCGCATCATACAGCCAGGCGCTGGGATAAAGAGGTATTGATGAAAACTTTGCCAGCCCCAGACCTGGATAACATACGAGCTTTATTGATTGATGAGAAATCCATTGGCAAGGGACATCATTACCTGACTGTTGTTCTGAATGCCGATACAGGCGAAACCCTGTTCCTTGGTGAAGGCAAACGAAAAGCCACTCTGGACCAATTCCTCAGCCGCCTAACTCCAGAACAAAAGTCTCACATTGAATGTGTAGGCATAGACCGTGGTGGTAGTTACCAGGCGTCGGTCAGGGAGCACCTTCCTGACGCCGATATCGTTTACGACAAGTTCCACATTATTGCCAATTACAACGATGTCATAGACAAAATCCGTCGTCGGGAATGGAGGCAGGCAGAAACTGATGATAAGCCTTTCATCAAGGGACAGCGCTTCAATTTGTTCAGGAACCCTGAGAATCTCACACCCAAGGGAGAAAGCTGTTTGAAAGAGCTGCTGGCTATGAACGAAGACCTGTACCAAGCCTACACCCTGAAGGATATGCTCAAGCAGCTCTGGACATACACCTACAAAGGTTGCGCCAGCAAGTTTCTCGACAGATGGATCGAACTGGCCACAAAAACAGGCATTGGTGAGCTCAGGCGGTTTGCCAAAGGGTTGGATCGGGCCAGAGAGGGACTCCTGTCATACTGTCAGCACCGAATAGCCAGCGCGAAAATTGAAGCTTTTAACGGTGTCATCAAACGTATTGTCTACAAGGCTTGCGGCTATAACGGCCTTGAATATCTGTATCTGAAAATTCGGCAGGAGGCTCAGATATGATCTGCCAACCTGAGAAAGCCCCAGTTTTTTTGGATATAAACTCAGGACGACAAGGAATAAGTGGAACCGGCAGCATGTTTATGAAATATCCAGGTTAGGAGATAAAGGGCATTACAAAAGATCTCATAACAGGCATACCATGATTTACCCTCCTTTAAAAAGTTCCATCTCCTCCTGGGTGCAGCTGATAGTCTCGTGAACCTGACTGCCCATCAGCTGCAGGAATTGATCCCGGTGCATATGAACAAGTTCACGGTGATTACCGGCTTCAAAGTAGATATCCGTGGTACCATTCAGGGCATCATCAAAGGCTGTGGGAATTCCCCAGGCCTGCCCTATGGCGGGAATGGCACCAGGCTGACAGTCGGGAAACAGTTCTTTCAGGGTGCTCTCCTGAACAAGTTTAAGATGACGGTTCATGCACTGGTTCAGCAGTTTCAGCATTAGCCTGTTATTAGCTGGCATAACGGCCATTACCAGACCCTGTTCGTCTTTCAGGACCACCGCCTTGGCCATGGTACTGGTTGGGATGCAGGCGCTGTGAGCCGTATCAAGGGTTCGTTCGGTGTAGGGGTGGGAAACTACATCATAATTTGCATCATTTTGGTTCAGGAAAGTTTCCAAGTGGTGGGAGATAGTCATGATGAAAACTCTTGGGTATCTTCGTACAGCAATCTTTTAACCTGGCTCACGTTATATTCTGCGGTCAGGAAGAGATAAGCAGTATATGCAAGCTCCCGGTTTTCGCCCTATTGATTGATAGTGTCTGTTCCTCCATGGAAAAAGATTATCAACCGTGGCCATCCGGGAATTGTTTAAACATCATATTTACGCGTCCCCAGTCATCAACCAGCTTTTGAAAAGACTCAGTATCCAGTACAGGTTTACCTTTAACGTGCAGTTGGATTTGTAGCTCTTCATGCAGGTCGTTCATCGCTTTTATTAGCCGGTTTCTCTGAAAATTTGATTCAACAATATGGGTTAAATCTTTGGTATAGGCATCTCGCATGGGAGGAATAATTTTAGTCTGGAATTTGAGACTCTTGATCAGGTGATGACGGGTCCAGAGACCAACATCAGGGGCCCCTTTTCTAATAGGTGCCTTGTCTGCAGCCTTATGAAATTTCTTGTCATGAGACGCATATTGTTTGGAAGCCTTAGCGTATTTCTTATCGATGGGTAATGGTTGAACGTTTTTCAGCCATACACAGTATTCCACAAGAGAATCATTAAGTTGTTTGTACAGCGTATAGAGGGAATGATTTTTATTTTCTTGGACACTGGCAAGCATATGCTTGTGCGCTTTGAATAGATCGTTAATGTGCTTGAAAAAAGTGTCTGAGGTTCTTTCACCGTTTTGGTAAAAAAGGTTGGAGATAAATTGAGCTATGTCCCGCCTGATCTGGTCCACTTTTGCGCCTTGTAATGGCACGGCTTTTCTTGTGTCGATCGCAACTGGCTCTGCGTCAGAACCTCCTGATGAGAGGCCTTTGGTCTGTTCACCTTCTTTTGGTGTGATTTCAGAGCTGCTTTCTTCTGACTCCAGGTTTTTGGCAAACTCTTTTGAATAAACCTGACCGGTTGTTGGGCTCTTGGGAACTCTGTCCATGGACCTTCTCTCGGTATTTAATTTTTATATAAGAAATCTAGCAGGGGCTGAGGGGTAGGTAATATGAGTTTGTACTGTATGCCATAAAAGCCGGGCCCAAGCTCAGGTGGGACACAGAGATAGCGGTATCAGAACGTTTGCTGGTATTGAAGGATAGAAAGCCCGGCATAGAGCCGGGCTTAGATATTAAAAATGATGTATTCAGTTGTCAGCTCTTGGGCGGATGGACATGCTCAAGGACATCCACCATATGTTCAGCTACCTGCTTTTCCCTCTCCCTCATAGCCTGGATTATCCGGTAAAGAACCGGTGTCAGCAGAGTACCGATAATTGTGGCAGCTACCATGCCGCTGAGTACTGTCATTCCCAGGGAAACCCGGCTGGCTGCCCCTGGCCCGGTTGCAAATACCAGTGGCAGAATGCCCAGAACAAAAGAGAGGGCTGTCATCAGGACTGCCCGGAAACGCAGGCGGGCTGCTGTCTGGGCTGCGTCCGCAATACTCAGGCCATCTTCCCGTTTCTTCATGGCGAATTCAACAATCAGAATCGAGGTCTTGGCGGCTATGCCAATCAACAACACCATACCTATCTGGGCATAGATATTGTTGACCATACCGGCCAGGCTCAGACCCACAGAAGAACCAAATATGGCAATAGGTACCGAGGCAATAACAGCAAACGGAATATTCCAGCTTTCGTATTGAGCCACAAGGAACAGGTAGACAAAGAGAATCGCAAGACCAAAGAGGATTGGTGCCAGATTGCCAGCCTCAATTTCCTGACGGGTTTGACCTGCCCATTCGAAGGTATATCCAATTGGCAGGTTTTCAGCCAGCTCTGTCATTACCCTGATAGCGTCACCGGAGCTGTAACCAGGCGCGGCCTCACCATTAAGGGTAACAGAGCGGTACAGGTTAAAGCGGTTGATGGAGGTTGGTCCCTGAATGGGCTTTAAAGTCACCATGGTTGACAGGGGAACCATTTCGCCGCTGGCATTGCGTACATAGAAGTTGTGCAGATCTTCCGGTTTAGTGCGGTAGTGGGTTTCCGCCTGCATTACCACCTGGTAGATGCGACCGAAGCGGGTAAAGTCGTTGACATAAAGAGAGCCCAGCTGGGTCTGCAGAGTGCTGTACAGATCAGTCAGTTTCACTCCCATGGCTTTGGCTTTATCTCGGTCTACTTCCAGATTGAACTGAGGTACGTTGGCACGGAATGTACTAAACACCCGGCCAATTTCCGGGCGCTGGTTGGCTTCAAAAACCAGACCGTTCATAACCTGGGCCAGTTCTTTTGGGTCTCGACTCATGGTGTCCTGAAGACGGAAGTCAAAGCCGCTGGTAGAGCCGAGCCCTGGAATGGGTGGCATTTCAAAAGCAAAGATCTGGGCATCTGCGATACTCCAGAGCATCCCCTGAAGACGTTGATTGATGGCCCCTATCTGCAGGTCAGGAGCCGTTCGTTCATCCCAGTCGTCCAGAACAGCAATACCGAAAGCGTTGTTTGAACCAGTGCCTGATAAGATGCTGAAGCCGGTTATTGAAATGAAATCCTTGACACCAGGAACAGTTCTGACCAGATCCGTTATATTCTCCAGAACCTCATCGGTTCGGTTAATTGAAGCAGCATCCGGCAGCTGAACATTAATAAACAGGAAGCCTTGATCTTCATTTGGCACAAAGCCTGAGGGCAGCTTGTTAAGCAGGAAAACACCGGCAGCGACGATCACCAGAAACAGTGCACCCATGCGGGCCGCACGTTTAATCATCCAGCCAACCCAGCTGTTGTAACCAGCAGTTGAGCGGGTAATCATACGCTCAAAGGGCTTCATGAATCCCATATGCTGCATACTGCGCCCGGGCTTGAGCAAAGTGGCACACAGGGCCGGACTCAGGGTCAGGGCGTTAATGGAGGAGATGACCACGGCTACCGATATGGTGACCGAGAACTGGTTATAAAGTGTTCCGGTAATACCTGGCATAAAAGCGACAGGAACAAATACTGCCAGTAGCACTAGGGTGGTGGCGATAACCGGGCCGGTAACCTCCTTCATGGTCAGCCGCGTGGCTTCTACCGGAGACATGCCATCAGCTATATGACGCTCAACGTTCTCGATAACCACTATGGCATCATCTACCACGACCCCGATGGCCAGCACCAGGCCAAACAGGGATATGGTGTTAATCGAATAACCGAGCACATTCATGATGGCAAAGGTACCGATCAGGGATACCGGAATGGCGATGGATGGAATCAGAGTCATTCGCCAGTTCTGCAGGAAGAAGAACACCACCAGAATAACCAGGGCGACGGCTTGCAGCAGCGTGCTGACAACCTCTTGAATAGAGCGTTCAATAAACTCAGTGGTATCAAAAAGAATTTCGTAGCTAAGTCCTTTGGGGAAGTCCCGGGACAAGTGTTCCATCTTTTCGCGTACATCCTGAGCGACCCGGGTAGCATTGGCAGAGGGTACCTGGTAGGCCACCAGAAAAGATGTAGGGCTGCCGTTAAGCAAAGCCTCACCGGAGTAACTCTGTATACCCAGTTTGATATCGGCGACATCCCGCAGGCGGACAATGGAGCCATCTGGATTCGCTCTGATAATGGTGTTGCCAAACTCTCTCTCAGTCGTGAGACGACCCTGACCCTGGATAGTGTACTCGAACTGCTGGTCTGGAAGAGTTGGCCCCTGGCCCAGTTTACCGGCGGCAACAATAAGGTTCTGTTCCTGCAGGGTGCTCTGGATATCGCTGACAGTTACATTGAGTGCATGCATCTGGTCAGGCTTAAGCCAGATACGCATACTGTAGTTTGATGCGCCAAACACCTGGGTCTTGCTGACCCCTGAAACACGGGACAGGGGCTCGCTCAGGTAGTTGGTGGCATAATTGCTCAGGAACATATCATCGAAGGTACCGTCAGGAGAGGTCAGGTTGATACCCAGCAGCATATTACTGGACTGCTTGTTGACCGACACACCCTGGCGGCGGACTTCTTCCGGCAATTTGGGTTCTGCCCGGGCAACCCTGTTCTGGACGTTGACCTGGGCAATATCATCGTTGATGCCGGAACTGAAGGTAACAGTAATACTGGCAGAACCGTCATCACTGGCAGTGGACTCGATATAGATCATATCTTCCACTCCGTTAACTGCTTCCTCGATCGGCCGGATCACCGACTCTTCCACCACTTTGGCACTGGCACCAGGGTATACGGCACTGATACTGACGGTAGGTGGCGCTATCTGCGGATACATGTTGACCGGCAGAGTCGAAAGGGAAAGTAATCCCGCAAGGGTTATAACTATCGAAATCACAAAGGCGAACTTTGGCCGCCTTATAAAAAAGTGGCTGAACAACATTACTTGTCCCCTGCACTGGAGTCAGAGGAAGCCGCGTTCTTTGAGTCGACAGAGTCACTGACAGTTCCGGTCTGGGCATCTACAATTTTCATCACTGGATTGACAACGACACCGGGACGGACTTTCTGCAGGCCAGCGATAATAATGTGTTCACCCTGTTCAAGTCCAGACTCCACAACCCACATGGGGCCAATACGACGGCCTGGCTTGATAATGCGGGTTTCGACCTTGTTCTCTGCGTTGACAACCAAAACAAAGCGACCTTGCTGGTTTTCCTGGACAGCAGCCTGGGGAATCAAGGGCATATTTTTTTTCTGGGTGCCTTCGATGACCAAAGTGACGTAGAGACCAGGCAGCAGTAACTTGTCAGGGTTGGGGAAACTGGTTCGCATGGTGACGGTGCCCGTGGTCTCATCAACCTTGATGTCGGCAAAATCAAAGGAACCCTGCTCCTCATACATAACACCATTAGGGAGCTTTAGCGTGGTTTCGAAATGTTGATTAACATCGTCGTCTGTTGTGCCGGGATGTTGCTGCTGGTAGGTGATCATCGCCTTCTCGTTGACCTGGAAGTTAACGTAGACAGGATCAACATTAATCAGTGAAGCAAGGGGATCACTACCTGGGCCTACCAGGTTACCGGCGCTGTATCTCTCTTTTCCGATCAGGCCGGTAAAGGGCGCTTTGATTTCGGTGTAGGAGAGGTTAATTCTGGCTGTTTCAACGTCAGCTCTGGCCGCTTCAACATTGGCTTTGGCCTGGGCCTGGGTACTGATCAGAGTATCCAGATTGGATTTGCTGATATGTCCCTGGGGAAACAGGTCGCGTCCCCGTTCCAGGTCAGCGCTGGCCTTAATTTCTGCAGCCTGGGCGCTGGTCAGTCTGGCATTGGCCTGGCTTAGAGCGGCCCTGAATGGAGCAGGGTCAATGGTGAAAAGTAGCTGGTCTTTCTGAACGGTTTCACCTTCGATAAAATTTCTTTCCTGCAGGAAACCTTCTACACGGGCGCGCAAGTCGACAGACTCACTGGCCTCAGTACGGGCTACGAACTCAGCGTAATCACCAACAGCTTCGGTTCTCACGGCGACTACAGAGACGGATGGTGGAGGCATCTGGTGTGCAGCAGGGTTATTGTTACTGTCCGAACATCCGGCCATAAGGGCTAGGCCAAACAGCACGGGAGCTGCTTTCAGGGACAGGTTCTTTGCTATCTGCATAGTTGTACTCAATGTATTACAGGTGCCTTTGGCAAAATCAGGTGAATACCGGCATGTACTTCCACCCAGCCATGGCAGGTGGCACTGGCTGATCATGTGGGGGCAGTGAATGCACTTCGTGCTTACTTGATTTATGGAGAGAGGGTAAAGTCCCACATTCAAGCAGGCACTGAGTTAAGAAAAGGTTAAGATACGCGACAATGTACGCCAAATACTTAGGAGAGTCTAGTTTTCACATACCAGGCAATAATGTTTTTTGATAAAATCGCTAGTCCTGTACCTGCTGTTATTTTCTGCCCTGAAATAATGCGTATCTTTTTGTATTTTTTGTGATCATTTGATAATGACACTGGTCAACAATCTTTACATTTGACGAATTCTTTACAGAAAATGAATACACTGAAAAGACAGTCAGCATAAAATGCAAGGCAGTGGTTATTCATACCCGCCATGGTCTGTATTAACCCAAATAAACCATGGTGGGTGTTTGCTAATAATTTTTTTGAAGTACCGCGCATCATGATTGATATCCTGCTTGTTGACGACGACCTGGAACTATGTGAACTGCTTGTTGAGTTTCTTGGATCGGAGGGTTATCGGGTAACTGCTGTTAATGACGGTCTGGAAGGTGTGGAAGTGGCCCTTGGTCGTAATTTTGGGCTGGTACTGCTGGATGTCACCCTGCCAAAGCTGAATGGTTTTGAAGTGCTCCGTAAAATTCGTCAACAGTCGCAGGTACCAGTGCTGATGCTGACTGCCCGGGGCGATGATGTTGATCGTATTGTCGGCCTGGAAATCGGTGCCGATGACTATCTCTCCAAACCTTTTAACCATCGTGAACTGGTTGCCCGCATGAAAGCTATTCTGCGTCGGGTGAACGCGACCGATGAAGGCGAGAAAGCCCGTCGGAAAGTTCTGGAGATGGATGATCTGTCCCTGAATCTTGCTAATCATGAAGTGCTGCTGGGCGAAGAAGCCCTGGATATCACCGCCACTGAGTTCGTAGTGCTGAAAACTTTGATTGAAAAATCCGGGGAGCTGGTTACCCGGGATGAACTGACTCAGGTAGCTCTTAACCGTCGTCTTATGCTCCATGACCGAGCTATTGATATGCATGTCAGTAACCTGCGTCGCAAGATCGGTAACAAGCCTGATGGCCGCCCCCGTCTGAAGACTGTACGCGGCTCCGGATATTTTTATATTGCTGACTGATCACTGACAGGCAGTCCTCAGGCTCTTGTTTTGATCAGGGGCTTTTCAAGCTGCGCTAATGCTGTATCGTACGTGCGGAACAGGACTGTTCCATCAGTTCGATTGTAGTTATTCATTTCTGGTCGACGAAATGACAAAAAAAAATCCAGGGAGGGGTAGCCGGGATGGCTACCTGCATTACCTGAGAAGCTTCTACCTTAAAATCCTGATCTGGTTCTGGCTTGCGGCATCGCTTCTGCTCGGAGCCCTCTTGATTACAGCTTCCGTAACAGTCAACCCTGTTACCTCTTTACCTGAACAGCATCTGCTTCAGGCTGCCCTGGATCGGTATGCCCGGCTGATTGTCAATGAGCTGGTTCAGGAGAAGTCTCCTACTGATGCCTTGAAGGTATTGGAGGATGGGGAAACTCTTCCCAAAGACCGCTATCTGGTAATGGTATCTCCTGAGGGTGAATGGTTTGGAGAGCTCACTGCTACCACAACGGCAGTGAGAGTAGCGGCAGCTCTTTTAAGTGCCCGCAAGGTTGATGTCGTCGTCAATCCCAGTGAAATCGTTATAGGTCCCCGGGTTCTTGAGTACCAGGGAGAGCCCTGGCAGATGCTGATGGTCTGGCAAACCCGTGCTCTTTGGTGGCAGCGACTGGTTATGATGGTCGAGATGCATCCGGGACTTCTGTTGATGGCACTGGTTGTCAGTGGGCTACTCTGTTTTCTTCTGGTGGCTTGGCTAATTAACCCTCTGCGTCGTTTGCAAAGTAATGTTAGAAGAATAACTGATGGTGATCTCAGGGCACGCCTGCCCAAAAAACTGACCCAGAGAAAAGATGAAGTGGGAGTACTGTGCCGTGATTTCAATATTATGGCTGAACGCCTTGAGGTTCTTGACCAGAGTAAAGAGAGGTTGATGCGGGATGTCTCCCATGAGCTGCGCTCCCCCCTGACCCGCTTGCAGCTCGCTTTGGCTTTGGCCAGAAGCAAGGCGGGTGACATTGCTGCCAATGAACACGAGAGAATGGAGCGGGATATTGACCGCCTGAATGTGATGATTGGTCAGATTCTGGCATGGTCACGGATAGAAACCGCGATAAACGGGGAGTCAAAGGAAGTCTTCAGTTTTGACCAGGTGATCAGGAATCTGGTTGATAATGCTGACTTTGAGGCAGCTATGGCGGGGCATTCAGTACTTCTTGTGCGCTGTGATACCTGCTCCTTCTATGGTGTAAAAGAGTGGCTTGCCAGTGCCGTTGAGAACATTGTTCGCAATGCTATTCGCTTCTCTCCATCTGGTAAAAATATTGAAGTAAGACTGCTGGGAAGAGATGACGACATAGTGATATCTATCCGGGACTATGGTCCAGGTGTCCCAGAGGAAGATCTTGAACACCTGTTTGAACCTTTCTATCGCGTTGATGAGACAAGGGGAGGGGATAACAGTGGTACCGGCCTGGGGATGGCTATCGCCCATGCGGCAGTCAGCAACCATGGCGGTGTGATTATGGCCGAAAATGCCCACCCGGGCCTGCGTATTTCTATACGTCTGCCTCTGGTCGACCAAAATTTGTAGGCTCCTGGGGGCTGAGGTGGATATGCATTCAAACCGCCCCTGGAAGACAGAAAGTGCAGAAGCAGCAGGTTGCCAGTTGTCGCCTTTGCCTGATAACTGGCCTGAAACTATTGCTGACGCCCGGAAGGTTCAGCAGAAGCTGGCAGCCAGCATCGTCAGGGCCGATCGTTTTGCCCAGCTACAGTATGTGGCTGGAGCTGATACCGGTTTTGAAAAGGTGAGTCTGCCACAGTTTTCAGATCAGCACTCTTCAAACCAGCATCCTCCAGACCTGCAATCTACAGGCAGACAGGGCGAGATAGCTCGTGGTGTTATTGCTGTTTTAAGCTGGCCTGAACTGCAGCTGGTGGATTATGCTATTGCCCGCTGTCCGGTACCCTTTCCTTATATTCCCGGCTATCTGTCATTCCGTGAATGTCCTGCCCTGATCGCGGCCTGGCGAAATCTGTCTGTTTGTCCTGACCTGGTTTTTTGTGACGGACAGGGTATAGCTCACCCAAGAAGATTTGGCATTGCTTGTCATTTTGGGTTGTTGGCTCATGTTCCTACAATTGGTGTTGGTAAGAGCCGTCTGATAGGTTCCCACGATGGCGTGGCGGAGCCGAGGGGCTCTTCAGCATGGCTTATGGATAAGGGAGAGCGTGTGGGGACTGTGGTGCGAACACGGGACTCTGTAAAGCCTCTCTTTGTTTCTGCAGGACATGGTATATCAGACAGCAGGGCTGTTGAGCTGGTACTGCAGGCCTGCCGGGGGTATCGTTTACCCGAGCCTGTTCGCTGGTCCGATGGTATCGCTTCACGCCGACCGGCTTTTATTAATAAACTGAATGCAGGAAATATTGAATAATGACTTCCCTCAGCCGTCGTTTTTTACTTCTGCTTCTGTCTGTATTTATCCTGTCAGCCTGCTCGGGTGACAAAAGTATCAGCTTAAGTCGAGATGAGTTTCAGTCTTTGATTGATGAGGGTTTTCAGGCGCCACGGATTGTTACACTGGAACTGCCCATGTCTGCCCGTGCCCAGCTTTACCTGCAGACGCCGGAAATTGCCCTGGGCGACAGTCGTAAAAGTGTTAACTGGGATATTAATGGAGAAGTTGATATCGATGTTGCTGACAAATTTACCTTCGGAAAAATGAGTCTGGCCCTGGCCGGTAAGGCTGATCTGCAGATTGATCCTGCAGACCAGGCGGTGTTTATGACCAATGTTGCCATTACCGGCAAGGATATCACTGTCACTTCCAATCTGGTGCAGATGCTGGTGCTGGATGCACTGGCAGAGCAGGTAGCCCGGGGGTTGAATGATATATTGTTGTTTTCGGTGCCTGAACGCTCACCCCTGGCAGCCTTGATGGGTGCCAATGGTGTGAAGTATCAGGTTGAACCCGAGGGAATAGTTTTTAGTCCTTCTCCTGCGGCTGCTCCTTAGGCACTGACACCAGGTGATTCAGTTTTTTGCGCAGGTTGTCGGCTCCCGATAGCCTGCCACCCTCCAGGTAACTGTCGAGAAAGATTTTTCTGGCTTCTATGCTGCAGCATTTGCTGTGACGTAGAAAACACTCAAGATCCTTGAAACGACGGCGGCTTGCTATGGGGTCGATACGTGCCTTTTCCAGATCAATTAGCCGGATGTCAACGTTATCTCCATCAAAGCGGACAAAACAGTGGTTTGGATAGAGACAGTAATGGGCAAGGCCGTGGTCATGCATCTGTCTCACTATTCGGGCAAGTGCGATGAGTGCAGGAATGGTATGGGAGTCATTGCTGTTCCTGTTGATGGTATCAATATCCTGATAGTCATCCAGTGCGATGGTGATAAGAATGGCCTGATGGTTACCTTTGTCGATGCGTTCCCCGTAATAAACAGGAGTGATCGTCGGAATATTACATTTTTGGAACCGTTGTATGTTAGTCAATTCCCGGCGATAGGTTGGTATGCCTGTAAATGGATGCAGAACTGAGCGGGTATTATGATTTTCCTGACGTTTGATAAAAACGGCAGGGAGTTTTTTGTCGGTGAGCTCATAGCGGTGTACCCCACTCCAGCCCTGCCTGCGGTAATTGGGGGGCTCAAACCATTTATCTTCAATCTTCCACAGTTTGCTAAAACTGTTGTGATGACTCTGCTCAAAAAAATTCTGCAGACTGACGTCAAGAAAGCGGTGTTCGCCCGAAGGTGAAAATAGCAGCATTATTTATTATTTTTATTGTTTATGCTTTTCTAAGCTATCAGTTTTTTACCTTCATGGCACACATAGCACCCAGGGGGTATGTATCTGTTTACAACGCTTGCTTTAATGGTCTTTGGAGAGGATCAGTTTTATTCACGCCCTTCAAAGAAATGAACGATCTTGCGTATCATCTTTTTATCTTCCGGGGATAGCCTGCCAGTTTGCCGGTATTGCTTATAGAACCTGAGGCGCTGGGTCTGGCTCAGGTTTTTTTTGCCCAGCTTGTCAAGGCAGGCCAGGTCTTTAATGATTCTGTACTTCAAGAGCGGGCCAAACCATCTCTGTCCTGCCGGGCAGTCGATCAAGTAAACGCAGGGCTTGTTCTTGTTGTTGGTCACCAGAATATTGCGCCACTTGAGGTCGTTATGGGCAAAGTGGTATTCGTGAAGTTTTCTGGTATGTTCTGCGACCTGGTTCATGACACTGCTTACCCAGTAAAAGTCTTCCAGCCTTGCATCCCTGGCCTTGGCAAGTGCAGCCAGATCGACAGTGTCAGGAAGTGACTCTGTGACCAGGGCTCCTCTTCCTGCCCTTAATATGAATCTCTCTTCTCCAAAAGCAACCAGCTGTGCTGTTGGTATATCGAGTTGCCTGAAAAGCTTGAGGTTATGCCACTCACCTCTTAAACGGCTTTTCCCAAGCCAGCTGCGTGCGCCTTTGGTAGAGTGGTAACGCTTAACATAATAGGTCTTACCATCTATGTGGCACCGAAATACGGTGCTCTCGGAGTCACTGGTCACCCGGTCATCGGTATCTGAGAGGTGAAAGACTTTCTCCAGAGAGGAAAATGTTTCCCCAACTCTGGTATTGCGATATTGCGGGAGTACTCTCCAGCGAGTTTTTTGTAACATTCCGATAATCATTTAACTCTCTATTGCCAGGCTATTGCCAGGCGATTCCCAGGCGGCGTATTGATAACAGGTTACCTGTTTGTGAACAAGTCTGGCGTGGAGTGTTGGAATAAAATCAACAGCCATAAACGGCTTATAAGGCTAGGGTGTGTTTAATTGTGAACACACCCTAGTGCCGCATAGCTCAAAAGACCACGCCATCATGCTCGCAGTGGTCTCCCCTTGTAAGTCCACTTGAACGGTTTAGCCATGGTTTCATTAAAGAAGTCGATGAAACCATGGAGGCGGTTTTTTAAGTCTTCTTTCGAGACAAAGCCACTGCGCTTGAGGAATCGCCTCACCAGTATGGAAAACCAAATCTCAATCTGGTTAAGCCAGGAAGCGTGCTTGGGTGTGTAGTGAAACACGACCTTGTGGGACGAGTCTGAGAGATAGGCCGACCGGCTTTGCATGGATTTCAATATCCCGGATTTGCCTTTGATACCAAGCTCTTCCTCAGATGTACCCTCTATAGCAGCCACGAATCGAACAGCGGCCTCCGACATGTGCGTATTCAGATTGTCAGCAACGATATGCCAACCCCGGGCCTCAGGATCGCTGAGTATCATTATCTCCAGCCAGAGCGCAAAATCCTGTTCAGTGCGTGTCTCACTGACCAGGGGCAGAATTTTTCCCGTCGCGACATTCATGCCTGCCAGCAGGGCCTGTGTTCCATGACGCACATATTCAAACTCCCTTTTTTCGACCTGCCCAGGCTTCACGCATTTACCTGGTGATGCTGGCTCGAGAGCCTGAATCCCTGTCTTCTCGTCAAAGGAAATGGTGTGAATCTTGTTTTCTGCTCGTGCCGGAGCTAGCTGGTAAGTCTCACAGACATCCGCACAGCGCTCATCAAAAGCCTCGTCTTTGGGGGTATCTACCCAGCCCCGGACTTTATCGGGGCGAATATCGGCCTGATTTTAAAAATCGGCCGACCTGGCGTTGTGAAATGGATTCAACAATGTTCTTATCCATGGCCGCTTTGGCCAGTGCATTCTGTGACCAGTGACTCAAGATATAGCCATGATTTTCCGGCTTTTCACAAGCCAGAGCCATAATTTGGCAGACTTGCTCTGCTTTAAATTTGGGCGGTGCTCCAGGTCTTGGAGCCTCTTGCAATCGCTCCATCGCTGACATGTCATCAGAACGCTCAACCCAGTGCTTACGCCAGAGAGTCACAGTCCCCCGGTTACAACTCAGTTGCAGAGCCGAAGCCCTGATACTCAAACCTTGTTCAGCGGCCAGAATGATTTTGGCTCTGAGCACAAATGCCTGAGTGCTGCTGCGCTTGCGAACGATATTTTGAAGTTCATTACGTTGCTGTTCGCTTAGAGTGAAAGATTTACAGTGATCTGCCTGCATCCTTGCTACTACTCTTGATGGCTTGGGCAGACAGATCTGAGCATATCTGAGGCGGTATAGATATTAGAGCTTTCCGGCACTAGTACAACGTTCCAAATTGTTTGTCCTGAGGCCTTGGCTTGTAACCTATGAAATATAAGCAAGCTGTATGATTGCGACCAGACAAACAAATTGTTTTCGAGTACTAGGTACTTATGCTAAAAGTCCAGCGAAAAGCCCCATGGATGATAAAATGGGGTTGGTAAACACCTCTGGGAGCATGTTTGTGAAAACAGTCGAGCAGTGGTTTGAAGAGTATGGAGAGAGCCACCAGAACCCGGTTAACAAGAAAATTCACTGGGTCTGTGTCCCTGTTATCACATTCTGTGTGATAGGCCTGTTCTGGGTGGCCAGCAGCTGGCTGACCTGGTTTTTTCTGGCAGGTTCTCTGGCTTTTTACCTGAGTCTCTCTGTTCGGCTGGCGGCAGCTATGGTTCTGACCATTATTATGATGTTGGTTGTTATCCTGGCTTTGCAGTCCTTTGGCCAGATGGTTTTGCTGTCTACAGTAACCAGTCTTTTTATTGTTGCCTGGATTTTCCAGTTCTGGGGGCACCAAATTGAAGGTAAGAAACCATCATTTTTTAAGGATGTACAGTTTCTGTTAATCGGACCACTCTGGGTTCTGGCCTTCCTGTTTAGAAAAGCCGGCATTCAGTATTAAGGCCCGGACATTCTGTCGGGGCCTTTGGTTAATGGCTGGATTTGCTACCTGGGGATTTACAACTGGGGTACGGTACGGGCGACTAACTGTTCCACTGGAATCCCTGAAGGCAGAGTGCCATAGATCAGGTTGCTGTCTTCTCTCAGGCGGGAGTGACAGAAAGCTTCAGCGACTATAGCATTCCCATCAAGTAACAGGCTGGCCTGCATGCAGATAGCCAGTTCCTCAATAACCGAGCGGGCCTGATATTCAAGTTCTGCCGGGTTGCTGATCAGGATTTTCATCCGTTTTCCAATCTGATCAAGGCGTTTGTCCAGCAAGGGCTCCACTCCCCGGTTCCTTTGCAGTTCTGCCATAAGTGCTTCCAGGGTTGCAGGCTGTTTGTTCAGTGCCCTGAGAACATCCAGACACTGCACATTTCCGCTGCCCTCCCATATAGAGTTAACCGGTGCTTCCCGGTACAGGCGGGGCAGAATGGTTTCCTCAACATAACCCACGCCCCCCATGCACTCCTGGGCTTCATTGATATGGGCCGGGGCCCTCTTGCAGATCCAGTACTTGCCAATAGCTACGGCAATTCTGGCAAAAAGCTGTTCCTGCTCGTTGGTCCTGTTGTCCAGAGCTTTGGCGACCCGCATGGTCATAGATAGAGCCGCCTCACTTTCCAGAGCCAAGTCTGCCAGAACATTCTGCATAAGCGGGTGGCTGCTCAGAGGCTTGCCAAAAACGTCCCTGTGCAGACAGTGGTGACTGGCTTGAGCCAGGGCCATACGCATCAGGCCAGATGATCCACC
This sequence comes from Sansalvadorimonas sp., assembly GCA_965243775.1. Classification (GTDB taxonomy): domain Bacteria; phylum Pseudomonadota; class Gammaproteobacteria; order Pseudomonadales; family Endozoicomonadaceae; genus Sansalvadorimonas. The sequence continues at coordinate 83,445 of CBDEWF010000135.1, forward strand.
CATACAGTCGAAGCGGGTCATGGCAACCATAGTGATAATAGTGGCGACCCCGCGACCTTCTTCCCCTATCATCCAGGCTTCGGCGTTGCGATATTCAATCTCACTGGATGCGTTGGACTTATTACCCAGCTTGTCTTTCAATCGCTGGACTTCGATGGCGTTCTTGCTGCCATCAGTTCGCCAGCGGGGCACCAGAAAGCAGCTCAGCCCTTTGCTGGTCTGGGCCAGGGTCAGGAAAGCATCACACATGGGGGCAGAGCAGAACCATTTGTGTCCAAGCAGCTCATACAGCTGTCCAGGCCCTTCTGATCCTATAGCCGTTGCACGGGTGGTATTGGCCCGGACATCAGTCCCCCCCTGTTTCTCGGTCATGGCCATACCGATGGTCAGCCCCTCTTTCTCAAACCATGGCCTGTTACTGGGGTCATACACCCGGGCATTGATTTTGGGCAGCCAGATTTTGGCAATATCCGGCTGCATATTGATGGCCGGTACAGCGGCAAAGGTCATGGTCAGAGGACAGCAGTGACCAGCTTCGATCTGGTTCTGCATAATCATCTTGGCCGCCCGTACGACATGGGTGCCAGGTGTGGGATCTGTCCAGGGGGAAGATGGCAGGCCATGCTCAATGGCTGTTTGCATAAGCTGGTGATAAGACGGATGGAAGGTGGCAACATCTATCCGGTTACCAAAGCGGTCATGAGTTTTCAGCTGAGGCGGGTTTTCGTTGGCGAGGAAACCTGCCTCCTGCAGGTCTGTACCGACAATCTTGCCATAGCCTTGAACTTCCTCCTCTCCCCAGCTGCCACCGTAAAGGTGAAGATTCTCCTGCATGGCGATATCCGAGGTATACAGATTCCAGTTTTCCAGAAGAGGGGGCTGGTTGAAAACCGTATGAGTCTGGTGAATGGAGGGTACATCTGAAGGCATGGTCAGGTTTCTCTGTATTATTGTTATCCGGCGCTGAGGAAATTATATATAGGGTGTGGTTATCCTGCATTGGGGTAAAGCTTTGACTGGGTTGGCATTTCTTATCTAAACAGCCATGGACGTGTTTAAAGCCTCCACGGCTGTTTATCTAACTATCCTTCCAGAGATATACCCAGTTCGCTGATGTTGTCATTACAGGCCAGCGCCCGCAGCTGTTTTTTGAGCTCAGGGTTGGGTTTGGCCTTCCCCAGTATCTGGCAGACTTCATCGATAAAATCGAGATGCTGGAGCATCAGTGGGTGTTGGTCAACATACTGGCTCAGCTCTGTACCTTTCAGGTCTGCAGCCTCCATATGCCCAAGGAACTTGCCAATAGTGGAGAGAGACAGCCTGCCGTTGCTTACGGCCTCTTCGCTGGAGGGCTGCATGGCACAATGTACGGCGGTGGTCAGGGACACAATGGCATCCAGAGCTGGGTAGACACCATACATATCGAAATCATCAATATTGGGTGTCTGTTCTTCCAGCCGCTCCAGCAGCCGCTCAAAGTTTTTGGCGGACTGTTGGCCGGCAATATGATCCCAGAGCATATTCAGGCAGTGCTTCAACTCGGAAACATCACCAAAGCCGGTCACTTCTGAGAACAGTCCGAAGTTGCTCAGGCTGCGTTGGGCCATGGCAGTGGCAAAGGCGGTTTGCTTCCAGGGTTGAAACTTGTGAAGCTTCCTGCCCAGTTCATTCAGATAAGCTGTGTCGGTCAAAACGGTTTACCTGTCAGGCGCGGGACATGAATTTGCCGGTTTCGGTGTTGATCTTGATTATCTCCCCAGGCTCAAGATATTCCGGAACCTGTACTTCCAGCCCGGTTGCCATACGGGCAGGCTTGGTGCGAGCAGCAGCAGACGCACCTTTGATAGCGGGTGATGTCTCGATAACTTCCATGATCACGGACTGGGGCAGCTCAATAGCCAGGGGCTGGCCCTCCACAACCAGAACCACGATGCCTTCCATGCCATCCTGCAGGTACTCCAGGCAACCCTCCAGATCAGCCTCGTTCAAGGTGTACTGAGTATAATCCTCGACATCCATAAAGGTGTAGGTGTCGCCATCCTTGTAGAGAAAAGAGGATGTACTGCGCAGGAGGTCAACGTGGAGGAACTGGTCATTACCGGTATAGGCACCTTCCAGCTTGCGGCCACCGGGTACCTGGTTAAAACGGATTTTATAAAGGGTCTGGGCACCACGGGATGAAGGGCTCTTGGCCTCAATGTTCTTTACTTGGTAGTAATGACCATTGATCTCAACAACATTGCCTTTTTTCAGTTCATTGGCTGCCGGCATCGGGCTGTCTCGCGAAAAGGGGATAAAAGAATGGGGCGATTATAAATCAGAGCCGGCTCTGTTTGGAGTCGGCTCTGTCCCTCAAAGGGGTTTGCTCTTTACATAAGTTTTCGATGTTGCATGTATAAAAACATTACTATTTAGGTTTGACACCTTCAGGGAGTTGGTGGACTGGCGCAGGGTAATAAAAATGCACTTTCCAGCCAAGCCCGTCGTCTGGAACAATTGAGAGGCCATTCTGTTGAACATGCTCGAATACCGGTGAAGTTGCGTCTTCAACTGTAGGGCTTGTTTCCATATTTTTTTCCACGGTTGCAACGTTGAATTTTTTTGCTTTACCGGCTTTTGCTAACTCTATTAGCCTGTCTCGCTTTTGTTTATATGCTGTACTTTCAGAAGTAGAGGTTAAGTTAGAGGTAGATGTAACTTTAGGACGGGGGGGGACAAATGCTACTGGCTTTGAATACGACCCGGGAGCGGTGCGAATAAGTCCACTGGTGTTGGTTACGGCCTTTGGTATGTGTGGTACACCTCCTGGAATAAGGGGCTTATTCCCTGGCTTGTTAGTATGTTGGGGCCACTTTAAGTTTGAGGGGGGAGGGCCAAAGAGAGAGCGGGGCTTGCCTTTAGAAGAGGTGTTTGTGGGGGGCGGCGGCTGCCTTCTAGCTATAGAGCGATACTGTTGAAATGCAACTTTGTCTTTTGGCTTTTTTAATGTTCTGGAGGGAGTGTATCGAGCTTTTTCAGAATTTGCTGATTGACCGACGGCTGTTTCTGATGAGACTTTTTTCTCTTCAGGAACTGGAAGCCTATAACTGAGAACACCTCTTTTCCATTTTTTACTGTCTTGCTTGCTGAGCTCACAATCATACTCGTCAGAACTGAGCCAATAAGTGATGAGTTTTCTTTGACTTTCCTTTAGGTAGCCTCCTGTTAGTGCTGCTCTTAAAGAAAATTTTAGATGTGAGCGGAGGAGTGGATCGGATTTGCCAAGTAATCCAAATTTCATCTCTGTATTGTAGAGTTCCATTCTGTCATTCCAGGTAGTCATCATATTAAGCTCTTTATTATATTTTTGAAGGTAGAGGTATTGGTCGACCACTTTTTTACTGGGTTTGTATTCATCCTCACTGGAATCGGAAGTATCACTCTCTTCTGGCAGTTCTATGATTGTTTTCCAGCGCCTATTCTCTTGAAGTAGCTTTTTGTACTCATTACTCCAGTCAATCGTCATCCCCTCAGGCAGGGTAACGTTTTCAAGCCAGGCCAGCCGGTATCTTAGAATTTCTTTTCCTGCCTCTGTCAGAGATTTTTCGCCCTGAAAAGCTATATAGATAAGATGAGTCAGTGCGGGAATAAGAATAGGGTCTCGACCTCTGATGTAGTTAAAGAGCACCCTGTCAGGGTTGTCAGGAAGTTTACCATTTTGGTAACCATTAAGTATTGGAGCTGGCTTGAACCCGTAAATTGCCAGCCACTTTTCTACGTAATTTATAAAGTCGTTTAATAACGTGTTGAGTTTTTCGGATGTGAAGCCTTCCGGTAAATCATAAGAAGGAAATGCAATTTCACGGATATTAAGCTTTTTTCGTTTTATTGACTTAACAAGTTTTTGGCACCGCTCTTCTTTTTGCCACCAGTCGTCATATTTTTGCCAGTCACCTTCAGTATATTTAATCTTCTGCTCTACCTTGCTTCGATCAGTACTCTTTTGTAGGGAGGTGCCTTTTTGTAGAGAGATGCTCTGTTTTACAGTTTTTGAATCAGCCTTGCTGCTTTTGGTGTCCTCTGCGTGACCTTCAGTTTTTTTTGTTAGAGCTTTTTTGTTTTTTTTGGTTGGAGTTGGGAGCATATAGCTTAGAGCGCTGACTTTCCATGTTTCGCGATCACAGCTGTCTAATTCTTTCTTGTCTTCATCGGCTTTGAGCCAGTGAGCGATAAGTTCACTTTGATCTTCCTGTAGATAACCTCCTGCCAGTGCTGCCCCAAGAGAAAATTCCAAATGTGGGAGAAGGAGCGGGTCGGAAGGGTCGACCTTCATAAAATTCATGCCTGCATCGAAGAAAGCCCTTCTGTCATTCCACGTAGTTATCATATGGAGTTTTTTTCTGTACCACTTATCGTTAAGGTGCATTTTGACAAAATCATACCAGGATTCCTCTTCTCCTGTGTCTGCATCTGAATCTATGTCTAAATAGAAAATAACTTTTTCTGGTAGCTCTATTTTGTTTTTCCAGTTTTTACGCTGTTTGAATAGTTTTTTATAGGCTTTATCCCAATCAATATTTATCCCCTCTGGAAGAGTGACTTTTTCCAGCCAGATAAGTCTGTATTTTAAAATTTTCGCAGCCTCTCCTTGTAAGCAGTATTCACCATGTCTGGCAATATAAATAAGGTGAATTAATGCAGGGATCAAGATCGGATCCCGCTGATTGATATAATTAAGGAGTGTTTGGGAAGGTTCTTGGGGGAGCTGACCATGTTCATGACCATTTATGCTAGGAGCACTCAAAAAATTATATGTTTCTAGCCACTCCTCTACGTGATTAATTAAATCGTTTAACAGCTGGTGGAGCTTTGGGGAGGTAAAGCCTTTCGGCAAGTCATATACTGGAAATGCAATTTCATGGATCTCTAAGCCTTGTTCCTTTATTTCTTTTACAAGATCACGGCATCGTGGCTCTTGCTCCAGCCAGTCATTCCATGGTTTCCAGCTTGCCGCGGCATATGGAGTCGCACTCTTTTTCCTGCCCCGGCCAGCATGGCACTGTAAAGAAAGTAAGCCGACTAGAATAAAGATTACAATTTTTATAAGTGTGTGCTTAGTTGAACTGCTTGAAAATATGCACAATACCACCCTGCCTGCTCCACTGTATATCGTTATGGCTCAGAAGTGTAGTTCTATACGCAGGGGTGACTGACTTTTCATTAAGGCAAAGGGAGCTGATACTCCCCTTTGCTGGTGTTAACAGTCGGCAAACAAACAGCCATAGACTGATAATGTGTTCTATGGGAAAAATGCTATTCCCATGGCCACAGTCAGGCTGCTTTTAATTCGGAGAGTGTCTCCGGGTACAGAGCCTGTAAACGTTTAAAAGACTGGTGGCCGCGGGCAATCAGAATCAGGTTAGTGCCAAGTTTCTGGGCAACCTCATAATCATGATCCGTATCACCAATCAAAACAGTTTCAGACGGGTTGATGCCTGAAGTAGTTATCAGTTCATGCCCGCGTTCTATTTTTGAGACAGCATGAAGATTGTCCAGACCATATATATGATCAAAATGCTCTTCGATACCGTAATCTCGAACACTCTGGCGCAGAAGAGGTTCATGGGCCGCAGAAAGTATGGACTGTTGCCATTGCCCCTTGGCGATGGTTTGTACTATTTCACGGGCATCACTATATAAAGTCATAGTGGAGCTTTTCTCACCGTACTTCTTGTTAAAAGAGTGGCACAGGTTGTCGAAAGGGTATGTGGTGAAATCAAATCCTATAGAGGTATAGAAGTCGAAAACCGGGTGGTGGAAATTGTCTCTGTAGTGATCGAGGGAAATTTTTGGCAGTCCCTGCTCCTCCAGCAACTCATTAACGACACAGGCCACTTGCTGTACATCATCTACGAGGGTGCCGTTCCAGTCCCAGATAATATGTTTAAAGCCTGACAGCTTTTCCAATAACTGCTGCATTTTGTTTGGTTGTTCCGTTTATTTGGTATGAAGGGCAGTTTGCAGTTTTTTTTATCGGGCTGGCATGCGTATTGATCACCGGAAAGATTGAAAAAGTTGCTTTGAGGTATATGTTGATTGAACTTGTTCAAAGCAGCATGGGAAACATCAACGAAATCAAGCGACTTCGGTTTTTTCTCAGTTGACTCATATAAGACAGATCTCTATAGTTCGCTTCCCATAACGACGACGCGCTCATAGCTCAGCTGGATAGAGTACCTGGCTACGAACCAGGCGGTCGGAGGTTCGAATCCTCCTGAGCGCGCCATTTTCTATTAAGACTTGTCGGTCTTTAAATGGCAGACGATGCGCTCATAGCTCAGCTGGATAGAGTACCTGGCTACGAACCAGGCGGTCGGAGGTTCGAATCCTCCTGAGCGCGCCATTTTCTTTAAGACTTGTCGGTCTTTAAATGACATGCGACGCGCTCATAGCTCAGCTGGATAGAGTACCTGGCTACGAACCAGGCGGTCGGAGGTTCGAATCCTCCTGAGCGCGCCATTTTCTATTAAGACTTGTCGGTCTTTAAATGACATGCGACGCGCTCATAGCTCAGCTGGATAGAGTACCTGGCTACGAACCAGGCGGTCGGAGGTTCGAATCCTCCTGAGCGCGCCATTTTCTGTTAAGACTTGTCGGTCTTTAAATGACATGCGACGCGCTCATAGCTCAGCTGGATAGAGTACCTGGCTACGAACCAGGCGGTCAGAGGTTCGAATCCTCTTGAGCGCGCCATTTCCTCCTTCCTTTAGTTACCCTTCTTATCTCCGTTTACTTTTACCTGATCTGCTGACGTTAACACCTAAAGCTACCAGCTCTGATGAATTGGCTTTATTCAGATATATATTACCGCCATCAGGAAGAGGGAATATCAGGTACAGATTGATATTTGGCAAGCTCTGATTCTGCTGAATCCAATTTGTGTAGAATATCTTTGAGTTTTGTTTGAATGGGAGCCAGCTTCTCTTCATCATGATTGTCTAGTGATGTATTCTCAAAACCCGCGCTATGTATATCTGACGGGAGGGAACTTATTGATTTATTTAACAGGTCTTTTGCTTCCGCTACGTTAGCTGCTGCTGATTGTACATAGGCATTATTCTGCACGAGCGGCTGAAAGTGCAACAGGACTCCCTGCTGAATGATGATATCCTGAGAACCTCCATGACTTGTGGAAGGTTGTTCAGTTGAATTGTCATCGTCACTGATAGTAACATAAGCACCAACATCATGATCTGGCGAGTCAGGAAGTGGTGATGGTGAGACAGGATCATAGAGTGAATAGTTATTAAAATCAGAAACTAAAACCATGTCAGCATCTTTTTGTACAGAGTGTACTCCGGGCTTAAATGCTAAAAGCCAGTCTCGCCAGTTGATAACCTTATTCTGAGACTCGTCCTTCTGTTTGAGTTGGAGGGTCACATTCATTTTGGACAGACCAGCGTCCAGCAAATGGGCCAGCTGCTTTTTTTGGTCAAGGGTGAATTCAGATTGACTTGAAAATGCAGATCTTAATAAAAAACAGATAAACTCAGAATTCATAAGATCATCCACACCAATATTAAACTCTGATCCAAGTTCACAGCTGTCATTCCGTGGCCAGATATTAAGAAAGTTTTTAGCTGTATTCCATACGTCAGAGCTCAGGTATAGTGGCCAGCGGTTTTTGATACGCCGTGGATTTGTTAATGCTTCACAGATAGCGGGCCAGCTGTCAGCAAACATCGCCAATCTTGTTGTCTCCATATCCTTTTCATGGCATGGCAGAGGGAGATTATCGTTATCGACCGGGTAGGTTTCGAACTCTTTATTGGCAATAAGTTCGATAAAACCTTTATATTTTATGTCATAAGCGCCCAGAAGATTTACAAACGCCATGAGGAATACACTTTTTGCATTTTGTGGCTGCAGTGGCGAATTTTCGCTAAGGGCTCTGTTAATAAGAGTAAGATAGAGATTAATCTCCAGTTTTGCCATGTGTCCTCTCTGTTCCCAGATTTCTACAACACGGGGCCAGTCATCAGGAGTGAAAGCTCTTCCTGCTCCATGTTCAAAAGTATGAAGGCTGGCAACAAGCTCAGAAATAGGCTCACGCAGACACAGAGCTTTTGTATGCTGTGAGAAAGCCCATTCGTTAGCTGAACGTTTTATTTTCATCGGCTGAAGATTTAAATAATCATTATCTTGGAATATTCGGATATCCTGCCAAATAGCGTTTCTGACTGTAGATGATAAGTATTTTTCGTAATTTTTCAGACTTTGCTCCCTTGCATTCTGACCGGGTTTAACAGTTCGTCTAGTGACTTTTTTGGCTCTGACCCTCGCTGACCCGGGTTTTTGAGCAGTGATATGTTCTGTCGCTTCTGTGGAAGATACTCTCTGTTTCTTGGGAGGAGGCTGTTTTACAGTCTGGGAACGTGTAGACCTTTTCATCCCGGCTTTTATATTATCAGTGGGTGCAGATGGACCTTGATCTTCTACCTGTGAACTGGAGGATGAAGAGGGCATTTGATAATAAGTAATTTCTTTCTTGATGCCTTCCATAATAATTATACCCCTTTCACTCCTTATAAGTGAGCTATTCAACAATTTGAACTCATAGACCCTTTTGAATAAGGAATGTTCAGGTTGTAATCTTGCCTATAAGTAACAATATGGTTATGGAGTTGTCTATTGCCATATGCAAATGTGTCCAGTAGAAAGGGAAATAATTTTTCTGGATATTATTATCTGGAATATCCATCAAGTTTTTTTTAAATCGATTTTATTAAGTTATTATGCACTATGTGAAGTCAACAGATCCAGGTTTTGTTCAGCCAGTGGGGCGTAAAAGACCTCAGGCGCCCGAGGGGGCAGGTGATGGAAGGACAACCTATAGGAAAAAAATAAAAATAGATTTTATTTATGGAGAAAAGCGTGCTTCAAAAAGAATAGCCTCCAGAAAATTAGAGCCTGTATCTGGAAATTCTGTTTTTAACAAAAAGGTGGGCAGGTTCAATAGTAGAAAGTTAAATATACATTCAAACAAAAAAATAATGGATAGGGGAAATCTTAAATTAAGTTTTGGGCTCTGTTCACATTAAGTGTGGGTAGCATGGACTACACTTCTGGCCACCGGTTTCTGCCGTATATGGAACCATCGTCATGCAGCAGACACAATTTGAAGAATTTCTGAAATCTCTCAACACATTATCTCCTGAGCAGCTGACCTGTTTGCACAACACCTTGCCACCGTGTCCCAAGGAATCAGAGAGTGTGAGTCAAAGCCGCCTTCTCGAGCGCCTGAAATATTATTTTGATCAACATCCACGTTGCCCCCATTGCTCCTGTGAATCCATGACACGATGGGGGCAGAGTGCAGGTCACCAAAGGTATCGCTGTAATCAGTGCGGGCGGACCTGCAATGCTATGAGCGGCACACCGCTGACCCACGTCCGTATTCGCGAGAAACTGGATGATTATCTTGCGTGCATGGATGGCGGAACCACCTTACGCCCAGCGGCAGCAGAATGTGGCGTCTCCCTCAAAACCTCGTTTTATTTGCGCCATCGCCTGATGGCCGTGATAGAAGCGGACACAACAGGTCAGCTATCAGGTATATCGGAAATGGATGAGACCTTCTTCCGGGAATCCCATAAAGGGCAGCGCGACTTGGGAGAAAACGCGCGTAAACGTGGTGGTCGATCCAGGCGTAAGAAAAAGTCTGCTGAGAAAACAGAGGAAAAAACCAAAGCTGTAAGAAAGATACCAGTCATGGTGGCTTGTGACCGTCAGGATCATGTGACGGATGCTGTTCTTGAGCATGTCAGTAATGATGAACTCTTCACACAGCTTTCCGGACGAATTTTACCGGGGAGTACGTTGTGTACGGACGCACATTTGTCTCACGAGAAGCTGGCAGATCAGCTCAAGGTTACGTTGAAAGAGTTGGTGACAACGGCTGGAGAGTATGTTCGGGAGAAGGTTTATCACATCCAGACGGTCAATGCCTATCACAGCGAACTCAAGCGATGGATTAACGGTTTCTTCAAGGGGGTAGCGACGAAGTACCTGCCTCGATATTTGGGCTGGAAGCGATTTTTAAAGACCCATATGTTCTCAGAGGAAAATCTCTTAGATCAGGAAGCATCGCATTGGCTTAACCCACACTTACTGTGAACAGAGCCTATGTTCTCATTTCCCGGCTGGGTAATCGACCACATTGATATTAATTGGGATGAATCTGTGGCTACAGTTTCCCTGCGCAGGGATGGTCGCATACAGCAGTTCAGATGCAGTCAGTGTCAGAACCCAATGGGTAAAATCCGTGAGAATGAGCGTACCGTGCTGGACTTGCCGCTGGGTACTCTGGATGTGCAATTATGCTTCACTGTTTACCAGGGACGGTGTTCCCACTGTGGGCACATTGAAACAGTCACGCCTCCCGGGTTGGCTCCCAAAGCGCAGGCTACTGAACGGCTGAAGCAACATGTCAGTCATCTCTGCCGCTATATGCCCTGCAACAAGATTCCTGAATTCATCTCTATCTCGCATCATACGGCCAGGCGCTGGGATAAAGAGATATTGATGAAAACTCTGCCAGCCCCTGACCTGGATAACATACGAGCCCTGTTGATTGATGAGAAATCCATTGGTAAAGGACACCATTACCTGACTGTTGTTCTGAATGCTGATACGGGCGAAACCCTGTTCCTTGGTGAAGGCAAGCGAAAAGCCACCCTGGACCAATTCCTCAGCCGCTTAACTCCGGAACAAAAGTCTCGCATTGAATGTGTGGGTATAGACCGTGGTGGTAGCTACAAAGCGTCGGTCAGGGAGCACCTTCCTGACGCCGATATCGTTTACGACAAGTTTCACATTATTGCCAATTACAACGATGTCATAGATAAAATCCGTCGTCGGGAATGGAGGCAGGCTGAAGTTGATGATAAGCCTTTCATCAAGGGGCAGCGCTTCAATTTGTTCAGGAACCCTGAGAACCTCACCCCCAAGGGAGAAAGCTGTCTGAAAGAACTGTTGGCTATGAACGAAGACCTGTACCAAGCCTACACCCTGAAGGATATGCTCAAGCAGCTCTGGACGTACACTTACAAAGGTTGTGCCAGTAAGTTTCTCGACAGGTGGATCGAGCTGGCCACAGAAACAGGCATTGGCGAACTCAGGCGGTTTGCCAAAGGGTTGGATCGGGCCAGAGAAGGACTCCTGTCATACTGTCAGCACCGAATAACCAGTGCAAAAATTGAGGCCTTTAACGGTGTGATCAAACGTATTGTCTACAAGGCTTGTGGCTATAACGACCTTGAATATCTGTATCTGAAAATCCGGCAGGAGGCTCAGATATGATCTGCCAACCTGAGAAAGCCCCGCATTTTATGCAGAGAAATTTGAACAGGTGTTCAATGAATATGCCCCAAATTTGGAGTTTCATCTCATTAAGGATGCAGGCCACCTTGATATCGTCTCTCATCAAAAGGTGATTGATGAAATCATAAAGTGGATGGATGATTAAGTTGTCTCTTCGGGCCTGACTTTATAAATGAAATAACAGACAGGAAGACAAAATCGTGTGGGATCAGAAATACAGCGCAGAGCACTATATCTATGGCACCGAACCCAATCACTTTCTGGAGAAAAATTTCAGTGTGATTCCTGCAGGCAAGGTTTTGTGCCTTGCTGAAGGGGAAGGCAGGAATGCTGTGTTTCTGGCGCAGCAGGGATACGCTGTCACTGCTGTTGATTCTTCGTCTGTTGGGCTGGAAAAGGCGCGCAGGCTGGCGGATAAGAATGGTGTCTCTATTGAGATTGTTTATAGTGATCTGGCTGAGTATGACCTGGGTGAAAGGCAGTGGGATGGTGTTGTTTCAATCTTTTGCCATATTCCGGAACAGATCAGGAAGCAGGTTCACCGGCGTGTGGTTAATGCTTTGAAGGACGATGGCATTCTACTGCTTGAAGCTTATACGCCAGATCAGTTGCAACACAGAACTGGCGGCCCCCAATCAGAAGATATGATGTACAGTGCCTCCAGACTGCGTAATGAGCTGGAAGGTTTGCAGTTTGATCATCTGGTAGAACTGGAAAGGAATATCATCGAAGGAACAAAACACACCGGAATGGGAGCAGTTGTTCAGGCTATTGCCAGAAAGTAATGAGAGTCTGTTCATCCTCTGTTTTCGGCGATAAGATGACTTTGCAGAATATATAATTATAAAGGGAGAACAGGTGTGTTCAGAAAAGCAGTTGACTCAGACATCAACCTGGTATTTTTGCAGGAATCCCTGGCCAATGATCTCTATGAACTGGTTGCTCATGATCGGGAGTACCTGAGCAAGTGGCTGCCATGGCCACCACTTACCAAGTCAGTAGACGACACTAAAAGCTTCATTAAAAGATCCATTATTGACTTTGCCGAGGGAAAATCCATTGTTTGTGCCATTGAGTACCAGGGCAGGATTGTCGGTGTTATCAGCTATAACGCCATTTATCACTCCCTGAAGAAGGTTGAGATCGGTTACTGGATCAGTTCTCACTACCAGGGTCATGGCATTATTACCCGGGCATGCCGGCATATGATTGAACATGCCTTTAACCGTATGGGGATGGACAAAGTTGAGATTTCGGCTGCTACCGGTAACAGCCCCAGCAGAAATGTCTGCGAGCGTCTGGGAATGAAACTCGAGGGGATTATTGCTAATGCTGAAAACCTGCATGGCAAGATTGTCAATCATGCAGTCTATGGCATAACAGCAGAAAGGTAATCCGCAGGAACGCTGGAAATGAACAATATGGTAGTCAATTTTATCGATTAGCCATACCCCACAGGCGTCTTCGGGCGCCTGTTTTCCACATCTGTTATCCCTCCCATGCCCCAATATATTATTGCGGCCGGAAGCCTGTCGGTGATGATTATTGTTGCCTGTCTCTACCTGTCGAGCAGGTTTGCTTCTTCCCGCCTGCTGGAGTGGCTGAATAAAACCGGGCAGTTATCCCTGACCCTTTATGTGGCCCATGTTCTGGTTGGTATGGGTTTTCTGGAGGCTATTGGGTACATGGAAAATCAGTCTATTGTTTTTTCTCTGTGCTGTGCACTGGTGCTCAGTAGTCTGGGTGTGGCATTTAGTGTCTTGTGGTTGAAGTATTTTAGAAGTGGGCCGTTAGAGATGGCTTTTCGCAACGTCACCAGATAGTCATCTTTGCCAGCAAAGGTATAGAAGTGAAGGCAGGGCATTATGAAAAGAATAATTATTTGTGCCGATGGAACGTGGAACCGGCCGGAACAGGAGCAGGATGACTATCCCACCAACGTTTTAAAGTTCGCGCGGGGAGTCGCCTCAAAAGATAAAAAAGGTATTAACCAGATTGTCTTTTATGACTGGGGAATTGGCTCATACCACGACAACATGATGGGAGGTGGTCTTGGCCATGGACTGGAAAAGAATGTTATGGATGGTTATCGCTTCCTTGTTCATAACTATGCACCAGGAGATGAGATTTATCTGTTTGGCTTCAGCCGGGGAGCTTATACCATTCGAAGTCTCTGCGGACTGATTAATAACTGCAGCATTCTTAAAAGCTCTGAAGGAAGACGTATTGAAGAAGCCTTTGCCTTTTACAAAGTTAAGGCTCACAAACCGTCAAGCCCCAAAGCCAGAGCCTGGCGGGAAAAGTATGCAGTTCAGCAGCAGACTAAAATCAAGTTTGTCGGTGTATGGGACACCGTTGGTGCCATGGGCCTGCCGTTTACAGTGTTTGGCCTGATAAAGGACAAACACCTGTTCTATGACCACAAGCTGGGCAGCAATATTGAAACGGCTCGGCATGCACTCTCTCTAGATGAACTGCGCAACGATTTTGAACCAACTATCTGGCAGCCGCGTCCTGGAGTGGATCTGAAACAGGTCTGGTTTGCTGGTGTCCACTCAGATGTTGGGGGAAGTTATCAACCGGATCCTGACGGTACAGTGTTAGCGGATATTCCCATGGCGTGGATGATGAATGAAGCTAAACAGAGTGGACTGGAGTTTGATAAGTCATTGGCAAGGGGCAAAACCAATCCCCATGCTTCTCAGCATAATGAGTACAAAGGGAAGTTTAAACTGCTTGGGAAGTATCAGCGGGTGATTCCCCCTCAGGATGAAATACCCACCTGGGTGCATAAGAGTGTGCAGGCCCGATATAAGAAAGGCTATACAAGTAAGACCATAGAAGCTTATGTTGCAGAACATGGCGAATGGCCTCCGGTGTGTTGAACCCATTTTAACCATAGGGTGAAAGAAGTATGAGTGTTCACGAAAAAATCGATTATGTTGAGTTCGCCTCAAAGGATTTAAAAGCGACCAAAGCATTTTTTGAAAAAACCTTTGGCTGGTCTTTCAAAGACTTTGGTGATGAATACTGTGATTTTACCGGCCAGGGAATTAACGGCGGTTTTTTTCAGGCTGATATGGCTTCGGTACAGGCCAGGGGAGGAGCACTGATTGTTTTCTATAGCGAAAACCTGGAGGAAACCAGGCACAAAATAGAAAACGCTGGTGGAAAGGTCGTCAGGGAAACTTTTGATTTTCCGGGTGGGAGCCGTTTCCACTTTACCGAACCCTGTGGTAACGAGTTTGCAGTATGGTCTGATAAATAGCCTGCCGAAAGCGAAGCTCTTGATAGTTCTGGCTTGTGTCTGTTAAAGCAGCACAAGCCAGAAGTTATTTATATCTGGAATAATCCATTTTCGGTGTGTGCAGTATTTCTTGTGGACGTGATCTGTTTCAATGTTAAAAGTGAGTCTGATAATAACAATAAGGATGACCACGTGCTCAGAATGAAAAGTTCATGCGAGAAGTGCAAAACCAGTTTGGGACAAAAAGATACAGCTTATATCTGTTCATTTGAATGCACTTTCTGCCAGGCCTGCTCCGATGACGTGCTGGCGGTGTGTCCTAATTGTTCAGGAGAGCTGGTGCGCCGTCCCAGAAGAACGACCACTCCTATAAATGCCGCGATTTCACAGATAAAGAAAAAACTGTTCCCTGTCAGTAGTGATTGAGAACGACGCTGAAAATTTGTATAGGAAAGTAAGGAATGCTGGACAGCAGAGGTTTTGATTTATGGTCCGGAAATTATGATCAGGATATTCTGGTTATGCAGGAGCAGGGATATCCATTTGAAGGTTACTACAACACCCTGGGCACCATTCAGCAGGAGGTGAGAAATTATGGAAGCAGATCCGTTCTTGATATTGGCATTGGAACAGGGTTGCTGACTCAGGAGTTATACCGTGCTGGCCTGTCTATTACCGGCCTCGACTTTTCCAGTGAGATGATTGCGCTTGCAAGGGAAAAGATGCCGGGAGCCAGTTTTGTACAGGCTGATTTTTCAGAAGGTCTGCCAGAGGAAATTACCGGCAGGCAGTTTGACTGTGTTGTCTCTTCCTACGCCATTCACCATCTGACTGATAAGGAAAAAATTCCTTTTCTGCAAAAGTTAACCAGACTGGTGACCGAAGGGGGAGTCATTTTAATCGGCGACGTGGCTTTCTTATCCAGAATCCAGCTTGATCAGGTAAAACAGGTCGCTGAAGGCTGGGATCATGATGAGTTCTATATGGCGGCGGAAGAGATTATAGCGGGGCTTGAGAAAGCCGGTGTACAGCCAGAGTTTATCCCGACATCAAGTTGCAGTGGAATTCTGAAAATCATCTGCTGAGATAACAACTTGATTGACCGCAATAAATGAGAAAAGTACGCAAAAACTTAACAAAAGTTTAATTTATAATATTTTCACTTTTTTTGACTTGAGGCCGGGATTTTTATCCTGATCATTTCTAAAGTGCTGTTGTTATTAAAATTAATGGACTGAGGTTTACCATGACTGAGTTAGTTCAGGAAACAGATACAGCAGCACTGGATCTTGGAGTAGTCATTGATAACAGTGAAACAGCTATTGAATACCGCTCCTGTTTTTCTGACAGGGATGAAGCAGAAGCCCGTCTGGAGTCCTGTACAGCCAAGGTGCGGGAAATAGAAACTGAACCCTGCAAAATTACCGCCCAGTTCACTGATGTTGATAAAGGTGTTGAGCTGCGTGCCCGCTATGAATTCTGTTGTGCTGCTGAGAAGTTGATTTTTGAAATGCGCTGCCAGTCCTGCTGCGTTTGATTAATGACCATAGCTGGCTTATACCTGTTTGCGCTTACGGCTGTTGGGCACAAAGTTTATAGTGAAGTGCAAGTGAATGTCATAAACTCTGCAGCTCCTGCTTTTTGGCCCTGATAGAAGGAGTGAGCCAGTGCTTTATGCAGTTATGACTGAAGATGTAGAAAACTCCCTGCCTCTGCGCAAAACTGCCCGGGAAGGGCATCTGGGACGCCTCCAGGAGTTGAAAGCCCTGGGACGGCTGATTATGGCAGGCCCATTTCCGGCCATCGACAGCAATGATCCAGGAGAAGCCGGGTTTACCGGAAGCCTGATAGTGGCTGAGTTTGACAGCCTGGAACAGGCTCAGGCCTGGGCTGACAGTGACCCTTATGTCACTGCTGGTGTTATTGCCCGGGCCATAGTCAAGCCTTTTAAAAAGGTTCTACCTTAAAGATTCTTCGATATGTAAGGCTGAGGTGGGCGTTATTACCTGAATCCAATTTCCTCAGCCATTGGTCTTTAACCAGACCCTCTAACTAAAGCATTGATGCTCAGTTAATATTGGCAATAAGAGTCCTGCTGGTTTGCAGGTCCCGGGCCAGCATCTGCGAAAGCAGCTCACAGAGCAGAGAGTCGTAGTGTAAACAGTTACTCAGATCCTGAAGGCTGGTATGGTACTTATCCTTTGCCAGTTCCTGGTTGGCTTCAGCTTTTTTGAAGGTTGCTTCAATTTCTGCCCTCCTGTCACGATCCAGAGCCATAAATATTTGCTGCAGACCTTCATTTATCCCGCTCGATGATTTAAAACCTGTTCCCGCAGCTTTGCCCAGGCGTGACATGCCACTTGCAACCTGCTGGTGGTTGCCTGCGACTCTATGCTGCAAAATACTGGCTACTTCCCTGCCCATAGTGGGCAGTCCGGTCAGGGCAGGCAAAGCAGAAAGGTAAGGGGTAACAGACCAGCGGCTCCACAGCCCCCCGGTTTCATGATAACCAGATCTTATCCGGTACTGTTCCAGATGTGCCTGCCAGGCATCCCAGGCATCATGAATTCTCTCTGGAGAGAAGGCATGGTAATTACGGTTGTCTGTAATGGCTGAAATCATCTTTTTCCCTGATAGCTCACACTGGTTCAGGGTATTAGAGTTCTTGACTGTGAAGTTGTCCGCTGGCTGTTAGGGCTTGTAACTGGTTTGTTAGCTATTTCCTGTCGGGCGATATTCTGTTTTAGAATGAACGTACAAGATACAAAAAAGAAATGGATATCATGAAAAAGGCGTTTGGTTCCGGTGGCCTGTTAATCTTCATCCTGGTGCTGTTATCTCTCTGGCTGATTCCTTCTTATGTTGAACAGAGCAGGAATCAGGTAGAAGACCATGAGCCTTATGCTGTTTCAGACCAGGCTGCAGCTCTTCACGACTCACTTCTTGTGGCAGATCTTCATGCTGACAGTCTGCTATGGAGCCGTGATCTGAAAAAACGCTCTACTCACGGACATGCTGATATCCCAAGGTTGCAGGAAGGAAATGTTGCGATCCAGGTTTTTCCTGCCGTGACCAAGTCGCCTCAGGGGCAGAACCTCGAAAGCAATACCAGTGATGAGGCGGACAATATTACTCTTCTGGCCATGATTCAGCTATGGCCGGTTGGTACCTGGAGCAGCCTGCTGGAGCGTGCCCTGTATCAGTCTGAAAAGCTCCACGATCTTGAAGAGAGAACTCCTGAATCCCTGAAGGTTGTCCGTACCCGGAGTGATCTGAAAAGTGTTTTGGTGGAGCGTCAGCGGGGAGAAAAGCAGATTGCCTCTCTGCTTGCTCTTGAAGGCGCACACCCTCTTGAAGGTCGGCTGGGGAATATCAAAAAGTTATACGATGCCGGCTATCGTATGATGGGTCTGCAACACTTCTTTGATAATGAGCTTGGCGGTTCCCTGCATGGTGTTGATAAGAGCGGATTGACAAGTTTTGGCCGGGCAGCCGTTACCATTATGGATAATCTGGGAATTATTATTGATGTGGCCCATTCTTCTGAACAGGTTGTACAGGAAACATTGGAAGTTACCAAGCGTCCAGTGATCCTTTCCCATACAGGAATGCGTGGGCTGTGTGATACCCCGAGAAATATTTCCGATGAGATGATGCGCGCTATTGCCGAAAGAGGAGGCTTGATCGGTATCGGTTACTGGGCCGAAGCCAGTTGTGATACCACCCCGGCTGGTGTGGCCAAAATGATCAGCTATGCCATAGATGTGGTCGGGGTGGATCACGTGGCTCTGGGTTCAGATTTTGATGGTTCAGTGACCACAGGATTTGATGCCTCGGAGCTGGCAGCCCTTACCCAAGCCCTTATGTTTGAAGGATTGAAAGAGCCAGTCATCAGGAAAGTCATGGGGGAGAATGTCCGGGACTTTTTACTGAAGTGGCTGCCAGAGAGTTAGATAGTTGTAGATCGGGTGTGCATTTCTGAAATAATCCAGATAGAAAACTCCAAGATTGCAGCTGAAGCAGCTAACGAGAAAAACAATCTGCTTCGGATACATCATTGTTGTCTGGAATGTCTCCATACCAACTTTACAAATCGAACCGTCAAAACGCTAAATTGCTCACAGTGCAATTCGGTAGTTTCGGCCAGAGATAGACGAGAGATCTTCTTGTCTTTGCAACTATTGATTCCAACACTGAATTATGATGATTTTCTTACAACAATACTGTGGACACTTTTTCTTTAGTACTACCATGGATTACGGCGTACAGGATACTTTTTAATAGGTCTGGGAAAACCCAGACTTGCCATTAAATCCTAGCCCTTGTGGCACAAGCCTTGGTGCATCAGTGTCGAGTTCTCAGAAAACTGTCCACAGTATTGTTACAACAGAGGAAAAAACAGGTAAGTGGACCTGTCAGCCACCTGAGTTCTCTGCCAGGCGGAGAGAAAGATCCCCAAATTGATCACCATGTAACAACATGGAAGGGGTGTACGCAACTGCATCAGGCCATGTCAAGGGGGATCTCTTTAAAGGAATTCAGGGGCTCTTACTTTGAAGAATTACTGAAATATGTTGGTCCCAATAAGCCTAATGATGGAGGCCTGACTCCGTGGGTACTTTTTATAAGAAATAGAGACTATTACTACGACACTACTATCTCTTATAAAGCTCGTCCTGAGTATTCCAAAGTTGTAGCCAGACTTCTCGCAGCAAACGCTGACCCACATGCCTGCGATCCAGAAGGTACTCCCGTTCTCCATATGGCAGTTCGTTATGGTGATGAAGAGGTTATAAGGAAGATCCTTGATTACGGAGCGTCTCCTGACCGTAGAGATGCCGAGGGTCGAACCGCTTTTGATCTTGCACCTACTCCTGCTGTGGCCAAGCTGCTAGCGCAATACACCAGAGATGTATCCTGTTTGAATGATGGAAATACACTCAATCCCTGTGTGAGAAATCTGCTGGAAGGCAGTGTGGCCATGGCACAATTCTGGGCCAGTGTCGTGCCAGGAATGGAAATTCCTGCCACACAAACAAACCTGTTATACCAGATTATAAAATCCCACAGTGCCAGGGAAGCTGCCACTCGGGAACGGGTCACATTTATAACGGCTATTCCGTAAGCGGTAATTAATTATTGATAAACCCCCGGCTATGCCGGGGGGACTCGCACAGGTTCTACCTTTACAGCGGTACCTACCTTGATGTTTCCGCCAAGAAACATTGAGGTGTACCTATGCCAGACTACAAGAGTCTGAGTCATACTCGTTGGGATTGTAAGTATCATATTGTCTTTATCCCGAAGAAAAGGAAGAAGGTGATTTATGGAAACTTGAGGAAATTTCTTGGAGAGATATTTCACGAGTTAGCCAAAAGGAAGGACTGTAAAATCCTGGAAGGACACTTGATGCGAGATCATGTCCATATTTGTATCAGTATCCCACCAAAGTATTCGGTATCTAATGTTGTGGGTTACATCAAAGGAAAAGCTGCGATTCACATTGCCAAGAATTTCAAAGGAAGACAAAGGAATTTTACAGGGGAGCACTTCTGGGCAAGAGGATATTTTGTTTCTACGGTCGGGCTTGATGAAGATGTAGTGAGAGCATACATCCGAGATCAAGAGAAAGTAGAAGAGCATCGTGAGCAGATGAAGCTGGACTGGTAATCGCGCCCATGGGCGCAACAATAGCCCTTTGAGGGCGTCCCCTAAATAAGCCTCCGGCTCTGCCGGAGGTCATTTAACTTCTACCCATCTGGTTGCTTTGCTGGATCAGGTGTAATCCTGATGCAATCCCTCTTTGGTGAATGTTGATACTCTTAGCATTTAACCAATAAGTCAGAGATGCTGACTATACCAGCAACCATTGTGCTTAAGTGGACTCTGATATGAACCTCAGACGGTACTTCCAAGTACCGCTATGTCCACAAAAATATTTGACACTCTTCGTATATTAATATTTGTTATAGCTGAAAAGAGAAATTGTGATCACCTTTTTATGGGGCTTTCTCAGGTTGGCAGATCATATCTGAGCCTCCTGCCGGATTTTCAGATACAGA
The DNA here is from genome assembly GCA_965243775.1 of Sansalvadorimonas sp. Classification (GTDB taxonomy): domain Bacteria; phylum Pseudomonadota; class Gammaproteobacteria; order Pseudomonadales; family Endozoicomonadaceae; genus Sansalvadorimonas. The sequence goes on from CBDEWF010000135.1 coordinate 104,115, forward strand.
TATTCAAGGTCGTTATAGCCACAAGCCTTGTAGACAATACGTTTGATCACACCGTTAAAGGCCTCAATTTTTGCACTGGTTATTCGGTGCTGACAGTATGACAGGAGTCCTTCTCTGGCCCGATCCAACCCTTTGGCAAACCGCCTGAGTTCGCCAATGCCTGTTTCTGTGGCCAGCTCGATCCACCTGTCGAGAAACTTACTGGCACAACCTTTGTAAGTGTACGTCCAGAGCTGCTTGAGCATATCCTTCAGGGTGTAGGCTTGGTACAGGTCTTCGTTCATAGCCAACAGTTCTTTCAGACAGCTTTCTCCCTTGGGGGTGAGGTTCTCAGGGTTCCTGAACAAATTGAAGCGCTGCCCCTTGATGAAAGGCTTATCATCAACTTCAGCCTGCCTCCATTCCCGACGACGGATTTTATCTATGACATCGTTGTAATTGGCAATAATGTGAAACTTGTCGTAAACGATATCGGCGTCAGGAAGGTGCTCCCTGACCGACGCTTTGTAGCTACCACCACGGTCTATACCCACACATTCAATGCGAGACTTTTGTTCCGGAGTTAAGCGGCTGAGGAATTGGTCCAGGGTGGCTTTTCGCTTGCCTTCACCAAGGAACAGGGTTTCGCCCGTATCAGCATTCAGAACAACAGTCAGGTAATGGTGTCCTTTACCAATGGATTTCTCATCAATCAACAGGGCTCGTATGTTATCCAGGTCAGGGGCTGGCAGAGTTTTCATCAATATCTCTTTATCCCAGCGCCTGGCCGTATGATGCGAGATAGAGATGAATTCAGGAATCTTGTTGCAGGGCATATAGCGGCAGAGATGACTGACATGTTGCTTCAGCCGTTCAGTAGCCTGCGCTTTGGGAGCCAACCCGGGAGGCGTGACTGTTTCAATGTGCCCACAGTGGGAACACCGTCCCTGGTAAACAGTGAAGCATAATTGCACATCCAGAGTACCCAGCGGCAAGTCCAGCACGGTACGCTCATTCTCACGGATTTTACCCATTGGGTTCTGACACTGACTGCATCTGAACTGCTGTATGCGACCATCCCTGCGCAGGGAAACTGTAGCCACAGATTCATCCCAATTAATATCAATGTGGTCGATTACCCAGCCGGGAAATGAGAACATAGGACGCAGTGAGGGCGTTGTAGACATGCCTGATCCTTCAGAAATGTTGATCCGTTCAAATCAACCTTTGCCTGAAGGCTATTTCTGTTTCAACCCCTCACTTTCATCTGCCAACCTGAGAAAGCCCCCTTTTTATAGGAATAGATACAGCCTTTTATGTCCCCCCCCTTCTTTTGTTCCGCTTGCCCTTGCAGCGCGCATCCGTGCTGACCTGGCGGTGGGAGTTAAGAAGGCTCACCGAATCAAAGGACAGGCCGCAGCCACCACAGGTGGTGTTCCGCTTGCCCTTGCAGCGCGCATCCGTGCTGCCCCGGCGGTGGGAGGTAAGAAGGTTCACCGAATCAAAGGACAGGCCGCAGCCACAGGTGGTGTTGCGCTTGCCCTTGCAGCGCACATCGGTGCTGACCTGGCGGTGGGATTCAAGAAGCCTCGCCGAATCAAAGGACAGGCCACAGCCACAGGTGGTGTTGCGCTTGCCCTTGCAGCGCGCATCCGTGCTGCCTCGGCGGTGGGAGTTAAGAAGGCTCACCGAATCAAAGGACAGGCCGCAGCCACCACAGGTGGTATTGCGCTTGCCCTTGCAGCGTGCATCCGTGCTGCCCCGGCTGTGGGAGGTAAGAAGGTTCACCGAATCAAAGGACAGGCCGCAGCCACATGTGGTGTTCTGCTTGCCCTTGCAACGCGCATCCGTGCTGCCCCGGCTGTGGGAGGCAAGAAGGTTCACCGAATCAAAGGACAGGCCGCAGCCACATGTGGTGTTGCGCTTGCCCTTGCAGCGCGCATCCGTGCTGCCCTGGCGGTGGGAGGCAAGAAGGCTGGCCGAATCAAAGGACAGGCCGCAGCCACAGGTGGTGTTGCGCTTGCGCTTGCCCTTGCCCTTGCAGCGCGCATCCGTACTGCCCTGGCGGTGGGATTCAAGAAGGCTCACCGAATCAAAGGACAGGCCGCAGCCACAGGTGGTGTTCTGCTTGCCCTTGCAGCGCACATCCGTGCTGACCTGGCGGTGGGAGTTAAGAAGGCTCACCGAATCAAAGGACAGGCCGCAGCCACAGGTAGTGTTCTGCTTGCCCTTGCAGCGCGCATCCGTGCTGCCCCGGCGGTGGGAGTTAAGAAGGCTCACCGAATCAAAGGACAGGCCACAGCCACAGGTGGTGTTGCGCTTGCCCTTGCAGCGCGCATCCGTGCTGACCTGGCGGTGGGAGTTAAGAAGGCTCACCGAATCAAAGGACAGGCCGCAGCCACAGGTGGTGTTCTGCTTGCCCTTGCAACGCGCATCCGTGCTGACCTGGCGGTGGGAGTTAAGAAGGCTCACCGAATCAAAGGACAGGCCGCAGCCACAGGTGGTGTTGCGCTTCTTCCTGAATACTGCAGCTTGTTCACTTTGCGTCACTATTTCCATTTCCAGAGTGAGAGGACTGTCGTAACCTGGATAACTTTCAAAGGAAGAGGTAACAGAGGGTTCTTTTTTAACCACCCTCTGGCAATGAATTTCCCAGGCCAATAGCTCAGGATTGAGAGACATCATAAGTGGATCCCATGATTCTTTTTCAATGATTACCTCATCTGTTTCAGGTGGCGGGGTGCCTGAACGGGACGTTGCTGTGCAAGCTGATCCTGGAGCACTCAATTTGAGGGTGTCATCATCCAGGTGTGGCACCCTTATTCGGGATGCACTTTCAATGCCCCGACATTCGAAACCTTCACCTGAAACAGGCACACAGTAAGTATCATCCAGTGGGTGGGCCGCTGGGGCGTGAGTGCGTATGGCTCCTGTTGAGAGAATCTCTGTCTCCCCTTCGCCTGCGGGTAAAACGAGAGTGCAGCTCTCCTGCTTGTTTGTACCTGAACTGGCAGGTTGAACTGTGGCAATGACCAGGATAAGGCAAAAGTATGTTGGCTTTAACAATCCAGAAAACAAGTCAGCTTCCCTGAACCAAACCGGCCTTAAAGGTTAGCAGAACAGTCAGGGGCCATTTTAAACCCGGTTGATTTCTATGCTCTAAACATTCCAGGGAAGCAACTGCTCAATATCTTCAACAGATTTCACGGAAGGCAACTGGGTAAAAACCTCTTTCTGGTAAGCATAGGGTTCCACACCACAAGCTTTGGCGGTTTCAATCAGGCTGTACAGATTGGCACTGGCATCGGCCCCTTTCTGGCTGTTGCTGAACAGCCACGCCTTGCGCCCCACCACGAAAGGGCGGATCGCGTTTTCTGCCAGGTTGTTATCCATACGCAGGTAGCCCTCATCACAGTAACGGATGAGTTTGTCCCACTGGTTGTGAAGGTAGTGCAGGGCTTTGCCCAGTAAGGTTTTCGGGGGTACCTGAGGCAGGGATTTATCGAGCTACTGTCGTAACTGCTCCGGTTCTGCGACCTGCACCCACATATAGGACTGGCTCTGTGGGGTTTTACCCAGCTTCTTCAGCACCTTCACAGGCACGACTGGCATACTTGGGGCGCACATGCCGAATCACCTGGATTTTGGCCGGGGTAATATCCAGCTATTCACTCACCTCTTCGCCGATCCGGTGCAAATTCTGGTTGCCACAGCAGGAGAAGACCTTCTCATCTTCTGGCAGACCGTGTTCTTCACGGATACGGGATAGGTGTGCAGGCAGCGGTCTGCGCCCGGCCTTTTTGCGCTGATGGGCAGGAACTATGATCTCTGCTTCAGCTGACTCGATCGCATCCGTGTCTTCAGGCAGATCCTGTTCGGCTTCATTGAACAGGCCATATTGGTCAGGATATTAAAAACTGCTGTGATCAGCACCTGTTATTGCACCATGTCGTGGAAAAGGGTAATTGGCATATTGCCAATATGTTCCTGCAGCTGGGGGCTAACCCGCAGCAACCCACGGAGGATGGTACAACCTGTCTGGATCTTGCGGCAGGAAATGAAAAAAACACATTTATCAGCTTCTTCAGGGTGCTTTACTGTTGCACTGAAAGCGCATGCATACTGAATAAGCTGTGCAACCACAGAATGGAACGGTATTTTTCCTACTCCTAAAAAGTTCTACATTGGACAAGCACTGTATTCCCAGCTATTAGGTTTTACCCATAAATGAAAATGGGTGGGGTTCTGTGCTGAAAGCCTTGTATCGTTCAGATCAAAACAACTATGCAAGGATATGGGTACAGGTAGGACTTTGTCTTCTGGTTTCTTTTTCGGTTCAAGCAGGAGAGCTGGATCATCTTTCCCTGCCCCCTCTACTACCAGACCATCCACCTTGTGAAAAATGTCAGAAAAAGACTTACGATGCTCACCAGTTGACTTGCAAAGGTAAGCATATTTTCTGTGAAGAGTGTTTAGAACCTTACAAGAAAAATGAATATGACTTTCCGCTTGTGGACGACACGATTACTGTGTTCGGTGATACCAGCGACAGATCTTATCCTGTTTTCTGCCCCACATGTAATCATGGGAAAACCGGAACGCCAGCAAGAGCCGTTCTACTTGGAGTGTTGAAAAAGTTAAAAGTGTATTGTCGAAACTGCGAGCAGGAAGACTATTTCGTTAATCACCTGACATGTGCCAAAAAGAAACCCTCTGCTGGAGCCAGACAACCAGATGTTCGAAATGAGGGCGACTCAAGAAACAGGGTCTTCTCCCCGCTGCCTTCGCGAAAGTATGAATCAGATGCTGGAGTGGAAGCTACCTTTAACGGAAATAAAACATGCAAAAATTGTATTCGTCGGCAAACTCACCAGTATTTCAATGGAGCTTCAGCGGGGATAACCTCTCCTGTTGAAAATTCATGTATCCTAACCGGTACTGTCAGCAGAGTGCCAGATAGCAATGAGTTTGAATGGACTATTACTAACGCTGGTTCAAAAGGTTATGCTTTCTGGGAGGACTCTGATCATGAATACTTCCGTACGCTTGAAATCAATTACAACATAAATAGTGTTTCCTGGCTGTCCGGTCAGTTTGCCAGTGGAATTTATATGAAAGTCAATTCGTTTCGTGTTATTGCCTTTGTGTCGAATCAGAATGGCCGATTTTCAAAAGCATTTCCCATTAACAGTTTTAGTCCCATTACTTCATCTCTGGATCCATCTTTCTCCAATATTCAGATCAAAAGTCTGCAATTACCACAGTCGCAATACGTGAGGTCAATGCCTTCAATCTCTGTACCTGACATCAGTGTTTACTTCTATATATATCCCGTTTCAGATACTCTTACAGTCGGAGCTGAAACCAAATCAGCTAAATGGTCGATACAAAATCCTAAGGAACTTCTTGCCCAAACCTCTTTTTGCAGAAAACCGATACTCAGCGAAAAATTCTCTTTATATGTTAACCCCGATTCTCGAGCATTAAACTATTATGAGCCACTCGAAATGCAGATTGTTTATGGTCCGGTCGCTCACATTAACAGTTCTGAAAATGAAAGCATTGAAATTGGCATAGCTCTTCCCTATAGCAAAAAGGCTATCGATAAAATGCTGTCGCAAAATCTTTTGAGAATTTATGCTGAGGACTTTCAGGGGCAGCGGAAAATGGTACATGAATGTGGCTACAAAGATTTTTTGGATGCGGGATCGATTTATCTTCTCAGTTCCAAAAAGCTAAGTAAAAAATATGCTTCTCCCCTTTCCGGCCAGCCTGTAACCTTTATTGTACAGGTCGAACGTTATGACAAGGGCTATACAGCACGTAGTGCACTAAAAGTGGTTGGTGGAGTATTGAAAGCATTGCTGCCATCTGACGACCCAACAGATTCAGAATACTCGGTATATATGGGGGCCAGTGAATTTTACTAGCTTTATCTGTTCTTGCTACGGTTATCGCCACTATCTGACCTGCTAAAAAATGGCCTGTCCATTACAGATAAGACAGGCCAGAATTTTATGTAAACTGATTAATCTGACAGGCTGGCGACAGCATCCTGTGCGCCTTTTTCTGCCAGCAGACGGCAGGCGTCTATTACGGTACTGACAAAGTGGCTGTTGCCGGGCAGATCGTCACCGAAAATTGATTTGACCGACAGAAAGGTTTTCACCCGGTTTTCCAGATCATCAGAGTGAATGTCTGCAATCAGTTTCAGTTCGGCTGCCATCGGGTCGCGAACATCAATAGGATGCCCATGCTCATCAATAGCGCTGACATATTTCATCCAGCCCGCCAGGGCCAGGGCAAGAGGGGCAAAACTGCTGCCGTTGTCCAGGTGCCAGCGGATAGTATTCAGCCAGCGCAGGGGGATTTTTCGGGAACCATCCATGGCAATCTGCCATGTGCGGTATGTCAGCCCCGGGTTCCTGAAGCGTCGTAGAAGCAGTTCTGCATAGGCGTGCAAATCAGTGTCATCGGGCATATTCAGGGTTGTGGCAGCTACATCCAGCATTAACTTGCGGGTAGCAGCATAATAGTAACCATCATTGATAATTTCGCTGATCGTCGGATATCCCCCCAGATAGCCAAGGTAGGCAAGGAAAGAGTGGCTGCCATTGAGCATGCGCAGCTTCATCTCTTCGTAGGGGCGAACATCCTTTACGAACGTGACACCAGCGACATCATCCCAGTCAGGTCGGCCCATAACGAAGTTATCTTCAATAACCCATTGCCGGAAAGACTCACAGACAATAGCCCCTCTGTCTTCTTCACCAATTTCTTCAGCGACCGCTACCAGGTCTTCCGGAGTGCTCGCGGGGACAATTCGGTCAACCATTGTGCAGGGGAAAGTACACTGATCGGAAATCCAGCGCGCCAGCCCACCATCTATGTAAGAGGCCATCTGCAGAACAGCGTTGCGGGCGCGTTTGCCGTTGTCCGGCATATTGTCGCAGCTCAGAATTGTAAACGGCTGAATACCTGCCAGTCGACGTCTGGCCAGGGCGGCGACAATGACGCCAATGGCTGATTCGGGGTGTTCAGGGTTTCGAAGGTCATGTTCAACCAGCGGATTATCCAGCTGTAGTTTGCCCGTTGAATGATTGGTGCAATAGCCTTTCTCAGTAATGGTCAGGGAGACAATGCGGGTGCTCTCCTGACTCATCAGCTCAATCAGTGGCAGCCGGTCTTCTTTTGCATAGAGAGTGTCGACAATAGAACTGATCAGCTTGTGCTTACGGTCACCATCACAGTTGGTTTCAGTGATGGTGAACAGGTTGTCCTGGACCTGCAGGTCTTCAACCAGCTGTTTGCTGCCGACAGTATCAACGATATTGGCAGACACAATGCCCCAGTTGCGTTGACCGGAAACGGCCATGAATTCATCGGTAAGAGCGGCCTGGTGGGCACGGTGGAAAGCTCCCAGCCCCAGATGCACTATGCCTGGAGTTATCTGGTCTCTTCTTTTCAGCCGGTGGCTGACATTTACTAAGTGGGCTGTTTTCGCATTTAGCATGTCAATCTCAATCTATTTCGTACCGTCCCCGATAGTGGTGAGTCTGTGAATACTCGCCGGTGAAGCTCAAAGCCGGTACGCCTGTTTTGGCAGGCTGTAGGTCAGATCTCTTGCTATCTCCAGGGCTTCAGTCATGGAGAGCAGATGTTCGCAGGCATAGTGTGCCAACAGGTGTAGTGTGCCAAAAAGTTTGAACCGATATGCCGCGCTACATCATGGCGAGGGGGAATAGATAAAAAAGTACTTGTATCGCCATTGAAACCAACAATGCTGTGTGATCAGTGGTAGATATCGCAGTGAGCAGCCTAAAAGAAAAGAAGTGAATGATTTCTGCGGACTGGCTACTTTTAATACGGTGTTACCTGGTGAATTTTGTTGGTCTAACTTATGGGAACACACCTTAAGTCTTTCTGTTCAATCTGGGGGAAGCGCTTTATGAATTACGGTTTTGGTATTCTAGGTACAGGGACAGTTGCAGCCTTTCATGCCCGTGCTATCGAAACCCTGAACGGTGGTACGTTCATAGGAGCCTACAGCAGAACGCCGGAGAAGAGAGAAGCTTTTTCCAGAAGGCATCAAGGCCGGGCATACTCAACTTATGCAGAAATGCTGGCTGATTCATCCGTTAATATTGTCACTGTCTGTACCCCATCTGCGCTCCATGGAGAGCATGCTGTTCAGGCTATAGAAGCAGGCAAGCATGTTCTGATTGAGAAGCCTATGGAGGTCACTGTAGCCGGATGTGACAGAATAATTGCTGCCGCCAAAAAGCATGGTGTTGTTGCTGCCAGCATTTTCCAGAACAGGTTTATCCGTGGTGCGCGGCTTTTGAAAGAGGCTCTTGATCAGGAAAGGTTCGGAAGGCTGATTCTTGGGGATGCCCATGTGAAATGGTTCCGCAGTAAAGATTATTATGCCGGGCGGCAGGAAAGTGGGACTCTCGCCCTGGATGGGGGCGGGGCACTTATGAACCAAGCTGTTCAGGCTGTCGATATGCTGCAGTGGCTTATGGGGCCGGTAAAATCTGTTTTCGCTTATTCCGACACCCTTGGACATGACAACCTCGGTGTTGAAGATACATCCGTCGCTGTTTTGCGCTTTGCTAATGGAGCCCTGGGAACAATAGAAGCTTCTACCAGTGTGTATCCTGGTTTTTTCAAGACTCTGGAAATATCTGGTACCAAAGGAGCCGCCACGCTGGAAGAAGAGAGTCTGGTAAACTGGGTTTTCAGGGATGAGACAATTGATGATGACATTATAAGAGAAGAGTTTGAAGAACTGGGGGAAAATGAGAGCGGAGCGTCTGATCCTGCGGCCATTGATTTTCAACTCCATGCTGCACAGTTTCAGAATTTTATTGATTACCTTAATGGCAAGGCGGATCTTGCTATTGAGGCCAAAGAGGCCCGGAAAGCTGTAGAAATTGTTGAGGCCATTTATTCCAGTGCGAGGGAAGGGCGTTCTGTTTCTCTGTAACCGATAATTCCTCCCCACATTAATTTCCACCAATCACCTGTTTATGATTCTGGTTTTTCATCAGGAACTCCCTCATGTCTTCAGAATCTCTGGAAATGCTCTGGCGCGACTGCCTGCAACAGTGGCAGGAATCTGGCCTGACACAAGGTTCTGAGCCAATTGATGGTGGTCAAGGAAGAACTGCTTTTGGTGCTTGAGTACCCGTGGCTGCCGCTGCACAACAACCTGAGTGAACGACAGATCAGAGAGTATGTGAAAAGGCGGAAAGTCAGTGGTGGTACCCGGAGTGCATTGGGCAAGAAGTGCCGTGACACCTTTGCCAGTCTGAAAAAAACTTGCAAGCTACATGGAGTTTCTTTTGCCAGGTATCTCAAGGATCGGCTGTCAGGTGCCAACCTGATTCCCAGACTGCCAGATCTTATTCTGGCAGCATCAGGCTATCCGGTAGCGCTCTCTGCCAGAGGAATATGAGCAGTTACCTTTGTAGAGCAGCCCTTCATTAGATATGCATCTGTGTATAAAGGCGTGATATCTATTGTAATAGATAGATATGATAACTCTGGGAGTAATAAGACAGCAGAGAGAACTGGATAATTTTAAAATGTCAGTTCCACTGCCTTAATGGTTAAACTTAATGGTTAAAATAGTGTCAAGGTGTGGCGTATTAATCGCTTACGTTTCTCTTGAATCATCGTGAGGTTTAGAAATCAAGAACTACAAAAAATTTCCAAAAAATGGGTAGGAACCCTCTCGAAACCTCCTGATCTAATCAGAACCCCGATGTGATGCAGCACTGGGAATTTTTAGGATGGTGACCCACTGGCTCTTCCTCTTCCTCTTCCTCTTCCCCTGCTAGCTCCTCTACCTCTACCTCTACCTCTTCCCCTGCTTGTTCCTCTACCTCGGCTCTTAACACTGTCATCCTTGTGGTTTGATGCTGTTAATGCTTCACCCTCAGTCTGTTTCTGCTTTGCTATCAATGTTGTTAGTTGATTCTCCCTCTCAGAGAGAGAAGCTTTCCTGGCCAGCTCAAGACACTTGTGTAGAAGTACATGGTAGTCTGAACGAGCAATACGGCTTGTGTGAATAAGGGCAGGGAATATGATTTCTTCCACCAATTTCTGGTATTTTTTGAAATCATCTTCGGTAACAATTTGAAATGATTCTGGCTCAAGAAGTAGCGTGGCTGCCTCCAGTAACTGGCCCTGACTGATAAGTTTTTTAGTTTTTTCATTAACCTTAATATTTGCTGAAGGTTTCAGAACCTTGACTGGCCCACAAGGTACTGGAAGCTTATCAGTTAATTTGGGTTCTTCCGCTTTCTTGTGGCCCTGTATAGAAGCTTCGTGTGTAGGGTAGCTTTTAATAATACCCGTTTTTTTAGTGTGAGAATCGTGTACGCTGTCCGTTTCTTGAGAACTTCTCTTAAAGCTCCTTATTTGGTCTGCTATTTGTTCTCCAAATAAATCGCACACTACTCTGTCTGATTGAGGCGGCAGCAACATAGCCAGCTTTGTTACATCACACTCTGAATAAAGCTGCATTATTTCGGCCATGAAGGTTCGATTGGCTATAGAGGGAAAGATAACCCCGTAGTTGCTATGGGTTCTTAAAAACTCCTTCAGTTTTGGTTCAGGGCTTGCCGCCTTTTTAGCCTTATCCAACATAGGGCTGATCTTGTTTTCGTAGAGAACATATCTCAGGCGTTCCAGTGTCCAGCGGCTCTTTTGGGATAACATCAAGGCATCACTGCTCCAGTCTTCTAAAATCCTAAACAGCCAGGCTGTTACGTCCGCTATATGAGTTTGTTTATCAGGTGTATAGAGGCGCGTATCCAGCAAAAGGGCCGCTGCTACGGTTTCCAGAGATGCATCAAAAATGTCAAAACAGGTCTGGCAAAGGTTAGAATTCAAATGGTCAGGAAATTTTTTGAGGAGTTGTGAGGTCACAATCAGGCAGGATATAGCATGACCCTCATCACGCTGTTTGAACAGAAAAGATATCGTGTTTATCTCATTGTGGAATATATATCGATTATTGGGATTTTCTGCTCTGTATAGCTTATCCCATGCTGATCCCGTAGGACCTGACTGAAGCTCTTGTACGTAAACTGTCAACCCGCTGGCAGGAAAACCTCTCACCTCAGGCCAGTGTTCTAAAAGGAATTTAATCTGGCCCTGGCAAGATTTTGCTTCCTGCCATTTCAGGTTCTGACTGTTTTGTACGCTGCGCAGTAGATGGACTGCGAGGTGAATAGAAGGATTGTTTTTTTTAAGCTCATCGGCTAATCCATGCAATGTATGGTTTAAACCAATGAGACAACCAGAGCGAAAAGTGATGACTCCTCTCTCATTGCAATTATCAAAAATATCCATAACAGGCAAAATGTTTTTCAGCTTGTCCAGAGCTTCCTGGTACTTATTTTCTTTCACGGCGAGATTAAATATTTCTTCACGCACTGGTGCCAATACTCTGGCTAGGGTAATTGCGATACCGTCAAGGCGTGCCTGGCTGAGAACCGGTCGCCATAGAGACATGATCTCTACCAGTTGATCACAGAGAGCCTGCCCTTGGGGCGAGATTGTATTTTTTTGCAGAGTCCGTGATTTATCCTGGATTTCGTCAATTTTTTCCTTGAGCAGGATTCCACCCACAAAATGGTATTTTTTTTCAAGATCATTTTTAAAATGGTGCTGTAACAAGACTGCTGGAAGAATCTGGATCAAAAACAGTTCAGTCATAGCTGTATCATCATGATGAGCCCTGCTAGGCTGATAATAAACCTCAAGTATTTTATCTATCACTCTATACGTAAGTTCATCAGCGACTTTGGGGAGACTTTTTTCTTCAAGGCTTAATTTGAGTCTAAAAAGGGCCAGCCAGGCTTCCCTGGGTTTTTCATCCTTTAAAGCTGTAAGAACCTCTCTGCAGATGTAATGACTGCAGGCAGACAGTCTTTTTATAGATCCAGGTTGAGACGTGAAAATATATTCCAGAGGATCTTCCTCGCTCTTCCCTCTGGCGGCGTAGCGAACAGCAGAGTGAGGCTGAGGGTTACGGCTTGCCACAGGTTTTTGAGAGGGTGAAGCGGCCTGTGAGTACAGTTTGTCTTGCTGTAAACCTCTACGGCCATGTTTGCCATTACTCGATTTGTCTGACCTGCTTCCGCGTTGCGGTGACTCTACATAATGAGAGAAATATGATTTCCTTTTACTGTGCTCCATTTCTTACACACTACCATCATCGAAAAAAGATGACATGTTAGACATGTTGAGGTAAGGATAATTTCATAAAGGCATGACAAAGGTGTTAGTGAGGGGCGGATCATGCACTTGATAGAAATTAAGCTGTATTTTTTCTTGGATATTCTATTAAGTACCCGGACGCATGAAATCATATATTTCTGACTCAATCTCCAGGCCGCTCAGCCGTGCCGCAGCTCCGGTCACATAGCGGGCTATGCTCCCTGCGCTGCAACCCAACTGAGCAACCTGTTTATTGGCCAGAAATATGCGATTCCATATGCCCGGGTACTTATCTTTTTCTCATTCCCAAGAAAAATAGAATCAACAAAGTGCTCCCGTTTACCAGTATACTCACCGTTAAAGCCGCTGATAACCATGTCTGGTCAGAAACCAATGTTTTCCAAATCAGCAGGGTAGAGACACCAGTAAAAAAAGGGAGATAAAAGAAAGTTACAGGCAGCTTTCTGCAGAACAGAATCACAAGTAACTGTGGCAGAAGAGTTGGCCCCCACAGTTCATAACAAGCCAGCAGGATATTCAGAATATCATTGGTACCATAAGCAATCAGTATTGCTAAAAAGCCGATCAATAAAGTACACCACCGCCCGGCCCATAATTTCTGCGTTTCGTTTAAACAATGTGACCGTGTAGCAAGTACATCATTTACACAGGCAACTGCTGCGGTATTGAGATAACTGTCACAGGATGACATAACAGCCGCAAGGAGACCTATCAGCATCAGGACTTTCAGTGGCTCGGGAATATTCTCCACCAGGATCAGGAAGGTATTTTCAGCAGGTTGTCCGCTATCCAGCAGGGAAGCGATATGCCCGATCCCTCCCGCCATGGTAATAACAAACAAGACGCCTAAAGCCGTAACCAGCAGTGCCAGTCTTGCCTGACAACAGGTTCTTGCCATCGCTATGCGCTGAACTGAAACAGGAATTAATGCATCACCCAGAAAGAACCATATAAATAGAAACAGAAGCTTCAGAAGAGAAAAGCGTTCAGGAATGGAAGCAATATCCTCATGGATAGTTTTTATTAGAATCTCTTTACCACCGGTGGCTTCAATTCCCCATAGAATTAGAAATACCAATGCAGAGAACAGCAATATTGCCTGAATGACATCTGTTCGGACAACAGACCTGACACCGCCAAGGCAGCTGTAAACAATAACAATACCCGAGAGAAAAAAGCCGATTTCAACCTGCCATCTGGGCAGTAAAAGACTCGCTACCCGCACCATGGCAACAACCTGGGCACTGATAATGCCTATACAGAAAGCCACCCAGATCAGCCCAGACAGGCATTGGACACGGAGACTGCCATAGCCCTTGCCAATTACCTCTCCAGACGAAAGACAGTGACGCCACTGATAGACTCTTGGGGCCAGCCATGCACTCAATAGCAACTGAGCAACAAAACCAAGACTCGCCAGTGTGTAAAAACATCCTGATGTATAGGCTTTTTCCGCAATACCCATAATATTTCCGGCACCAATTCCACTGGCAAGAATGGTGGCATAGAGAGTAAAAGTGCCAAATGCTCCCCTGTCTAAAGCAAATACTGAGAATTGTTTTATTGATCGAAAGTGAATAAGGCTGATGGTTAAGAAAGTCAGGGAAAATGCCGCAAGAATCCAGATCGCCGCCATTTGCCCGCCTTGATTTGAGATAGGGGCACAGTGAATCAGTGCGGGGGCAGTATAGCTTGCCTGGGTTGCAGCACTACCGTCTACGAGATGCTTACAGGATTAGCCAGCTTCAAATCTGGTACGGATGCCGCCGTTGTTCATTACGGCAAAATCAGCCCCGGTTTTGGACATGAACGCTTTGTTTAACAGAGTGGTAATGAATCAGAAATGTTGGTAGTAGTTTCTTGAGATGAATTCTCCGATAACCTTATCGTGTATCTCCACTGACCGGGAAAAGCAGATTGTTTTTCGCATGAGCCGTTTCAGTCGTATTCTGAGAGTCAGGTTATTGCGCTCAATCCTCTGAGTTAACTTTTTGCTGATGACATGTATCTTCTGTGGCAAGTGGTCAGAGTAAGGCTTCCAGTTATCTGTACAGTAGAGCTTGAACTTGTGAGGAGACAAACGCTTTAGAAGCTTTTGGAGCGTCTTGGTCACCGCGACCAAAAGCATGGGCTATGATTCGTTTGAAACGTGGCTCCCAAGCATAGAAAAGCCAACGTTGGTTTTTCTTGTTGCCCACAAAAGGCCACTGTTCATCCATTTCGCAGAGTATTTCAACCTCAGCATTCTCAAATGGAAGCTGGGTTACCGTGTCAGGCGATAGTTTTTTAAGTGGGCACCCACAGTGGTTGGGCTGATCTCAAGTACGCGGCCAATATTACGCATACCAGAACCATTCATAGTCATTGATATGATGCGCTCGTGAGTGCCTGGCTGATTACCGTTATACCTGCAGGCAAGTTGAAGCTCTTTTTACAGTGGCGGCAGAGGTAGCGTTGGTGACCTGTTGCAGCTTTACCATTTTTGACAACCCCATCAACCTGTTGGCACTGGATACAGGAAACTTCAACTACAACCATGAACGCACTCGAAAAAATGCGGGAATATAGCAAACCCACTCGATCATTCTGATAGCTTCTTAGAAGCTGCATCGAAATCAGGGTATTAGAGTGGTTATCGTACCAGCGAGCTGCTAGCGTGAATAAATGACAACCCCTTAACTATTAACTTTGTTGAGAGTAAGAAATGGATTTCAGAAAATGCGCCGGCATCCCCATTGCACTAACCATTTTCATGGGCTCACTAATCAGTTCAGCCTATGTGAATGCACAAGGTACACAGACCCCTCCGCCCAGTCCAGGTGATGGAAATCAGAATCAAGTGCCAGGAGGCGGGGGAGTGGGTGGAGGTTCTGTCCAGCAGGGTTCTGCTGCGCAGTTAATCAGACAGGCAGGAGCCTCAGAGTCTCAGCAATCCACCATTAATAGCCTGCAGCAGGAAGTTCTTACGAATCTGCCGACCACAGATCCGGTTTACCAGCTTTACAATGATGCCAGTGGAGATGCGGAAAAATTGGAACAGTTGGCCCGGGATCTGCAACCAGAAAGGGCTGGATCAGATGTCGCCAATGTATCAACTATCCAGTCTGCTACCTTCGGCAATATCAGTAACCGTACAGCCTCGGTTCGAGCCGGTGTCGGTACGGGTGATATGTTTGTGAAAGAGCGGGTCTGGGCGCAGCTTATGCACAGTAAGGCTACTCAGGCTCGCATAAATGATATTGATGGCTTTAACTCCCATACCAGCGGTTTAACCGTAGGCGTTGATGGGGAATGGAATGCCAACTGGGTATTGGGCACAGCCCTGACATATGCACAGGGAAAAACAAACAGCAAAGATACTTCAAACAATACAAAAACAAAAAGTTACCTTGGCTCTGTTTACGGCAGCTGGCAGAAAGGACTCTGGTATGCTGATGTGATGGTCAGTGCAGGGCGTAGTAATAATGAAGGTGAACGTTTAAACGCTCTGGTTCAATCTGATTATGATGCTGACCAGTATGCCTTGCGCCTTGGAGTGGGCCATATCCTGTGGCTGGAATCCCATAATATTGGTATACAGCCTTCACTGACATTCAACTATGGGCGTGTTGATATTGAGTCCTATCAGGAAGAAGGCTCTGCAGCTTTGGAGATTGAGGCCCAGCGTTATGAAGTGATCGAGATGGGGGTGGGCGTGAAAGCTACCAAGAGCTTTGAGCTCAACAATGGGATCGTGGACTTTTCTCTCTATATGAATGGCTGGCATGACTTTGCTGAAGATCAGGTGAAAACTGACAGCCGTTTCGTCACGGGCAGTACAATTATTACGACCACAGGTGCCGACCCGGAAAGTACAACATGGCAGGCTGGTCTGGGGGTTGAGCATCAGGTTACTAATCAGTTGGTGCTGTCTATCAACCATGACAGGCTTGAGAAAAAGAATTTCAAAGCGCACACCACGCTGGCCAAGGTTCGCTATGATTTTTAGCCAGTTACGTGGACAATAGCAGAGTCAAACACCCATGGTCGGGGATAACGGTTATTGTTAGTGGTCCATTCCGAGAATGGGCCACTGGTACATATCTATGTTGAGGATTGTGAATAGCATCAAGTTTGCCGTCTGCACCGTCATTCTCCTTCTGGCTGGTTGTAGCGGCCTGGGAACAGAACGATACAGCTGCAGTTTTTCTGGTAAGCCGACAGTCATCTTCTCATTTAGTGAGCTTGATCACTCAGTTTCTTTAGGTGGGGTAAGCTTTTATGAACGCGAATCCTGGACGCGGAAGATCAGCATTTCAGATGAATTCGTCTCCTTGTCTTACGTTCAGGGGATGGCAACTCAAACAGATGGTGGAGTCTATGTTGGCTTCAAGGATATCAATCATTACCAGTTCAACCGGTTAACGAATGCACTCACTATAGAAACTAAGCTCGATAGCATCCAGACTGGTCCTGCAAACTGGACACACCCTTCGAGGCTGGATGTTGGACTGTGCCAAGGAATGAGCGATCTTTCATATTGGTCCATGTTCCTGGCTGCCCTCATGGAGATGTAAACTGGTTTCAGGTTTTAAAATTATCTGGTTATGGTGCCAGAGACGTTGCCCCATTTTTATTTGATGATTTTCTACTAAAATTTCCATCACTCTTTATTATGAGGGTGTAGGTTGGAAAACTCTTTCTGGAAATTTTTCCAAAGGCTCTTACAGTTCACTGTCTTTGTTTGCCTGCTAGGATATCAGCAGGTGTGTGCAGCAGGGAGAACAAAGCCTCCCAGTAAGGTTTTTGAACACCTTGGAACCGGTCATCTCTCTACAGAGACTCTGGTGTCCAAACTGGAGAGTCAGGCCAAAGACATTTTGACTGGAGTCCCTTCATCCAAGAAGGAGGTCGAAAAGCGCATTAGATATCTCCGGGAACTGGGGTTTCGTAAGTTAAAAACGCATTCCACAAAGATCGAAAAAAAAGACTGGATGCCAATAGCTGATTGGGGTGCTATTGCCTACTTAAGGGGAGCGGATAAAAATTTCGATGATAGTTCAGAAACTGATCACCAAATTCCTCCTGATACAGCTACTACAAGCCCCATCATAACCCCACCTGATAGTGCAAAAGATTACTACCGATTAATGTCTCTGGTGTTTGATTCCTGGCAGTTTCTTAACAGCCATGATCCAGAATACCTAACCAATCCTGATACACAGACCATGATAGACAATCAGCTTTCTCCCAGTCATCTTTTAGCCGGTGATATTGTCTCGGCTTTCAAAGGTGACCCTTCATTTTCAGAACACAACTACAACTACAACTACAACTACAACTACATTGTTGAGCTGTGGTATCGTATTCTAATTATTATTTGGCTTGATACTTTGGCAGGTAGTTTTTCTGGAGACAAATGGGTAAACCCTTTCTGCTGGCGCAAGAGGATTTCTGACGTCATTATTAACGGAAATGGCAGTGAGGCAAGTATAAATTTCCAAGAATCTATAAATTTAGTATTGATAAAAAACCTGCAAAACATAAACGCTAAATTCAAATGGCAGTGTGAGCAGATGAAAATATTACAAAACCGCCTTGAGATTCAAGAAAAAACTACCAGAAGGTGGGAAGAGCAATTGAAAGAGGCAAACGGGCAAAAGGCTGAAATTCAGCAGTTAAAACAGCAGATTACAGAGCTAAAGGATAGTCGGGTTACTATAGTATCAAAACGGCATCAGAGAGGCGGATCTGTTGCGTCCTCCAGGAAGACTGCGCCAGCCACACCTCCTGAGCTCCTCCACCTACAAGAACCAATTTTGACAACCCCGGTAGTCCAGCAGCCATCACAGCAACTTTTGGTTCAGGAAACAGCTGCCTACAGCAATCCGATATTTTTGATACAAGATCAGGATGGAACTATAAAATTTCTTCCTCCTCCTCCAATACTACATAAAGGAAATAATTAGTTTTTTTCACAAGTATAATCATCAGCAATGGGGTTGCCTCCACTGTATAAAATATACTGACGCGATTGCGTTGTCTCAAGATAGGTAGTGGATTTTCCCTTCCAACTGTTTCAATAAACAGAACGATCAGTCGTAATATCGTGATTCTTTAACCTGCAGCTATTCAATATATTCATCTCCTTGAGGATATTGTGACAACCATGAGGTTGATAAAGAGATGGATGCTCCCAAAAATGCAGTCGCTACGATTCTGAAACACAATCCATGGTTCCGGCCCAGGGCCGCTTTTATCCTGGGTTCCGGGCTGGGTGTGATTGCCGATGAACTTGAAGACAAAATTGAAATTCCCTATGAAGACCTGGAGGGTTTTCCTGTCAGCTCCGTAGAAGGCCATTCTGGCACTTTAGTAATGGGCCTGCTGAATAGTATTGAAGTTGTCTGCATGAAAGGGCGTGGCCATTTTTATGAACACAGAACCATGAAGGTTATGACAACGCCTGTTCGGACGTTCAAGCTGCTGGGCTGTGAGTTGATGTTTACCACCAATGCTGCCGGTTCATTGAATCCTGAACGGATTAAAGTCGGTTCCGTGGTTGCTTTTCATGACCATATCAACACCATGCCGGAATCCCCTATGTGTGGCAAGAATGATGAGGAATATGGTCCCCGCTTCTTTAGTCTGGCCAACGCCTATGATAAGCAGCTTCGGGAAGAACTGCTTGGTGTCGCCAGGGAAAATGATATTGCTGTTGAGACGGGGATTTTTGTCTCCTATCCAGGTCCTAATTTCGAGACAGCAGCCGAAATCCGCATGATGCAGATAATGGGGGGCGATGTTGTAGGCATGTCCATCGTTCCGGAAATCATTCCTGCCGCCCACTGCAGTCTTCCTGCACTGGCCTTAGGCGCTATCACCAACATGGCGGAAGGACTGGGAGATACCCGGTTGTCCCATGAGCAGACCCTTGAGTGTGCAAAGCTGGCCCAACCCAAAATGATCAAACTTATTCATGCCTTTATGGATAACCACTTCAAATAATCAATATCGGCCCTGTAGTTATGATCTGCCGCAGGGCGAATCCTGCATAGTTGGCAATCAGTCACTGAACTATGGCCCTTACAAACCGGGAAGCAATAGGGCAGTTGCTCTTCTGGTTATACAGGGCGTATAAACCTGCGGGTATATACTCTTTCAGGGTCAGAAAGCGTATGTGGCTCCACTTATGGTATTTGAAAGAGGAGGGCACTATGGAGACAGTCTGGTTGGCAACAACAAAAGCCAGGGCCGTATGGGGCTCCTTTACCTCATGATGGATGGCCGGGTGAAAGCCCTGTTCAAGGCAGGCACTGACAACCAACTCTGTCTGGTCAGACTGCCCCCTGCTCATACCCACCATGATTTCGTCTTTCAACTCCGCAAGGTGTATCACTTTCCTGTTTTTCAGTGCATGTTCATCGGAAACCGCCACACACATCTTCTCCTCCGTAATTCTGACCGCTGACAGGGGACTGATGTTATGAGTGTCAGCATAGCGGGAGATACCGATATCAATTCTTTTTTCCTTCAAGGCCAGCTTCTGTTCTGCCGGAGGCATTTCAGTAAATCTCAGTTCATAGTCTGGGTACTTTGACTTGAAATCTTTCACCATGGACAGAAAACTGCTCCAGAAAGCTGAGCTGACGATCCCGATTTTCAGTATATTATTCTGGTCGCGCTCCGCCTTCATCACGCTGTTAACAGAAGCGTTCATCACATCAAAAATTTTCTGGCACTCTTTTTTCAGGAGCTGGCCAGTCGTTGTCAGCCTTACACTTCTTGAGTTTCTTACAAAAAGGGTTGTTTCAAGAATATTTTCCAGCTCTTTGATCTTGGTGCTGAGGGGGGATTTGGAAATATTGAGTTCTTCGGCAGCATGGCCAAAATGTTCGTTCTCAGCTACAGCATAAAAGTAGCGTAGCATTCTTAGAGTCAGGCGGCCGCTGGAGATCAAATTGCTGGTCATAACCCTGCTAAAAAGTCTTATTATATATTTCTGTAGCTGTGTGATGAGCTGTTAAGAATCAACTCTCTATCACATTTATCCTCTCCACAACTCTTGATCTTCCACTAGAATTGCCACCACGCTTTTTTTTGAGGGGGAGTAGGTTGGAAAACTCTTTCTGGAAGGCTTGCCAATGGTTTTTTCTGGTTGCCCTTGTTGACTTGTGTGGATATCAGCTGGCGTGGGCATCCGGGCCAACTGCGTCTTCTTCAAGTGAAATTTGGGAACATCTTGGGGAAGGTAAACATTCTGTTGATACTCTGGTATCGATGCTGGAACAGCAAGCTAGAGTCATTTTGGTTAATCCACCTTCATCCAGTGAAGATTTAGAAGAGAGGCTTCTAAGCCTTGATAAGTTGGGTTTTCGTAAGCTTTCGCTGTATTACAACGCTCTCAAAAGAGAAGACTGGATGCCCATAGATGACTGGGAAGCTACTACTTACTTTTGGGAAAGGGTTAAGAAGTATACTGGTAATGCCCCAGATAACTTTTATCAAATATTTCCTGATGCTGTCATCAAGGCTTCTTTGACCAGTCGATTCAGACATACAACTAATGCTAAACCTTATCAAAGGCTGCTAAGCATGATATTTAATCTCTTGCATTTTTTTAAGGCCAATGAGATTGAAAACATAAATAAAGTTGATATAACGCGTATGAGAACCAAAGGCCTCATTCCCAAAAACATTCTGGCCAATGATATTGTTCTTCGATATAAAGGTGATAATTTATTTGAAGCGAATGATCGCATTATCGAATTGTGGTACCGAATTCTAACAATTCTTTGGCTTGATGTTTCGGCCAATAATTTTATTGGCGATGAAAATTATCCTTTAGTTAACTGGCGTACAGTTGTATTTAGTGGGATTAACGATAGGTCGGGTGCAGATAATCCTATTTCTATAAATATGGCACTGGCAAATACTATACAACAGTTGTCCGAAGAATTTAGTAAGAGAACTAAAAACGTTGAACAATTAAATAAGGATTTGGAAGGAAAGTTAGCTGAGCAGGAAGAAAGCTGGAAAAGGAAGTTGGTAGAGCAGGAAGCAAGGTTGGAAAGGAAGTTAGTAGAGCAGAAGGAAATGTGGGAAAGGCAGTTAGCTGAGAGGGAAGCAAGATTGGAGAAGTTAGCAGAGCAGGAAAAAAGGTTGGAAATTTATATTGAAAATCAAAATAATTTTACAAAAAAGATTCAGGAATTTGATAAAGAAGTTGAGGCAATAAAAAATAAGCAGGCTGAACAGGATGGAAAACTGATAAATCTTGCGGATAACCATGAAGATGTGAGAAAAGGAATTCAAAGAAATGAGGGCAGTAATAAGGCAGCAAATGAAAGGCTTGGTAATATAACTCATGATCTTGAACAGTATAAAAATAATGCCAAGTTATTTGATGGTGAGATTGAAGAATTATTTGATATTTCTGGAAATGTCTGGCTAAACATTTCAAATATTCGGGAACAGTACGCAAAAGTACTTGAAGATTTAGAAGAATTAAAAGGTGATTTTAAAACTCAACTTGAGCAGTTGAAAAAAAGCCATGAAGAACTAAAGA
>CBDEWF010000136.1:0-17238 GCA_965243775.1 Sansalvadorimonas sp.
CATATCGGCCTGTGTGATCTGTCCGGAAAACTGCTGGCACGCCATTCGGGACCTTACCACCCTGGTAGTCAGCAAGAGTTCAGTTCTGTCCTGATCAATACCATCAAGACATTTGTAGAGAAGAACTCTGAATATATCACTTGCCTGGCCGGAGTTGGTGTAACAACTCCCGGCCTGGTGAACTCCTCATCTGGTATTATCACCTTTATGCCTCATCTGGCAGTGGATAACCTTCCTCTGGCTCAGCAGGTGACGGAGGCCACAGGCCTGCCGTGCTATCTTTCCAACTTTGCTTCATCCATGGCTCTGGCTGAACATAAGTACGGCGCTAGTCAGGGAGTAAGCAACAGTTTGCTGATGACGGTTCATAACGGTGTCGGTGCCGGTATGATATTGGATGGCAAGCTTTATGAGAGCAGTAGTCTGGCTGTGGGTGAGGTTGGTCATATCCAGACTGACCCTCTGGGCAAACAGTGTTATTGCGGAAACTTTGGTTGCCTGGAAACTCTGGTTTCCAACTCAACTCTGGAAAACCGTTGCCGGGGAATGTTAAGTGTTGGTGTTGAAAGTGCTTTAACGGAAGAAGCCAATATCCATACAATCTGTCAGGAAGCCTCTCTGGGAGATCAGCTGGCCTGCCGATTGTTGCGTGATGCAGCTACCCATCTTGGCAAAGTGATTGCCATGTCTGTGAACCTGCTTCGTCCTGATGCCGTTGTTCTCTCCGGAGATATGTTTAAAGCCTGGGATGTGGTTTATCCGGTGATTATGCATGCCTTGCAGTCGCAAACTGTGACCCTTGAAGGTAACCCTCTTACGAAAGTGGTTCAGGGAAAGCTTTATGACAGCCCTTGGTATGGTGGCTTTTCACTGGTACGCAGGGCTCTTTTGGAGCGAGGTGGGCTTTGGCAGCTTTTGAAAGAGCAATAAATAAAAAAGTTATGGGTTATGGTTAAAGCAACTCAATGCCCAATGGCACTGACTTAAGCCGCTTTCCCTTGATATTTCGTGAGTTGTCTAGCCTTTGTTCGGGAGTGCTGCAACTTGGGGAAAGCTTTTGGTTGCCTCTTCACTGCCCGAGGTTCAGGCCGCTCCGATCGATCCCCTACCTGATGTTCGGCCATTATGCCCAGCATCACACCAACAATACCGGCCAGATCATCGGTAGTCAGTAGTATTATGTGGAAGTCTCGCAAGGTTTGCTGTGCCGCTCTGAAACTGATTTCCCTGGGGGACTGCCCCGTCATCTGTGCCGTTCGAGCCATCAATGCCCTTAACAAGTTGTAGGCCAGAAGATGAACGGAAATCTCTTTTCGAACCATGTCCGGGCTTTTGCAGCGCAGAATAGCCATTTTCATCAGCGTTTTAATAGCTCTGAAATCCAGCTCTACATGCCACCTTTTCTGGTACAAAGCACTGATTTCTGCTCTGGTGTAACGGGCTTCATCAAAGAGAGTTGTCACGATAATGCGTTTCTTTGTCTTGATGGCTCTGACCGTCAGCTCCTTCGGGGTATATTGCTCGTAAAATGCCTGACTCATCCATGTTGGGCAGGCTGGTCGTTTCAGTACAGTCAGTCGCTTATTATTGAGTGCAGTCTGGTTGGCTGCATCTGCAATCAAAGCCTTACGACAGGACTTTTCTTCACTGGCTACCTGGCGAAGGAACAGGGATAGAGTTTTAACGGCAGGATAATTGCGAATTCTGTCAGTGCAGCGTTGCTGGAAGTTCAGTAGGTCATCTTCAGTGAGAATCGTAGACAAAGGGGTCATCAGCACATTGCGCCATCTGGTGTAGACAGTTTTGAGCATGCTCTTTCAGGGTTGCGCTAGAATTTTTCATGGCTTGTCAGAGGTGGTGACTATGAAAAGAACGATGTAGAAAATCGTTCTCCCTCTGGCAAGCCTTGACTGGTAAGGGAGTGGCCCTTAAGTCAGTGCCATTGTAACTGCTCATATTTTACTGGCAGACCAACCATCGACTCGGCTACAGCCCAGTGATAGCGAGGAGCTGTATAAAAAACAGACAATTTTGCCAGTAAAATATGAGCAGTTACGTGCCATTGACTCAATGTCTTGTTTTTATTATAGATAACCTGTTTACCGAGGTTTGCCATAGTGAACGGTTGTAAATAGCTTCTGGTAATTACGTTTAAGGCCTCTCTTGGTTGTTTTAAACCCCCGAATCTTTCGTATTTTTTTACACCTATCCCATGATTGCTTTTAAGAACTGCTTGAACTTTTTTACTGCCTAGAAGTTTTTGTGTCAGTGTTCCAGTTCCATGATATATTCCCCGCTCATTTATTTTTTTTGCTTGTTTAGCAAGTTGATATTGAACAGCTGGTTGTTTTAGTAGAAATTTATCGACAAGAGCCAGGTTGTCAGGAAGAGGTACTTGGGCAAGCTCGTGATCAGAACATATTGTGAGGCCTGCCTTGCGTACAATTTCTCTACGTACATTATTATCAAGCCATGTATCTAGCGTACGTGTGGGACTGGCGCAGCACTCAAGCCAGCGTTTGCGAGTTTTACTGACAGTGTCCAGATTAATGAGTCCGTGTACTTCGGCATAACTCGGCTTATCACGTAGATCCTGTCTCTGATATCCCCCACTGACTCCTGCCAAGTCTAATGAGCATTCCATAAGGGCATAGAAGTCACTCATAAACTTATGATTACCACAGAGCTCAGGATCTATATCCAGCTGGCGAACATCAAAGTGCTCGCATGGAAGCTGGGTTGATATGGGTTCAGGTTTTGGGAACCCTTTCGGGATTGTTCTTACTCGAGTAACCTCAATTGAATCTGCTAGTCGAATTAAATGACGTAATAATCGCTCATCTGATGAAACTTCAGATGAATCATCTGGCGTAAATGGTGGAGAAACTAAAGATGCTGTGTTGCTGTTTTTATTTAAAAGAGCCTTGGTCACCAGTTCTACGATTTCTGGTAAATAGCCACTTGCAATCATATCTCTTTTGAAAAGCTCAGCAGCTTTAAGCTCTTCTAGCAGCCTGTCGGACTGGCACCCTCAAGCCACACTGAATAATTTTTGATCATATTGACCTCAGAAGCCCCGATCTGGCTTCTGAGGCCAGCCATGTCAAACAAAGGATTTTTTCCTTTGTCGCTGTAAAGCCGCACAATAGAAGCTGACTGCAAACCAATAAAGCACCAGAGCCAGCCACGCTTCATCATTAGCCTGCTTCAGACTGAACATCCGCCGCAAGTTAAACGCCAAACACACCAGATCCCACTCTTTCGAGACGGCTTCCAGCCCCCTAACCAGAAAACGCTGATACCCCATCGCATCCTTCTGGATTCCGAAGGTTGGCTCTATTGTGCATTTTCGACGGCTGTAAATGTCTCGTCCTTCTTGGGTCTGCAAACGCCAGCGCATCCATTCCAGAGCACTGGCTTCATCATCCGGTGCCGGCGGGTCAGGCTGAAAGCGCTGCAGAGGGGGCAGGTTATGCTCATCCCGCTTTATAGCGATGTAGGGGGTCAGCTCTTCTTTATCCACAGCTGAGACATTGGCTTCACTGAAATAACCAGTGTCAGCCAGAAGCCCACTGGCCTTGCCAAGAACCGGAGCCAGTATGTGTAATTGCCCAAGTGTCGGCTCAACTTCTTTTTTGTCATTCGGGGCCTGCGTCACATGACGTGTCACTATCAAACCGCTATCAACGTCCACAGACGCCTGGGCATTGTAAGCCTGCTCGAAGGCACCACCGGAGGTGGGCATGATACGGGATTCGTCGTCTGTCAGATTGACCTGATCCTTGTCTCTGGCTCCCGGCTCTGGCGGTTTGGGTTCCTTGCCCGGGTGTTTACGCTCTTGGCGTTTAGCCATTTTTTCTTCGTACTCGGCCTGCTCTTGCTGAAAGCGTTTATCTGCCCTGCGCTCAATTTCTTCTTTGGCTTTGGCAATGACTGACAACCGATCTTCCCGTCGCTGGATCTCTTCGGGGATAGACAGGCCATCCGGCAAACCGGTGTTGTCGGCTTCTTCTGCCAGTCTCATCAGATCGGCCACTTCTTTTTTCAGCTGCTCTTCGAGCTGACAGGCATACTTGTAGCTCAATGCCTTGTGCTTGCTGGCGTTAGCTTTGATCTTGGTGCCATCAAGACTGACATGGCCCAGTTTTAACCAGCCTGCTTCTTTGGCGATGAGCAGAATCTGGACGAAGATATCGCCAACCTCATCATGAAAACGCTTGCGAAAAGCGTTAATGCTGTCATGGTCAGGATGCTGGTTGGCACAAATAAACCGGAAAGCGAGGGAGTCGTAAGTGGCCTTTTCCAGCTTGCGACTGGAAAAGACACCCGTCGCATAGCCGTAAAATAATAGGGATAACATCATAGCCGGATGCCAGGCTTTGGAACCTGAGCCTCGGTAAGATTTGAGCAACTTTGACAGATCCAACTGTTCAACAACATCCACGACAAAGCGAGCGAGATGGTCTTCGGGCAAATAATCCTGAACACTGGCCGGAAAAAGATCCGGGGTATCCCGATCAATGGGTTTGAATGTCCATTTATTCATGAGGCTCTGATGTCACTACAGCTGGAGGTATTATTCTACCTTGATTTGTGGGTTAAGTCCGACAGGCTGCTAGGTTTTTAGGGGCAATTTCTGCTGTAACATCGTGATATAAAACGGCCAGAGGGAGGAGTCGCTCAAGTTCTGGATTCTCAGCAAAAAGCCTTTGGTATCGCTGTGAGTGACGTTGACATAAGTCTGCAAGAGCCTGCCCAAGTCGCATTGACCTCAAAACATGGTCAACACCATGGTTACTTCGAAGAAGGGTTTGTTCTTCGCCACTTCCAAGATCAGATTGTACTTGGACAGGGTGAGGACGCTGGTAATAGTGTTTTAGAACAGTATCAGCTTGGAAATCAAGACAATCATCAATGTTAAGATATAATGGTTTAACTTCAAGCAAAATTGAGAAGATATCGGAAAGTGCTGAAGAGTTTGGTCTATGATAAGCAGGGTTTTCAGAAGTATGCACAAGCTCTACGCGTTTTTTTCTAGCTTGTTCAGAGTCCATAATCTGACGCAGCTCACAACAATATTGAATGTGATCTTGGTTGTGTTCAGTAGAGCCACTACTGTCTATTTTGTTCTTTTTTTCACACTCTTTCAGCAATTCCTCACTGACTCTTGCTCCGAACCTGAGCAAACACTTTAAAATTTGTCGCTCTTTTTTTATATGATAAAAGTTTCTAAAAACAGTTTTTTTTATGGATTTTAGAAGGTATTCTGCCGCACCATCAAGGAAACTGCAACTATATTGCTGTGATACTTTTTGTATCAATGTTTGAGCTAAAGGATCTTCTTCTAAGCAGCTAGCAGCCTGTCGGACTGGCATCCTCAAGCCACACTGAATAATTTTTGATCATATTGACCTCAGAAGCCCCGATCTGGCTTCTGAGGCCAGCCATGTCAAACAAAGGATTTTTTCCTTTGTCGCTGTAAAGCCGCACAATAGAAGCTGACTGCAAACCAATAAAGCACCAGAGCCAGCCACGCTTCATCATTAGCCTGCTTCAGACTGAACATCCGCCGCAAGTTAAACGCCAAACACACCAGATCCCACTCTTTCGAGACGGCTTCCAGCCCCCTAACCAGAAAACGCTGATACCCCATCGCATCCTTCTGGATTCCGAAGGTTGGCTCTATTGTGCATTTTCGACGGCTGTAAATGTCTCGTCCTTCTTGGGTCTGCAAACGCCAGCGCATCCATTCCAGAGCACTGGCTTCATCATCCGGTGCCGGCGGGTCAGGCTGAAAGCGCTGCAGAGGTGGCAGGTTATGCTCATCCCGCTTTATAGCGATGTAGGGGGTCAGCTCTTCTTTATCCACAGCTGAGACATTGGCTTCACTGAAATAACCAGTGTCAGCCAGAAGCCCACTGGCCTTGCCAAGAACCGGAGCCAGTATGTGTAATTGCCCAAGTGTCGGCTCAACTTCTTTTTTGTCATTCGGAGCCTGCGTCACATGACGTGTCACTATCAAACCGCTATCAACGTCCACAGACGCCTGGGCATTGTAAGCCTGCTCGAAGGCACCACCGGAGGTGGGCATGATACGGGATTCGTCGTCTGTCAGATTGACCTGATCCTTGTCTCTGGCTCCCGGCTCTGGCGGTTTGGGTTCCTTGCCCGGGTGTTTACGCTCTTGGCGTTTAGCCATTTTTTCTTCGTACTCGGCCTGCTCTTGCTGAAAGCGTTTATCTGCCCTGCGCTCAATTTCTTCTTTGGCTTTGGCAATGACTGACAACCGATCTTCCCGTCGCTGGATCTCTTCGGGGATAGACAGGCCATCCGGCAAACCGGTGTTGTCGGCTTCTTCTGCCAGTCTCATCAGATCGGCCACTTCTTTTTTCAGCTGCTCTTCGAGCTGACAGGCATACTTGTAGCTCAATGCCTTGTGCTTGCTGGCGTTAGCTTTGATCTTGGTGCCATCAAGACTGACATGGCCCAGTTTTAACCAGCCTGCTTCTTTGGCGATGAGCAGAATCTGGACGAAGATATCGCCAACCTCATCATGAAAACGCTTGCGAAAAGCGTTAATGCTGTCATGGTCAGGATGCTGGTTGGCACAAATAAACCGGAAAGCGAGGGAGTCGTAAGTGGCCTTTTCCAGCTTGCGACTGGAAAAGACACCCGTCGCATAGCCGTAAAATAATAGGGATAACATCATAGCCGGATGCCAGGCTTTGGAACCTGAGCCTCGGTAAGATTTGAGCAACTTTGACAGATCCAACTGTTCAACAACATCCACGACAAAGCGAGCGAGATGGTCTTCGGGCAAATAATCCTGAACACTGGCCGGAAAAAGATCCGGGGTATCCCGATCAATGGGTTTGAATGTCCATTTATTCATGAGGCTCTGATGTCACTACAGCTGGAGGTATTATTCTACCTTGATTTGTGGGTTAAGTCCGACAGGCTGCTAGAAATTGATAAACAAGATATAAGCATCCAAGTAAAATCTAAATAGTCACTGTATGGTGCCAAGTATATAGAGGCACCACGTTCAATCATTTTCTGAGCCAAGGGAGGACATGCTTCAAACTCCTGCAAGTTAACGCAAAAGCAGGAGAAGCTCATACAATCAGGAACATACTCCCAAATCTTGTTAGCCCAATTTGTAACTGTACGTCGGCCTGCTTGTTCAGAAGTCTCACCCTCCTGAATAATGTATCCAATATTGTGTCTCAGGTTGTGAGCCAAGCGATGTACAAAGGTGACTTGTCTTGTTGTTTCCGCTAAGGGGTCAGTATAAAAGACAGATAGAGCCGGGTCTGCTCCCTGTGAAATTAATTCGTAGACTTGGTTATCTTGAAAAAAACTACTTTTGAGTGTTTCTGCTAACTTCTGGTTGACAGGCGAGTTCAACTTTTCAAGCTCATTTTTGATTAAACTGCGTATAGCGAGAAGGCGTGAAATCGTTTCTTTTATTCCTAATGGCCAAAGCGCTTGAGATATGATCACACCGCAAATTGAAGCGCTGCCCCTTGATGAAAGGCTTATCATCAACTTCAGCCTGCCTCCATTCCCGACGACGGATTTTATCTATGACATCGTTGTAATTGGCAATAATGAAACTTGTCGTAAACGATATCGGCGTCAGGAAGGTGCTCCCTGACCGACGCTTTGTAGCTACCACCACGGTCTATACCCACACATTCAATGCGAGACTTTTATGGAAAACCCCTGTATCAGACAGAGTTCTTGCAGATCCTGTGCGATTTCCATAATCTGTGGGATAACCTCAGAGCCTCCAAGCTCATCAAGGGATACAATCTCTTCAATTGAGCCGTTATGATCGTTATACAGCAGGATTGGTAAACTGACATCATTTAGTTCAACCATTAGCACTTGATGGCTTTTAAGCATGCTAATCAAGTTTGGTTGATCAGAGTCGTCACATGGAGTTAATGAGGTGGAGCATGTTATTACGGTTCCCAGAATGTCTGACCGGTTGTAATGGCTGTAGATAACCTCAGTTTCCCTTATGTTCCCGAACCAGGCTGTTTTTGATTTGCCTGGATGCCAATGAGCTTCTTCATCATAATGACCAGAAGTTCTTTCAGGATAGGCTGACAGATTGCGGCAACGTATCTCGTTCATTTTGCTGAAAATATCTGTAGGGTTTGGAGGAAGGCACTTGGCCCTATTTCGAGAGGCTCTATCAAAGGGGTTCATATCAGAACAGGTATTCGCATTTTTTTTATAAGCAAAGAGAATATTTAGTTTTGATGTATCTATAGCCAGCGCACACTCGGCTTTATAGGTGAGTATTGACTGAGCTAAACCGGGTACAAAAATAGACATAGGGCGAGGTTGTTTATGCGGGTTGTTCAAGTACAGCCGTTCGTCTGTACTGCGAACATCCACTTGACCTCCAGAGTTAAATGTTATTGTTCGAATGGCCAGTGCCCGATCATTAATGGCAGTGGGAATGCGTTCCATGCGGGTGAGTGACGTTGCCTCCTCTGTTTTTCTTTTTTTTACCACCTTTGTTTTTTTAGGTATGGATGGTGGTGGTGACAGGATTTCTTGTGCCTTAACTGATAGGGGGAACAGGATCTTAGATTATAAGTGTGAGTGACAGTATTCATGTTATTGCTACCATGTAAGTATCCAGATGAATACATATGAGCTATAGCGGCAAAGCTAACCATGACTGTCTTGTTAGTTGCCCTGACCTTCGAACCATCAAGGTAATAAAGTGTAAACATCGTGTTACCGCACTTGAAATCCCCTTCATTAGCGCCATATAGCCTCTGTAACTGACGGAGACAACACATGCGCCTGAGTTTCTTTCTCCTGGTTCTGTTTCCCATGACAGAGCTGATGATTCTTATAAAAGTTGGGGGCTTGATCGGTGTTCTTCCCACCGTCGGTTTAATCCTCTTTACCGCCTCCATGGGACTATTCCTGTTGCGTCAGGAAGGTTTCAGCACCTTGATGCGTGCCCGTCAGCGTATGTCCAGTGGGGAAATTCCGGCCATGGAAATGATGGAAGGCCTGGTCATCGCATTCTGTGGGGCTCTACTCCTGGCTCCTGGCTTTATTACTGACTGCATCGCCTTTTGCGGCCTGATTGCTCCGGTACGCAGGGCGGTGATTAACCGTATGCTGAGCAGTCCGCGCTTTAAGGTATACACTTCCGGGAGCATGGGGACCGGATCATCCGCGGGTTTCGGCACCAGCTTTGGTACAGGTTTCGGTTCCGGTTTTGAAAAAGGCCCGGAAAATAGTGGTTTGGGTGAGAGTCCTTTCTGCCAGTCACAGGGAAATGGCGTGATTGACGGGGAATATCGCAGAGAAGATTAAATTTTCTGCTTTCAGGGGTTGAAATGCGAAATGCCTGCCCCCACTCAAGACGGACAGCCGAAGATCAAGTCGGCAAACACTTTTCGCTGAAGACTTAAAACGAGTATTTCGGGTTAAGGTTTCGGTAATTTCTGACCGGCATATGGCACATAGATGACATAGATAGTCCGGGAGGAACAATTTTGGGAATGGCTGCTAAGTCAGCGGATTAGAAAACTGTTGGAGAGACTGTCAATGAAGCTCCGTCCTTTGCGTGACCAGGTGCTTGTGCGCCGTTTCGAAAGTGAAACTACTTCTTCCGGTGGTATCGTACTGCCCGGCAAGGCTGAGAAGACCAACCGTGGTGAAGTTGTTGCTGTCGGCGCTGGCCGCATCGACAACAATGGCAACTTGGTTGAGCTGGTTGTGAAGGTGGGTGACAAGGTCGTATTCGGTGGATACCACAGTGACTCCAATACCATCAAGATTGATGGCGTTGAGCATGTGCTGATGGCTGAGTCCGACGTTCTGGCCGTTATCGAAGGCGAATAATTCCGGATATCTCCGGCTTATTACTGCGACTATTAACCCAATTCAAGGAACATCAAGATGGCTGTCAAGCAAGTCACATTCGGCGACGAAGCTCGCAAAAAGATGCTCGAGGGCGTTAACGTCCTGGCCGACGCTGTAAAAGCAACTCTGGGCCCTAAAGGCCGTAACGTACTGCTGGAGAAATCCTTCGGTGCGCCTACCATCACTAAGGATGGTGTTTCCGTAGCCAAGGAAATCGAACTGAAAGACAAGTTCGAAAACATGGGTGCCCAGCTGGTTAAGGAAGTGGCTTCCCAGGCTAACGATCAGGCGGGTGACGGTACCACTACCGCGACCGTACTGGCTCAGTCCATCGTAAACGAAGGCCTGAAGTACGTTGCTGCCGGCATGAACCCAATGGATCTGAAGCGTGGTATCGACAAGGCTGTTGCCGCTGTTGTTGCCCAGCTGCAGGACATGTCTACTCCTTGCGCAGACAGCAAGGCCATCGCGCAGGTAGGTACTATCTCCGCTAACTCCGACGAAACTGTTGGTGCAATCATTGCTGAAGCAATGGAAAAAGTGGGTAAGGAAGGCGTTATCACCGTTGAGGAAGGTAACTCCCTGGAAAATGAACTGGACGTTGTAGAAGGCATGCAGTTCGACCGCGGTTACCTGTCTCCTTACTTCATCAACAATCAGGAAAGCATGTCTGCTGAACTGGAAAGCCCCTTCATCCTGCTGTTCGACAAGAAGATCTCCAACATCCGTGATCTGCTGCCGACTCTGGAAGCTGTGGCCAAGGCTGGCAAGCCTCTTCTGATCATCGCAGAAGACGTTGAAGGTGAAGCACTGGCAACTCTGGTTGTTAACAACATGCGCGGTATCGTTAAGGTTTCCGCTGTTAAGGCGCCTGGTTTTGGTGACCGTCGCAAGGCCATGCTGCAGGACATCGCTGTTCTGACTGGTGGTACTGTGATCTCCGAAGAGATTGGCATGAGCTTGGAAAAGGCGACCCTGGAAGATCTGGGTACTGCCAAGCGCGTTGTTATCACCAAGGAAGACACCACCATCGTTGACGGTGCTGGCAACCAGGCCGACATCATTGCCCGTGTTGAGCAGGTTCGTGCTGAAATCGAGAACTCCACTTCCGATTACGACAAAGAGAAGCTGCAGGAGCGTGTCGCCAAGCTGGCCGGTGGTGTTGCCGTGATCAAGGTTGGTGCAGCTTCTGAAGTAGAAATGAAAGAGAAGAAGGCACGCGTAGAAGACGCTCTGCACGCAACCCGTGCAGCTGTTGAAGAGGGCGTAGTTGCTGGTGGTGGTGTTGCCCTGATCCGTGCCCTGAGCGCCATCAAGGTTGAAGGTATCAACAAGGAGCAGGAAGCGGGTATTGCTCTGGCTCTGCGTGCTCTGGAAGGTCCTATCCGTCAGATCGCTGCCAACTCCGGTGACGAAGCTTCTGTTGTTGTTGAGAAGGTTCGCAACGGTGAAGGTAACTTCGGTTACAACGCTGCAACTGGCGAATTCGGTGACATGATGGAAATGGGTATCCTGGATCCTGCCAAGGTAACCCGCTCCGCACTGCAGGCTGCTGCTTCCGTTGCTGGACTGATGATCACCACCGAAGCCATGGTTGCTGAACTGCCAGAAGACAAAGCTGCTGCCGGAGCACCTGATATGGGCGGTATGGGCGGTATGGGCGGCATGGGCGGTATGGGCGGTATGATGTAATGCGACGAGAGTCGCGTTGCTAAACCAGTAGCCCTTCGTGGCTACTGGCCCCGAAGGTAAGGAACTCCTTACCTTCACCCGAGAAAAGCACCCTGCGGGTCGTGCAATGGTGATGCTCTCAGATGAGAGTCGGCCCACCTTCCTCCTTGCCACGCCAGTCGTGGCACATAGCACGGAGGCCGTGAACCTTCGGGTTTGCGGTCGCCGGGCAATAACACCCGCTCCGCGGGTACGGAATTTTGCTGTCTAAATTCCACACACACCACCTGCAATCGCAGGCACTCAAACCTTGCAGTTTAAGGTTTCGACTTTGCCCGCCACGCGGGTAAGGGATTTTGTTGTCTAAATTTCCCCAAATCACCTGTAATCGCAGGTATTCAGACCTTGTCGTATAAGGTCTCGACTCACTTCACCTATAAAAGGGTGTATATCCTGCAGTAAAGGATAACTTACTCGGCAGCACGCAAAGCTGCTTCAGTGATTGTCTGACTTTGTCGTATTTTGATGAAGGAGCAGACCTGTTGTTCAGCCAACAGTAGTTTAGGGATAGTGCATTACTGGCAACGGTAGTGTGCGAAGCTTCCTGACAATGTAGCCCCGACTTGTTCGGCCCTGATCTCCGTGAGGAGTCAGGTGGATCTCTGTGAGCGATACGCAGATGAGGCGCTAGGCTGGGTGGTATGGTTAACACATGTGAACTGCTGAAAACACCGTCAGCCGCGTTGAGCCAAAGATCGCTGACAGGCTCTGACCAAAAGGTACGTAGCCGGTTATCCCTCTTACATCTGGGGGTACGCTGACTTTGTGCTACCGGTGAACAGGCAGAACCTAACCCATCTGTGTTACTGGAGTGGAACTCGGAAAACCTGTATCTCTGCCCCGAAGTTGGGGGCAGGCCAACCGTAAGGGAGGCTGTTGGGGGTGCAGGCATGGGAGGTTGGAAAAAGCGAATGCCTCACTGTAATGGTGGGGATAGGGGGGTAAACGTTCCTCTACTGGGAACAGTGCCCACTTCCAGCTGGTCTTTAATTGCGTGAATGCAAGTAAAGCCTTTTACTGACAAAACGTAGACAGTAGACTGAATCTGCTTCCTGTCGCGCATCTCGGATGGGAGCCAGTCATTCTATCCAGTGCTTGCGCTGGAGAAGAAGCTGAGGCGGAAAGATGTGATCTACTGACATCGAGAGAGCAGGAACCCCTTCGGGGGTTCCGCCCACTCAAAACAAACATAGCCTGTAGGGTGATACCGAAGCCCTACAGGGCTGACGTGTGCCTTGCGTGCTGTGTTAACTACGTTCGTTAACGGAGGAAAGCAAGGTGCATACTTCACCTATCGAAGTATCTGCGTCCTCCCATCGGGTGGAACATTGGCACAGTATTGACTGGCAGCTGATGTACCAAACGGTGAGAAGGCTACAGGTACGGATCGCAAAGGCAACGAAGAAGTCTGACTGGCGTCAGGTTAAACGACTGCAACGCATGCTGACTCGCTCGTTCGCCGCCAAGGTTATCGCTATTAGACGGGTAACCGAAAACCGCGGAAAGAGTACACCGGGAGTAGACAAGGTTGTCTGGAATACCCCGAATCTGAACTCTGTGGTCTACAAATTCTAGGTCTTTTCCGTACTGGAAAAATAATGATTTTCATCTTAACTGTCTCTAGTTATCGCAGGGCTGGCTTAACAGCATTGCCTGAAAGGCTCCTGCTGTTTATTGGCCGGCTGGAGGACGGTGACGATTCTTTGCAGAAATATTTTGATTTCTGGCTGCTTTGCCCTGTGTCATCTCTTTGGAATCAGTGCTTATGCCATGTTTCCTTCCAGCGGGCCTGTTCGGGCTTCTTTGCTCTATTGTGATGCCAAGATTGCCGTCTGGATATCAGAGGGTGGGGAATCAATAAATGTACAGACTTTCTGGCCTCAGTATGATTCTGGAAAGCCTGTGGGGATCCGCCATACGAGTTACCTTCTTGCTGATGTAGGTCTGCCAAACTTAACTGGTGCTATGCAGCTGGGCGGAGGTGCTATTGCAGCTTTTGTAGGGGCAGGAGATAATCAGTCGTGGTTATATTTAGCCGTAAATGGTGCTTTATACCGTATTGAATATAAAAATAACCTTAATCAAACGCGTGCTAGTTATCTGTTTGAATTTACAGGTAGGGGAGAAATGATCGAGTCTAATTTTTCTTTCATAACCTGTCTGCATTCTCTGCAGAAAGATAGAGAAATTAAAGACTCTAGTTCTTTCAATCTTATTGTTGTAAGCGAAAATAAGCTGTATTTAGCTAGTGATGAAAGAAAGGCGCATTATACTCCTTTGACGGTGTCGGCTACTGTTACTATGGAATCAGAAATCAAGGGTGTTGAGATGCTTGACAGAGGGCTTTTTGTGGCCTTGCAAGACAAGCTTTTATTCTATAAACGGAAACACCGTAATGTAATTGACTTCTCTAAGGCTTCACAGGAAATATCTATTCAGAATTTAATCACTTCTATCAAGCACAGTAAAAACTGTAACCCGTACGATTATTTTCCTATGGATATAGATATAGATATGGATGAGGGAGAAGCATTTATTGAGACAATACGGGAGGTAAAGATAAATTCTTTAACTTACAGTGGTTCATCTGGTTATATGGTCATTGCCACAAATACCGGACTATTGGTGCGTAATCGGTCCGGCTTATGGGCTCATGTTGTTCCCAGTACAGAGCCCCATGGAAAAGCCAAGCATCGTAATGTAGAGGTGGCCTATGTTGATCAGTGGGTCGGAAAAGATGTTAATCCAATGATATATGCTTTTCGCAGAGCTTGCCGAGTTAAGGATTCATGTGAAGTTATGCGCATTAAATTGCCCCAGTTGGATCCGAATGACTATACGTGGCCAGCTTTTGAAGCTACCAATAGTTCGACAGATGCATTGAATAGGTTTGCCAAAGGAAAGAGTGATACTTTGCCACACATTTGTTCCAGTCCAGCATCCCTTTCTATGTTTTCTCCGTCTTTAAAAAGAAGAAGAAGTAATTATACTGATGAGGACAAGGAATGGCTTTCAAAGCAAAGGCATTCGTCTAGCTCACTTGATAACAGTTTGCCCCTAGAAATGATGAAAGCTGAAGTCCTGCAGCTTACACCTACATCCGGGACTACGTATTCAGTAAAAGTAGAAAACACCTTAAAAATAAAAGAAGAAATCCTTACTTCACTAAAATCTGATATCGCCTCCCCTTCAGACTTTTTGAAAACTGAGACTCAACAATTATCGCGAAAAGTACCTGCACCTGTTTGGCAGTGTGTTGTTGAAGGAGACTCAGGGCTGATGGTATTCCCCACTTTACCAATATCAACATACCAGCAAAACACGCCAAAAAGGTGAAAGAGATGTTAGAGAGGCTCATTACAACAGGCGATAGCACCTTTGTTAAACCCTTCGTAGGCTATGACTTTAACATTCGAGCCAGGTATCTGTTGAGCCAGTTTTTTTGATAGATAAGTTGCCATCAGCTCAACTGTTGTGTCAGTGTCTATGAGGTAGCACTGTTCTGCAGGAATTTGCAATTCAAACCGGCCCTGATCAGCAAGATAGGAAAACGTATTATGTAGGTGGCCGTTGATTTTGGCAGTACTTTGCAGATCTTCTCTGGTAGCAATGTAAATATCCTTCCACTCATCCGCACACTTCTGTTCGAGATCTTCCCTGCGAGCCGTATCAACAAAAATCCGAATCGGCGAGCGGTGGCCATGGGCAATATGTTGGCAGTCTCCTTTGTGTTTCTTTAAACCATGGCTGTAGTGGTAAAAAGTTTCGGAGATAGCTTGTGGATAAAGATTGAGTTCAACACCTGTTACATTTTTTGGAACGCCCTGCTTGATATAAGCCTCCAGAAGAGGTCTAACACCTTCAGTGGTTATTTGATTCAGGGGCATGGGCAGGATAGCCTGTTTCGGAGCCTTGCAGTGTATAACTTTTCCCTGCTGGAAAATCATGGTGACTTCTCTGGTGTCACCATGATTCTCTACTGTTATATCCGGATGTTGCTCTGGCACCAGCAGGGCATGATCAGCATGGACATCGATCATAGCCTTGATCTCTTTTTTTACGTGGCCAAAATCAAAAACCATCCCTTCGTTATTGAGTTCGCCGGTCAGAATAACATCAACCAGCCAAGTTTCTCCGACAAGGCCTCGCTTGGAACAGAGATAGGAGAAATCAATGGTCGATAGCTGATTAACGAAGAGAGCGCTCATAACGGGAGTGGTTAATGCCAGATCAGAAAAACAGTGCATTGTATGCCAGCTATTCAGTTCTGGCGAGACTGGTTTTTCTGTCAGATTGCAAAATCAGCTCTGTGACCAGAGGCATATGATCTGAAATATCTAAAGGCAAATGAAGAACCCTGGAGTGGGTAGGCTGGATATATTCAGGAGTGAATATGTAATCGATTATCAGATCCAGAGCATCCTTGTTCAGATCATAGGCTGTTAACCACTGGGATCTGTTTGGGCTGCGGATATCTTCCAGCGAAGGGACTGTGTGGAATTTTTTGTAGAAAGGAGCGAGCCTGGATTTTTCGTAGTAATGTGGTTTCTGGTTTTCGGGCAGGTGTGGATAAAGTCCCGGCGGAACCAGGTTGAAGTCACCGGAGACAAACCAGAGACGCTTCTTATGTGTCAGCTGGTTAAGCCGATGAAAGACTGCCTCAGTCTGGAGAGTCATATTCCCCCGCTCCAGGGTGGGAGAATCAAGATGAGTGTTAATGGCTGTCAGGCTTCCTCCCTCTTCAAGAAGAAAGCGGATTTCCATCATGGAGTGCCTGGGATAAAAGGGAATGACCACTCGCCTGGTTCTGGTTGATGGCAGTAACCTGAGAAAGGCTTCATCAATCTGAAACCGGCTCATGGTCACCAGGGCCATATCTATCTCACCCATCATTTTTTTTTGCGGAATTAGACGGGCTTTCCAGTAGCTGCCATAGGTATAACAGGGGAATATATCTGATAGGTGATGTAACAGCATTTGCAGCTGGTTTTGGTGAAAAGAAACCGGGTGGGTCAGGTGAACTTCCTGTAGCTGTAGAATATCAGGATCAACTTCACGGATAACTTTAACTATTCGCTTCAGGTTTTTTTCCAGGTCACTCTCCAGCAATGGCGGGTCTCTGTCCGGTTCCCTCCAGAATGGATAGTAACTGCCGGCAAGGAACTGTATGTTCCAGCTCATTATTCTGAGGGGGCGGTTTGAAGATAGCGTTGGCGCATATCTGAGACATTGCACTGGGCAGGATTGCAGAGCTGGAGGCAAATGGCCAAGCAGCACTGGAGCAGTAACAGTTAACAGGCCAGCGCCATACAGCGCAAGAAGCAGCGCAAGTGAGATCGATGCAAACCCCAAGGGTAATTTCATTGTTATGCTTCTTCTGGTTTTCGTTAGTGGAGGATTTCTACTGCACAGGGTGAAGAAGATAGTTCAAGTACTCAAAAAACAGGAAAGAAACTGGTAAACAATTTTTGTCTTTTATTGGGTTACATCTGGTTGTTGTTTCAGCTTTTGGTTTTGTAATAATCTACAGGCAAACAGCCATGAGCGGCCTGTTTATTGGCAAAAAATACATGCCGAAGATGTCATTCCCACTGGCAACAATTA
>CBDEWF010000137.1:0-86451 GCA_965243775.1 Sansalvadorimonas sp.
ATCAAACAATGAGATATTGATTTCATAGGGCCGTTGGCTACCATCTGCCATAACCCGCATACTGACAAAACCTCCAAAACGGTGCATGGCTTCAACAAGGTCATCCACTTCCCGTTCAGGAATAATGCCTTCCAGGGCCCGCAGACCTATACCGTCATGGGATGCAGTAAAGTTCAGCACGGTACAGCCTTTGGGGTATGCCGGAAGACTTGCGGCCCACTTGGTCAAATGTTTCGCCGTGCCCCGGTTCAGGGCATGCAGCAACAGGGGAGGCAGTGGGAACTGGTAAACCATCTGGGCTTCATCACCATCACCGAAATAGGATAAATTTTCCTCATGGGGAACATTGGTTTCGGTGAGCAGAATAGAATCGGGCCGCAGGGTTTCCATAATCTGGCGCATGATTTTGACCACAGTATGGGTCTGGGGGAGATGAATACAGTTAGTTCCCGGTTCTTTCCAAAGAAATGCAATCGCATCCAGTCTCAACAGAGATGTGCCCTGCTCCATGTAATAAAGCAGAGTACCAATCATCTCCAGAAGAACCTCAGGGTTACGAAAATTCAAATCGATCTGATCTTTGCTGAAAGTTGCCCAGACATGGCGAATGCCCCGACGGGTCCATATTGGTGCAAGCAGCGATGAATTTCTTGGGCGAACCACCTGGGACAGGTCATCTTCTTCTCCCGGCTCAAGGAAATAGTCATTGCCAGGAGGGTGGCCACTGACAAAGTCGGCGAACCAGACACTGTGGCGGGAAATATGGTTGATAACCAGATCGGCCATAAACCGGTATTCACGGCTTAAACGGCGAATGTCTTCCCAATTGCCCAGTTCGGGGTCAACAATCCGGTAATCTATAACCGAGAAACCGTCATCAGAACTATAGGGAAAAAATGGCAGGATATGCAGACTGCTGAAACATCCCGACATAGAACTCTTCATAAACCCAGCCAGGGTTTCCAACGGCGGTTCGTCAATCCCCCTGATAGTATCCCCATAAGTGATCAGCATCACATCCGTTTCATCCCAGGTCTGGTCATGGCCATGGGGAACCGTACCAAGATGATCCCGTACCAGATTCAGAACCTTTTCCAGAACGTCGCCGGCTTCAGCCGGATAAAGATGCTGAAGGTGTGGAGTCAGGGCATGGGCCAGTGCACCTTCATCATGGACCCGGCAAAACTCCTGGTTGCATACGTATGAGGTATCATCCATCGTAATAAACTCTTAATGCCTGTTTTCCTGGGAGGCTGTCGGACTTAACTGACCGGACGTTTTCGCAGTAGGTTAGCGTTAAGTCCGACAGGCTCCTAGGATAAGCAACTGTTATTGATACTGCTTATAATAACGAACAACTTTAAAAGGAAGCATATATACGATGATCAGCAAGTGTTTATTTCCTGTCGCCGGTTATGGCACTCGGTTCCTTCCTGCCACCAAGTCCATGCCCAAAGAGATGATGCCTGTTGTGGACAAGCCGCTTATCCAGTACGCCGTTGAAGAGGCCATGAATGCCGGCGTAACTGATATGGGCTTTGTAACAGGGCGAACCAAGCGTGCGATAGAAGATCACTTTGATATTAACTACGAGCTGGAAAAAGAAATAGCGGGCAGTGGTAAAGAACAGCGCCTGTCCAGTATCCGGGAACTGATGGCTGCCTGTACCTTCAGCTATACCCGCCAGAAGCAGATGCAGGGCCTTGGCCATGCCATCCTGACCGGCAAAACCATAATCGGAGACAACCCTTTCGGGGTTATTTTGGCTGATGACCTGTGCATCAATCACGAAGGTCAGGGCGTACTGGCCCAGATGGCAACGCTGTTCAACCAGTTCCGCTGCACCATTGTAGCTGTTGAAGAGGTACCGGAGGATGAAATTCATAAATATGGTGTCATTGCCGGTGAAGCCATCAGTGATGACATTATCCGCGTGACAGATATGGTTGAAAAGCCAACCAAGGAAGATGCTCCAAGTAACCTGGCAGTTATTGGCCGTTATATTCTGACACCTGATATCTTCGACATTATCGAGAACACCCCTCCCGGAAAGAACAGCGAAGTACAGGTTACAGATGCCATTCTGACTCAATCCCAAAAAGGTTGTGTTTTAGCGTACCGCTTCAAAGGCAACCGTTTTGATTGCGGCAGTGTTCCTGGTTTTATATCTGCTACAAATTATGTCTATCAGAACTTGTTCTGTTGTTGATATTGATGCCCCTGCTGGCCAGCAGCTTAAACCTATACGCTGCTGGCAGGCTTTCTCCCTTCCCCTGTTTCCCTCATACGGCTGTTTACCCGCTCAAGGCTGTCTGCGGCCCTCCTGCAGATGATGACCCACAATCAGTCCGTAAAAGATATTGCCCTGTCTGCCAAGTAACGTTATACAAATCCAGAGGCATTTTGCCATTGCATATATAACCACACATACAAAAAAGCAGAACGCCAAAAATGCATAAAATTATCACTGCGTTCCAACGCTTCTATGTCACTATTATGATCGCTATCGTCGGACGGGCCCTGGTTGCCGCATCCCGGACCGATGAAGAGATTCGCAGGGAGCTTTCCGGCATGCCGGAGGGAAGCCTGTTGCGTATGACGGTAGCAGCAGGTCCTCAATTCACCATTCAGGTTCAACAAAATGGAACTTTAAACCTGGTCAAGGGAGATAACCTGAGGCCAGATCTCTGTATCAGGTTTAAACACATAAGCCTGGCTTTCCTGGTGTTTTCTTTCCAGGAAGGAACTGCCCGCGCCTTTGCCAATGAACGCATGGTCGTCGATGGCGATGTCTCTCAAGGAACCCGCCTGATCCGCTGCCTGAACAAGATGGAGGCAATTATCCTGCCCCGCCTGATTGCCAGGCTGGCAGTCAAACGTTATCCCGATATTAGCTTTACCGAAAAAGTATTCAAGGCAGCCCGTGTTTACGGTCTGGTCGCCCGCCACCTGATTCTAGGACGTTAACCATGGCCAAACCTTATTATGAGTTTTTCTGCCCAGTCAAAGTCATTGCCGGACATAAGGCTCTAGAGCATATCCCCTTTGAACTGGAAACCCTTGGTAGCTCCCGGCCAATGATTATTACTGATAAGGGGGTACGAGGAGCCGGGCTCATTGACCATCTCACTGGCGCTTTTGACAGCACAGCCATTGGCGCTGCCATCATTTTTGATGAAGTTCCACCAGACAGCAGCCTGGACACGGTTCGGCAAGCAGCAAAAACCTACCGGGACAACCACTGTGATGCCATTGTGGCTGTTGGTGGTGGATCAGTCATTGATACTGCCAAGGGCACCAATATCCTTGCGTCGGAAGGTGGTGATGACCTAAAGGCCTACTCAGGAGCCCATACCCTGAAACGCCCACTAAAGCCTTTCTTTGTTATACCGACAACTTCAGGCACCGGTTCAGAAGCCACCCTTGTGGCTGTGGTTTCTGATACTGAGAGCAGTGTAAAACTGCCCTTCGTTTCCTACTTCCTGATGCCCAACGCTACCATCCTCGATCCGCGGATGACTTTAACCCTTCCACCCCATATCACCGCCATGACGGCCATGGATGCCCTGACCCATGCAGTGGAAGCCTATACCTGCCTGGCTGCCAACCCACTCAGTGATGCCTATGCATCATCAGCAGTCAGAAAAGTGTCCGAAAACCTGATGAAGGTGATGGATTTCCCCAAAGATGCTGACGCACGGCTTGAGCTGGCCCAGGCATCGACCATGGCCGGCATAGCCTTTTCAAACTCCATGGTTGGTCTGGTTCACTCCCTTGGTCATGCCCTGGGTGCAGTCTGCCATCTTCCCCATGGCCTGTGTATGAACCTGTTCCTGCCGTACGTTCTTGAGTACAACCGCAATGCTAACGGCGAGAAGGTGGGAGAACTGCTTTTACCACTGGCAGGTGCAGATATCTATGGAACAACTCCCAGAGATCAGAGAGTTGATAAAGTTATCAATATCATCCGTGATATGAGAGATCAGCTTTACAACGCCTGTCAGCTTCCCCGCACCCTGAAAGAAACGGAAAAAGTCAGTATTGATCAGCTGGAACAGGTAGCTAAGCTGGCTCTGGATGATGGCTCCATCATCTATAACCCCAGCGAATCTGATTTCAATGAAATTATGGATATTCTCAAACAAGCCTGGGAGTAAATCTGTACATTCTTCCTATCGAGTAGGAGGCGGGATTGCTCCCGCCGTCCTCTCACACCACCGGACAAACGGTTCCGTATCACGGCGGTTCATGTCAAACACTTGAGTCGCTGATTGTAATCAACCAGCGATATCAAACCAATTCCATCAAACAGTTTCTTGGGCAACATCTGGTTCATATGCGGCGCTCCGGCATTCCACCAAGCTCCACGACCGTTATAAGCACTTATCCGCGCCCGTTCTTTCGACAGCTCAACTCTTAACAACTTCCTGTACCGAGCTTTTGGACTTTTCCAATGTCTCCAGAGCAGTTTTCGCAGATGCCGCCTTAACCAGCCGTCCAGTTCTTGGAGAACGCCTTTTACACCAATTTCCCGGAAATAGCTCATCCAGCCACGCAGCTTCGGATTCAGCACCTCGACCGTTTTACGGAGTGAGCATCCCCGGCCACGCCGGAAGACGGCTTTCAGGTCACCCTTAAAGCGCCTGACCGCCTTGGCTGACACTTTCAGCCGAACATTATATTTCCGGCTACATACGGTGTAGCCCAAAAACGTCCTTTCCCACGGTCGCCCGACACCACTCTTTTCACGGTTTACCTTCAGCTTTAATGTGCTTTCGAGGTATTCCGTTATGGAGCCCAGAACACGCTGCCCTGCCTCTTCGCTTCTGACATAGATATTGCAGTCATCGGCGTAACGACAGAATTTGTGTCCCCGCTTTTCCAGCTCTTTATCCAGGTCGGTTAGCAGGATGTTCGATAACAACGGGGAGAGTGGGCCACCCTGCGGGGTGCCTGCTTTCCTTGCCGTTACCAGACCACCGGCAAATATTCCGGCCTGGGCAAGCCCATCGTCAGCATAGCGGCAGAATGGGATCGCAGGGCAATTCCTTTCCATCCACTTATCAAAGGCATAATGCATAAACAGATTACTGAGTACAGGACTGATCACACCGCCCTGTGGTACACCTCGCTTACGGGCAATAATCGTGCCGTCTTCCTGCTGAATCGGTGCTGTTAGCCAGCGTTCGATATAGAGGGTCAGCCAGCGATTATTTGTATGCCTGCGTACGGCTTTCATCAGCAGTTCGTGGTCGATGTTGTCGAACAACCCCTTGATATCAAATTCCAGCACCCAGTCATACCGCCAGCACCGTCTGCGGGTGATATCCAGCGCCTGATGTGCCGATTTATTTGGCCTGTAGCCGTAGGAGTCCGGATGAA
This sequence comes from Sansalvadorimonas sp., assembly GCA_965243775.1. GTDB lineage: Bacteria > Pseudomonadota > Gammaproteobacteria > Pseudomonadales > Endozoicomonadaceae > Sansalvadorimonas. The sequence continues at coordinate 5,383 of CBDEWF010000137.1, forward strand.
AACAGGGCTCTACCAATGGCTCAAAATGCAGCTTCACAACCATCTGCGCAACCCGATCTGATACCGTAGGAATGCCCAGCTTTCTTTCCCCACCTGCTTTCTTCGGTATCGCTACCGTTTTAACAGCAGGCGGAAAGTAACTTCCAGACGACATCCGGTTCCAGATTTTATACAGGCTGTTCTTCAGGTCGGACTCAAATTGTTCTATGGTCTCGCCATCAACGCCATGAGCGCCTTTATTGGCTTTGACCAGTTGCCATGCACGTACAACGTCATGCTTGGAAATTTCAAACGGTTTTGTTGTTTCCAAAAACTCCTCCCACCTGCAGCGTCGAGCTACCATAGTGGTTGATTTCCAAATCCAACAGGATGACCGATCCCCTTCACTCCAACGCCATTACAGCGCCTTCATCACTACTACGGGATCGTCCGCCCCTGTGCCTTGCATTGGTACTCAGACTCTTGCAGGGTCTCTGCTTGAGTGGCTCCCTTAACATCAAGGCGACAGGTTCCCACGTTCCACACAGAAGCCTGTGCTAAGATAAGCGCGGATCAGTCCCAGCACCCGCTTGTCTTTAACCTGTCGTGTTACCCTTGCCATTAATATGTCATGGTTCACACGGTCAAAGAATTTCTCAAGGTCGAGGTCTACCACCCAGCGGTAACCTGCCTCCGCATAGCTCCGGGCTTGCAGTACGGCCTGCCCTGCCTTGCGTCCCGGCCTGAAGCCATAACTGTGGTTCGAGAACGTGCTCTCAAAGATCGGACTTAACTGTTGGTGCAGCGCTTGCTGTATCAGCCTGTCCAGAACTGTTGGAATGCCCAGCTGGCGCATACCTCCACCGGATTTGGGTATTTCTACCTTCCGTACCGGCTGGGGTTGATAGCGACCATTCTGCAGGGCTTCCCGGTGTTCCGGCCACTGTGATTTCAGGTAGGCTTTCAAGTCACCCACCGTCATGCTGTCCACGCCCGGTGCGCCTTTGTTGCGCATCACCCGGTCGTAGGCACGCTGCATATTTGATCGGTCTAATGTCGCCGCCAATAGATCTGGCGTCTCCTCATGGAAGTTGCCCGTTCCCGCCGTGACGTTTGCCGCCTCTATTGCAGACCCACACGGATACTGTCCGCGCCCCTCTGCACAGAGTGCCTGTATCTCAACAGACCTGACTGCTGCTCCTGTCGTCATCGAGAGTCCGGCTCCCAATCCATTTCACATGTTCAGCCCTTCAGTCTGCGGTGACAGACCTACTATGGCCTCGGCTGACTTCTGCCGCCCCATCCCAATGCCTCACGACACTGGTAGCCTGTGGCAGGATGGCAGACCTCCCGGAGTAATGCGCGTGACCTTCCCACTTATACCCGCCGCATATACGTCCGCAGTTTCCGTGCAAGTATTGGGCTTTGAAGAACTTTGCCTCCTTACCCACTGCGACCGCCTCCTATGCGATTCCTGTTCGTCGGGCCAGTGTTTTGCCTTCGGCTTTCTTCAGATTCCACCTCACGATGGACACCCTTGCCGTTCAGCTAATCGTTCCCCTTGCCGGGTCGATAGTGGACTTTCACCACCAAGTCATCCAGTCGCCACCATGCGTACTGGAACAGCGCCGTCATGGCGCTACGCGCCATATCCGGCGCACAAAAAAGAAGGGGCCTGAAGGCCCCTTCTACTATGGAAATGCAACGACCTGGTTATCAGTAATCCCAATGCTCAACGTTGTGAGAGCCTTCAAACTGAACAGGGAAATAGTCTTCGCGGGTACCTTCACGCCATACATCTGCTGTTGAGCAGTGCAGACCACCACCAAAAGCATAAGCATCCCGGAATGGTACAGGAATAACTTCAAAGCCCAGCTTGTTGAACTGTTCCATCTGCGCGTGTTCTGTGGCTTCTACACAAACGGTCTTATGGTCCAGAATCAGAATATTCATGGACAGCCAGACAGAGGAATAACACAGAGGTGGTGGGTTTTTATGGGCTGGCTCTGCCGCTTCCACAATCTGCCAGTCATTCTTCTCAAAAATCTCTCTCTGACCATCAAACAATGGGCGGTGAGGGTTCAACAGCATCAGTCCGGGGCGCAGAGGACAGAAAGTCGCATCAATATGGATTGGGTGATTATCCCGGAAGCTCAACGTATGTACGCGATACCCCTGAGGCTCAAACCGGCGCTTAAGCCAGCGAATACCAGCCAGATTAGTGGTTAGTCCATGCTGCACAAAGATATCCTTGCCAAGGCGCATGGCATCAGCAGCATCAAACAGAATATCTGTCTCAAGAGTACTGTATTCCTTACGCAGGGAGCGAGCCATGGTCTCTTCGTCGGTCAGATACTCATAGGCAGCCACATAATCCATACGGAAACTTTCATCAGCCAGACGGGGCCGTGGAGCCTGTTCAATCAGACACTCTGGATCTGATTCAAAATACTCACGCATCAGGTCATGGAATGCCAGATACTCAAAGTAACGACTGCGGAAACTCATGGGAGCCATCAACATGGTTTTACCAACGGTCAGCAGACAGTCACGGGGAGGCATGCAGCCAAAGCCAGAGCTGATGGTGAAATCCGGCGTGGAAATACGTTCGTGCCAGTCAACAGCTCCTGGACGGTCAACAATGATTCCACGCTTTTCCAACATGCTGGCAAAGTTATTCAGGCATTCGTTGGCCTGATCAATTGACTCCTGGGTACGACGTCCAGGTTTACTGCCCCGCATTGGAGAATCGGAAGGAATTTTCTCATTACTGGCCGGGCAGGATTCAGGAATATGTTGGTTATCAGCAACACCAACGATCACATGACGAAGCGGATCAAAGTCATTATAAGATTCTACTTTCAATCCAGGACGAACAATTGGGACACCATTCTCTTTCCGGGCAAGAGGTTGCGCGGCATTGGGATACAGATCATTGGAAATGCTCATCGTATCAGCTCCGTCTTCATTGAATTTGTCAGCATCAGAACCTGGCTGCACACGTTTTTCACGGGTGCGAAAAACCGTTCATTCAGATCAAGGAATGATTTCTGACGCTCTGTTTCTACGGGATTGCTTATTGAACTCAGGAACTAGCCTAACGATATAAAATTGGGAAACTACATTTTTCCGGCCAGGCTTATTCTGATTTATGCCGATATCTGCCTAGTCAAATTTAAAAAATGATATGCATCAAGATTAATTATTCTCAGATGCCAGAAATCTGCTTTCCAAAACCTGAAGAACCAAACCTGGAGGGAATAAAAGAAAAGGAAGGTTGATCTAAAACCATCAATCAATATTCAAAACTGACAATCAAAGTCAGGAACTTTCTCCCGCCCCTGACTCTAACCATGAAAAATCTTATACGGGCTCGTGAGTATCCAGCAATAAAGTCATACCTTCAGCTCCGGAGACAACAACAGTCGTACCTGCCTGCAGGGTTTCAGTCGCCTGAACTTTCCACATGGTATCCCCCAGCTGCACTCTTCCATGCCCGCCTGGCAGAGCACTTTCCAGCACGAATATCCGCCCTACCTGCTGGGCTGCCCTGTTATTCAACAGTGGCTCTTCACTGTTTTGACCAGGTTTGCGGAAAAACACCCACCAGGCAACAGTAAATGCCAGGGTTGCAACCCCGAACAGGCTCAGCTGCATGGCCCAGCTCATATCCGGTACCAGCCAGATCACAAATGCCTGTAGAATTGAAGCGGCTGCTGCACCCAGCAGAAAACCTCCAGCTCCCAGTGCTTCCAGCCCCAGTATCACAAAGGTGAGAACAACCCAGTGCCAGGGTTGCAGCTCATTCAGTAAATCCATCTTAACCTGCCTTATTCTTGGCGGTAGCTTCTCCAACCAGCTCTTTGATACCCGCCAAAGCTCCAATGACATTGCCAGCTTCCAGCGGCATCATGATCACTTTATTGTTTTCGGCGGCAGCCACTTCTTTCAAAGCATCGACATACTTCTGGGCAACAAAGTAATTAATAGCCCGGGGATCACCCGCTGCAATCGCTTTAGAAACCGCGTCTGTTGCCCTGGCCTCAGCTTCAGCCAAACGCTCACGGGCTTCAGCCTCACGTTTAGCAGCTTCCAGCTCACCTTCCGCTTTTAGAATTTGTGCCTGCTTTTCACCTTCCGCTACTTTAATAGCAGCTTCCCTTGAACCTTCAGCTTCCAGAATCTGAGCTCTCTTTTCACGTTCAGCCTTCATCTGGCGAGCCATGGCATCAACCAGGTCCTGAGGAGGAGAAATATCCCTGATTTCAATGCGGGTAACTTTCAGGCCCCAGGGATCAGTGGCTTCATCAACCTTCACCAGCAGGCTGGCATTGATTTTATCCCGGTTGGACAGCATGTCGTCCAACTCCAGAGAGCCAAGCACGGCACGAATATTAGTCATTACCAGGTTTTGCATAGCTCGGGGGAGATCATTGACCTCGTAGGAAGCCTTAACAGCATCCTGGACCTGGAAGAAACAGACAGCATCTGTTTTCACCATGGCATTATCCGAAGAAATCACCTCCTGGGGAGGAATATCCAGAACCTGTTCCATCATGTTCTGCTTGCGCCCAACCCGGTCAATCACAGGCACCATAATGTTTACACCGGGGTGCAGAGTCCGGGTATAACGCCCGAGGCGCTCAACTGTATAGTTATATCCCTGTGGAACCATACGAACGCCTGTACCAATAAGAATTGCTACCAGCACAATAAAGAAAATTGCCGATATTTCGAAACCAAACATTACAAACTCCCCCGTTTATCAAAGTGCCAGCGCAATTTTAACCCCGTATTTCAATTAACAGAACCATTAGTATCACTGACAAAATTCCTATTCTCTCTGCAGCGATAGATCAGAAACTATCTAAACAGCCATGTTGCTACGGCCTCCCTGCCCATCGGCAAGGGGCATCTATGGAAAGAGTTTATGCTTTTACGTTCAGGAAAAAGAGCCGGTGCCCCAGGGCTGGATACTCCGCCAGAGGAACGGGAAAAATGTTCTTCTGATATGACCAGTACTGGAACCCCCGGTCTTATTGACCTCCCCGAAGAAATTCTTAATAAAATTTCGCAATACCTCAAGATCAGGGATGTTTGCGTTCTTAAAAGAAGCTGTAAGAAACTGCACGCCACCATCACTCCCAGCATTATGTCACGTCTGTATGCTCAGAAGTATTACTGCAGTGACCGGGAAGAACTTAAACACGTTATGACACCTACGTTTGGACCTGGCACCATACTGGCAAAAAGACTTGTATCCCTATTCAGCCAATATCATAAAAATGATATTCCCGATCATCCGGTATATGTTGGAGCGCTTCACAGGGCACTGAGCAATCAAAAGTATCAGACAACCCCATGCATAAAGACCCTCACCGGACATAATGACTGTATCAAAGGTGTTATCCAGCTGATAGACAGACGCTTGGTCTCCTATTCTAATGACCTGACTCTGAAGATCTGGGATCTGACTCAGTCTGGCGGTCAGAAGTGTATAAAAACCCTCACTGGACATAGTAAATTGTTCAAAGGTGTTATCCAGCTGAGGGACGGACGCCTTGTCTCCTGCGCTGATGACCTGACCCTGAAGATCTGGGACATCTATGTCCAGGCTGATGAAATGAATCGCTAACCTGCCGGAATCAAAGCGCCATCAGACAGGGTGGGGAAAAATCGTCGCTTATACGCAAATCAGCAAATTTTGCTAAAGCTGTAGAAGGCACCAATACCCTCGCTTAAGAGCTTGGAGCCAGTAAAACCAAGGATCCCGCAAGAATAAGTTCTTGTTAAGTCCCTTGGTTAATCCTTAAGCAAGTGGCATTAGTAAAAAGGCAGTGACTTTCTCCTGCTAACAGAACCTGATTTTAGTGTTAGACTGGCGGGAAACGAAAGAACAAGGATAATAATGCCTCTTCAATCAGTCATTCTCGCTAACCACCTATGCTTGACCGCACTTTTAGATCAACTCAAAACCCTTTCCGATAAGGCATACTGCAGAACCACCAAACTAACTGAAAATAGCATCGGCACTCACGTCAGGCATATTATCGAACACTATCAGGAGCTGGCTTCCGGGCTGAAAGCTCACGCGGTTTGTTATGACGACAGGTCACGCAAAAAACGTATTGAGCGGTCACGGGAAACGGCTATAGATGCTTTACAAGATATCTTATTCTGGCTGCAAACACTGACAGATAATCACGACCACACCTTGTTTCTGACCGCAGCAGTATCCGGTACCAGCACTGCTTCTCCATGCATTTCTGAATCCTCCCTGGTCAGGGAGCTTCTGTTTCTGCAAAGCCATACCGTTCATCACCAGGCGGTTATTGCGATACTTCTAAAAGCGCAATCCATCAATGTACCAAGCTCATTCGGCGTCGCACCGGCAACCTTGCAGTACCGGGAAAAAACCGTCGTTGCATGATAAGAGCCTGTTCATAATCTTTCGCAGATAGCGAAAATGACGAGAAAAGTTTCTGTTTCTTTGGTTTTGCGAGGCGCATAGTGGTGCTATGTAACGAGTAAAAGCGGAGGAACAGGAGCTTTTATTCGGCATTTGTAGCCTGCGATAAGATTATGAACAGGCTCTAAAAGGTTTTAAGCTGGAACCGCTGTCTTGCTGTGATATCCCACAAGCCTGAGATACCCATCTACCCCAAGGTAACGCTCAAGAACCTTCCGGTCACTTTTGAGCAGATCAACAATAATCAGACCATCCAGAGCATTATTGAATACCGGATCAACATTAAAACCAACAAAAGTAGCGTTTAACTTTAAGTATTGTCGCAGCAGGACAGGTACGCCACGGTCTTTCTCCAACAAGCGCACTAACGAGGATATTTGCTCAACACTCCCAAGGCCAGCCAGCATCTCCCGATTCCAGGGTAAATTTTTGGCAGGCAGTAACGGATCTTTTGGTTCAATCAGGTCAGCAAGTTCATGGTCAAAGTAGTTTTCTTCCAGGCTCATGGCCATCAAGTGGCGGGACAGCTCCCGGTACTCACTGCTGATACTGACGGGACCAAATAAAACCTTGTATTGGGGATGACGAACCACCCAGGCACCGATCCCTTTCCAGAGTAGCTGCAAAGCACTCAGGCTCCTCTGGTATTCAACCCGTACGAAAGAGCGGCCCATTTCCACACAGCCCCCCAGATGATCCAGAAAACGACGGTCATACCTGAACAGGCTCCTTGAGTAGAGGGCTTCAACACCACCTCTGGCTACCAGTTTATCCACCAGCCCCAGGCGATAGGCACCAACAATTTCAGATCTGACCCGATTCCAAAGAAAGAGGTGGAGGTATTGGCTATCAAAACGATCTATATCAATCTCATAGCCGGTACCTTCTCCGGCAGCTCGAAACGAGATTTCCCGCAAGCGTCCGATCTCCTGCAGGAGATGGGGAATCTCACCAGCCGTTGAGTACCAAACATCAAAGTCACCTTTCCTCAGTAACAAATTCCTCCGGGGCAGTTCGGCTATCTCTTCGCAAAGTCTCTCCGAGTTCAGGGGGGGAACAGGCTGGGAATGATATCCACCATTCATAGACAGGACAGGCATTTCACGCTTATGACTGTTTATATGCTCATGCCTGTTTCTATGCTCATGGCTGCCTGCATGCTCAAGGCTGTTCGATAACAGAAGCGTCCGTAAGTGCATAGCACTCGTCAGGGCATGATCTGAAGTACACCGGGCGAAGTTAGCAAACAGTTCAACCGGACCAAGCCTCATAGTTATCGTTTGCCCTCCCTTGTTGATAAGCTCGCGTACCAGCCAGATTGTTCTCAATAAAGGATGCACAGTGCCCAGCAAGTAAAAGAACCAACTGTTTCTTCCCTCAATATGAACCGGCATCAGGCTGGCTTGTGTCATTCGGAGAATTCGCCCCGCAGTATGACGCCAGGATGCTTCCTTTAGCTGCCTCGACCTCCAGCTCCAGCTGGCTACCTCTCCTGCAGGAAAGATAATCAGTACTCCCCCATTGCTAACCCATTGGGTCGCAATCTTCACAGCTTTTCTGTTAGCTTCACGCCGGGATTCCCGAGTCGTTTCCCCCAGGATGTCAACGCCAATAAACAGTGGTTTCAGGCCGGGAATCTTATTCAGGAGCTGATTGGCCAGCACCCGGGTATCTGGACGAACCTTAAGCATGGCATCAATCAGCGCTACCCCCTCAGCACCACCGAAAGGGTGATTGGCAACCACCACCAGGGGGCCAGATTTGGGTACATTTTCCAAATCTTCTCCTTCAAGGCGGTAGCCAATATTCAAGAGCTGAAGTGTAAGGCTGGTAAAATCCTTCCCCTGTTCGTCACCTACATACCGACGATAAACAGTGTCCAGGTAACGCAACCCCAGAATCCATTCCAGCACCTTCAGTAATACACCCCGGCGGCCCTGGTACTTCAGGTGGAAAGGTGAATGCCCCATACTAGTGCCGCATAGCTCAAAAGACCACGCCATCATGCTTGCAGTGGTCTCCCCTTGTAAGTCCACTTGAACGGTTTAGCCATGGTTTCATTAAAGAAGTCGATGAAACCATGGAGGCGGTTTTTTAAGTCTTCTTTCGAGACAAAGCCACTGCGCTTGAGGAATCGCCTCACCAGTATGGAAAACCAAATCTCAATCTGGTTAAGCCAGGAAGCGTGCTTGGGTGTGTAGTGAAACACGACCTTGTGGGACGAGTCTGAGAGATAGGCCGACCGGCTTTGCATGGATTTCAATATCCCGGATTTGCCTTTGATACCAAGCTCTTCCTCAGATGTACCCTCTATAGCTGCCACGAATCGAACAGCGGCCTCCGACATGTGCGTATTCAGATTGTCAGCAACGATATGCCAACCCCGGGCCTCAGGATCGCTGAGTATCATTATCTCCAGCCAGAGCGCAAAATCCTGTTCAGTGCGTGTCTCACTGACCAGGGGCAGAATTTTTCCCGTCGCGACATTCATGCCTGCCAGCAGGGCCTGTGTTCCATGACGCACATATTCAAACTCCCTTTTTTCGACCTGCCAGGCTTCACGCATTTACCTGGTGATGCTGGCTCGAGAGCCTGAATCCCTGTCTTCTCGTCAAAGGAAATGGTGTGAATCTTGTTTTCTGCTCGTGCCGGAGCTAGCTGGTAAGTCTCACAGACATCCGCACAGCGCTCATCAAAAGCCTCGTCTTTGGGGGTATCTACCCAGCCCCGGACTTTATCGGGGCGAATATCGGCCTGATTTTAAAAATCGGCCGACCTGGCGTTGTGAAATGGATTCAACAATGTTCTTATCCATGGCCGCTTTGGCCAGTGCATTCTGTGACCAGTGACTCAAGATATAGCCATGATTTTCCGGCTTTTCACAAGCCAGAGCCATAATTTGGCAGACTTGCTCTGCTTTAAATTTGGGCGGTGCTCCAGGTCTTGGAGCCTCTTGCAATCGCTCCATCGCTGACATGTCATCAGAACGCTCAACCCAGTGCTTACGCCAGAGAGTCACAGTCCCCCGGTTACAACTCAGTTGCAGAGCCGAAGCCCTGATACTCAAACCTTGTTCAGCGGCCAGAATGATTTTGGCTCTGAGCACAAATGCCTGAGTGCTGCTGCGCTTGCGAACGATATCTTGAAGTTCATTACGTTGCTGTTCGCTTAGAGTGAAAGATTTACAGTGATCTGCCTGCATCCTTGCTACTACTCTTGATGGCTTGGGCAGACAGATCTGAGCATATCTGAGGCGGTATAGATATTAGAGCTTTCCGGCACTAGTCCTTTAGTGTTCACAAGAGTCAGAGGTCGTCAGCCAGCATTGGCTATCAGGCGTTTTTCCTGTTCAGCACTTCCACACCAAGAACGATAAGTGCCGATAGCAGAACAGCACAGGCATTCATAAACAGAAGGCCGCCATCATCCCCGACAACATAACCACGGGAATCAAACTCAGGCATAGCTATTCCCAGGGGAGTGAACAGGTGGAAAAAAACCGCACCACTCATGGTTCCGGCCGCAATCAGCGCTCCAAACAGGCGAAAAGAGGTAAAGAGCAGAATGGAAGCAATCAGTTCTGTTATACCAACAGCGTAAGCTCCATAGAGACCAAACAGCTCAATTCCTGACCACTTTCCCAAGGTACCAAAGATATATTCTGTTTCAGGAGATCCGGAAAACTTGAAAAACAGAGACTGAACAAAGACCACTGCGATATAGACACAGAGGGCAGTTGTTGCGTACTTTTTGAACATGGTCACCTCCCTGACCTTTTCTTCTTACTATATATCCAGACTAGACCTACTCCGTAAATGGATACTGTTTTCCCAGCTTCCTCTCATACTGCCAGGCTTTCAGAATATGCAGCATAGAACTCTTCGTGGCCCCTCTGGATCTGTTGACTGCCCCCAACTTGAACAGTGTGTTGTACTGGGTAAACAGGGTACGGTAGACCTCTTTCAAAGTTGAGCCTGCATCCCAGATATGGGCAGCCTCACTGCTGATTCCATTAATTTCCAGAACCCTGAAACTTTCTCCTTGCCGAAAGGAGATTTCATCGAAAAACCTCACATCAAACCGACCATAATAAAATCCATCAATATCATGAGCCAGGCTGTCAAACTTTTTGGACATGGCATCAGTTATCAAATGTCTGCCATCTCTGAATATTGCACCTTTGCTATGGCTACCGGCAAAAGCCAGCCGGAATGGCTGTCCCGGAGAAAGAACAAGATCAAGATGACGCTTATGCCGTTTTAAGTACAAATGGGCAAGCTTGCCCGCTCTTTCATCCTTCTCTATAAGTTGGCGAAGTGAGTCTTTTCCATTTCCATAGACATAGGGCTGATACTTAAGAGTTAAAGAAAATATCTTTCCCTGGCACTCTCCCGGGTACCGTATATAAAAAACACCGGCTTCCGCCTCCCAGGGGATCAGCTCCTGAATAATCAAGGGCGCATCATCTGGAAAACAGTTCAGGTAGTCATTTAGCTCTCTGTCATTACGAATAATATTAACTCCCTGGCCACGACACCCTACATCAGGTTTCGCAATAAATGGGTAGCTAAAGCCATGGCGAGATACCTCTTTTTCTACGCTCTCTATTACTGTTGGTATGGAGTCTTTTTGATTTACAACATTGAACCACCGTGCAAAATATTTCTTTGCATACAGCCCTGCCTGATCGAAGTTTCCTGATTTAGCTTCCCCCACCAACCCTCCCAGAAAGAACCCTGGATTTGCTGATAAAGGTAGTGTCAAACTTCGATAACGAATGCTGTTAACCAGCCAGAGTATCAACACCGGGAAATAAATAACCAGAGTTGGCCAGAATTCAAAGTAAGATGCCGGCTGTTTCCTTTGCTCCAGAGGCGGCATACCAACATGAGCCTTCTTATTAATGAAGGTTGGTTGAATAGCCTGTTCTATCAACTGATCATCGATCAATTTTTTTCTCCAGGTAGCGTTGGACCTTTCCTCTGAACAACCTCTGAACCAGGTAAACCAATGACAGAAACACCGGTAACAGCATCCACAGCTGAAGCCCTGACTTCTGCCATATAGGGGCTCCCATCCACAAAAGGCTACTGAATACCAGGCTGGTCCATATCATGCCTGCAGACAGAACAGCGGCAACAAACTTCCCGGGAGGCAAACCCAGCCAACCGCTGGCAAGGTAGCAAGGCAGTCTTAATCCCGGTAAAAACCGCACCAGAAAAACAGTCATAAACAGGTTGGCTGTTAGCCACTTTTCAACAGATAAAACCCTTTTCGACTCTCTCCATCTTTTCATAGAGCGCCGTTGACCTATCAACAAGCCGACCCAATAGAGAATAAAATCACTACAAACTATACCGGTCAGTAAAACTGTAAAGGCAACACCCGGATGAATCATATTATCCGCAGCAATCATCGCTCCTGAAACAATTGCAGCATCTTCCAGAATAAATGCTCCAAGAAACAGTAACACCCCAAGGAACCATGGTGACAGCCAGATAGCCTCCCTTATGAAAAAATCAATCACAAGGCAGAACCACCATCTTTCATCTTTTGAATGTGTGAAGAATAGCGATGCAAAGACAAGGCTGAAATCCTGGGTGGCTTATTGTTGTATTTTTTTCCATGGCAGTTTGCCTTACAGCTATTTTCCTACTCTATTCAGAGGAGGAAACTACGTAAAGTGATAACTATAGTCATTTGATATATCAGATTTAAACAACTGGCTTCCTGAATACATTTTTTTACATAACTGATTCAGTTCTAATTCAAAGTGCCAATTCATAAAAAACACTCATTTTTTAAACCAACCCCATTGACAATTTCACACTTTTGTCTGACCATCCTCACTGAAAATGCTAATTATGTTCTGAACAAGAATTATCAAGTGCATTCTGTCTTGGGTGGTATATGAATCCTCCATATTAATTAAGTACATTCAGCGTACCTGATTTTATCGATTTACAGACTTGATTACATAGTTAGCTACCAGTTTCAGAGTTTTACTATCCATTGAACAGGGGTTATATCATGAATATTTTTGACGAAATTATGCATCGTCTGTCCAGCAAGACCCGCATTCGTTCTCTCTTCAAAGATGTTCATCTTGAAGATCTGGAGCGCATTATCGAGCGTCTGCAGAGCATCACTGAAGAAAAGCGTGCAGCTCACGAAGCTGAACAGGCTAAGAATAAGGAAAAAGAAGAAAGCATTGAGCAAATCCGCCAAATGCTGGAAGCCAAGGGCCTGTCACTGTCCGACCTGGGTGTATCTGAAGAAGACCAGCCCAAAAAGCGTCGCAATGTTAGCAAGTACACCTTCGAATACGTAACCAAGTCCGGTGACACCGTTCAGTGGTACGGCTCCACTACTGGTCGTCTACCTAAAGATTTCCAGGCTTACCTGGACGAAACTGGCAAGAAGCGTCTGGACTGCGTAATTGGTGAAGAAGCTTAATTCTTCCTGAATACGAAAAAAGGAGGCCGATGGCCTCCTTTTTTATTATCTGGCGAAATAGTCAGATCAAATTAGCCAGCTTGCGGAAGGTTTCGCACCAACAGTGAGAACTGGTCTGGCTTAATGCCTTCTGGTATAGGCATACGCACTTTATGGCCAGAACCGAGTGCAGCGCTGACTTTTTCCCCAAACTTGTTCTCAATATGCTCAAGAACAAAAGAACGGTTGCCAGCAGGAGTCAGCAGTTCAACAGTATCGCCAATCTCAAAACGGTTCTTCACATCAATAGTAACAAACTCATCATCGGCATCAATGATCTCACCAACAAACTGCTGAAGATCACCTTGTGAGTTGCCACGGTCATAGTTCTGATATTCATCATGCACATGACGGCGATAAAAACCTTCGGTATAGCCGCGACTTGCCAGATTCTCCAACGTATCCATCATGCTCATATCAAATGGACGACCAGCGGCCGCATCATCGATAGTTTTACGGTAAACCTGCGCTGTACGAGCCACGTAGTAGTGAGACTTGGTACGCCCTTCAATCTTCAGGGAGTGAACGCCCATATTGGTCAGGCGATGAACATGCTGAACCGCCCGCAGATCACGGGAGTTCATAATGTAAGTGCCATGCTCATCTTCAAAAGCCGGCATATATTCATCGGGGCGATTGGCTTCCTGCAGTAACACAATTTTATCTGTAGGTTCACCATTGCCAAGAGTTGGCTGCTTGGCCGGATCAAACTCAACCGGTACCACATCACCTTCCTGGCGTTCTTTGGCGTCATGAGCTTGGTACTTCCAGCGGCAGGCGTTGGTGCAGGTGCCCTGGTTAGGATCACGATGATTCATATAACCGGAAAGCAAGCAGCGGCCGGAATAAGCAATGCAGAGTGAGCCGTGAACAAACACTTCCAGCTCGGTATCCGGACACTCTTCACGAATTTCCTGAATCTCATCCAGAGAGAGCTCGCGGGAAAGAATAATCCGGCTGACACCCTGTTTGGCCCAGAACTTAACTGTGGCAAAGTTCACCACGTTAGCCTGAACGGACAAGTGAATTTCAGTTTCTGGCCACTTTTCACGCACCATCATGATCAGACCGGGGTCAGACATAATCAGTGCATCCGGTTTCATGGCAATAACCGGCTCCATATCACGCAGGTAGGTTTTGACCTTGGAGTTATGGGGCGCAATATTGCTGGCGAGATAGAACTTCTTACCCAGGTCATGCGCCTGCTGGATACCATTAGCCAGGTTCTCCAGCTTAAAATCGTTATTTCTGACTCGCAGACTGTAGCGGGGCTGCCCGGCATAAACAGCATCAGCGCCATAAGCGAATGCATATCGCATATTACGCAGAGTGCCTGCAGGTGACAGAAGTTCAGGCTTAATCATGAATACACCGTGCTATCTGGAAGGCGCGCATTGTACGCTTATTATAAGGGTGTGATTACCATTAAATATCGAACTCAGCGTTTCCGAGGTTCCCTATGTTTAGGCGTAGTGCCGCAGGAATGCATATTGCCTTTCAAGGCGCTACAACGAAGACATAGGGAATCTCGGAAGCGCCCTTCGGGTGGCTCTAAAAGCGGCCATCCACTGCGTCGGGCTTGTTCAATGTAGAACAGCTACGATTTTCACAAGCCCTTCTAACGGCTGACCGCTTTTAGAGCCACTGAGTTGATATTTAATGGTAATCACACCCTTGGTATTTTTAAGATATGAAAAAACCCGCACCAGGCGGGTTTTTTCACTTATCTGACTAGTGTCAGAAGAGGCTGCAAGCCCAGAAGCAGATCATTACTTGATCTTGGCTTCCTTAAAGTCAACGTGCTTGCGAACCTTAGGGTCGTACTTCTTGAAAACAAGCTTGTCAGGGGTGTTACGCTTGTTCTTGGTAGTGGTGTAGAAGTAACCAGTACCAGCTGTAGAAACCAGCTTGATCTTTTCGCGAATAGCCTTAGCCATTGTCGTTATCCTCCAGAAAAAACAGTATTAAACGCGTTCGCCGCGAGCGCGCAGCTCGGCCAGAACAGTTTCAATACCCTTCTTGTCGATAATGCGCATACCTTTGGAGGAAACGCGCAGACGAACAAAGCGCTTCTCGGACTCTACCCAAAATCTATGGTAGTGCAGGTTAGGCAGAAAACGACGACGAGTTCTGTTTTTTGCGTGGGAAACGTTGTTGCCGACAGCTGGACGCTTGCCGGTAACCTGGCAAACTTTGGACATTTATTTAGCCTCTCTAACACTTGCTGGCCGACAACCCTGTACTAAATACCTAAGTAAAAAAGTACCTAAGAATCAGCCAGCCAAGTTTTTTTACCGGATGTCGCCATATCAGACGACAGCTTAATCTTCTGGGGCACCAAGCAGTGATCCGGACTCAAAGACCCGGCTTTATACCAGAAAGGCATGTCTCTAGCAAGACAACAGCCCAATGCTTACAATTCAGCAACAGAGCAAAATAGCAGCTTTTTGCACTTTCGTCTCTACTAATATTTTTTTTACATCAACCCGCGCTCTGCAAGGGATACCGTCACACTATCGCCCACCACCATATGGTCCAGCACACGGATATCCACCAGAGCAAGGGCATCACTCAGCCTTCTGGTTAAACGTATATCTGCGTCTGAAGGTTCGGCAATTCCTGAAGGGTGGTTATGGGCCAGGACAAGAGCGGCAGCATTATGAACAAGCGCCCTTTTGATAACCTCTCTCGGGTAAACCGATGCACCGTCGATTGTCCCCTGGAACAGTTCTTCAAAAGCCAGGGGTCTGTGACGGTTATCCAGAAACAGACAACAGAAACATTCGGAGCTTCTATCCCGAAGATGAACCTGAAGATAGGATCGGGTATGAGCGGGGGAGGTCAGAGCACTCTCCCTGAACAATATTTCTTCCTGGTGCCGGCGGGCCATTTCCAATACAGCCTGCAGCTGGGCGAACTTGGCAGCTCCCAGCCCCTTTTGGCTACAGAAGGAGTCTTTGTCTGCCTTGAGAAGAACCCTCAGGCTCCCGAAACCTGTCAGAAGTTCTCTTGCCAGATCGACAGCTGAACACCCGGCAACGCCTGTCCGCAGAAAGATTGCCAGCAGCTCTGCATCACTGAGACTGGCTGCTCCCCGGGCTAACAACTTTTCCCTTGGCCGCTCATCTGCGGGCCAGTCTGATATAGCCAAGTTTTGAATCTCCCAGAAATGAAACCAGTCAAGGTAGTCGATCGTAACTCCCTTTACCCCCTTTACTGCTCGAGGAAGTCCGTTATTCGCCCGAAACGATGTCAGGTGGATATAATGGACTGGTTTACAGATTCAAGAACGAAACGACAAACTTATGCACAGGCTTAATAACAAGCGAATTCTGGTAGGTATTACCGGAGGTATTGCCGCTTATAAATCTGCCGAGATGGTTCGCCACCTCATAAAAGCTGGGGCTGAAGTTCATGTCATTATGACCAGCGCCGCCTGCGAGTTCATCACCCCGCTGACCATGCAGGCCCTTTCCGGTAATATCGTTCATACCAGCATGCTGGACCCGAAAGCTGAAGCCGGCATGGGCCATATTGAGCTGGCCAAATGGGCTGATGCTGTTCTTATTGCCCCTGCCAGCGCTGATTTCATTGCCCGTATGGCCGCCGGTATGGGTGACGACCTGCTGGCAACCATGTGTCTTGTGACCCAGGCTTCTATTTATCTTGGGCCGGCCATGAACCAGGGTATGTGGATGGATGACGCGACCCAGCATAACTGCGAAGTTCTTCGCAGTCGTGGGGTGACCCTGTTCGGCCCGGATGAAGGTTATCAGGCCTGCGGGGATGTTGGCCCCGGGCGTATGCTTGATCCAGAGATTCTGGTGCATATGCTGGCTGAACAGTTTTCTACCGGCGCTCTGGCTGGGCGCAAGGTCGTTATTACCGCCGGTCCGACCCAGGAAGCCATTGATCCAGTTCGCTACATTTCCAATCACAGCTCCGGCAAGATGGGTTTCGCTCTGGCCCGTTCTGCGGCCGAGGCAGGGGCCTCAGTTATCCTCATCTCCGGCCCTGTTAACCTGCCAACCCCGGAGAGAGTGAAACGTATAGATGTCACCACAGCCCGGGAAATGCATGCTACAGCCCTGGAGCAAACCTCCGGCAGCGATATCTTTATAAGCTGTGCGGCTGTTGCCGACTTCCGCCCGGAAACTGTTGCTGAAATCAAGATCAAGAAAGATCCCGACAGCCCAAATGAAGGCATGGCCATCCAACTGGTCCGCAATCCGGATATTGTTGCGTCTATTGCAGCCAAGGCTGATCGCCCATTCGTGGTTGGTTTTGCAGCAGAAACCGGTAATGTTATCGAATATGCAGCTGACAAGCTCAAGCGTAAAAAGCTCGACCTGATTGTCGCCAATGATGTCAGCGATTCCAGTATCGGCTTTAACAGTGAAGATAATGCCGTCACTCTGATCGGTACCGATATTGAAGAGCCTCTGCCAAAATGCTCAAAGCGCCAGCTTGCAGGTCAGCTGATTGAGATGATTGCCCGGTTCTACGACCAGTCTCAGGCTGAAACCGAATACCACATGGAAGAGAGTGCTGAATATGCATCTGAAAACGAAAGTTCTTGATTCTCGCCTGGGCAGTGATTTCCCCCTGCCATCCTATGCTACTGACGGTTCTGCAGGTCTGGATCTGCGGGCAATGGTGGAAGGAGCAACAACTCTCGAGCCTGGTCAAACCCTTCTGATCCCAACCGGTCTAGCCATTCACCTTGAAGATAAAGGCTTTGCCGCCATGATTCTGCCCCGCTCCGGGCTGGGTCACAAACATGGCATTGTCCTGGGTAACCTGACGGGCCTTATTGACTCTGACTACCAGGGTCAGCTGTTTGTCTCCTGCTGGAACCGGAGCAATACGACCTTCACAATTGAACCAGGGGAGCGCATTGCGCAGATGGTTATTGTTCCGGTGGTACAGGCAACCCTGGATATCGTAGAAGGCTTTGAGGAATCTAACCGCGCCGCAGGCGGTTTTGGCTCCTCTGGTCGCAAATAGTCTCTATATTTTAGGGAGTGTTCACATTTTATTACCATGGAAGTGTCTTTCCCCATCCCGAGTGACGAAAAGGCACTTTACCCAAAGGGTACATAGCTTACTGTTTGTGAATACTCCCTGAGCAAATTTGGCGCAGATTTTATATACCAGCCTGTGGCAGATATATTAATAAATAGCCATTAGCTAAAAACAGCCATGTGCGAAAGACAGCCATGTGCAGGAAAAAAACACCACAGCAATGGATGTGTGGTTATTAACAATAAGAATGTAAAGTCAATGGAGCAGGCATGGCGTCGAACAAGAAGTCAGCCGAAAAAGATGTACCAGCCAATACAGACTCTCAGGAAAAGACTAGTCATCGATCCGGAGGTATAGGCCATTTTCTGAAGAAAATTCTGAAAAGTTTTCCCGGAAACCGCACCAAAAAACAGACCTATAAAGAGATTCTGTCTGAGGAGCCGGAAGATTCCAGAAGCCTCAACCTGCCAATAGAACAACTTCTGGTAACAGGGACAGCGGCCATCCTGACACTGGCTGCTTTTCTTGTTCTGCTCATGACCTCTATCTTGACCCCAAACCAGGCCCAAGTTCAGCAAAGTGTGGAACGGGTTGGCAAACAGGCAACGTTTCAATTACAGCTGGCTCTCTGGCAAGCCAAAAGAATGGCTGAGAAAATTTCCAGTCACCCACAGGTTATTGACTTCCTCGGCAGCTCCAAGAGCATGAGCAACCCGGATCAACTGAGTAAACTGACCAGCCTTGTAAGCCGGGGCATTCCTTATGGTTCGGCAATGTTCCTCGTGAACAAGGACACGATCGGAACCCTCCCTCCCAGCCTGGGGTTTACAGCCCTTGACCTCTCCAGAAGAAGCTTGAGAGGAGAGCATCCCAAAGCCGAAGCCTCGCAAGCTGGTAATAAATGGCAGCTCTTTACCAGCAGCCCCATCATAGATAAAAACAGTGTTATTGGTTCCGTTCTTCTGATTCTTGATATGTCAATTTTACAAACCCCCATGGTACTGACGGATAAAGGCATAGGGCAGATCCTTGTTTTTCAGGATCAGGAAAACAGGAGCCAGCCCATTCTGTCCACGGGAACACCAACCCCAAAATCCGAGTACAGTTGGAAAATTGATCTGGAAGGCACCCCCTGGGCTGTCGTTTTTCACCCCTCAGAGCAGTTTTTGGATGATGTCCGCCGTTCACCGGTTCCTGCACTTATTGCCATGTTAATTGCCATGACCTCTGTCCTGGGTGTTTCATTTCACACTGCCTATATTGTCCGCAGGAAGGTTAATGATTATTTCGCCAATTCCATTCTGGAACATGAAAGACTGGGGCCTGAATCGACCAGACTGAAATACTCTATTCATCACAGTAATGATCAGGACGACAGCAAAGCTGTTTTGAGTGATATTGAGGCTATACCAGAATCAATCTTCCGTGCCCACGATATCAGGGGAGTTGTGGGTCAGACTCTTACTGAAAGCACCATGACCTTAATCGGCAGGGCCATTGGTTCAGCCGCCGTTGCCAAAGATGAAAGAACCATTCTGATTGCCAATGATGGCCGCCTGTCCAGCCCCATGTTGAAAGTCAGTCTCGTAGTAGGACTGGTGTCATCTGGATGCAAAGTTGTGTCTGTTGGTATGGTACCTACCCCGATTTTGTATTTTGCCATCCAGACCCTTAAAGCCGATTCTGGAATTATGATCACCGGCAGTCACAGTCCTGCAGACTACAATGGCGTGAAAGTTATCCTCAAAGGGAGAAGAATCCACGGTAAAGATATAAAGGATCTCTATCGCCGCATCAAAGAACAGGACTTTGAAGCACAAAAAACCGGAACTTCAGAAGAGATGACCTCACGCTACCTGAGACATGTGTCATCAGCAGAGGTATCCCCCCACTATATAGATCAGATTCTGGATGATATTAATCTGTCGAGACCACTCAAAGTCGTTGTTGATTGCGGCAATGGCGTTGCCGGCCGGTTTGCACCACAGCTTTTTGAGAAATTAGGCTGTGAGGTCATTTCCATCTACTGCAACATCGACGGCACGTTTCCCAACCACAGCCCCAACCCCTGTGACCCGGAGAACCTGAAGGAACTTATTGAGAAAGTCATTGCCACTGAAGCCGATCTGGGCATTGCTCTTGACGGTGACGGTGACCGGGTAAATCTTGTTTCCAGCACTGGTGTTATCGTATCCCCAGATCGTGTCATGATGATTCTGGCCAGAGACATCATCTCCCGCCATCCGAAAGCAGATATTGTTGTCGATGCAGCCTGTTCACACCACCTCATCAAAGTGATAAAAGAAAACGGTGGACAACACCATATGTGCAGAACAGGACACACTGTTATCCGGGATAAAATCAAGGAGACCGAAGCGTTCCTGGCCGGCGATATCAGCGGCCATATCTTCATCAATGAGCGCTGGTATGGTTTTGATGACGCAATATATTGTGCTGCCCGCCTGCTTGAATATTTTACAGATCAAGATAAATCCCTGAATGCCATCCTGAAAGCGTTACCAAGCTCAGTCTGCAGCCCGGAAATTCGTATACATACCACCGAAGAAAACAAAAAATCCCTGATCGAATATTTGGAAAACAGGGCAGAGTTTAAAGGGGGCAATAAGTGCACCATTGATGGTATTCGTGTTGATTACCCTTGGGGCTGGGGTATGGTTCGTGCTTCCAGAATAACACCAGAGCTTGTTCTTCGCTTTGAAGCAGATAACAATGAGGAGCTTGATAAAATAAAAGGTCGCTTTCGGGAACAGCTGCTTACGGCTGACCCGGAGCTGAAAATTTCCTTTTGAATCCCACCATAATAACTAAAGCTGTAGCGGAAACGAAAGACATGACCGATGGTAGCACCAGGAATTCTGATATAGCCCGCATTCTGACCGAAGCCCTTCCCTATCTGCAGCGCTTTGCAGGCAAGACGTTTGTTATCAAATATGGCGGTAACGCCATGGAAAATGAAGAACTGCAAAACAGTTTTGCCCGGGATATCGTTCTACTCAAAGCTGTTGGTATCAACCCGATCGTGGTTCACGGAGGCGGCCCGCAAATCGGCGAGCTTCTCGAAAGACTTAATATTGAGACCCATTTTGTCGATGGTATGCGTGTCACTGACAGTGAAACCATGGATGTCGTACAAATGGTTCTTGGCGGGCTGGTCAACAAAGAGATCGTCAGTCTTATTAACCGTAATGGTGGACGAGCCATCGGCATTACCGGAAAAGATGGTGATTTTATCTGGGCCAGGAAACTGAAAAAAACCTCTGAAGCGGCTCAGCCAGGAGGGACCGAAATCATTGATATCGGTCATGTTGGCGAGGTCAAAGCTATCAACACTGATATCCTCAACATGCTGCAAGGCTCAGATTTCATTCCAGTCATTGCCCCTGTTGGGGTCGATGAAGAGGGAAATTCCTATAATATCAACGCCGATCTGGTTGCCGGAAAAGTTGCTGAAGTTCTCCATGCCGAAAAACTGATCCTGCTGACCAATACCCCCGGTGTATTAGACGACACCGGAAAAACATTAACCAACCTGAACATAGGTCAGGTTACCCAGCTGATAGACAATGGCATAATCCATGGTGGAATGCTTCCCAAAATTCAGTGCGCACTGGATGCAGCTCGCTCCGGTGTCAGCGCAGCCCATATCATTGATGGCAGGGTCACCCATGCACTGCTGCTTGAAATATTCACCGGGCAGGGAGTCGGATCTCTGATCAGTTCAGCACCAACATCATTAACGCGTAATACGTAGCACCGAATGGAAAAGGCACAGCAAAAAGATTTGCCCAGGGATACCGCCCCCAGGAAAGACAAACTTTCACGCAAAGAACAAATTCTGCAAGCTCTGGCCCACATGTTGGAGACCAGCCCAGGGGAGCGCATCACTACCGCACGCCTGGCCCAGGAAGTCGGCGTATCTGAAGCCGCTCTCTATCGCCACTTCCCCAGCAAGGCCAAAATGTTCGAGGGTCTGATTTCCTTCATTGAGGACTCTCTTTTCTCACGGGTGAACCTGATTATCAATGAGGAGAGTCAGCCGCTGGTTATCTGTCAGCGCATTCTCACCCTGATGCTGCTCTTCTGTGAGAAAAACCCTGGGCTGACCAGAATTCTTACCGGGGACGCACTGAACGGAGAGACTGAGCGTCTGCGCACCCGGGTAATCCAGCTTTTTGAGCGGCTGGAAACCCAGATTCGCCAGGTTCTGCGTGATGCAGAGATCAAGGACGGCCTGCGTACCCGGATGACCCACACCACAACAGCAAATATGCTACTGGCAATAGCAGAAGGACGGATAAACCAGTTTGTCCGCAGTCGTTTTCGCCGCAAGCCATCTGAACACTGGGACGATCAATGGCAAGTGCTCAGTCAGACTGTTTTCCGTACCTGATACTACCCCGTTTCTAAGTACTTATATGGCACTTATACACAAATACCGGCTTAAGCCGGTATTTGTTTAAAAAGCTCGCACAGAAAAGAAAGGTACAGAAGGAAAGCTCTTTACTGCTTGTCCGCCTTACGGAACTTGACCAGTTGATTTCTCCAGTAGAGGTTAAGGACTCCGCCCTTCATATCAAGAACGGGATAGCGTTCCTCTTTGGCAACTGACTTGCGAGCATCATTCCCATTTTGTGAGGTTTCCTGCCGGAAGAAAACAACAACAATATCCTTATCCCTGTTAAGGGACCATTTGCCAACCAGCCGTTCATTTCTCTGGGGAGTATCAAAAAGCTGTAAAATAAAGCGCTCTTCTTCGGCTTGCCAGTAAGCCAGGCCCGCCTGCCGGGCAACTGGAACCCAGCGGCCTAACAGCTGTTTTTTGGATAAAAGCAATCGCTTGTTTCTGGCAACCTCTTCCCCTTCCAGCAGAAACCGCACACGCTCAGCCCTGATGGCATAATCAGCCCGGACCTTGTCTTTTTCTTTTTCCAGTTCCTGTATCTGGGCTTCCACACGAACTAGTTCAGATGCGAGATTCTGGAGTTCGAAGGTCAGGTTTTCTGGAACCTTTCTGCCCTCTCTTTCCGCATCTGCTGCATCAACCTGCCTGCGCTCCTGCTGCAGCCTGAGGCGCTCCTGCTTGCTAACCAGAACCAGAGCCCGAGTATCAATTTCCTGGATCAGGCGTCGCATGGCAAATTCAACGTCATCAACAGTACTGTACAGGCGCAGAAGCTCATCATCATCCTCTGACTGTATCTTTTCCCTGAGCTGTTTCTGGAGCTGGAGCTGCTTCTGAAATTTCTGGATCTGGAGGGCTTCTTCACTTAATTCAGGCGCAACGATTTCCAGCACTCGGCCAGACTCGGTCAGTACCTCGTACCCTCGACGGGCTGCCTCTTTAGGAACCTGTGTAGCAATCACCGTTTCGCCATCGGCATCGACATAACGATAATAAAACTGCCCTGAATACTCAGCAGCACTGCCAGAATTAAGCAGCACTACCAGCATCAGAAATACAGATCTTCGTAAAAGCGTCAGTTTTTTATAGGGTGCCATATTTCTGGCGATAGTTTTCAACCAATTGGGCATGCTGGTTGAGTCTATCGTCTTCGCTGATGTATTCCATTACCTGCGCCAGACTAATTATGCTTATTACAGGAATATTATAATCCTTTTCCACCTCCTGAATGGCAGAAAGCTCGCCCTCGCCCTTCTCTTGACGGTCCAGGGCAATTAATACACAGGCGGGCTTAGCGCCGCACTGATCAATCAAAGTCATGGACTCCCTGATAGCCGTACCTGCAGTGATAACATCATCAATAATTGCAATATTCCCTTTCAGGGGAGCGCCAACAAGATTACCGCCTTCCCCATGATCCTTCACTTCCTTGCGGTTAAAGCACCAGGGAACATCACGATTATGGTGATCCGCTAAAGCTATAGCTGCAGCCGAAGCCAGAGGGATTCCCTTGTAGGCAGGCCCAAACAGGACATTGAATTCCACGCCGGCATCTATCAGGGCTTCAGCATAAAATCGGCCCAGGGCTGCCAAAGCTTTACCTGAATTAAAAAGTCCCGCATTAAAGAAATAGGGGGATATTCGACCTGACTTCAGGGCAAATTCCCCAAACTGAAGAACTTTATGCTCGAGAGCAAAGCAAATAAAATCCTGCTGATACTTTTTCATGATGTTTTGGAGCGATGATAGTTATTAGGCTGATTAGGTGCCCCATTCTATCAGCTATTCTGGGAATCTACGCCTTCCAGGTGCTGAAACTGATTGAACAGCTTTTCCCGGGAGGGACTTTATCCAGCGAGCGCAACTTCCCGCAGAACTTCCCGTAGAGCTACGTAACCCTGTCATATAGCCATGATTCAGCCCCATAGGTATCATATGGATATTAAATTTTCTTCGGAAAGCCTTCGCTTCAAGGGGATCGTAAACAGTATTTACGACCCAGATATTGCAACGCTTTTTCCCGCCATCAGGCTGATTCTGCCCCAAGACTCTGTACCCTGAGAGAGCCAAACCAGGACAGAACCTGTGCCAATCAAGGCGGATAGTACAGGACCCAGCATGAGAATTATCAGCTTCAACTGTGAAGGAATAACAAGCGCGGCTGAACAAGGCTTTTTTTCCTGGGCACAGGAACAGGATGCCGATGTAATCTGTCTGCAGGACATTCGTGCCTCAGAAGACCAGCTGATAGATGCGCCCTTCAACCCGGATGGATATTTCAGCTATTTCTTTGATGGCTATGATACAAATGGCACTTGCCAGAGTGGTGTTGCACTTTATACCCGGGTTCCCCCAAAAGCCATAATCACCGGTCTGGGCATTCCTGAGGTTGATACCAAAGGTCTTTATCTCCAGGCAGACTTTGACAAGATCAGTATTGGCAGTCTGATGGTGCCGGAAGCGGATGATTCAGCTGAATCTTTTGGCCAAAAGCTCCGGTTTATGGAAGAGTACCTTCAGTACCTCAACAAACAGCGCCGCAAACGCAGGGAGTTTATCACCTGCGGATCCTGGAGCGTGGTTCACAAAAATAATGATATCGCCAGCTGGCGCGACTATCAGGATACTCCTGGATTCCTGCCAGCTGAAAGAGCCTGGATGGATGAAATCATCAATGGTCTGGAGTATGTCGATACCTACCGGGAAGTTGACCGCGAAGGCGGCAAGTACACCTTCTGGCTGGGTGAAAATGACCGCACCATCAACCAGGGCCGGCGCTATGACTATCAGATAGCAACTCCGAGCATGCGTCACAGGGTGCTGAATTCTGGCATTTACACCCATGAAGCATTTTCACGCCATGCCCCCGTGATTGTGGACTACGACTGGGAACTTTCTTTCTAACCCGGATATTTCACAGTGAATAGTCAGGCAATTCCCATTTCACCCGGAATTGCCTGAAATATTCAGACTCAGGGAGCTTCCAGTGCGCTGCGCTGAATGTCCAGCAGGTTATTGATACCCTTCCGGGCCAAGGTCACCATGGCATCCATTTCATCCTGATCAAAAGGTGCTCCCTCTGCAGTACCCTGCAGCTCAATAAAGCCACCCTTTTCCGTCATTACAACGTTCATATCTGTCTCAGCATTAGAATCTTCTGCATAATCCAGATCCAGAACAGCATTACCGTTATAAATGCCCACAGATACAGAAGCTATCAACTGCTTCAGGGGATCATCACGGATAATCTTGTTACGCTGCATATGACGCAGGCAGTCAACCGTGGCTACACAGGCACCCGTTATTGAAGCTGTGCGGGTGCCACCATCAGCCTGGATAACATCACAATCCACAGTAATAGTGTTATCACCAAGGCGTTTCAGATCCACGGCAGCACGCAGAGAGCGACCAATCAGGCGCTGAATCTCCAGTGTGCGTCCTCCTTGCTTACCACGGGATGCTTCACGGTTATTCCGCTCCCCCGTGGCTCGGGGCAACATGCCATACTCTGCGGTGATCCAACCCTGGTTGGTTCCTTTCAGCCAGCGAGGCACATTCCGGTCAAGGCTGGCTGTGCAGATCACCTTGGTATCACCAAACTCAACCAGAACAGATCCCTCGGCATGCTTGGTGTAGTGGCGTGTGATTTTGATTTCCCGCAGTTCATCTGCAGCACGACCGCTAGGGCGCATATTTCCACCTCATAATTTCAATTGAAACGGATTATAACGTTAAAAGACAGCTGGCTACTTGCTATTTATAGGGTGATTTCCTTTTTCATAACCAATGTGGTGAAAAAGGTATTTCCATGAAAAAAACACGAACAAATTTATTCACTCATATCAACGGAGGGGCAGAAACCGATACAATGGATAAATTTCTATTTATTCACCGGTTTGGAACGACTAAACCATGACTGCAAGTATGACCGCTTTCGCACGGGTCGAGATCAGCCAAGACTGGGGGTCACTCGTGTGGGAAATTCGCACAGTTAATCATCGCTACATGGAGCCCCATTTCCGACTGCCGGAAAACATGCGGGAAATTGAACCCAGGCTGCGGGAACAGCTGCGTAAGTCACTGAGCCGGGGCAAAGTGGAGTGTAGCCTGAAAATTCAGCTGTCCGAGAGCTGTGACCAAATCTCTGTCAACCCCATAGCCCTCAAGCAGATGAATGGTGCCCTGGAAGCTGTTCGGGATGCTGTAAACCACACGGACAAAGCCAATCCCCTTGATATTCTGCGGTGGCCGGGTGTTCTTAACCAGGATTCCGCTGATGTTGGCCAGATCCAGAAAGATGCTGTCAACGCCTTTACTGATGCCATGAAGCAGATCCAGGAAACCCGCAACCGCGAAGGTACCGAACTTAAGCAGTTTATCCTTCAGCGCCTTGAAGGTATTGCCAGCGAATGCAAGGTGGTACGCAAGCATATGCCAGAGCTCCTGCAGTACCAGAGGGATAAGATCACCCAGCGTCTGGCTGACGCCGGTGTTGAGGTTGATCAGAACAGACTGGAGCAGGAGCTTGTATTTCTGGCCCAGAAAGCCGATGTCGATGAAGAGCTCGATCGTCTGGAAACCCACTGCAACGAAGTAACCCGGGTTTTGAATAGCAAGGGCGCGATTGGTCGCCGCCTGGACTTCCTGATGCAGGAACTCAACCGGGAAGCCAATACTCTTGGTTCCAAGGCCGTGGAGGTTGAGGTTACTCAAAGTGCGGTTAACCTTAAGGTTCTCATTGAGCAGATGAGAGAACAGATCGGTAATATTGAATAACCCCGGTTACTGACTTGAGACTAAATTGAGATTATGAGCAAAGGCTCCCTTTATATTGTTGCAGCCCCCTCCGGGGCCGGTAAAACCAGCCTGGTGACCGAGCTGGTCAAAACCACCAAACACATCACGGTATCTGTCTCCCATACCACCCGCGCCATGCGGGAGGGTGAGAAGAATGGTGTGAACTATAACTTTATCTCCGTGGATGAGTTCCAGCACATGATCGGCCAGGGAGTCTTCCTGGAACACGCTGAAGTTTTTGGAAATTTCTACGGCACATCCCAGGCTTGGGTTGAGGAGCAGATGACACAAGGGGTCGACGTGATCCTGGAAATCGACTGGCAGGGTGCCCAGCAGGTTCGTCGCCTGATGCCTGAAGCTATCGGTATCTTCATCCTGCCCCCTTCCCAGAAAGAGCTGCATAAACGTCTGACGGGGCGAGGCCAGGACGATGAGAGTGTGATCGCCTACCGCATGGCCAAGGCGGTCAGCGAGATGTCCCACTATTCCGAATTCGACTACATCGTCATCAATGATAACTTTGATGAGGCTTTATTTGATCTGAAGGCCGTGATTCGCAGCCACCGCCTCGGCCTGGATTTCCAGCAGGATTATCGTAAGGATCTGATCAAAGATCTGCTGCACTGATCTTGATCTTTAAAGACCTGGAGGAAGCACCGGTTTCCTCCATTCAGTCCAGACCACGAATTGGTATGGGTTTATTCACTGTTTTTTCAAAAAGTCAGCTAATTCTCTCGTAACAGAACCAATAATGCAGGCGAAATCCTTGTCATCATTGCCAATCATTAAGTACACTGACAGTTTGCGGATCACTGCAGGTTTGGTTGTGGGTAGTTTTTTGTATCTTCATCCGAAAAAACCGCAGGAAGCCCCGCACAGTCCTTTAAGAGAGAGTGGAGCACCCCGTGGCGCGAGTAACCGTTGAAGACTGCCTGGATCACGTAGACAACCGTTTTGAACTGGTTATGGCCGCCAGCAAGCGTGCCCGCCAGCTTACCATTGGTGGAAAGGACCCCAAGGTACCCTGGGAAAACGACAAGCCCACTGTTGTGGCGCTGCGTGAGATTGCCTCTGGCATGATTGATCCCAAAGCCATCGACCGCGAAGAGCAGGAAGATGATGACGCTGGCCTGCTGCTGGCTGGCCTGGAAGGTTAATTCCAGAATTGGGATTTAAACGCAATGCCCGCTGCTTGTTTCGTTATCAGGAAGCAGTAAACCCCTGAAAGGAGGAGCGGGTATTGTCGTCCATTGCAGACCTGGCTCACAGACTCAATTCCTATCTCACCCCGGCGCAAATCAATAAGGTTCGCCGAGCTTACTATTACGCAGAACAGGCCCATGACGGACAGAAACGTCGTTCCGGTGAGCCTTATGTGACCCACCCCCTGGCAGTAGCCAGCATTCTTGCAGATATGCATATGGACCATCAGAGTCTGATGGCGGCCATGCTGCATGATGTCATTGAAGATACAGGAATTCCCAAAGGTGCAATTCAAAAGCAGTTTGGGGAGACTGTTGCCGAAATTGTTGATGGTGTCAGCAAGCTGACCCATATCGAATTTGAAGATAAAACCCTGGCTCAGGCAGAGAACTTCCAGAAGATGGCTCTGGCCATGGCCCGGGATATCCGGGTTATCCTGGTCAAGCTCGCTGATCGCCTCCACAACATGCGTACTCTGGGTGTTATGCGCCCGGACAAACGACGGCGAATCGCCAACGAAACACTCGATATCTACAGCCCTATCGCCCAGCGACTGGGCATGCACCAGATGAAAATCGAGTTTGAGGATCTTGGCTTCACAGCCATGTATCCCATGCGCGCCAGCCTGCTGACAAAAGCGGTCAGAAAAGCCCGTGGAAATCGCTCGGAAATCGTCAGCTCTGTTGTTGAAAGCATCAACAATCGGCTTGAAAAAGAAGGCCTGAATGGCCGGGTGATGGGCCGGGAAAAACATCTCTTCAGCATCTACACCAAGATGAAGGAGCAGCGTAAATCTTTCTCCGAGATCATGGATGTATTTGGCATCCGAATTATTGTTGATAGCGTAGACAGCTGTTACCGCACCATTGGTCTGGTCCATAACCTGTTCAAACCCATTCCCGGCCGTTTCAAAGACTACATAGCCATTCCCAAAGCCAATGGCTATCAGTCTCTGCATACCACTCTGTTTGGCCTGCATGGTATTCCTGTGGAAATCCAGATTCGCACCCAGGAAATGGAAGACATGGCCAACAATGGCATTGCGGCCCACTGGCTCTACAAGAGTGGAGATGAAGCTCTGCTGGGCAGCCAGAGCCGAACCCGCTCCTGGCTACAGAATCTTCTTGAGCTGCAACAGACGGCGGGTAACTCCCTGGAGTTTATCGAGAACGTCAAGGTCGACCTGTTTCCTGATGAGGTTTATGTATTCACACCCCAGGGCGACATTATGGAACTGCCACGGGGAGCCACGCCTGTCGACTTTGCTTATGCCGTACATACTGATGTTGGCAATACCTGCGTTGCCTGCCGGATCGATCGCAAGCTTGCGTCCCTGAGCCAGCCCCTGGACAGTGGTGAGACCGTTGAGATTATTACAGCTCCGGGAGCCCGCCCGAATGCAGCCTGGCTGAACTATGTCATCACAAGTAAAGCCCGATCCAATATTCGTCACTACCTGAAAAACCAGAGGGAAGCTGAATCTGTTGCCCTTGGCAGGCGCCTTCTGAACAAGGTTCTGGTTGGCCTGGGCAGTAGCCTCGACCAGGTTTCCCGCAACAGCATGGAAGCCGTTCTGGCCTATACCAAATGCTCCCAGCTGGATGAGCTGCTGGCTGATATAGGACTGGGAAACCGTATGGCCTATGTCATTGCCCGCCGGCTACTGGATATTCAACTGATGGAGCCAGATCAGCTGGATACGTCCGACCCTGAGAAGCCTCTGACCATCAAGGGGACTGAGGGGATGATTATCAGCTTTGCCCGCTGCTGCCATCCGATTCCTGGAGACCCAATCGTTGGCCATGTCAGCTCTGGCCGAGGTCTGGTTATCCATACTGAGTCCTGCCCAAATATTGCCGAAATCCGTCACAGCCCGGAAAAGATTCTTGAAGTGGACTGGGACAAGAATGTCCAGGGCGAGTTCAGGGTTGAATTGAATGTCGTGGTAGAACCCCAGAAAGGTATGATCGCTTCCATGGCTACAGCTATCACCGCCGCCAACGCCAGCATTGAGAAAATCGGTGTGGAGGAGCGCAGTGTGAAGCTGACCCATGCCCAGGTTCTCATCTGTGTGCAGGATCGTATTCATCTAGCCAGTATTATCAAGCGCCTGCGTACCATTCGTGGCGTACACTCTATCAGCCGCCTTAGAGAAAACTAAAAACAGCCATGGGCACCCTGTAGGTAAAGTACCTTTTTCATCATCTTGATGTGATGGAAAGGGTGCTCCCATGAAAAAACAATACAAACATTTCCTGCTATCTCTCTCAGTGCTTAACTGAGAGAGATATACACACGCAAAGGGAAACGCTCTCAGTGCTGCGCCTTATTATTTTTCTTGTCTGCTCTTTTCACATTGTCCTCTCCTCTGCGGAGGAGGAATTTAAAGAATATAACTGGCAAGTCTCTATCAGTTCTGCCAGCACACGCCTTTGCCCTGAAGCCAGTGAGAACCCGGAAGGGTTAACCGATCAGGTTCAAATTTCCTGTGCCCTTGAAGGCCAGAGTTTCACAAGAACCGAAGCCCCTCCAAAAGATGAATTGAAAGTCATCGCCTACAACATAGAACGGGGCCACAGACGCTACGCAATTGCAGGGTGGCTGCAGTCACAGAATCCAGATGTGGTGCTTCTCAGTGAAGTTGACCGTGGCTGCCAGAGAACTGGCTATCAACAGGTTGCCCAGTATCTGGCAAAAAACCTGGGTATGAACTTCGTCTATGGCGTCGAATTTGTCGAAGTTGATGATTATTGTGAACATGGCAATGCCATTCTGTCCCGATACCCCTTGGGTAATGTTCGAATGATCCGTTACCAGTCTGCCAGCTCAAGATACGTTTATAACAAGGATGATGAACTCAGGGTTGGTGGGCGTATGGCTCTGGCTGCTGACATGAAGATGGGAGATCAGATCATTCGCCTTTATTCGACACATCTCGCCTCCCACTTCAGTGATGGTTACTACCGCCACAACCAGAATGAAGAACTCGCAGAAGATATCAAGAAAGCTGACGTCCCGGTCATTCTTGGAGGTGACTTCAATACACACACCTATTTTATTGAAGCCTGGCTGGGCATTAACAGTGTCTATGTTCTCAAGCCTCTGACTAATATCGGAATGAAAGATGCCCACAAAGAACTGAATTACCGGGACAGAGTCACTCACCCGGGAAAGAAGGATACTATTATCGACTTTATTTTTACTAACAGCCTAAATGTGATTGCGTCAGGTGTCTGCCCAAGAAAGGAGTGCGCTGACTATTCTGACCATTTGCCAATCTGGTCCCGAATAAAAGTGAAATAGCTAAATTCTTCGCTTTTCCACACAATTTATGCTCTGGACTGATTTTTTCTGAACTGCCATTCTGCATGGCCCCTCACCTAATAACAGGTACTTGCCAATGAGCAACAAGCAGATTATTCATACAGAAAACGCTCCTGCCGCAATCGGCACTTACTCTCAGGCTGTAAAAGTCGGTACTACTGTGTATGTTTCTGGCCAGATTCCTCTGGTTCCAGCCACCATGGAAGTTGTTGAAGGTGACTTCAAAGCCAAGGCCCGCCAGTGTTTTGAAAACCTGAAAGCTATTGCTGAAGCGGCTGGAGGCTCTCTGCAGGATGCAGTCAAGGTCAATATCTCCATGACTGACCTGTCCAACTTTCCCGTAGTTAATGAAGTTATGGCAGAGTATATCCAGGAGCCTTACCCGGCTCGTGCCGCTGTGGGTGTAAAAGAACTGCCCAAGGGTGTTCCTGTTGAAATAGAAGCTATCCTTTCACTGAACTAAGCCTTTTTAATATGAAGCCGGTCTTTTGCCCGGCTTCATAAGTTTAACTACTCCCACTGCTTTTCACTGCCCGGGCTTCCCTTCTTAACCGCCGTTTTACAGCTTTTTCCAAGTGTTCGTGAGAGTGGTTGTGCGAAGCTGCCATTCCTTTGTATTTATCTACCTGAGGCCTGATTACTACTCTTGTTCCAAGATTGGTCGCCGAAAAGTTGCGATGGAACCAGCTCATACCTTTGGGGTTACAGACTGGGTCACCCTTTACCATATAGTGATGGATATTCTGCTTGAGCCAATCAGGATCGAGACGATTATTGGCAGCCAGCTCTTTCAGTGCAGCTTTTCCCAGAGCAGCTGGGCTGAAACAGTTGGCCGGTAGCTTGTTCATGGCTGCAGAATATTGTGCCAACCCTGCACCTAGTGAATGACCTGTTAGTGATACCTTATCCGCTCCAAACAGCTCTGCAGCCAAACGACCAATTTCCACAGCCTGTTTGTAAGAGCGGGGGATACCCAGGCCCGTAAAATTCTTGATATCTGCCTGTATCTGCCCTCCCAAAATCCTTTTCCTGCTTTTCAGGTTCTTCCCTGATTTCGTTCCACCAAAGGCAATTTTGATCTGACCGCTCTCTTCATCCTTGAACAGAGCGATAACCAATCCACTTTTTTTATCAACCAGCAGCCCATCTTGAGCTTTCAGCCGCTGGGATAGCTTTGCCGTTGGTGTATTTTGAGCGGCTTCCAGTAGTGCTTTGAACTCTGGAGCATCCTCGCCAAGGGGGGCAAACTTTGGGACTCCCCCCTGAAGAGTGGCGGCATTCAATGCGGCGGCATTATGCACCCGTTCAAGATGTTTCTGGTTTTTCCTATAGGGGAACTTGGCTATAGCTGAGTCCGAAAGAACCATCATTAACTGTTTATTGTCTGCTGGTAATCCCCTCTCCTGCTTCCAGAGGCGAGCCTCATTGATGACAGGACTAAGCGGCCGCTGCACTAAAGCCACTTCTTTGGTACTAACCTGGGGGGAAACAGGCCAGGGCAATGATGAAGGAACCATTTTTGCCAGTGGCCGGCTCCCACCCTGTCCCTGGAGGCTTTCGAGGTGGCTTGCCATGATTCTACCCAGGGCAACGGAAGGGTGAACTTTATCGGGCGGGACTACCGTAATCCGGTGACCCATTCTCGATGCAGTTCCATTTCGGGGGCGACCAGCCTTCCTTCTGTGCACAGCTGGTCGGGGTTGATGGTACTCAGTTCTGCCTGCTCCACCACCTATTGCCATTTTTATTGTCCGGACATATCCCTGTTTTTTTTATGATATATCCATATCCCATGTCCTGCCTGTGGAGCCAGACACTGCTGGCTCACCTGCCAGAAAAAGCAGGGTTAACCCGGCATTAACCGCTCAATAAGAACAGCACTTCCGGCTCCGGCAGCGCCGCTGCTGGCGGCGACTCCCCACCACAACCCACTGCGCTCCATCTCACCCAGCAGTGTACCTGCCAAAATAGCACCTGTTGCCCCCAGCGTGTGCCCGAGGGCAATACAACCACCATTCACATTAAGTTTCTCATCGGGAATTCCCAAATCCTTCCGGGTCTTAACAATTGTGGCTGCGAATGCTTCATGAATTTCAAACAGATCAATATCGCTGATACTCATACCCTGCTGATCCAACAGCCTTTTGGTAACAGCAACACAGCCACCAACCACCATATTGCTGTCGTCATTCACATTGCTCAAGGAAGCAATGCGCGTCCTGGGTTTTCTGTTGAGAAGCTTTCCTGCCTTCTCAGAACCAATGATAACCAGAGCAGCTCCATCTGACATGGCCGGTGAATTACCCGGCGTATGAACATGGGTGATCGAGTCTAACTCGTAGGCTTTTTCAAATAGCGCATCAAGTCCGGCCTTTCCAAGCTTTTCAAAAGATGGTGATAAGGCAGACAGTACCTCATGGGTAACATCGGAGCGGATATTGGCTGGTTCAGGCTGATACGGACAAGGGTGTTAGTACTCTCTGGCTCTGGAGCTACTCTGCAATTGCTGTCATCAACCCATTCATAGCAGCGATATTCTGTTCAATTAAACCTGAGCAAACCTGTGGCGGTTGAAGAAGTACCGATCCAGAACTTTGAACACTCCCATAAACATCCAGCTGATCAGCAGGTAGAGAAAACCAGCTGCGATATAGACTTCCTCAGGAGTGTAGGTGCGGGCAATGATTGTTCGCGCCATCCCGGTAAGATCCAGCAAGGTAATCGTGCTGGCCAGGGCACTGCCTTTCAGCATCAGAATAATCTCGTTGCTGTAGGCTGGCAGCATAATCCCAAATGCCCTTGGCAGAAGAATTCGACGGTACATGGTGAACTTGGTCATCCCTATGGCGCGACAGGCTTCTACCTCTCCTTCCGGTATAGCCTGCAGGGCTCCCCGAAGAATTTCGGCAATATAAGCAGTGGTATGGAGCCCCATGGTTATCACTGCACACCAGTAAGGTTCACGCAGGAAGGGCCATAAGGCGCTGTTCTTTATCCACTCGAACTGGGATAACCCGTAGTAGATCAGGAAAATCTGGATGAGTAAGGGAGTCCCCCGGAAGAAGAAAATATAAAGTCTTGGAAACTGGCTGTAGCACCTGTTTGGAGAGATGCGTGCCAGCGCCATGGGAACAGCCAGAATAATTCCGATTACCCCGGACAAAACCACCAGCTGAAGGGTAACCCAGGCTCCCGTTAACAGACGCGGATAATATTCAGCAATAACAGACCAATCCATACAGCTACTCCTTCACCAGACCGGTTGTTATCCTGTCAACCGGGGTTTCGTGCTTTCTTGACTGATCTTCAAAATAACGAAGCAGAGCAGTGGCAATAATTGTCAGCCCGAGATACATCACCGCAGCGGTGAAGTACCAGGTAAATGGTTCACGGGTCGCATTGACGATCATAGACGTTTTCCTGGTCAGCTCCTCAAGGCCAATCACTGAAACCAGAGCGGTATCTTTCATAAGAATCAGTATCAGGTTTCCCAACCCTGGAAGGGCAATTCGCCAGGCCTGGGGCAAAATAATGCCAAAGAAAATACGAAACCTGCCCAGCCCCAAAGCCTGGGCGGCTTCAGACTGCCCCTTGTGAATAGCCAGAAAAGCCCCTCTGAAGACTTCCGTGGCATAGCCACCAAAAGTCAAACTCAGAGCAATAACACCAGCAATAAAGGGGTTCAACTCAATATAATCGAGGTATCCAAACTGCGATGCTGTAGCCATCAACAGTTTGCTGGATCCGAAATAGATCAGAAAAACAATGAGAAGCTCGGGGATTCCCCGGATCACACCCACATAGACGCCTCCAACAGCACGCAGAACAGTGAAACTGGATAAGCGTGCCGCCGCCCCCAAAAGCCCCAGGCAGACACCAAGCAGTGTCGCCGCCAGGGTGATCCGGATAGTCATCATGGTGCCGGCCAGAAGCTGGGCCATAAACCCGTCAAAAAATGCTTCAATATTCAAAACGAATTACCACTGTCGCTTGTCATTGATGACTGGCCGGGCGGTCAGCCCATGATTAATAGATGGAAAACGGGAAATACTTTTTGTTGATCCGGTCATAGGTTCCATCCGCCCGGATCTCTTTCAGAGCCTTATTCAGTTTTGCTTTCAGAGGATCATTCTTGCGAACAGCAATACCAATCCTGTCATCTTTGGCAAAAGATTCACCCTTGAACTCAAACCCTTTACCCTGATCGCTGCTTAACCAGTTCCAGGTAGGCAGCTCATCAGAAAGAGCGCCATCCAGACGGCCTGCCAGAAGATCAAGGTATACCCCTTCCTGGGTGTCATACAGTTTGATCTCTACAATATCGGCCAGATTATCTTCCAGAAACTGCCCCCCAACGGTAGCCCGCTGAGCACCAATCACTTTGCCTTTCAAACCTGTACTGGTTGTATCCAGATCCTTACCTTTTGGCCCCATGAAGCGCAGACCACCGGAATAGTAGCGGTCAGTAAAATCAACCTGCTTCAGACGATCTTCGGTCATGGACATACTGGCCACAATGGCGTCAAACTTACGAACCTTCAGGGATGGAATCATTCCGTCCCAGTCCTGGGCCACAATCTCACAGTCGGCTTTCATCCTGGCGCACAGAGCATTGGCTATATCGACATCGAAACCTGCAAGGCTGCCGTTCTTGTCGACATAATTAAAAGGAGCCCAGGCCCCCTCAGTTGCAATACGGAGCTTGTCTCCTGCCATGGTAACTGGGCCAACAATAACTCCAGCAATCACTACGCAGGCTTTTACCCATTTGTTAATTATCATTTCTCAGCTCTTCTTTTTATTTTCAGCTCAGGGCTGTTTTATGATGCTTTCAGGGCCGATGGTTTCCTACATGGCGGTAGCCAGAAACTTTCGGCAACGCTTGGACTGGGCATTCTTGAAGATATCCTTGGGTTTACCATCTTCTTCAATACGCCCGTTATGCAGGAAGATCACCCTGTCGGAGACCTCCCTGGCAAACTTCATTTCATGGGTTACGATCAGCATGGTCCGCCCTTCTTCTGCAAGACCATGGATAACATTCAACACATCCCCCACCAGTTCCGGATCAAGTGCTGAAGTTGGTTCATCAAACAGCATTATCTGGGGTTCCATGGCCAGAACCCGGGCAATGGCTACCCGCTGCTGCTGCCCTCCAGACAATTGAGAAGGAAAGTAATCACGGCGGTCGGCCAGGCCTACCTTTTCCAGAAGACTCTCTGCATGCTCTTCCACTTCCCGGCGGGAACGCTTCAGCACACTGACCGGCGCTTCCATAATATTTTCCAGGACAGTTTTATGCTGCCAAAGGTTAAACCCCTGAAACACAAAGCCAAGACGTGAACGAATAGATGCCAGCTGCTTTTGATCAGAAGGACAGAGAACACCCTTCTTTTTTTTCAGCTTCAACGTCTCTCCATTCACAGAAATGCTGCCCTTATTAGGCTTTTCAAGCAGATTGATACAGCGAAGAAGGGTACTTTTACCAGAACCACTGGAACCAATAATGGTTAAAACATCGCCATCACTGGCTTTAAGAGATATGCCCCGGAGAACTTTCAGGTCACCATAACGCTTGTGGATATTACTCAGTTCAAGAGCAACGGGATCCTGCGACATCTTTTCTGCCCTGCATTTATTATTTCCAGTATTTTTACTTGCAGATGTACCGGCATAAATTACCCAAACTGACGCCTGACTGCCAGTAATAAAAACTTCACATAAGCATCATTTTTTTTGCATTTTCCGTCTGCTTTCCGGTGTAATTCCCCGCTTTTCAATGCGTTACCTTCCTCTCAACTCTTTGTAAAGAAAGCGAGGAAAAACTAATTTTTCTCGTAAATGCCTTTATTTTTTGCTGATCCCAACGTTCGTCAATACAGCTCCCAGTATTTCACTGTACCCGGAGCGATAGTCTGGATACTGAAACCTGTACCCGGACTCCAGAATGCGATCATTTCGGCAGCGCTTGCTGCCACGCCCTGATACTCTGTTTTTTTTAACAGACTTCACATCCAGCTGCTGAGCCAGCCATCGGGTCACTTCTGAAAGAGGGGCCGGGTTGCTGTCCACTCCCAGGTAAAGGGGATGAACGCCTTCACCTGCCCTGTCCAGTTTGACCAGCCAGGCCAGCATTCCAGCACAATCCTCTGAGTGAATACGGTTTCCATAAACCAGAGGTGTTTGCGCGAAGACCTCTCCCGCTTTTACCTTGTTGACCATATAGTTTCGGCCAGGGCCGTAAATACCACCAAAGCGCACCACTGTTGCTGACAGTCCAGACGACATCAACAGAGCTTCCGCTTCCAGCATAACCTGACCATTAAAGCCTGTCGGATGGGTGGGAGAAAGTTCATCCACCCACTCCCCATCATTCTGGTGATAAACAGCAGTGCTTGAGGTAAAGAAAATCCTTTTCGGAGGCTCTGCCATTTTCAGCAGGTGGTTGATGACATTCTCCAGCCCTTTTATATAGGTCTCTCTATAGCTATCTTCCCCTCGCCCTGCAGCTGCACAGTAGACGACATAGTCAATTGATTCCGGCCATTGACTAAGGTGTTCAGAGTCACTCAAGTCCCCTGGTACAGGAATAACACCATCAGGGAGAAGATCACAGTTTCTACGTAAACCAAAAACTGTATGTCCGGCACTGATAAGCCTTCGGGCAAGACGGCCTCCTACATCACCGCAGCCGGCTATAAGAGTCACAGGGCTGGCAGGTTCTTCTGCCGGAGAGAAAGCGCCTTTCATTACTACCTCGGTTTTAGTTTATTATGTACCTGTCTTTTAATAGGTAATCTTAATGACTGGAGTAAGTACCCAGACATGATCACCCCAGCATAAACGTAAAAGCGTGCTTTGCAGAAATTATTCTGTACCACGCCTATATATACTGTCTAAATTTACAGTATCATGAAGCCATGACACTGACAGAACTCAAATACATTGTTGCACTCGCTCAGGAGTGCCATTTCGGCAAAGCTGCGGAGCGCTGCTTTGTCAGCCAACCGACATTGAGTGTGGGCGTAAAAAAGCTGGAAGATGAGCTGGGAGTTGCCATTTTTGAGCGCAGTAAATCTGCTGTACGAGTCACTCCCCTGGGAACCAAGGTTATTGAACAGGCCCAGAAGGTTCTTGAAGAAGCCTCCTGCATCAAAACCATCGCCAGTGAAGGCAAGGACCAGCTGGCCAGCCCTCTGCGTATCGGCACCATCTACACCATCGGCCCCTATCTTCTGCCCCATATGGTACCCCAACTGCACCGCATAGCACCGGAAATGCCACTCTATGTTGAGGAGAACTACACCCATGTTCTGCGCCAGAAATTGCGCTTGGGTGAGCTGGACGCCATTATTATCGCCCTGCCGTTTACTGAAGCCGATGTGGTGACCAAACCCCTTTACGATGAGCAGTTCACCGTACTGATGCCGGGAGATCACCCCTGGGCTGAAAAGGATGCGATTCCGGTCACCGACCTGGTCGATGCCGACCTGCTCCTGCTGGGTCAGGGCCACTGCTTCCGTGACCAGGTGCTGGAAGCCTGCCCAGCCCTTAATCAGCAGGACGAGCACAAGCCGAAGAAAACAACCATTGAAGCAACATCTCTGGAAACCATGCGTCATATGGTTGCTTCCGGTATGGGAATCACTGTGCTGCCTATGTCAGCGACAGGTGGAGCCAACCACTATGCGCCAGGCCTGCTGACTATCAAGCCATTTACCGATCCTTCTCCGGGCCGAACCGTAGCTCTGGCCTGGCGGGCAAGCTTTCCCCGCCCCAAGGCCATAGATGCGGTTGTGGAAGCCATCCGTCACTGTCCTGTTGTCTCTCACCAGAGCTGAGGAGGAGCAGGGTTGGCGAAGTCTCTGAACGAGGTTCCGGTAACAACACTGAAAGGGGTTGGCGCTGCGCTTGCCACCAGGCTGGAAAAGATTGGCATCAGCAATCTTCAGGACCTCCTGTTCCATCTGCCTTTGCGCTACCAGGACCGTACCAGAATCACGCCACTGGGTGAGCTTCAATTTGGCATGGATGCGGTTATCGAAGGCACGATTGCCGCTTCCGATATTGTCATGGGCCGTCGCCGCAGCCTTGTCTGTCGAGTACAGGATGGCACAGGCACGGTTAACCTTCGCTTTTTCCACTTCAGTGCGGCACAGAAGAACAGCCTGAAAAAAGGCGCAACTATCCGCTGTTTTGGTGAGCCCCGCCGTGGAGCCCATGGACTGGAGTTCTATCACCCTGAATACCGGATAATTAACGACAGCAGCCCATCAGGGATAGAAGAGACCTTAACGCCTGTTTACCCCGCCACCGAAGGGCTGACCCAGCCCAGGCTGCGCAGTTTGTGCGAACAGGCCCTGCAGTTTATTCATCACCCGGATGCTCTGCAGGAGTGGCTTCCCGACTCTCTTCATGAAAAGTACAGTCTGTGGCCTCTTACTGAGGCTGTGCGCTTTCTGCATAAGCCACCACCCGATGCCGAACTCGAAACCATGGCTGAAGGCCTACACCCAGCCCGGCAGCGTCTGGCTTTTGAAGAACTCCTGGCCCACAACCTCAGTCTGCAGCAGCTGCGTCAGCGGGTTCGCCAGCAGACAGGTATGGCTCTGCCGGGATCAGGAGAGCTGGTCAGCAGATTTCTTGAAAACCTTCCCTTCACCCTGACAGGAGCCCAGCAACGGGTTTCTGGAGAAGTTATCAATGATCTTTCCCTGCCTGTTCCTATGCTGCGCCTGGTTCAGGGAGATGTTGGCTCGGGTAAAACAGTTGTGGCAGCGCTGGCAGCGTTACAGACTGTAGAGAGTAAACATCAGGCCGCTTTGATGGCACCTACGGAAATCCTGGCGGAGCAGCACTACAACAATTTTTCCAGCTGGTTGAAACCCCTTGGGATCACCGTGGCCTGGCTGACTGGAAAAACCAAAGGGAAGAAACGTGAGCAGCAACTTGAACTGATTCGTTCCGGTGAAGCAGAAGTCGTTGTCGGGACCCACGCCCTGTTCCAGGAAGATGTCGAGTTCCGCCATCTGGCCCTGGCCATTATTGATGAACAGCACCGGTTTGGTGTTCATCAGCGTCTGGCCCTTCGGGAAAAGGGGCGAAAAATTGGTGCCATGCCCCATCAGCTAATTATGACGGCTACGCCTATTCCCCGAACCCTGGCCATGAGTGCCTATGCCGACCTGGATTGCTCCATAATCGACGAGCTGCCTCCCGGCCGAACGCCGGTAAACACCATTGTGATTGGTGATAATCGCCGCGATCAGGTGATTGAACGGGTAAGAATTGCCTGTCAGGAAGGACGACAGGCTTACTGGGTCTGCACTCTGATTGAGGAGTCAGAAGCGTTGCAGTGCCAGGCTGCTGAAGTGACGGCGGAAGAGCTTACCAAATCCCTGCCAGATCTGTCCGTTGGTCTTATCCATGGCCGGATGAAACCTTCGGAAAAAGCCGAGGTCATGGATGCATTCAAGGAAGGTCATCTGCACCTGCTGGTTGCGACAACAGTTATTGAAGTGGGTGTAGATGTTCCCAATTCCAGCCTGATGATCATTGAAAACCCGGAACGCCTTGGTCTGGCCCAGCTCCACCAGCTGCGCGGGCGGGTTGGCAGGGGCAGTATTGCCAGCCACTGTGTGTTGATGTATCACCCACCGCTTTCACAGCAGGGAAAAGAGCGACTGCAGGTGATGCGGGAATCCAGTGACGGGTTTGTGATTGCCGAAAAAGATCTGGAACTGCGTGGACCAGGCGAAGTTTTGGGAACACGTCAGACAGGACTGGTTCAATTCCGCGTAGCAGACCTGGAGAGAGATAAGACTTTGCTGGATACTATTAAATCTGCGGCTGAACAGCTGATTCAGGAAGCTCCTACCCACGTTCAACCTCTTGTAGATCGCTGGCTACCCCATGGTGACCACTATGCAGATGCCTGACTGGCAGGGTCGATGCCCTCCTGCCAGTCAGACCAAAGAGCTATTCCCTGTAGGTGTGATATACCCCGTGGGTACTAGTTAGCAGTAAGCCACTCGTACACGACGATACTCAGGCTTCCACATCTGTTTGCGAATCTGCTCTTCCAGAACACTCACTTCACACTCTGGTGCCAGCTTTTCCTCCAGGGCCTGCAGTGCTACAGCTCTGGCAATTTCTCCGGTTACTCTTTTGATATCACTCATTGGCGGCAACAGAGAGCCACTGGGAGCTGAGACAGCCAGAGTTTCCACAGCAGCATTCAGCATACCATCAGAAACTTCTTTTGCTCCGCTGGCCAGTGCACCCAGCCCAACACCCGGGAAGATATAAATATTGTTGCACTGGGCCACCGGGTAAACCTTGCCGTTAAACTCCACAGGATCAAACGGACTGCCTGTAGCCACCAGGGCACGTCCGTAACTCCAGCGAATAATATCTTCCGGTTTTGCCTCAATCTGGCTGATGGGGTTGGAAAGGGCAAAGATAATTGGCTGCTGATGGTTCTCTGCCATCAGTTCGATAATTTCCTGAGTGAACAGGCCAGTCTGACCTGACACACCAATAATGGCATCCGGCTTTACATGACGGATCACATCCATCATGAAAACACCCTCGGTATCCGACCAGCCTTCTATTTCGCTCTTCTGGTGCACCAGCTTCTGCTGGAAGGGGTACAGATCTTCCATTTCATCGTGGAGCAGA
The DNA here is from genome assembly GCA_965243775.1 of Sansalvadorimonas sp. Classification (GTDB taxonomy): domain Bacteria; phylum Pseudomonadota; class Gammaproteobacteria; order Pseudomonadales; family Endozoicomonadaceae; genus Sansalvadorimonas. Next base: position 47,778 of record CBDEWF010000137.1, read on the forward strand.
CCACAACGATCCACCATGTAAATACGCTTCTGTGCTTCTTGCTCAGAGAGCCCACGCTCCATCATCAACCGGATTATCTGGCCTGCAATGCCACAGCCAGAAGAACCCGCGCCAAGGAAGGCTATTTTCATCTCTTCCAAGGGCTTCCCTGCGGCCCGGGCAGCAGAGAGAAGAGTAGAAGCCGCTACAGCAGCGGTTCCCTGGATATCATCATTGAAGCTGCACAGCTCATGGCGGTACTTATCCAGCAGAGGTGTTGCATGATGAATAGCAAAATCTTCAAACTGCAGCAAAGCCTTGGGCCAGCGGCGTTTCAGTGCCTGGATAAAGCTGTCCACGAATGCATAGTACTCGCTGTCATCAATACGCCTGTGACGCCAGCCCAGATACGCTGGGTCATCCAGAAGCTGCTGGTTATTGGTTCCACAGTCCAGCGTGATCGGCAGAGTTTTATTAGGGGTAATGCCACCCACAGCCGTGTACAGAGCCAGCTTGCCGATACAGATTCCCATACCGCCAATACCCTGGTCACCCAGCCCCAATACACGCTCACCGTCGGTGACCACGATAACCTCAATATTGCGCTTGAAGTTGGCCAGCATGGCATCCATACGATCCCGCTCAGGATAGGAAATATACAAACCTCGGGGACGACGGTAGAGGTCACTGAAACGCTGACAGGCCTGCCCCACAACCGGGGTATAGATAATAGGCAGCATCTCTTCCAGATGGCGCTGAACCAGCGCGTAGTACAGGGTTTCATTGGTATCCTGCAGGGAACGGAGATAAATATGCTTCAGGATCGGAGTTGGCTTAACCGAGAAAGATTTGTATGCCCTGCGACACTGTTCCTCAAGGGTCTCAACCCGCGGTGGTAACAACCCGTGCAGCTCCAGTTCGCTGCGCTCTTCCATTGAGAAGGCTGTATCTTTATTTAATAGGGAGTTTTCCAGAAGAGTACGACCGGCCAAACCGGTATAAATACAGTTGAAATCAGCTTCGCTCATCAGTAGCTTCAGTGATAGTCAGAAAAGAGAATAGAGAGTTTTAGGCTCAGTCAAGCCCAGCAGCTTTCCGGTCAAATCCCCTTGACACCAAAGCCGACAGGCGGCACGTCAGTATAAATCTACGGACGCAAGTACTAATAAACCGGAGCAATATTAACATACCCTGTTGCTGAATAGCCGACAAAATTACTGTTTATTACTGGGCTTCAACCTCTCGAGAATGGCAGCGGCACATATTTTTGTCAGACCGGATCTTTCTTGCCATATTATAGATCCGCTGGATTCATAACCTCTAGTTGACTTTCACTCTCCCACTGATCATCCCCTTCACCTTGTAAATGGAATAGAGGTTGTTGTTCATCCTCAAGATTGGCATTTTTTTGTGACAGAGAACTTTTTTCATTACATAATTCTATTATTGCGGTACGGGCTGCCTTGAGCACTTCTATTTTTGTATGACTACACGGGGTTCGGCAACGCTTTCTGGCTGTATCTTCTCTGAGATAGCCATATTTTGTAAGAGTATCCTCCAGTTCTTTGGTAGCACAAGTTAAACCCCTCCTTAGTTCCCGTTCAGCTTGATTATGACGAGCTTTTTCCAATGTATTCGCTCGCCTGGATGATCTTTGTTTGACTTTGCCTTTCTGATCCGGTGCAGCCTTGACTCTTTTTTTTGGGGTGGAGGACGATGAGGAACTGTGTCCTGCTGACGAACCGGACTTTAGCTGCTTCCCTTTTTGAGTTTGAGATTCTGCCTGTTTTTTTTGATGTAATTTAGATATATCAATTTTAATCGTCCTTTGTTCATGACATTTTCGTGTAGCTACAGGTATATCACTACCATCTGAGTCTTTTGTGAGACTAGACCTTTTCCTTTTAACATCAGGAAGTTTGCAGCTTCGGACTGGTGCTACTTTCGAGCCTGTCTTAGACGGTATTGTTAAGGTTCCTGCAACTGGTACTGGTACCGCTGCCGACACTACCGAAGGTGTAACGCTTGATCTTGTCTTCATTTTTTCCCCACCCTTTTATCACCCGTATGACCAATTCATCTTTCAGGATTGGACAGTCGGCAGCAGGCAGGTGTCAGTAACAATGCTGTCAGTAGCAATGATATTAGTGGAATAGGCTTGGTTGATTATAGTGGCAAAGCAGTAGTGTACTTGATCTGCTCCATGGCAAAGCTGGAAGATACCTTGCTCAGGTCAGGAATGGCTTTGATCAGCGTCTTGTAAAAACGGTCATAGGCGTGAATGTTTTCCACAACTACCCTCATCATGTAGTCCCAGTCTCCCCCCATGCGATAGAGCTCAACAACTTCATCAAAAAGGGAAACTGTGCAGGCAAAGTGCTGCAGCCAGTCTTCATTATGGTTACGGGTTTTCAGATGTACGAAAACGGACAGGGGTAGCCCGACCTTGTCCTGATCCACCAGTGCAACCCGCTTTCGAATAACACCATCATCCTCAAGCTTTCGGATACGCTTCCAGCAGGGGCTTGGCGACAGGTCAACTTTTTCTGCCAGATCGTTCAGGGAGAGTGAGGCGTCTTCCTGCAAATAACCAATTATTTTTCTATCTTTTTTATCCACTGAAATAATTTCCCAAATTATCAGGATAAAGGAAAAATTATTTTAACATTGTCGTTAGTCACCCCCATAGAGAAAATACTTTTCTCCTGTTCCAGCCTTATCATGATCTCGCAAACTATCGACAAGGATAAAACCATGTGGCGTCCAGAATGGGACGGCTTTGTAGCCATCATCAAAGATCGTGTTAAACCCGCCCTGGGATGTACTGAACCTGTATCTACGGCGTTGGCTGCAGCCCATGCAACACATCTCCTTGGCTGTCAGCCTGAGTGCCTGGATATTCTTGTCAGCGGCAATCTGTTGAAGAACGGCATGGGGGTTGGTATTCCCGGCACCGGAGAAGTCGGCCTGCCCATAGCAGCGGCTCTTGGCAGCATCTGCGGAGATCCTGAAAAAGGTCTTGAGGTTCTGGCAGATGTGACACCGAATTACGTTGAGTCAGCCCGTAAAATGGTCGACCATGAAAAAGTTTCCATTGCCGTTAAAGAAACCTCTTCTGTGCTTTATTCCGAGGTACTGGCTACTGCCGGAAACAACAAAGCCCGGGTCATAATCAGAGACCACCACACCCGCGTAACTCTGCAGGAACTCAATGGTAAACCGGTGATGGCGGCATCCATCCAGGACTCAATACCAGACAAGAAAACTGCCACACCGCAAATGTCTATCCAGTCTATTTACGAGTTTGCGACCACAGCGGACCTAAACAAACTGACGTTTATTGAGGAATCTGCCCAACTCAACGGTGCACTCAGCAAAGCGGGCCTGTATGAAGACTTTGGCCTGAAGATTGGGAAAACCTTCAAGAGGAATATTGAGCGGGGCTTGCTAACAGAAGATCTTTCCGTTCTGGCACAAATGCGCTCCTCGGCAGCATCTGATGCACGTATGGATGGTGCCATGCTGCCAGCAATGAGTAACTCCGGCAGTGGTAACCAGGGCATTGCTGCAACCATGCCTGTCGTTGCTGTTGCAGACCAGATTGGCGCGTCGAAAGAGCAATTGATCCGGGCACTTATTCTCAGCCACCTTTCCGCAATTCATATCAAGTCCCACCTGAACACACTTTCTGCCTTGTGTGGCGCAACCACAGCAGCAACAGGGGCCAGTGTCGCCATTACCTGGCTGCTCGGCGGTAAACTGAAAGAGGCCAGCAATGCCATATTTAATATGTTTGGCGATGTCACTGGCATGTTCTGTGACGGTGCTAAAACCGGCTGTTCCCTGAAGGTGTCTACTGCCGCATCAGCAGCCGTCAAAGCAGCCCTGATGGCTCTTGATGGTACCCGTATTACCGGCCACGAAGGCATCATCGAAGATGATCTGGAAAAAACTATCGATAATATTGGCCTTCTGGGTAATCAGGGCATGGCAGAAACGGACTCCATGATTCTGAAAATCATGACATCCAAATAAAATAAACTGCAGCTTCATCTCCTGAAAGCCGTTCAGGAAAGAGCAACATTGTTGCTTAATAGGATATGGAAAAAGCCTGAGGTCAAGTCCTCAGGCTTATCACAACTCAGGCAGCGGCTTTCTTTTTCTTATTTCCTTTCAGCATATCTGGCAGGGACTTCTTAACCGCTTTCTGGAACCACATAACCTGCATGGGGTTACCTTCCACACGGATAGTTTTATCCTGAATTCCCTTCATAAAAATAGCCTGACCTTTAGGATGAGTCAGAGCACTCCAGCCCAGGGCCGAGTTGTCAAAGCGAATGGCAAACTCAGGTGTTTCAACAACCTTTCCAGCAGAGGATGTGACTCTTTCATCCTTAACGGTATAGCTGCGACAAACTCCTTCCTCACTGGAGATTTCAAAAGTCATATCCTTTCCTTCAAGCGTTTTCTTGAATTCTGGCTTATTCCTGCTGGCACGCTTCATCATCACGCCCAGAGCCAGTAGCAGAAGTTTAAATTTCACACGGCCCCCATTGATGACAGATATTATCTGTCCACATTCTACAAGCAAACGGGTCATCCTCCAGTGCAGAGATGACATAAGGTTTGGTTAATAGAGTCGGCAATGCAGCGCTAAATCTGGAAACGCTGCAAACTTTTGTCAATAGAAGCCTGATCTGGAGTTTGAAGAGCCTGGCTGGATAAGGGTTAAGCGTTTACAGCTTCTTTCAGAGCCTTGCCGGGTTTGAAGGCCACTGTGTTACTGGCAGGAATTTCTATCTCTTCACCTGTCTGGGGGTTCTTGCCCCTGCGGGCACCGCGGGCTCTCTGGCTAAAGGAACCAAAACCGACAAGGTTAATGGTTTCCTGGCGCTCCAATGCCTGGGTAATCTGCTTCAGTATCACGCTGAGAGCCTCTCCGGCTTTGTCCTTGCTCAGATCAGCCTGATCTGCAATAGCTGCAATAAGTTCAGGTTTGCGCATAACTCCCTCTCGAATCCATATGTTTTATTCTTTTTATTTTTCCCCAGCAGAGGCCCATCCAGAACCCCGGAGACTGAGAGCATGCTGCACAGAAATGTGTCAACACGGCCACTCACATTAAATCAGCACAGAGATCAGGGCAACACCAAATATGCATATTTCCACTAATTAACAGCCCGCCTGTGACAAAGTTTCTGAAAAACCAATGATATAGATGGAAGCACTCAAGGATTTTATAATCCGTAATATTTGCAACGGTAAATGTAATCACGCATGCTGCGACAAAATACAGCCCGGATGTACGGGAGAATTTAAAAATTTTATGCAGTCTTACCCGGTCAATTTTTTAGATCAATTTAACTTTCTGAATCAACACTGGTACAGCCCCAGTACTCTACCCTGGAGCATTTCAAAAACCTGGAAACAGTGGCTGCTGGATGCCGGCTCGCTGACTCAGCGCCTTAAGGATACTTATCCGGGAACCTTTGAAGTTCAGGTACTCCATCACGACTGGGGACGACCGACAACGAATGAGCGTCACTTCCTATCAATGCCGGACCGGGAAATGGCCAGTATTCGTGAGGTTATTCTTCTTTGTAACAGGTCTCCAAAGGTTTTTGCCCGCAGCATTTTGCCAGCCACCAGTCTGGAGGGGAAAAACCGTCAGCTACTGAAGCTGAACGACAGCCCCCTCGGTGCATTTTTATTTGCCCAGCCAGACCTTGAACGTGGTCCTATCCAATTGACCAGAATACATGGCCATGATCAGACTGCGATATGGGGAAGGCGCTCGCGCTTTACCCTGGATAATAAACCCCTGGCTGTATGCGAATATTTTTTACCGGAATGAATCTGGCAGTAACATTTTTTTAAAAAGTATGAAAAATACCCTTTCGCTATCAACAACCAGAGTAAACAACTACATTCAGCTTACAAGGTTGAACCGGCCCATCGGTATTTATCTGCTGCTGTGGCCAACACTCTGGGCTCTCTGGCTGGCTGCCGATGGTTGGCCTGACCCTGCACTATTTATTATTTTTGTTCTTGGCACCGTGCTAATGCGCTCGGCGGGCTGCGTCATCAATGATTTCGCAGACCGAAATTTCGATGGACATGTAAAACGTACAAAAGACCGTCCAATGGCCATGGGCAAAGTCTCTGAGCGGGAAGCATTAATGCTCTTTTTAGCACTGATGCTGACATCTTTTCTCCTGGTGCTGCAGACCAACCCTCTAACCATTGCTTTGTCCTTTGCCGGAGCCGCTCTGGCGGCAACCTACCCGTTTATGAAGCGGTTTACCCACTGGCCCCAGGCGTTTCTGGGAGCAGCTTTTGCTTGGGGTATTCCCATGGCCTGGGCAGCACAAAGTAATGCTATCTCTCCCTCAGCCTGGATTCTGTTTACTGCTTTCCTGCTGTGGACCGTGGCCTACGATACCCAGTATGCCATGGTAGACAGAGATGATGATTTGAAGATAGGCATTAAATCCACTGCAGTTTTGTTTGGAAAAAAAGACAATCTTATTATTGTCATGCTCCAGCTTATGACCTTGGGAACCATGGTGGTTGCTGGCATTACCAGCCAGCTGGGAGTTTTCTACTTCCTCGGAGTCGCCTTTATGGGAGGGCTGTTTGCTTACCAGCTGACTCTGACCCACAACAGAAACCGTGACGGATGCTTCAAGGCATTTCTGTCCAACCACTGGGCCGGTGCTGCAGTATTGGTTGGGATTATCATTGATCGCTGTATTATTTAGAGTTTGTTTTCAATTTAAGTTTCAGGCTCTTTAATAAATCATTGATGAAGAACACTCTGGCCCACCAGCTTTCCCGATATGTTCCAGAAGGCACAGAGAAGCTCTGTGCCTTCTGGCTGAAGGCCGGGAAAATTCAGCTGAAAGTAGCGACACCACGCAAGAGCAAACTGGGCGATTTCCGCTCCGCCCACCAAGGTCGCCCCCACCGCATCAGCGTCAACAACAACCTTGAACCTCTACAGTTCCTGATCACCTTTACCCATGAAGTCGCCCATGCCCATAACTGGGATAGGTATGGAACAAGAGTCAAACCCCATGGAGCAGAATGGAAAAAAGCTTATGGCAGGCTGCTTCAGGATATTATTGCCTTGAATGTTCTCGATGCTAAAACAGCGGATATTCTGTACAAACACAGCAGGAACCCAAAAGCCAGCAGCGTCAGAGACTCTCATCTACAGAATTTATTACCACCTGCAGCAGGGCTGAGGCTAAATGATCTAGCCCCTGGTTCAACTTTTAAGACCCCCAGTGGGAGAGTATTCCGTTCCATACACAAGCTTCGTAAATACTGGCTATGCGAAGAGTGTTCCAGCGGTCATCATTATCGGGTTCTGGGCACTGTTTCTGTCAATAAACAGTTGGAAACTGTCTAATTACTCAGCTGTCATATCTCTGTAATATTTTCTCGTTGTAATGCGTCAAGTCTAATACATTTGCTGGCGGCAGGGTGAGTACAACGAACCATGACTATTTCAGCCAACAAAATACTGATAGTCGATGATGAGGCTCCCATCAGGGATATGATTACCGTGGCCCTTGAAATGGCTGGTTATCACTGCCTTGAGGCTGATAATACCCAGACTGCCCATGCCATTATCATCGACCAAAAGCCGGATCTCGTTCTACTGGACTGGATGCTTCCATCGGTCAGTGGCCTTGAACTGGCCAGGCGTCTGAAACGAGATGAGCTGACAGCAGATATTCCCATTATCATGCTGACGGCCAAGGGCGAGGAAGATAACAAGATCCAGGGATTGGAAAACGGGGCTGATGACTATATAACCAAGCCTTTCTCCCCCCGTGAACTTGTTGCCCGTCTGAAAGCGGTTCTTCGCAGAACCAATACAGCTAACCAAAGTGAACCTATAGAGGTTCTTGGAGTGACCCTTGATCCAATCAGCCACCGCGTCACCATTAATGGTGCCCCTACGGAAATAGGGCCGACTGAATATCGTCTTTTGCAGTTTTTCATGACCCACCAGGAAAGAGCCTATACACGCAGCCAGCTTCTGGATCATGTCTGGGGTGGCAATGTTTATGTTGAGGAGCGCACGGTAGATGTTCATATCCGCCGGTTACGCAAGGCTCTGGGAGAAGATCACGAGAAACTTGTACAGACTGTTCGTGGAACTGGTTACCGCTTTTCCATAAAGGCATGACAAGCTGTAGGGCAACAGGGTAGCATCATTCACAAAGTGATTCTGTTTGCCATTTATCATGATTGACCGGAATATACCGTGAACCGCAACTGGCAATCGTCTGTTTTAAAACGCCTGGCGGCATTTCTGGGGCTGAGCCTTGCTCTGGGTATCATTTTTGATCAGGTCATTATCTGCTTATTTCTGGCCTCTATCAGCTATCTGGGCTGGACGCTCCGCCAGCTGTTTATGCTGGGCAGCTGGCTGGATATGAGCACTTCCCTTGAAGAACCCCAGGAACCACCTACCAGCCGTGGAGTTTGGGGAGATATCTTCGATAGTATCTATCGTCTTATGCGTAAGCAGGAAAAGCTGCGGGATCGACTTCAGGCAGTTATTGACCGGGTTCAGGAATCAACCTCAGCTCTTCAGGATGCCGTGGTTATGACTAACCGCCATGGTTTGATTGAATGGTGGAACCCTGCCGCAGAGCAAATTTTTGGCCTTCGTGCCCCTGATGACCAGGGCCAACTGATTACCAACCTGATAAGGCACCCTCAATTCACATCCTATTTCGAGCAGAAGTCCTACCAGGAGCCACTTGATCTTCCTTCACCGGTCTCTGAAGAACGCAGGCTACTCTGTTCAATAACCCTGTATGGCCCTGATAACCGACTGATTATCGCCCGGGACAACACCAGGATTTATCACCTTGAGCAGATGAGCAAAGATTTCGTGGCTAATGTCTCTCATGAGCTGAGAACACCTTTAACTGTAATTACCGGTTATCTGGAAACACTGACAGACACAATGAGTCTGATGCCTGAACCTTCTACCCCGATTCTGCCCAAAGCCCTTGGGCAGATGCAGTCCCAGTCAGATCGCATGGGCAATATCATTGATGACCTGCTGATCCTGTCCAAACTGGAAACCGCTGACAGCCAGCAGGGTGTACAGCCTGTTTCTCTGAAGCCTTTAATAGAAACAATTATCGAAGATGCCCGATCATTCAGTGCTGACAAGAGCCATGAATTCAGCTTTAACTGCTCCCCGGAAGATCAGGTATTGGGGAGTGAGAAGGAACTTCGCAGTGCAATTTCCAACCTTCTATTTAACGCCGTAAAATACACACCGGAGCAGGGAAAAATTTCTGTACGCTGGACTGTCAGCCTCAATACCGGCTATCTGACAGTCAAAGATAATGGTATTGGAATTGATCCCCTGCATATTCCCAGGCTGACAGAAAGATTCTATCGGATCGACAAGAGCAGACATGCAACTACGGGAGGCACAGGACTCGGCTTGGCCATAGTTAAGCATGTTCTGCTCAGGCATGATGCTAATTTGCTGATTAAGAGTCGACCAGGAAGAGGAAGCAGTTTTACCTGCCAGTTTCCACACAGCCGGTTAGTAAGGAGAGCCGCCTGATTACCGTTCCTCGATAATACATTCTGCCCGCTCTTTGCCGGTTCTCTGCAGATATTCCTGAAACACCTTGGGAGCCCGGCCGGTTAACGAACCTTCCCACTGCTGGGTACTACCACCGGCATCCTGAAACTCGAACAGGTAACGCTTGATATTACGCTTCTTTTTTTCACTGACTGTGGAAGTACCAAAATCTTCCAGAGAAATGCCTTTTTCATCCATAATCTTCTTGATGGCATCAATACTGCTTTGTTTGGCTTTGATCTTTTTTTCCTGTTCCTCAACCGCTGCCCGTTTTTCTTCAAGCACGTCCTGCAGTCTGCTTACAATACGCTCAAGATCCTCGACATGAACATCCCGAAACAAACCACGCATCCTAGTTTTACTGCTTAAACGATGCATGACTTCTTCAAATATATTCATATATTTATCCTCACATTCACACAACAAGCGCAAGAAAAATAGGTAATACTGTCGAACCTGACAACTTGAAAAGAAGTTTATATTTCAGATTTGTTATTTGAAATAAATAATCACAGCCAACATCATTTCAAGAATCTGCCTGACATTTCTGATGCGCACATCTATAGCAGGTATGAAAGTAGCATTTTTTCTATTCCTTGCTATGTGATTTAAGCCATCTCAATCATGGCACCGGCTTTCTTGCCTCTGTCAGAGTGTTTGGGGCAGGAAATTGTTTTCTTAACCTCGCTGCCATCAACACTTTCCAGACGGACATCAAACTTCCATAACCGGTGAATATGCTTGACGATTTCAGACGCTACTTCATTCAGCGGGCGCCCCTGGTGCATATAATGTCTTAGCGTCAGGGAACGATCTCCCTTCACATTCACATTATAAACCTGAATATTTGGCTCCCTGTTACCCAGGTTGTACTGGGCTGCCATAGCTTCCCTAACCTGCCGATAACCTGTGTCATCATGAATAGCATCTACTTCAAGATAGGCTTTCTTTTCATCGTCCATAATACTGAACAGTCTTAATTCACGCATAACATGGGGTGATAGGTACTGTAGGATGAAACTCTCGTCTTTGAAGTTCCGCATAGCAAAATGCACAGCTTCCAGCCAATCTGTCCCAGCCAGATCAGGGAACCATCTTTTGTCTTCTTCGGTTGGCTCTTCACAGATACGCTTAATATCCATAAACATGCGAAATCCCAGAGTATAGGGATTAATTCCTGAATAACGGGGATCATCAAAGTCCGGCTGGAAAATGACACTGGTATGGGAGTGCAGAAATTCCAGCATATACCCCTCGTTAATCAAGCCTTCGTCATAAAGCCGGTGCATCAGGGTGTAATGCCAGAAAGTAGCCCACCCCTCATTCATAACCTGGGTTTGACGCTGCGGATAGAAATACTGAGCGACCTTGCGCACAATCCGAACCAGCTCCCTCTGCCAAGTTTCCAGCAGGGGAGCATTTTTCTCAATAAAATAGAGGATGTTCTCTTCTGGATCCTGCGGGAAACGCTCATCACTCTTCTGCTGTACTCTCTCCTGCTGGGGAATTGTGCTCCAGATATCATTCAGGGTTCGCTGAATATACTCTTCTCTCTCTTTCTGACGCTCTTTCTCTTCTCCTGCAGAAAGAGGCCGGGGTCTTTTATACCTATTAACCCCCTGGTTCATCAGAGCGTGGCAGGCGTCCAGCACCTCTTCAACAGCATCAACTCCATGCTTTTCCTCACACTCGGCAATATATCTTTTAGCAAACATCAGGTAATCAATAATTGATTCTGCATCCGTCCAGGTTCGGAACAGATAATTGCCTTTAAAAAATGAGTTATGCCCGTAACACGCATGCGCCAGTACCAGAATCTGCATGGGCATAGTGTTTTCTTCCATCAGATAGGCAATGCAGGGATTAGAGTTGATGACTATCTCATAGGCCAGCCCCATTTGGCCGCTTTGGTATCTCTGCTGGCTGCTGAGAAAGTGTTTACCAAAAGACCAGTGGTTATACATCAAAGGCATACCAACAGAGGCATAAGCGTCCAGCATTTGTTCAGCACTGATGACTTCAATCTGGTTGGGATAAGTATCCAACTTGTATTCTTCAGCTATACGGGTAAGTTCCTGGTCATAATCTCTGATCAGGTCAAAGGTCCACTCAGAACCGGTTGTCAGAGGTTCACTTTTTTTGGTCTTGCTATCTTCTGGCATCACGCTTCCTTTTTCTCAAACAGGCGCCGGAATACCGGATAAATATCAGCAGCTGTTTTTATCTGCTGCATGGCAAATGTATCAATGAACTGCTCCTGAATCCCTTCATACTCCCGCCAGAGGTTCTGGTGCTGACGATCAGTAATTTCTACGTAGGAGAAGTACTGCACAAGAGGCATCAAATCATTGACCAGAATCTTGCTGCATACTGACGAATCACCTTCCCAGTTATCACCGTCAGAGGCCTGAGCAACATAAATATTCCAGTCTGTTGGAGAGTAATTTTTAACAATAGTGTCCCGGGTCATCTCCAGGGCACTGGAAACAATGGTTCCACCAGTTTCCCTTGAGTAGAAAAAATCTTCCTCATTTACGACTTTGGCAGCTGTATGGTGGCGGATAAAGACCACTTCAATCTGTTTGTAGTTCCGCTGCAAAAACAGATACAGGAGGATAAAGAAGCGCTTGGCCATATCCTTGATTTCCTGGGTCATGGAGCCAGATACGTCCATTACGCAGAACATCACCGCCTTGTTGGAAGGCCGGGGAACTTTGACAAAATTGTTGTAGCGAAGATCAATATCATCAATAAACGGCAGCTTCTTTACTTTGCTGTTCAATTCACGAATCCGATCCTTCAGCAGCTGTGCCCGTTCCTCATCCCAGGCTCCGGGCTGAACTTCCATTTCTCTCAGCTCCTTCTTGAGCTGACGGATATCGCGGCGGGCTCCACCGCCCAGGGCAATTCTCCGGGCATGGGCACTACGCAGGGAACGAACGATGTTTAATCTGTCTGGTGGACCATCAGTGGTGAAACCGGCCTGATGGGTCTGAAACTCCACAGTTTCATGGAGTGCCTTCTCCCGCATATTCGGCAACTCCAGGTCGTCGAACATAAACTCCAGAAACTCATCGTGATTAATATTGAAGGTAAAATCATCCATACCTTCCCCCTGATCACTGGCCTGACCGCTGCCACCACCACTGCCCTGTCCACCAGGGGGACGTTTGATTCGATCTCCGGTAATAAATTCCTTATTTCCCGGATGCACCTGCTTGTGAACACCTCCCTGCCCATGGTGAAAAGTGGGTTCGGAGAGATCACGACGGGGAATGGTAATACTGCTACCACTTTCGACATCGGTAATGCTGCGCTTATTCACCGCTTCGGAAACCGCCTTTTTAATATGCTTCCGGTAACGGTTCATAAACCGCTGGCGGTTCACAGTACTCTTGTTCTTACCGTTCAACCGCCTGTCGATAATAATACTCATACACACTCCATGTGTTGCGATGAGACGCCCGAGACGAGACGCGAAACCTTCCCTGGCTTCGCACTCACATCCATGGTGATCGTCCCGCCCCTTGCGCCTACAACCCTTTACATCTTCTGCGAGTCAGAACTACTGAGATTTACGAACCCTGATATACCACTCTGACAGAAGACGAACCTGCTTCTCGGTGTAGCTTCTTTCCATCATCCGTTTCACAAATTCACTGTGCTTGCGCTGCTCTTCCTGGCTGCCCTTGGCATTGAAGCTGATAACAGGCAGCAGGTCTTCCGTATTTGAGAACATTTTCTTCTCAATCACTGAGCGCATCTTCTCGTAGCTCAGCCAGCTGGGATTCTTGCCTTCATTACCAGCTCTTGCCCGGAGTACAAAGTTCACAACTTCATTCCGGAAATCCTTGGGGTTGGCAATGCTGGCGGCTTTCTCAATCTTCTCCAGCTCATCATTGATAGCACTGCGATCAAGAATGTCGCCAGTTTCCGGATCACGATACTCCTGATCCTGAATCCAGAAATCTGCATAAGTGATATATCGGTCAAAGATGTTCTGACCGTACTCTGAGTAGGACTCAAGATAAGCTGTCTGAATTTCCTTACCAAGAAACTCAATATATTTGGGTGCCAGGAACTCTTTCACATAACGCAGGTAGCGTTCGTGGACATCCTGTGGAAACTGCTGCTGCTCAATCTCTTTCTCGAGGACATAAAGCAGGTGAACCGGGTTGGCTGCTACTTCGGAAGGATCAAAGTTAAAGACCTTGGAAAGAATCTTGAAGGCAAAGCGGGTGGACAGACCTTCCATACCTTCATCCACACCTGCAGCATCCTTGTACTCTTGCAGAGGCTTGGCCTGAGGATCGGTGTCCTTCAAATTTTCACCATCGTAGACACGCATCTTGGAGAATACATTGGAATTCTCAGGCTCCTTGATACGGGACAGGGTCGTGAACTGGGCCAGCATTTTTAAAGTGTCGGGTGCGCAAGGCGCTTCCCTCAGGGAGCTGTTCTGTAGCAACTTGCTGTAAATCTTCACCTCTTCACTGACACGGGTGCAGTAAGGCACCTTGACGATATTTACCCGGTCAATAAAGGCTTCATTAGTCTTATTATTTCGGAACGACTGCCACTCTGACTCGTTGGAGTGAGCCAGGATGATGCCATCATAGGGAATGGCACTCATCCCTTCAGTGCTGTTGTAGTTGCCTTCCTGGGTTGCCGTCAGCAGAGGGTGCAGTACCTTGATCGGGGCCTTGAACATTTCCACAAATTCCATCATGCCCTGGTTAGCACGGCAGAGAGCGCCAGAGAAGCTATAGGCATCGGGATCATTCTGGGAATACTCTTCCAGCTGTCGGATATCAACCTTACCAACCAGACTGGAGATATCCTGGTTGTTTTCATCACCGGGCTCTGTCTTTGCAACCGCCACCTGATCCAGGACACTGGGATAGAGTTTCACAACCCGGAACTGACTGATATCACCGCCATACTCATGGAGGCGCTTAACAGCCCAGGGGGACATTACGCCCCGTACATATCGTGAGGGAATTCCATATTCTTCGTGAAGAATATCTGCATCTTCTCCAGGATTAAACAGACCAAGGGGCGATTCAAAAACTGGTGAACCCTTGATAGCATAAAAAGGAACCTTCTCCATCAGGCTCTTGAGTTTCTCTGCCAGAGAAGATTTACCACCCCCTACTGGTCCAAGGAGATAAAGGATCTGCTTCTTTTCCTCCAACCCCTGGGCTGCATGACGAAAATAGGAAACGATCTGCTGTATGGCATCTTCCATGCCATAGAATTCTTCAAAACCTTTATAGCGTTTGATCAGCTTGTTGGAGAAAATCCGAGACATTCTGGAGTCTTTGGAAGTATCAATAATTTCCGGCTCACCAATAGCCATCAGCATACGTTCAGAGGCATTAGCATAGGCAGAAGGATCCTCCTTACACCTCTGGAGGTACTCCTGGAGCGACATTTCCTCCTGCTCTTTCGATTTGTAACGCTGCTGATAATTATTGAAAATTTCCATATTTTCGTACCTGACCCTTAAGCATGTTCAGAGAGTTACTGCTTTTGGGAGCGACAGCGTTTCTGCCCCAGGTGAATAATTTGTGTTAGCTTACTGCGTTCTTATTGTCAGGCCGGCTTACCCTGCCTACTGCAGACTTCGCTCAAATCCAGCTGTCAGCATCTGACAACGTGATAAGATTTTTTATTTGTGCCTTATAATTTTGTAAAACGAATTCATTATCCCTGCAACTGAAATAGCACTTCTTTTTGTTCAGCCTTCTTTTTGTTCAGCCTTTTTTTTGTTCAAGACTATGCACGACAGCTTTCAGAAATCGTGAGGCTTCCCCTCCTGTCACTGCCCTGTGATCAAACGACAACGATAAGCTCATTATCCGGCGCACCGCGGGCTGTCCCTCAATAGCAACAACCTGGTCACAGACAGATCCAATCCCAAGAATTGCAACCGCAGGGGGAACAACAACAGGTGTTGCATAACGACCGGTACCTAATGCACCAAAATTACTCACCGAAATTGTTGCACCCTGAAAAGCATCTGGTGGCAGCTTCCGTTCCAGGACACCAGATTTTAGCTGTTCGATCTCTTCTCTTATCCGCTCCGGTGTCAGGCTGTGTGCATGTCTTAGAACCGGAACCAGCAAACCATGGGGAGAGTCAACAGCCAGACCAATATTGATGTCATCCATCAGCTGCCGCTGCTCTTTCCGGCCATCAAACCAGGTATTCAGGGCTGGCTCTTCCCGACATCCTGCTATCAGTGCCAGAACCGTTCTAACTGTTAAATCTTCCTGGTCGCTCCAATGGTGAAGATCAGCATCAGCAAACAGTGTCGCCGACACAACTTCATGGCCAGATAAATTCATACTCCTGGCCATTTCCCGGCGAACCCCTTTCAGCTTTTCACCGTTTTCAATAGTAATATTCGGCATCGTGCCAAAAAAATTGCGGGTTAACTGGTTGACGGCTGGTCGAGCCAGTTGCTGCATTCTGGTTGTTGATGGAGAAGCACCAACAAAGAAGTGATCCTCTTCACTCTCATCAGAAGAAGATGCTTTGGTTATTTTGCCGACGACAGTACCGGAGTCAGCATCTTCACCTTCAAACTCCACCAGCGGTTCACCTGTATGAATCAGGTCACCGGGCTGACCAAACTGGCGCACAACAACACCAGAGCAGGGAGCAGGCACTTCAACAACAGCCTTGGCTGTTTCCATAGAAACAATAACCTGGTCTTCGTGAACGGTGTCCCCCTCACGAATATGCCATTCAACGATTTCAGCCTCAGGAATACCTTCCCCGAGATCAGGCAGCTTAAAGAATCGCAATGAGCCCCCCTGACGGTAACTTTTGCCTAATATTTAGACCCTTTTCTTGTTCTGACAACTTTCTTCTATAAGCCAAACAAAGATGGGCAGTTTTTTTGGCTCCTTTGTTATTCAGATTAGTTATGGATATTTAATATGCAAAAGCGAATCGAAATTGAGTGACGGAGAAATTGTTTTCTTCCTTATGCAAGTTATCCTGGTTTGGTTCTACTCTCTCCCGCTCACAGACGTATCATGTCATCGTTAGCAGCAGGGCATCTACGTGATCACTCTCGAACCGATCGGTGTTATCCACACACCATTTCAGGAAAAATGCGGCTCAGGAAAAATGCGGCGTGCCTGTGTCATCTTTTTTTTGCGTAGATGAATGGCCCTCCTGAGAGGGCCTGTGCTCATACCTGCATATGCCATGATCTCTAAGCCTCCATTTCCAGTGAACTGGGTTAAGAGACTGGCTTGTCTGTTTCGGTCGCAACGATGACGTCGTCTACCCTGACTGGCACCACGTCGTTGTTTTGTAATTCTTTGCGGCAGAATGCGCAGGCAAAGGGTTGTAGATAATTGTCTGCCATCTTACGCACCTTGTCGGTACAGGTTGTACAGAACCATTGTCCACAGCATCGGAAAATGCGCATATACTCTTGTGAGTAATAATCAAAACAGATAGAACAGGGAAATTTCACAACAGGTTTGCTGGCCTTTTCTTTAACAGCCTTAAGCTTGCGCTCAAAATCCGCTTTTAGCGCTTCAATTTCATCGGCATGTTTCTGGCCCATTGTCTCGGTAATCGACCTCTTTGATTCCATAAATTCCGCGACAGCCTGATTGTATTTTAGCTGCAGCTGAATAAGCTGATTTTGCTGATGCAGGTCTTTGTCTATCTGTGCCTGCTGATCTTGCAGCCTCTTAGCCGTTATCCAGTTGAACTTATCCAGCTGATCTTGCTGAAGAGCAATTAGAGCCTCTTTGGCAGCCACATCCAAACCCATTTCTTCCATCACTTCTTGCCTGATCTTGGCTTCCAGCTGATCCTGCGCCACCTCTGCCCCTGTTCTGGTTGGAAAAGCTGCTTTTTGCTTCTCAGCCTCTTTTGCCTTTTGAATTATGGCAGCTGTCTCATTAAGCTCAGTTTTCAGCTCGCTGATGGCTTCATTTCTCGAATGCTCAAACTGGCTAATATGGTGGATGAACGGGTGACAATATATATCCATCCAACAGGCTTTTTGCTTCCTTTCTTTAGCAAGCTTCTGGCCGTCACCCTCAAACTTGCGAATCAACTGTTGAGCTTTGTTGATAAAATAGTTCCGTTGAATGGCGGTAAATCTTCTGTTGTTTTGGATTTGCAGGCAAAACCTCATCAGCGTAACTAGATCATTATTAAGCTTGATTGTGGCATCACCCAACCTGTTGTCCAACAGCATTTTATCAATATCACCCTCCTCTTTTACGGAAGGCTCTTCCAGGCGGGCATCAGCAGCTCCTGTAAGACCGGTCTTTAATTGAGGAGAGGACACTTTATCGAGGACAGACTGACAGCCTTTTTCCATACCTGCCTGCTTCAGAGCCATCAGAAAACAGAAATCCGCAGCAGGCCCTTTTGCTTCAAGAATAGGCATAAGCTGTTCCTTAAACTGCTGTTTCTGTCTCCAGTCGGGATTTCTGACTGTGAATTTCTGGTCATCGTCGTTATCCCACAGCCTCTGTTCACGCATAAACTCAACAACGGCTTCAAAGCCTTGGGAATGATGCGTGACAATATCTGATACAGCATTTTCAATGGCGCTGTGCAGGACACTATAGTGCTCGTCGGATAGTTTGTGATTACTGGCAATCAAGCCTATTTTCTCAGAAAGGAAAGGATGCTCCGGGAATGTCTGGAGCAGTTGCGTTACCGCATCTCCCTTGTTTTGCAAATCTTTATGCTGTCTGAGGTAAAACAGGAGATAGCGGTGAGCGGGGATTTCCTGGCTGGCATCTGCAGAGCTTTTTGCCAGTGATTCCCGTAGCACCACCAGCAACCAGTAATAAATCTGGTGACCAGGGTTTTCATTATTAAGCTCGTACAGTTTATCCTGTAGAGCGTCTTCATCGCTTAATAACGTTTTGCAGATACCAAAACGCTGGGCAAAAGTCTGCCCACTACCATCTGGTACCATAGTGTCCATCACGCTAGGCCAGTTGATCCACGGATTGGAGCCAAAGATAAAGAGAGCCATGTACATACTATCAGACAACGCTTGGTAATCCTTTGCAGGAAGCTTGGCCTGAACAGCTTGGGTAGTGCGTTGATTAACGGGCACCTGCAAGGAAGAGTTGTTGGAGGCGTCCTCACCAACCGGAATGTTACTGGAAGCACCAGTGGTATGCACCACATGGTGCTGGTAATAGGCCTGCTGCATGGACATAGGGCCTGTGTTCTGAGCTGGGCCCTGAATGCCTGGTTGAGAGCCTACTGTTAATTTTTCTCGATGTTCCATTGTTCCATTCCGCCTTCTGTTGATACATTTGTGTACCAATACCAAAGCAAAAGTCTGGTTTAATCACTAACAACTGTGTTGAGCAGACCTGACAATTGTGAATATCTAACAAGGGCGGTTTATTACAGAGATATTGATGAGCGCCCGAATGTTGCCTGTGGCTGGTTGAAAAAATTGAGGTCTGGCGTCTGCATGTAAACGAGAATCAGATGTCCGCTGTATCCCTCAGTTTAAAACACCAGAAAATCAACTGCATCAACGGGGATGGAGACGCTGATATAGAAGAGAATATCCTCAATCACATATTGCCACGATAGTTGTTGTGAATTTTCCCGTATGTAAGCACCCGGCCACCGAT
The DNA here is from genome assembly GCA_965243775.1 of Sansalvadorimonas sp. GTDB lineage: Bacteria > Pseudomonadota > Gammaproteobacteria > Pseudomonadales > Endozoicomonadaceae > Sansalvadorimonas. The sequence continues at coordinate 67,032 of CBDEWF010000137.1, forward strand.
TCGCCAGTATCAGTTTGCTGCTCTTTTTGTGTAACACTTCATGAAACTGGTGGCTGGATATTCGATCCTGCATCCTGCACATAGTTTTTGTTCCCGCAAAGCCCCTCCTCAAGAGGCTCTTAGACTGCCTTTAATGGTAGACATTATACGTTCAGTATTTGGAAGGTAGAGTTCTTCCCTCCGGTAATAGGGCATCGTGATGTCATATCCTGTTACCCGTTTGACTGGAGCCTTGAGCTCATAGAACAATTCATCAGAAACTCTCGCGGCGATTTCCGCCCCAACGCCAAAACTGCGGGCAGCCTCATGAACAATAACACACCGGCTGGTTTTACGGGTTGAAGCCAGAATGGTATCCATATCCAGAGGCTTGACTGTTGCCACATCAATCAGCTCAATACTGACTCCCTGCTCTGCCAGTTTCCGGGATACTTCCTGGCACTCACGAACACAGGCACCCCAGGTTATCAGCGTCAGATCACTGCCTTCCCGAAGGGTAAAACAGGTATCCAGTGGTAACCGGCTCCCCTCTTCCGGCAAAGTCTGCTTCTGGGCACGATAGATTCGCTTGGGTTCCAGGAATATCACCGGATCTGGATCATCTATAGCTGAGCGCAGCAGGCCATAAGCTCTCACCGGGGATGAAGGGATAACGACACGCAACCCTGGGATATGAGCAAGCAGAGCTTCAGTGCTCTCTGAGTGATGCTCAGGGGCATGAATTCCTCCGCCAAAAGGCGCACGCAAAACCATTGGGCAGGTCAGCCGCCCCCGGGTTCTGTTTCTCATCCGCGCAGCATGGGTGATCAGCTGTTCCATGCAGGCAAAGATAAAACCCATAAATTGAATTTCTGCAACCGGCTTCAATCCCTGGGCAGCCATGCCAACAGTCATTCCGGCAATCAGGGTTTCCGCCAGAGGTGTATCCATAACCCGCTTCAGGCCATATTTATTTTTTAAATCCTGAGTCGCCCTGAACACTCCGCCATTGGTACCGATATCTTCCCCCAGAAGAACAACTCTTTCATCTTCAGCCAGAGCATGATCAAGGGCAGCATTAACAGCCTCGACGAGAGTTTTCTTTTCACTCATAGCTCAGCCCTCCCTGCATCTCTTCTTTTTGCTGCCTTAATCCAGCAGGTACTGTTTCATAGTGATAGTCAAAAAGCTCATCAACTGGTTGCAGAGGGGCAGACTGATACTTATCCACAGCGATCTGGACTTCCTGGCTGGCTTGCTGTTGAAGAACAGTTTCCTGCTCAGGACTCCATAAACTCCGGCCATGGAGGTACGTCTGCAGTCGCTTCACCGGCTCTTCCATCCAGGCTTTGCTAACTTCTTCAGTATCCCGGTAACGGGTCGCATCATCTGCAGTTGTATGGTCTCCAAGGCGATAGGTAACAGCCTCAATAACAATGGCTCCTTTACCCTGGCGGGCACGCTCAATAGCTGAACCAATGACTTCATGGAGAGCAACCACATCATTACCATCAACCTGTACACAAGGGAGTCCGGCTCCAGCTCCTTTTTGAGCCAGCGTGGGAGCGCCGCACTGAATAGGCCGGGGAACAGATATTGCCCACTGATTGTTAATAACCAAAAATACAACTGGCAGCTGCCAGGCTCCAGCGAGGTTCAAGGCTTCCAGGAAATCCCCCTTGGAGGTGGCACCATCTCCACAGGTGGTGACAGCAACCCGCTTTTCATCACGAATGCGGAATGCCGAAGCAACACCAACGGCATGACCGGCCTGTGTAGCAATAGGCACACAGTTTGGAAAATCCTGCCCATATCCTTCACCGGCACTGCCGCGCTCATCACCACCCCAGTAAAGGTAAATATCCGAGAGTTCAACGCCCCGCAGTAGCTGCCCGGGCAAATCCCGATAATAGGGAACAAGGACATCTTCCGGGCGCATCAGTGAGCCATATACAACACCTGGAGCTTCCTGCCCCAGGCAGGACGGATAAGTTCCCATCTGTCCCGTACGCTGCATTGCAATAGCTTTACGATCCGCTTCCCGGGCTTTCACCATGGCTTTGTAATAGTCCACCAGCAAAGCCCCCTCCTCTGCCCACGCTGGGAGAGGTTGTGCTGGCTTGCCATCCGGAGAGAGAAAACGCACAAAGGGAATATCACTCCCATGAACCCGGAACAGACCACCGCCATCAAGTGTGGTAGGCATGACGTTTCTCCCTATGCGCTGGGCTTTTTCAGGCGATCCTGATCACTATATAGAATATCTTCTGCCATTCTGTCAGCCATAAGACTAGGCGGTTCACCTGTGGAAGTGTGTCGTTGAAACAGTTTCAGGAGAGTCTGCTCAATGGATGTAATGCGCTGTCGGATCTTCTCAGGAGGTTTGCCGAGATGGGTTAATGAGGCATGTATAAGACCGCCGGCATTAATCAGGAAGTCCGGGGCGTAAAGAATCTTCTGTCGGTGCAGAGCAAGACCAGCCTCTGGTGTCACCAGTTGATTATTGGCTGAACCGGCAATGGCCGTACAGTTCAGACCCGATACACTGTCAGCATTAATCACTCCCCCAAGGCCACACGGGCTAAGAATATCGCAGTCCGTGAAAAGAATTTCATTGGGAGAAACTGCCTGAGCGGCAAAGTTCTGCCTGCAGAGAGACACCTTGCTTTGATCAATATCACTGACAATCAAACTGGCACCAGCTCTATGCAGCAGCTCACACAAAGCATAACCTACATGCCCCAGCCCCTGTACGGCTACGCGAACACCTTTCAGGTTATCAGGAAGATCTGGAGAGGCTTTTAAACAGGCCAGGATACCATGGTAAACACCAAGTGCTGTATAAGGTGCAGGGTTTCCGGAGCAGGATGTGCAGGACACGTGAGGAGTTACTCTGGCTATCGTGTCCATATCAGCTGTTGTTGTACCAACATCCATAGCCGTAATGTAACGGCCTCCCAGACTATCGACAAACCGAGCAAATGCCAGGAACAGCTTTTCCCGATTTTGCAGTTCCCGGGGGGCCATAATCACGGCTTTGCCACCACCCTGTTCAATCCCGGCCAGAGCTGCCTTATAACTCATCCCCCTGGCCAGCCTTATGGCATCCTGAATAGCCGAATCACTGTTCTGGTAAGCATGAAACCGGCAACCGCCAAGGGCCGGCCCCCGAGTGGTATTGTGAATGGCAATAACGGCCTGCAGACCGGTTTTTGCATCAGACCACAGATGCAAATCACTGGTCCGGGTGCTGCTCATATCCTGAAACATCGCGGGATCCCTCCGCCTGTTACATTTTTATGATTATTCTTTATAGATTCCATCTGCAGGCCGGGGTAACAACCTGCTCAGTGATAAAGTCTAGCGGCTTTTCCTGAAGAAAATTCTTTCCGGCATCTTGAGATGAAAGAAAACAGTTCGCAACGAATGGCCACTTAAACGACACGGGAACAGTGCAAAACCACAATTATGAATATTGATTATGTGAAGCAGATCACAAAACTACCCTGTAAGGGGTGACCTCAGCTACTTTGAAGAACAGCATCTAATGTTTCCAGAACATAACGATAATACTTATGACTGATCTTCAGCCTGAGCAAAGGCGTCATGTTCGAAAGCGCCTGGACTGTACGGTTACCGCTATCCGAACAGACAATGGACAGCCTCTGGGCCATCTTGCGGATATATCCAAAGGGGGGTTTAAGGTTATCAGCTCCGACCCACTTGCAGTGGCAAGCGTCCTGAACCTGATTCTTGAGCTACCCAGTGCCGATGATATCCGGCAGATTGAACTGACAGCGGAGTGCCGCTGGTGCCAACCATCTCCAGAGAGTGAAGACTATGGAGCCGGGTTCCAGATTAAAAACATTTCAGACCAGAATCAGGTCGCCCTCAATTATTTCATCCGGGATTTTTAGCCCGCAACAAGCTCCTAAGCAATGGGAAAATAAAAAAACGGACAGACTCTGTGCTGCCCGTTTTTCCTGAGAGTTTTATTCAGCGATGGGCAGATTCATGGTTTCCTTTACCTCTTCCATCACGATATAACTCTTGGACTCCCGGACACCCGGCATCTTCAAAAGAATATCGCCAAGAAGCTTGCGGTAAGAAGCCATCTCTGAAATTCTGGCCTTGATCAGGTAATCGAAGTTACCAGAAACCAGGTGGCACTCCAGGACATTGGACAGGCTGCAGACAGCTTTACGGAAATCATCAAAAATTCCCGTCGACTTAGTCTCCAGGCTGATCTCAACAAACACCAGTAGGCCTGCTTCCAGGTACCCCGGGTTTAGCCTGGCACTATAGCCCTGAATAACCCCTTCGCGCTCAAGACGCTTAACACGCTCCATGCAGGGCGTGGTACTCAGCCCGACCTTATCAGCCAGATCCACATAAGAGATCCGTCCCTGATCTTGCAGAATACGCAGAATATTGCGATCAATGCGATCTAGTTGCCGAGTTACTTCTTTCCGGTTTCTCATAGTATGAAACAATCACAGGAAATAAAGCTGCCTGGAAGGACAGCAGTCGATGTCGAAAGTAGTGCAGACGCGCGTAAACCCGTGGCGCCAGGGCGATAACAGGTGACAAACTCCCTGTCTGGCATTTTCCACAGAACATGGTCATGATAAAAAAAGAGTATTCTTTCATGCTTCACGGACTGGAGTCACCTGAAATATGAGCCGCCCTGCCAAGGCTACAATCAATTTGTCTGCGCTCCGCCATAATCTGCAGTTTGTCCGCACACTCGCTGACAACAAAGTGATTGGCGTAATCAAAGCAGATGCCTACGGCCATGGGGCAATACCAATAGCACAAGTTCTGCAGGAAGAGCAGGTAGACTACCTGGCTGTTGCCTGCATTGAGGAAGCAATCGTACTTCGCGAAGCAGGTATACAATCCCCGCTTTTGCTTTTGGAAGGCTTCTACGGTGCTGATGAACTTCCCTTGATGGAGCACTATCGGTTATCAGCCGTTATCCAGCAGAAAGAGCAGATCGCTATTCTACAGCAATGGAAGGGAAAACCCTTCGATATCTGGCTGAAACTCGATTCGGGAATGCACAGAATTGGTTTTCTGCCCCATGAATTCCGCGCAGCTTACTCCGATCTGCGCAATTGTTCAAAAGTTGGTCGTATAGTTTTGATGACCCACTTTTCCTGCGCTGATGAGCCGGAGAACAATACCACTTTACGGCAGATCGAAACTTTTAATAAAACAACGACCGGACTGACAGAAGAAACCTGCCTGTGTAACTCTGCTGGAATTTTAAACTGGCCCCAAGGCTATGGTGACTGGGTTCGTCCAGGTCTGGCTCTGTACGGTTCATCCCCGTTTAATGCCCCTCATAAATATGACTATCAACTGCAGCCTGTTATGGAGCTGACTTCACGGATATTCGCCATCCGCAAGCTCGATGCCAGCGTTCCTGTCAGCTATGGTGCCACCTATATCACTGACCGCCCGACAACAGTTGGCGTTGTTGCCATGGGATATGCTGACGGTTACCCCCGTCATACCCCCAGTGGTGGTCCAGTTCTGGTCAATGGCAAGCGAACGCGTGTTCTGGGACGTATCTCAATGGACATGATGACTATTGATCTCAACCATATTCCCAACGCCAAAATTGGGGATACCGTCACTCTCTGGGGTAATGGTCTGTCAGCCACAGAAGTCGCTCACCATGCAGGAACAATCTCTTATGAACTGTTCTGTAATCTGAAGCGGGTCCCCATTCAATATCTTGGCCGCACAGAACCTGTAGACAATCCGTCCACAAACAGCGTGGCACAAGAGAAAAAGGCAGCAAAAACGGTATAGGTTCCTGGATGCAAAAGATTGTCCTGATCACAGGTTGCTCAACAGGTATAGGCCGGGCACTGGCCCTTTCCTTCCAAAGAAAGGGTTACAGAGTTTGGGCAACAGCCCGGAAAATCGAATCACTGAAAAAACTGGCAGAGAAAGGTATTCACACGGCAACTCTTGATGTGACCTGTGAAAACAGTCGGAAGCAGGCAGTTGACCAGATCCTTTCTGAGCATGACCGCATAGACATTCTGGTGAATAATGCCGGTTATGGAGCCATGGGCCCCGTGGCTGAAGCGCCAGATTCAGCCCTGAGACAGCAGTTTGAAACCAATGTCTACGGGCCTGTTGCGCTAATCAGGCAGCTTCTTCCCATTATGAAAAAACAGGGAAGCGGCCTGGTTATTAATGTTGGCAGTGTCTCTGGTATTTTAACCACGCCATTCTCCGGTATGTATTGCGCCTCCAAGTCAGCTCTTCACAGTCTGACCGAAGCTCTGATGATGGAATTGAAACCTTTGGGTATTGATGTGGTGAATGTGCAACCGGGCGGCATCAAGTCCAGCTTTGGCAGTAATGCATCAAAAACACTTAGCATTCTGCCAGAGGATTCCCTCTACAGCCCCATTGAGGATGCTATCCAGGCCAGGGCCATTGCATCTCAAAGCAGTCCAGCTTCCCCCGAAGGGCTGGCGAAAAAAGTAGTCAGAATTATTGACAGTGGAAAACGCCCTTTCGTCATTCGCTACGGCCACGGAAGTTTTGTTTTTCCCTTTATGGCTCGCTGGCTGCCACGGAAACTGGTGAACAAGATTCTTTCCAGAAAATTCAAACTGGATCAGCTGACATAGAATCTCGGGAAACAGCCTTTATATCAGGCGTAATGCCTACGCAACATATCCACACTTCATCCACGCCTCACCATAATTTTTCAGTTTGTTTGCTCTTCTAGCAGAACGGTTATCAACAAATTAGTCAGAGCAGTGTTTATTTGTTTAGATTTAAAGGAATGACTATATGGAAAGTTTGCAATCAACATACCCCCCTTTTTCTCTTGCCCCCAAAAAAGCATCAGGGAAAGATAGGGCAGAAAAACATGCTGCCGCCCATGGATGTGAACCTATTCCAGGTAGAGAATCATCTTCATCGCCTCTCCCGAGAAAAGGCTTGTCAGGTAGACAAGTTTCTACCTGGCCAGTTCAAAGGTTTGCCTCCCCTGCCGCTTATGAGACTCAGGCCATCGCCAACATGGGAGCTTTTATTGCAAAGAACTCATATGAAAAGAGCCTCCAGTCATTTTCTGACCAACCTCCAGCCATCCCTTGGCTCTCGCCAGAACAAGTCCAAATATTAACCCAATCCAACGAGGGGGAGACATTGTTAATGTTGATCAACGATCTTTATCAACTGGCAACTATCTGTACAGGCAGAAAGGGTAGATATAGCCATAAAACATTTGAGATAACAGAACACTCGCCTTTTAAATTTAGTGTTGATCCAATTGATTTCCTTGAAAATATGAGAAGTTTCTTTCAACAAACATTATGTGCTACTGTTAGTTGTTCACCTTACTGTCATGGTATTCCACTAAATGAGTCTCAACACCCGAATCTAACCCGCATTGACATTATCAATTTTGAAAGGCTTTTAGTAAAAGCGTGGACCTATCAAGTTAGCAGTGACAAATTTATCGAACTAAACAACAAGTCTTTACTGATTGATTTTATAAGAGTGCTAAAACCAGGCTCGGCTCACTATGGCCTTCTTAATTTGGTTCCAAAAGCTTTTGCAGACTGGGTAGACATGCAATCAGCCTTGTCAAATCTGAAAGTATACCTAAATCATAGACAAACAGAAAAACTTGCTATGGGTATTAATCGTTTTATCTGGTCTTTTTTTAAAGACGGTATTGTCTCTGTAGAGAAGATTCAAATCAATGAAGATCAGATATTAAATTACTCGATGTTTTTTTTGATTCCAGATCAAATTCTGCCTCTCTTGTTTCAAACTCCTATTACAGATGATTCAGAATTTACAGACACCAAAAAATTGGCTTGCCCCTCTACAGAAAAAATGAAAATCCCGACTTCTTTTCCCAGGAGCATAACAACTGATTTGTTGACCTTTGGTGAAGAATTTGAATTTATCACAGAACAACATGGAAATTTCAGTGTAGAAGAGGCAGATAAAACCATGATGAAATGGCATACCAAGCTTGAAGAGATTTTAGGCAATAAAGGCATCACAGACTTTGACATCATCCCCTCTTATCATAGCAAAAACCACCTTATGAAATCTCTGGATATTCGTATAGGAAACTGGTACTACCGAATTTACCATGATTTCAATGTTCTGGAAGTGAATACATCGCCCTACACTCTGGATCAGTCTTTCGCCGTCCAGGGAGAAGCCCTGAACGTATACCAATTCTTTGACCATTTTGTTCTTGATATTGCAAAAAATTTGCATTTACCCACCCGATCAGGTCATAAACATATCGGTATAGACAAAGCTTTGCACGGGAACAGTGAGATTTTGCTGAGGCTCTTACTGGATACTGAAAAAAGAGGCTGGTTTCCACGGCTCTTCCTGAGAGAGCAGCGATCAGTCGAACATTTTCGATATATGTCACAAGACAGTTATTCTAGGCCCGCCACCCTATCTACTATTGTTGAGTCCTTTAACCAACAATTGCAAATAGATCCTGACCGGAAAATAAATGAAAGCTTCGATTCGATCAAGAAGTTGGTAGAGGTTCTGCAAGACATGGATTTATGGGCTAAAAAAGAAGTACCTCTTAATCTAAAACACCTCTCTGGAAATACTTCCGAAAAGGCAGATAACGAAGTAAGAGAGGCTTGTACCACAATTGAGTTTCGTTTCCCCCAAGCCCCCAGGACAGGAAAAGAAGCAGAGCTGTTAAATAGAATATTCGTGGCCTGGTTGCAGTTAATGGAAAAACATCAGCACGGTAACATCCCGTTAAGGCTGGAGCAGGATGATCCAATGGATTATTTAACAGGGAGAGATAATAAGGTGATGGGATTGTTTCGTGAATTTATTCAAGAGTTGGAACTGGATTGGGATACTTTCCGAACCTGCTCTTTTCTTCAAGCGCACTGAAAGAAAATATGAGCATAAAAAGGAGGATTTAAAACCTGTATTACCAGCAAATCCCGGAGATTTGATTTTATCCATTCATACCAAGGCTTCACGCCTTCTGCAATAGAGACTCTTTCGCAAACTTTTTCGTTTATTTTGGGGGCTTTCTCACCCCAGGGGTTATTGAGGATGCTATCCAGGCTAGGGCCGTGGCATCTCAAAGCAGTCCAGCTTCCCCGAAGGGCTGGCGAAAAAAGTAGTCAGCATTATTGACAGTGGAAAACGCCCTTTCGTCATTCGCTACGGCCACGGAAGTTTTGTTTTTCCCTTTATGGGTAACTGGCTGCCACGGAAACTGGTGAACAGTATTCTTTCCAGGAAATTTAAACTGGATCAGCTGATAAGTACCTGGGCATATGGAATCGCATATTTCTGGCCAATAAACAGGTTGCTCAGCTGGATTGCAGTGCAGAGAGCATAGCCCGCTATTTGACCGGAGCTGCAGCACGGCTGAGCGTGCCTGGAGATTGAGTCAGAAATATATGGGCTCTGTTCACAATAGATGTTGGTTTATTTCTCAAAGTCAGTGATTACGGTGAATAGAGGAAGTAACCAGATTTTCTATGAAGCCCGAATGCCAAGCTATACAGGCTGCACGGGAGTACTACCAATATGTAGTGTTAACAGAGCCAATATATGATTTCATGTGTCCAGGTACTTATAAGGATTGGGAGTCAGCTACTATCAGCTCATACGGAGGACATTAAGGATTTGCAGACTCGGAACGGTCGCACCATAACTTGAGATTCATCTCGTTCAACCAAACTTGTAAGTGCAACCAAAACAAGCCTTGCAGGTCGCCCGAGATGAATCTCTCCGATATTAGCGCCATTCAACATAATCTGCAGATCACATTCTCTGAGAACCAGCTGACCAAGCTCGCTGAACACTGTGGCTTTCTTACTCGCCGCAGGATGATTCTTCCCCACGCTCTTGTTCTTTCTATTCTGACTGCCCTCGGTAAAGACAGTCATGCTGAGACTCTGGCTGACCTTCACCGTAAATTTAATGAGATGACAGGGCTGCATGTCTCCTGCCACGCCTGGCGGGAGCAAGTGTATAAGCCAGAATTTCTGGTCTTGATGGTTTGGCTTTTCCTCCGAAGCCTGGACAAGCTGGTTAAACGCACTCTCTCTTTTGATCCGTCCAGCCCCTTTGCCAGGTTCCGGCATGTATGGCTGCATGATGGCTCATCACAAGCCATTATTGCCAAGCTTAAGGACGCTCTGCCGGGGCGTTTCAAAACAGTTTCTCCCGCCGCTGTCGAGCTCCATACGACCATGGATTTGCTGGCGGATAATATTGTTCGTGTAGAGCTGTCAGAAGACACCCGCTCAGAGCGAGACTGCTTACCTGCTTTGACAAGTGACCTCAGCGACACGCTGATGATGATCGATGCTGGCTATTTTGACTTGGAGTATTTCATGGCTGTTCAGGATCGTGAGGGTTGTTTTCTTTGCAGAGCCCCGCAAAGTATCAATCCACTTGTACGTAAAGCTATTCGCTCTGATGGCCAAAACTGCCACCGCTACGAAGGTCAAAAATTGAAAGATGTTCTGCACCACTTTTCCAAAGATGGCTGTATGGATCTGGATGTTGAGTGGCCACAAACAAAAGGATACACATTCCGTGTTGTTGTCCGGTGGAATGGTCAGAAGAAAAAATGGATTTTTGTTGTCACCAATCTCGATCGGGATTCATTTTCTCTTCAGGATATCTTTCTGGCCTATCGCTTACGCTGGCAGATAGAACTGGCTTTTAAAGAAACCAAGTCCTACGCCTGCTGGCACCGCTTCAACACAGCCTGTGTGACTTTGGTTACCAGTCTGATCCTTGCTTCGTTTATCGTTGTCGTTCTCAAGCGATCGCTGGCTCATGCTGTAGAGCAGGGAATGGATGGTGAAATATCTACCCGAAAGACGGCCATGGCAGGCACGCACATGTTCGGAGAGTTAATGCTCGGCTTGTTACTGAAAAGCAGACGCCATACTTTTCGGGCATTGAAAATATTGTGCGAGTTTTGGCAAGAAAATGGAAAACGGGAACATCCTGCCAGAGACAAGCGCACAGGGCGCTCAGCTCTGGGGTTAGAGGCTATTGGGGGTGCTTAATGTTCTACGTATGACTATCAGCTACTTTCTTAGTTTGTCTGCCCTTCTAACAGAGAAGTTCTTAATAAATGAACTAGAAAGATGTCTTATAAGCGGATAGCCCTTAAAAAAGACATTATATGGCAATACTGTGGACAGTTTTCTGAGAACTCGACACTGATGCACCAAGGCTTGTGCCACAAGGGCTAGGATTTAATGGCAAGTCTGGGTTTTCCCAGACCTATTAAAAAGTATCCTGTACGCCGTAATCCATGGTAGTACTAAAGAAAAAGTGTCCACAGTATTGATATGGAAAACCTGCAATCAACATCCACTCTGCCCTCTCTTTATTGCCAGCAAGCATCGGGGAAAAAGAGTGATGAAAAAACAACTACCGACCAGATACGTAGATTTATTCCAGATAATAACTCCTCTTTACCATCTGCCCCGATAAGAGTTCTGCCAAACAGGTCGGTCCAAAGGTTTGCCTCCCCAGACGCTTATGAAGCTCAAGCTAGTGCCAACATGAAGGTTTTTCTTGAAAAGAATCACCAGCCACTTTCTCATACCTCTTTAGTGACCCCTTGGCTCTCGCCAGAACAAGTCCAAATACTAAACCGATCCAACGAAGGAAATGGATTGTTGATGTTGATTAACGATCTTTATCAATTAGCAACAATATGTACAGGCAAACATAAATTTCAGATATCAAAACATTTACCTTTAGTATTTGATGATAATCTAGATAACCTGCTTAAAAATATAAGAGATTTCTGTAAAAAAATTCTAAGAAAGGCTGACATTCAATCACTTTATGCCCCTAGTCTAAATGAACTCGCCACCCAAAACCTAGCCAGCATTGACATTATCAACTATGAAAGACTTTTAGTAAAAGTGCTTATCTATCAAGTTGAGAGCCAATACCGTTCCAGTCCAAACGCAAACTCTGTGCAAATGGATTTTATAAGAGTGCTTGAACAGGGCTTGGAACATCATGGTCTTGTTAATTTAGCTCCCAAAGCCTTTGAAGACTGGGTAGACATGCAATTAGCCTTGAAGAATCTGCTATTTAGCAAAATTCATTGCACATGCGATCAACTTGCTATAGGTCTTAATCGTTTTATCTGGTCTTTTTTTACAGGCGGCGTTGTCTCGGCTGAGCAGATTACAACCGATAATAAACAGATATGCGATTACATTTCGCTTTTTTTGATACCAAATCAAGTTCTGCCCCTCTTTTTTCAAAAGCCTATTACTGATGATTTAGAATTTACAGACGCTCCAGAACTGACTTGTCCTTCCCAAAAAAACGTGAACGTGAAACTCTCTACATCTTTCCCCAAGAATATGACAGCTAATTTGTTGACATTTGGTGAAGAATTCGAATTTTTTACAGCGCAACGGGAAAATTTTAACCGTGAAGAGGCAGATAAAACCCTGACGAAATGGCATAACCAACTTGAACAAGTTTTAAGCAGTAGAGGCATTACAGATTTTTTTATTGTCCCTTCTTATAATTTTGGCTTTCAAAACTCTTTGGATATTCGTATAGGAAACTGGCATTACCGAACTTACTTTGACCACGATATACTGGAGGTGAACACATCACCCTACACTCTGGATCAGCATTTCACCTTCCAGGGAGAAGCTCTGAAGGCTTACCAACTCTTTGACCATTTTATTCTTGATATTGCAATGGCTTTGCATTTGCCTATGCGTTCAGGTCATAAACATATCGGAATAGACAAAGCTTTTCACGGGAACAGTGAGATTTTACTGAGGCTCTTACTGGACGTTGAAAAAAGAGGCTGGTTTCCACGGCTCTTCCAGAGGGAGCAGCGTTCATACAAGCAGTTTCAATATATGTCACAAAATAGAAATCCTAAACCCTTTACCCTGCCTGCTATTGTTGATGCTTTTAACAAACAGTTGCAAATAAATCCTAACCGGAAAGTAAATGAAGGTTTCGATTGTATTAAACAGCTGGTAAAGGCTCTTAATGACATGGGGTTATGGTATTCATCTACAATTCCTCTTAATCTGAAACACCTGCATGGAAACACTTCTAAAGATGAAGGTAATTATGTAAGAGAGGCTTGCACCACAATTGAGTTTCGTTTTCCCCAGGCTGCCCGGACAGGTAATGAGGCAGAACTGTTAAATAAAATATTCATAGCCTGGCTACAGTTAATGGAAAAGCATCAGCACAATAACACCCCCTTAAAGATTGAACTGGATAATCCAATGAATTACGCAGTAGGGAGAGATGACGAGGTAATAGGCTTATTTCGTGCTTTTATCCATGAACTGGGACTTGATTGGGATACTTTCCGAACCTGCTCTTTTCTTCAAACAGATCTGTAGTCCAGCTCCTTCACACCACGCTTTCTGCACCAAAGCACAGCCCAGCCGCTCTCAAGGGCGGCTGGCGAAGTCTTCTCTTAACGCGCAAGTTAGGTTATTGATCCCGCCCCATCATCTGGTAAGCATCCCGCTGAGCCCGGTCTGCCCGTCGAGCCAGCCACCAGGCCACAAAAGCTGCCAGAGAGACACAGAGAATCATCAGCGTTGCCAGAGCATTGACCTTGGGAGAAACCCCGAGGCGTACAGATGAGAAAACAACCATCGGCAATGTTGTTGAGCCTGGACCTGATACAAAACTGGAAATCACCAGATCATCCAGTGACAAAGTAAATGACAGAAGCCATGCAGAAGCCAGAGCCGGTGCAATGGTTGGAATAGTTACTACGAAAAATGTCTTGAAAGGCGAAGCTCCCAGATCCATGGCCGCTTCTTCAATGGAAACATCCATCTCCCGCAACCGGGAACTGATCACCACCGTGGCATAGGCTGTACAGAAAGTGACATGGGCAATCCATATCGTGAGTATTCCACGGTCTTCCGGCCAGCCAATATTTGTTGCCAGAGAAACAAACATCAGCAACAGAGACAGACCAATAATCACATCCGGCATAACCAGGGGAGCAGTAATCATGCTGCTGAACAGGGTGCGCCCGCGAAACCTGCCAAAACGATTTAACAGGTAAGCCGACATGGTGCCAAACACCACCGCCGCAGTGGCTGCAGATACCGCTATCTCCAGGCTGGTCATCACTGCTGAAATCATCTGGTCGTCCCGGAACAGCTCTCCATACCACTTGGTGGAAAAGCCCGCCCATACTGTCACAAGCCGGGAAGCATTGAAGGAATAGATCACCAGGATAAACATGGGCAGATAAAGGAATACCAGACCAAATCCCAGGATAATATTGCTGAAACCTGCTTTAGTTTTACGACTGCTCATGACTGCCCCTCCAGATCCTTCTGCCGGGAGTTATTAAAGAACATGATGGGCACCAAAAGAATCATCAACATAACCATGGCGAGAGCTGATGCCACAGGCCAGTCGCGGTTGTTAAAGAACTCTTGCCAGAGAACCTTGCCAATCATCAGTGTTTCCGGCCCTCCAAGAAGTTGGGGAATCACAACCTCACCAACAGCAGGAATAAACACCAGCATGGAACCTGCAATAATTCCACTTCTGGAGAGGGGCAGGGTAATTTTGAAAAAACACTCCAGGGGTCGGGTCCCCAAGTCCTGGGCTGCTTCAATCAAGGAGTGATCCATCTTTACCAGATTGGCATAAAGTGGCAACACCATAAATGGTAGATAGGCATACACCAGACCAATATAAACGGCGACATTGGTATTAAGAATAATCAGAGGCTGATCAACCACACCCAGCCACATCAGCAGATTATTGAGCAGACCGTTATTTCGCAGAATACCCATCCAGGCATAGATTCGGATAAGGAAGGAGGTCCACGACGGCAGCAGCACAGCAACCAATAGTACTGACTGCCACTTCCTCGGTGCCCTGGCCATGGCATAAGCCATCGGATAACCCAGCAGAAGGCACCAGAGTGTTCCAAAGAATGCTACCTTCAGGGACCCCAGATAAGCCGAAAGATAAAGAGGGTCATCAGCAAGAAACAGGTAATTGCCTACATTGAGAATAATCGTTATCGCTTCATCGGCATATTCAAATAGATCCGAGTAAGGCGGAATGGCAATTTCCGTATAGGCAAAACTGATCTTCAGTACGATGACAAAAGGCACCAGGAAAAACAGTAACAGCCAGGTAAAAGGAATACCTATAACAAACCTGCGCCCGATATCCCCACGCAGCTCATGCCAATTAACAGGAATACACTTGCGGAGCATCATGAGTTCAACACCACGCAGCTGTCAGCTTCCCAATGAACGTAGACCGGATCATCCCAGGTTGGGTGATCGGCAGTCCGTACTGTATTGGCCATGTTGGACTGAACAATAGAGCCATCCGGAAGCTGGATGTAGTAGACAGAGTGAGCACCAAGGTAAGCAATATCGTACACAATACCTTCCGCCCAGTTGCAATTTTCCCCGGGCTTGTCTCTGCTGATATTTATTTTTTCCGGCCGCACAGCAACCCAGCACTTCATATCCTCAAGGGGCGCTGCAATACCATGGTCAATAAATACCGGTCCTGGTAACTGTGGACACTTGATAATCACGTGGTCCGCTTCATCTTCGGTAATCTCACCGGGGAAGATATTGACCGAACCGATAAACTCCGCCGTCATACGGCTGTTGGGATTTTCATAAATATCAACAGGTGAGCCAGTCTGAACAATCCATCCGGAATCCATAATGCCGATACGATCCGCCATAGTCATGGCTTCTTCCTGGTCATGGGTCACCATCAGACAAGTAACGCCTACTTTCTCCAGGATCTCCACCACTTCCAACTGCATCTGGGTACGAAGCTGTTTATCCAGAGCTCCCATTGGTTCATCAAGCAGAAGAAGTTTGGGGCGTTTCGCCAGACTGCGGGCCAAAGCGACACGCTGCCGTTGGCCACCTGAAAGTTGATGGGGTTTCCGCTTTGCACACTTCTGCATACGCACAAGCCTGAGCAACTCAGCAACACGTTCCTGAATATCTTCTTTGGGCAGCCTGTCCTGCTTCAAGCCAAAGGCAACATTTTGTTCAACAGTCATGTGGGGAAAGAGTGCATAAGACTGAAACATCATATTGATCGGGCGCTCGTAAGGTGGCAGGTCAGTGATATCCTGGCCATCCAGCAATATGCGCCCTTCACTCGGCTTTTCAAAGCCAGCAAGAATGCGTAACAGAGTTGATTTACCAGACCCGGAGCCCCCAAGAAGCGCAAAAATCTCTCCCTTGTTGATCGTCAGACTGACTTCATCAACAGCCAGGGTTTCTTCAAAGTTCTTGGAAATACGTTCAATCTTAAGCAGCGCCTGTTTCTTCTCACGGGCACTGAACGTTTTTTTATAGAAGCCAGATGGTACAGCCATCGATATCAGTTCTCCCACAGCCTGCCAGACAGTCTTGCCTGGTAACCATGTCACCAAAACCTATGTCGGAGACAAACCGCCAGCATAAGCTATAAGTATGAAAGGTGTTCGAAAGGTCGTCCAAGACCCTTCTGAGGGTCCGTTTAGCGTCCCGCCATCAACCTGTTCCAGCTCCGGGTAATAACCCGGTTCAACTTGGGATCAACTTCCATAAAAGCGTACAGTCGCCGGGAAGTAGCTTTATCTGGATAAATGCCGGTGTTCGACGCAATGGCTGGATCCAGATAAGGTCTGGCCTTCAGATTAGGGTTGGCGTACGACACGTAGTTACTGATACCGGCTATCACCTTAGGCTCAAGCAGGTAGTTCAGGAAGGTATGGGCCTCTTTGACATTTTCAGCACCGACGGGGATCGCCAGCATATCAAACCAGACACCTGCACCTTCCTTGGGAATAGAGTAAGCGATCTCAAAATCACGACCGGCTTCTTCAGCTCGATCTGCAGCCATCAAGACATCACCGGACCAACCAATAGCCACAGCTATGTCTCCGTTAGCAAGATCACTGATATAACGGGAGGAGTGGAAATAAGTGATATATTCGCGTACCCGGCTGACCACCTCTTCAGCCCTGGCGTAATCTTTCGGGTTGTTACTGTTGGGATCAAGACCGAGATAACTCAATGCAGCCGGGAATATTTCAGTCGGGGCATCAAGAAAAGCGACCCCATGAGGCGCCAGCTTCTTCATATATTCCGGATTAAAAATCAGCTCCCAGCTATTCACTGGAGCATTTTTTCCCAGAATCTTTTTAACTTTTTCTTTGTTGTAACCAATACCCGTCGTTCCCCACATATAGGGAATTGCATACTGATTACCTGGATCATGAGGCTGCAGCTTATCAAGCAGATTGGGATCAAGATTGTTCCAGTTCGTCAGCAGGGATTTATCCAGCTTAACGAATGCTCCCGCCTTAGTCTGGCGAGAAAGGAATTCACTGGTTGGAGCGACCAGGTCGTACCCGGACTGACCAGACAGCAGCCGTGCCTCAAGCACCTCATTGCTGTCAAAAACGTCATAAGTCACTTCTATGCCGGTACGTTTTTCAAAAACAGGCAGAGTCTCTTCGGCGATGTAGTCACTCCAATTCAGAACATTCAAGCTCTGAGCCACTACACCGCCGCTGACACTTAAGGCGGTCACAATAAACAGCAGATACCTTTTCAGGTTCATCATAATCTGTACTCACAGTAATAGCCTGTTCTCCAGAGGAGAAAAGCAGCGCTGGTTAATATCAACTATAAAGTTGTTGTCTGGCCAGGGGCTAATAAAAGAAATGAAGAGCTCGAATGCCAGAGCTGGCACATTGTCGCTAGGCTATGGCAAAGGTCAATGCTTTTTTTCCCAGTATCTGTCACTTTATATGGATGTATATCTAGCGTCGCATTTTGTACAGAGAAGGTGCTGTATTTGAAAGAATGGGTAGTCTTGGAAGAATGGAGAGTTGAGTAGTCCGGAAGTACTGGGAGAAACAAAGAAAAGGCTCCAATTCTCTGGAGCCTTTAAAGGTCATGCATTTAAGAGTTACCCTTCCCTGGGTTACACGGTCCTGTGCGTCGACCATCCTTGTATATTTAATCCTAGACACTCCCCATAGCGTGCAAAAGAAGACCATGCCTCTTTTTGTTGTGCGTTATATCTCACAAATTCCTGTTTGCATTTGCACTTCCACGATACTTTCATTTCTTAGTGTGACCTTGATATCTGATAAGAAACATTTTTAAAGGGATACCACTCATGGGAAAAAACCTGAAGCATATCGGAGTACTGACGTCTGGTGGTGATGCTCCAGGAATGAATGCCGCTATTCGATCCGTTGTCCGGGCCTGTACCCACTATGAATTGAAAGTGAGCGGAATTCACGAAGGTTACCAGGGGCTGATAGACGGTCACATTACAGAACTGGATGCCCGTGCGGTTGCACATATTATTAACCGTGGCGGAACCATGCTGAAATCAGCACGCTGTTTGGCATTCCGTTCCAAAGAAGGTCGTCAGAAAGCATACGACCAGGCTCAGAAAGCGGGCCTTGATGCACTGGTCGTTATCGGTGGCGATGGTTCCTTTACCGGTGCCAGCCTGTTCTCACAAGAGTTTGATATTCCTGTAGTCGGTATTCCCGGCACAATCGACAACGATATTTATGGTACTGATTATACAATCGGCTTTGATACTGCCTTGAATACTGTCGTCGATGCAATTGACAAGATCCGGGACACAGCCACCTCCCATAACCGCCTGTTCTTCATTGAGTGCATGGGGCGGGATGCTGGCTTTATTGCCTTGAATGCCGGTATTGCCGGTGGAGCTACCGAAATACTGATTCCAGAAGACGACAAGACTATTGAAGATGTCGTTGAAAAACTGAAAGCCAGCCGTGCTGCCAAGAAAAGCTCAAACATTGTGCTGGTTGCAGAAGGTGATCAGCTGGGGGACGTATTCAAGCTGGCCAGTGATGCCGGAGAGCACCTGCCAGAGTACGACATCCGTGTTTCAGTTCTAGGTCACATCCAGCGTGGAGGCCACCCATCCTGTGCCGATCGTGTACTTGGCAGCAGGCTGGGTGTAGCTGCAGTTGAACAGCTGATGTCTGGTCACAGTGGTATTATGGTTGGTGTCCGCAACGACACAGTCACAACTGAAACACTGCACGATGCTATTACTAAAAAGCCTGGCATCAACCGGAACCTGATGCATATCGCAGAAATTGTATCTCTTTAATTTGAGACTACCTGCCCATAAAAAAGGCTGCACAAATTAAGTGCAGCCTTTTTTATATTTGCAGAAGCCAAAAGGCAATAAACGCTATCCAGCTTGCTCCCAACAGAATCCAGGGAAACCAGTGCTGCCTGTATACAGTCTCAGGACTGTTCTCATCTGAATTAACTTTAACTGTAGCCTGAGTGGTTTTTCTCGCATTTTTTTTCTGCTGCTTATTCAGCTCACGCACTTTAGCTTTGTG
>CBDEWF010000138.1:0-3415 GCA_965243775.1 Sansalvadorimonas sp.
CCTGTCGTAGGGTGCGAAGCATTGATAACTCACCCATGACAAATTTATAGTCCTCCATATCTTTTATGTTACCAGAAGTAACATAGTCTACATGTCCCTGCTCGTATTGATTCAGTTTTTTATATATGTAAGACGCGAGTGCAACTGAATCCATCTGTTACCTAATCGGACCCGTTACCCCTGGCGGTAAGTTTACTAGCCCTGGATCTGGTGCAACACCAATCGGTTCTATTTGACCTGTGCCTGGATTAACACGAGCACCACTTGCGGGTGGTCTTGGTATCTCTTGTGGTGGTGTGGCAGTTGCCAGACCTGCGTATGGCAATAACGGAGCTACAGGCATTGGTTGTCCATACCCACCAAACTGTGTTTGTGGCACTGCCAGTGTTGGTGTTTGATAAGTTGGGTACTCAGTCGCTCTTATGTTTCCACCAGGCTGCATCATAGCCGCTCGAGCAGCTTGCATTTGCTTCTCATAATCATCCCGAACAGATGGGTCAAAAGACTGACCCAATATGTTTCTGGGTATGATTGTATCTCTCATCCCTCTTAACGGGTCCATATCAATAAACTGTGGAGGTGGAGGAGGTGTAGGTTCAGGCGGTGGTGTTGGTTGTGGTGTTGTATCTACTCTCACAGGAACCGGAGGTGCAGGTGGTAGATCTGGCGCGGGTTCTCTTCCCACATCAGGTTTAGGTCCAGCTGGTCCAGGCACTGGAGTTGGTATAGATATTTCAGGAGTTTGAGCAAGGGCAAAATTCTTTTTAAATGTTTCGCTTACTTGAGAGCCTTTTACAGATATGGGAACGTTTCCAGCAATCCCTCCAACAGAACCAAAATAAGTGTCTGTCTCTGGATCATATCTATCATAAACAGTTGTGCCACTGCTTATCGCTCCACTACCAGGTCTGCCTGTAAATTTATCATAATCTTCAGGTGATCCAAATAATTCACCTCTTGCAGCACCACCTGGACCGCCTGGACTTATTTTGGGACCAGAGGTTATTGGGTCTTTTGGAGTTTCCACAGGAGGTTTAGGCGCAGCGGGAATAGTCACCTGCCCAACACCAGGAATATTAATTACCTCTGGTATCTTAATATCCAGATCTTTGATGACCTTATCGATCTCCTCTCTTGTAGGAGTATCGACTCGAATATCTTCTCGTTCTCTCACCTTGCCTTTCTTTGGTGTCTTTACTTCTTTCTTAGGCTTTGGTTTTTCTTTTGCTTTTACAACAGGCTTTGCAGTCAAACCCTCAAGTGCACCGGGTTTTATTCTTATATCTTCCTGCAAAATATCAGGAAGCTTTAAATCAGGAGCTTTTGGTTTGGGTTTAGGTGTTGTGTCTGCCCTTGTTTTTATCTTTGGTGGCGTAGGCTCTGTTTTTTTCTTTTCAACTTTAGGTGTTTTTTTAGGCGCTGCTTTTGGTGTTGCTGCTTTTTTCTTTATTTCTGCAGCTTTTATTTTTCGAGCGCCCTCTTTCTTTTCAATCTTTGCAAGAGCATCAGGACTGTATAGACGCATTTCTTGTTTCGGACCAAGATAGGTAACATATTTACCAGTGGCAGGATTAAGTATCTGACGCTCCATTCCACCAATTGCTCTTCTTCTGCCAAGAGCTTTTATGCCTCTCCGCTTTTTGGCTTTCACCATTCGGAACTTAGGCTTGTCTCCCACCATTTCTTGTTTTTTGCGCCCTCTAGCCACTAGTAGACTCCTGAGAACCTCTTACCTCGAAGAGCGGCACCACCACCTCGCATTTCACCAGCGCCATATGGCTTAGGTGCGCCAGGGTTAGGTACATCCTCTGCCTTCGCATAGTTGACAGTGCCTTGGTCTTTGATTGTGACACTGCTGTCTGAAACTTTAGGGTCACTAAAAGATGTTTGACGTTTGATTGGGTTCATCATGTTTTCCTATTTTTTCTTAGCGGGTGCTTTTTTCGCGGCAGCTTTTTTAGCAGGTGCTTTCTTAGCTGCAGCTTTCTTCTTTGGAGCAGGTGCAGGTTTTTCTGCAACTGGCTCTTCAGGTGCTTCTTGTTTAACTATCTCTTCTGCTTCCAAGATACGTCCCTCAAGCTTTGCAAGACGCATCTCTTCTTCTCTTCGATTTGCAGCTTTCTGATCTGCTGCTCTTTTTGCTCTGACACTACTGGTCATTATCTACCCCCAAAAAAGTTCTTGGCCATGTTCTCTGCAGTCTTTGCCATCTGCTGTTGTCTGGCCACATCAATCCTATCCTGTGCAGTATCGTTCTTCATGTCTGCAATGGCAACTTGTGCGGCTAACCTCTCATCACCGATATCTTCCTGATTATCAATTCTTCTTCTTTCGAGATCAATTCGCTGCTGTCCTTCGCTTGCCTTACGATCGACATCTGCTGCCTTGATATCAAGCTCTTCTTTTCTCAGTCCAACCAAAGGATCTTCCTGATTCGGCATCGCAAACTGAGGAGCCAGTTCCTGAAGAATCTGTGTGGTCAACTGAGCAACCTTGTCTTCAACAACCAACATCATCTGTTGCTGCATCTGCTGTGCTTGCTGTTGCATCATCGGATTAACCATGGCTTGCTGTTGAACAACCTGTAGTTGTTGCTGCATGTTTACCACCTCTGGGTCTTGCATAGCAGTCTCACGCGCTTTGAAGTCAACGTGTTGATAGATATGTGACTGAATCAAAGCCAGTACCTGTTGTTGTCCAGGTGGGACGTTCTGAACTACAAACGTGCTGTATAGCTGTAAGTGTGCAGCGATATGTGAATCATGATCCTGATCTGGGAAAGCCTGTGCGGGTTGTCCCTGCAGGAATCCTGCGTTCTCCATCGCAGAAGATACAGGTTGTGGCTGTGGTGGTGCAGGTAGTATCTGATCAACCTGCTGTATGCCCATCGCCTCATACATCCTGCGATACGCATTGTAGATACCCATCGGTCCATGAATCTGTGGATTCGACTGAACCATGTTTAACATCTCTTGAGCCATCATCACGCGCTGACTCATAGAGAATATATTCGGGTCTGATACAGGCAGTATGTCAATACGATCGTCAAAGTCAGTTGCCATCAACTGCTGCTGACCATTCGCAATCATGTATGGATACGCTTTAACAGGTGATTCTTTGATCACTCTTGCAAGCAGATTGAACTCAATCTTCTGCGAATAGTGCAGTCTCTTGTGTATCGCACTCATGACTCGACTGCCTCTTTCAAGAAGCGCAATCGTTGTACCCACTGGAGCTTGTTGATTTCCATCACCAACCTGCATATCAGCTATTGATGCAAAGCGTTTGCCTGAATCAACCAACATACCAAGCAGTGATAATAGTGTGCCGCTTGGCTCCTTGAAGGGTAAAGGCAACAAGGCATCACGTAATGATCCACCAGGTGCGTCCATGTCCCTAAACTCACCTGGCTGGA
>CBDEWF010000139.1:0-41985 GCA_965243775.1 Sansalvadorimonas sp.
TCTGCTTGAACCTCCACACTCAAACCAGATTCTTACCGATTTGACAGGCTGTTGCGGGAGTAGCTCCTTAAGCAGACAGTACTGCTGACCTGTTTGGCAGGTTGTGATCAGGAGGTGACGATTTGGAAACTTGCCGACCAAGCGCTTGCTTGGTAACCTCACTGCGGATTCTGTTTTAAGAGATTCTAGCAGTGGACAACAATAATCATTCCACCCCTGCAAAGATCGTCCGGATAGGCTGTGCCAGTGCTTTCTGGGGCGATACTGAAACCGCTGCCCACCAGCTGGTTCGCAAAGCCAACCTTGATTATCTGGTTTTTGATTACCTGGCCGAGGTAACCCTCTCTATTATGGCGGGAGCCAGGATGAAAACGCCCTCTGCCGGTTATGCTCCTGACTTTGTAAAATATGCTCTTAAACCTGTTCTGGGTGAGATTGCCGAAAAAGGCATCAAAGTGATCAGCAATGCCGGTGGTGTCAATCCAAAATCCTGCCGTGACGCTCTCGAAGAACTGATCAGGGAAGCAGACCTTGATCTGAATGTTGCGCTAGTGCTGGGGGACGACCTTCTTCCCCAGGCTAAAGAACTGAAGAAATCCGGTATTTCCGAGATGTTCACCGGTGAAGATCTTCCTGCCTCAACCGTCACCATGAATGCCTATCTGGGAGCCGCTCCTATTGTTAAGGCCCTGCAGGACGGCGCAGATATTGTGATCACCGGGCGAATAGCCGACAGTGCCCTGGTAACAGCCCCTCTTGTTTATGAGTTTGACTGGCAGATGAGTGAATACCGCCATTTGGCCCAGGCCAGTCTGGCCGGACATATTATTGAGTGTGGTGTCCAGTGTACCGGCGGCAACTTTACCGACTGGGAAACAGTCTCTGATGGCTTTGCCAACATGGGTTTCCCCATCGCTGAATGTGAAGCCAATGGTTCATTTACCATTACCAAGCCGGAAGGTACAGGAGGTGCAGTCACCTGCCAGACAGTTGCTGAACAACTGGTTTACGAGATTGGCGACCCCCGCGCCTATTACCTGCCGGATGTTGTCTGCGACTTCTCCCATGTCGACCTGGAACAGGAAGGAGAAGACAGGGTTCGGGTAACCGGCGCTGTCGGTTTTGCCCCTACCAGCCAGTACAAAGCTTCTGCAACCTGGATGGATGGCTACAAATGCACGGCTGCATTTTTGCTGGCGGGGGTTCACGCTCGCACCAAGGGCGAAGCTGTTGCCAATGCAATACTTGCCAAAACCAGCCAGCTTTTTGAGGAAAGAGGCCTTGGGGCTTACCGGGACCACTGCATTGAGATTCTGGGAAGTGAAGCCACTTATGGTGATCGCAGCCAGGCCCAAAGTACCCGCGAAGTTGTGGTTAAGTTGACTGTGTCCCACCCTAATAAGCAGGCTTTGGTGCTGTTCTCACGGGAGATAGCCCAGGCTGCAACCGGAATGGCTCCAGGCATAACAGGCGTTTTGGGAGGAAGGCCCAGTGTATGGCCGGTTATCCGGTTATGGTCCTGTCTTGTGGATAAAGACCTGGTCAAGGTTCAGGTTGAATCCCGCGGACAGACAACAGATGTTGAGGTTGCTGAAGGCCTGGACTTTACTCCTCTCGGGGATCAGTCAGTCATGGAGTTTATTCCTGAAGCTGCGGGTGATTTCAATGTCACCCTGCCACTGGTCAAACTGGCTATCGCCCGTTCAGGGGATAAAGGCAATCATGCCAATATCGGTGTTATAGCCCGCAAACCTGAGTACCTGCCATTCATCACCCGGGCTCTCACAGAAAAAGCCGTTGCCAGCTGGATGCACCATGTTCTTGATCCAGAAACAGGAAAAGTCACCCGCTGGATAATGCCGGGTATTCACGGCTTTAACTTCCTGCTGGAAAACAGTCTGGGCGGAGGCGGAGTTGCCAGCTTGCGTATTGATCCACAAGGCAAGGCTTTTGCCCAGCAGTTACTGGAATTTCCCATTCCAGTACCCGATGAGTTGGCACAGGATTTAAGCGGTGTTTGATTAATGTCCTGTTTCGCCAGCATCACAGTTAACGCCCAAAGTCTTTCAAAATAAAAACAATATTGTGGGAGCAGCCCATGTCACAGCCGTCAATACCACAACAAGCTTCATACAAGTCGATCTTCCGGGAAGATACTTTCAAGGACCGCACCATTATCGTAACCGGTGGCGGCAGCGGTATTGGCCGCTGCACAGCCCACGAACTGGCTTCACTCAAAGCCAATGTGGTCATAGCGGGCCGTAAGCAGGACAAGCTGGATCAAGTGGTCAGGGAGATCACTGAAGACGGCGGCAAAGTCAGCGCCTGGTCCATGGATATCCGTGATGAGGATGCAGTAAAGGCCACTATCAACGAAATCTACGACACCTTTGGCCCCGTTTATGGACTGGTCAATAACGCTGGTGGTCAGTTTCCTTCTCCGATGGAGCATATCAACAAAAAGGGGTTTGAAGCCGTTGTTGCTACCAACCTGACCGGTGGCTTCCTGGTAGCCCGGGAAGTTTATAACCGCTCCATGCACAAGTATGGCGGCAGCATCGTCAATATTACTGCCGATAACTGGGGCGGCATGCCCGGCATGGCCCACTCAGGCGCAGCCCGCGCCGGCATGGATAACTTGACCAAAACAGCCGCCTATGAATGGGGACCGAGTGGTGTTCGAGTCAATGCTGTCGCGCCTGGCTGGGTTGCGTCCAGTGGCATGGATACCTATGAAGGCGCAGTCAAGGCAATGATACCCAAGCTGAAGAACAGTGTTCCCCTTGGGCGTCTGGCAACTGAAGCGGAAGTCAGCGCTGTCATCTGTTTTTTGCTCAGTGATGCCGCCTCTTTTGTGAATGGCGACACTATCAAAGTGGATGGTGGTGCCCCTCTGGGCAGCAATATCTGGCCATTACGCCCGGCCAGTGACAACAGTCAAGCCTGGGATGGTTTCCACAGGGCTGTCACTCCTGAGGTGCTGAAGGAAGAAGGGGAGTAACCATGCCAGTTCTGGAATCACTGATAAACAGCAACAGCCAGAGCTTTCAGGAAAACCGGGAGGTGATGGAGCAGCATATCTGCACCTTTCGGAATATTGAAAAGCTTATTGAGGATAGAGCCTGGGAGAAAAAGGAGAAATATGCCAAACGTGGCCAGCTGCTTCCAAGGGAGAGGCTGGAACTTCTGATTGATCCCGACAAACCTTTTCTGGAGCTGTCCTCCCTGGCCGGATACAAAATGTATGGCGACAGGGATGGCAGCTCTGCCGGTGGCGGAGCTCTGGCCGGAATCGGGCATGTCTCCGGTGTGCGCTGCGTGATTATGGTGGATAACTTTGCAATTAAAGGCGGCACCATTACCCCCATCGGGCTGCAGAAGCGCCTGCGACTTCAGCAGATTGCCCTGGAAAACAGACTGCCTATGGTAGCTCTTTCCCAGAGTGGTGGTGCGGACCTTAACCATGCCACGGAGACTTTCTCTCCCGGAGGCCGCGCATTTTATAACCAGGCACGCATGTCAGCTGCCGGCATTCCCCAGATAACTGTTGTCCATGGTAGCGCTACGGCCGGAGGGGCTTACCAGCCCGGACTTTCCGACTACACAGTGATGGTGCGCAGACAGGCCACCATGTATTTGGCTGGTCCGCCCCTGTTGAAAGCCGCCACCGGTGAAATTGCCACAGATGAAGAGCTGGGTGGTGCAGAGATGCATTGCCAGACGGCGGGTACGGGTGAATATCTGGCAGAAGACGATCGGGATGCCATTCGGATAGCACGGGAAATTCTTGCTGTACTGCCCTGGAATAACAGAGAAGCCCCTCAGCCATTTGAAGAGCCTCTTTTCTCTCCCGACGAACTGCCCGGTGTTATTCCTGCTGACCCCAAAACGCCCTACGATGTCCGGGAAATTATTGCCCGTATAGGAGATGGCTCACGCTTTCTTGAGTTCAAAGGAGAATATGATCAGCAGACAATTTGCGGTCATATCCATATAGAAGGCCAGCCCTGCGGCGTAATTGGCAATAATGGCCCGATTACTCCTGAAGGAGCAGTGAAAGCTGCCCAGTTTATCCAGACTCTGGACCAGAGCGGCATTCCCCTGCTGTTCCTGCATAACACCACCGGGTTTATGGTGGGTACGGAAGTGGAACGCAACGGTATTATCAAGCATGGTTCCAAGATGATTCAGGCGGTGGCCAATGCCCGGGTTCCCCGCATCAGTATTGTCATCGGTGGTTCCTATGGCGCCGGCAACTATGCCATGTGTGGGCGGGGCTTCGATCCCAGATTCCTGTTTGCCTGGCCCAATAGCACCACAGCGGTGATGGGAGCCGCCCAGGCCGGTAAAGTTCTGCGTATTGTGGCAGAAGCCAAAGCTGAGCGGATGGGGCAACAGATGCCGGAAGAAATAGTTGATGCCATGGAGCAGAAAACCATCAAACAGATGTCCGAAGGTTCATCAGCCCTGGCCTGCACAGCCCGGCTTCTGGATGACGGCCTGATTGACCCGAGAGATACCCGCAAAATTCTCGCCTTCCTGCTGGATATCTGCCGTACCGCTGAGAACCGCGAACTGAACAGCAACACCTTTGGTGTTAACCGTTTCTAGAACAATAACAACAATTGGGTTCAGGAGAGCATTCCATGAAATTTACCCAGGAACATAAAGAGCTCCAGCGCACCATCCACAACTTTCTCGATAACGAGATGAATCCCTTTACCGAACAGTGGGAGCGTGAAGGAATATTTCCGGCCCATGAGCTGTTCAAAAAGCTGGGCAACCTGGGCCTTCTGGGTATATCCAAGCCGGAGCAGTATGGTGGCCTGGGGCTGGATTATAGTTATCAGGTGGCTTTTGCTGAAGAGCTTGGTACAGCCCGTGCGGGTGGTGTCGCTCTTGCTATCGGTGTTCAAACCGATATGGCCACCCCGGCTCTGGCAAAATTTGGCAGTGATGAACTTAAAGAGGAGTTTCTGGCTCCGGCTGTTCGGGGTGAAAAAGTAGCCTGTATCGGTGTCAGTGAGCCGGGAGCCGGTTCCGATGTGGCCAGTCTGAAAACCTGGGCAAAAAAAGATGGCGATGACTATGTCATCAATGGCACCAAAATGTGGATCACCACCTCGACCCAGGCTGACTTTATGTGCCTGCTGGCTAACACATCAGACGACAAAGTGCACAAGAACAAGTCTCTGATCGTAGTTCCCATGAACACTCCCGGAATCAGCCTCTCGGACAGGCTGAACAAGATGGGGATGCGTTCATCGGATACCGCCCAGGTGTTCTTTGATGATGTCCGGGTACCCCAGCGCAACCGTATCGGTGCCGAGGGCATGGGCTTTATGATGCAGATGGTGCAGTTTCAGGAAGAGCGCCTGTTTGGAGCTGCCATGACCGTCAAGGGGCTGGAGCAGTGTATCAATGACACCATTACCTACTGTCGTGAGCGCCATACCTTTGGTCAGCCGCTGATTCACAACCAGTATATTCATTTCCGTCTGGCTGAACTGCAGACCGAAGTGGAAGCCCTGCGCGCCTTGATTTACCAGGCTACGGAAACTTATGTCAACGGTGGCGATGTGCTCACCCTTGCCTCTATGGCCAAACTGAAAGCTGGCCGCCTGGCCCGTGAAATCACCGACAGTTGCCTGCAATTCTGGGGAGGCATGGGCTACATGATGGAAAACGACATAAACCGTATTTACCGGGATATGCGCTTGACCTCCATCGGAGGCGGTGCTGATGAAATCATGCTTGGTATTATCTGCAAGATGATGGGCACCCTGCCCGGCAAGCAGAAGTAGAAGGGGCAACCATTATGTCTTTGCCTGACTGTTCATACCTGAAGTTATCTCAACAGGGCCCGGCTCTGCTGGTTACCTTTAACCGCCCGGAAGTCCGTAATGCCTTGAGCCTGGAAATGGTCAGGGAGCTGCTGTCTGTGTTTGATGCAGTACTGCTTAATCCAGGTGTACGGGTCATTGTGCTGCGGGGCTCCTCCGGCCATTTCTGTGCCGGTGGCGATATCAAGGATATGGCCACCGCCCGGGCCAAATTCAGCCAAGGAGAAGAGGACTCTTTCTATACCCTGAATCGAACCTTTGGCTATCTTCTGGAAACTGCAGAGCAACTGCCCCAGGTTCTGGTCTCTGTTCTGGAAGGTGCCGTTATGGGCGGTGGTTTTGGCTTTGCCTGTGTGTCCGATATTGCCCTGGCTCACAAGGATGCCTGCTTTGCCCTGCCAGAAACAGGCCTGGGAATAACCCCGGCCCAAATTGCTCCCTTTGTGGTTAAGCGAATCGGTCTGACAAAAGCCAGACGGCTGGCTCTGCTCGGAGAAAAATTTGATGGCGGAGAGTCTGTTGATCTCGGCGTCAGCCACTCTGTTTATGCAACAACCGAAGAACTCGAACAGGCGATAATCGATGTGATCGCCAAAGTGCAACGCTGTGCACCGGGAGCCAATGCGACAACCAAGAAACTGATGCTGTCTGTAGGCTCAATGCCTATGAAAGAGCTGCTTGACAGTGCAGCCCGTGATTTCTCTGCGGCCGTGCTGGGGCCAGAAGGAAAGGAAGGCACTACGGCCTTTGTCCAGAAACGTCTGCCAGCCTGGGCTGAAGTATCAGCTGAAGATGAACAGGGAGAAGAAGAATAATGCCCGACAGGACAAACAGCCATGAGCAGAGCTCAATGGACCAAATCTCACCCTCGGTAGAGAGTCCGGTTAAGAACTTCTCCAAGGTGCTGGTTGCAAACAGGGGGGAGATAGCCTGCCGGGTTATGCATACAGCAGATGCCATGGGGTACAGAACTGTTGCCGTCTACAGCAAGGCAGACTTCGATGCCCCACATGTGGACATGGCTGATCAGGCGGTCTGTATTGGTCCAGCTCCCGTAGGTGAATCTTATCTGTGCATCGACAAGATCATTGATGCAGCCCGCCGTACCGGCGCAGATGCCATTCATCCAGGATATGGTTTCCTGTCAGAAAACCCGGATTTTGCCGCAGCCTGTCAAGAGGCTGGAATAACCCTGATCGGTCCGCCGGTTTCAGCCATCGCGTTGATGGGAAGTAAACGACAGTCAAAAATTGCCATGGAGCAAGCTGGAGTCCCCTGTATTCCAGGATACCAAGGGGACCGGCAGGATGATAAAACACTGCAACAAGAAGCGACACGGATTGGCTTTCCACTGATGATAAAGGCATCCGCCGGTGGTGGTGGCCGCGGAATGAGGCTGGTGTTTGATGACTCAAATCTGGCTGAACAGCTGCGAAGTGCCCGCAGCGAAGCCTCCAGTGCCTTCGGCAGTGGGGAGCTGATATTAGAGCGGGCCTTGATAGAGCCCCACCATGTGGAAATTCAAGTATTTGCAGATACCCATGGCAATACCGTTTATCTCGGTGAGAGAGATTGCTCTATCCAGCGTCGTCACCAGAAGGTTGTGGAAGAAGCACCTTCTCCAGCTGTCGATAACAACCTGCGCAGACAGATGGGTGAAGCGGCCATTCTGGCTGCAAAAACCTGCAGTTATGTTGGCGCAGGCACTGTTGAGTTCCTGCTGGATAGTGATGACCGTTTCTACTTCCTGGAGATGAATACCCGTCTGCAGGTAGAACACCCGGTGACTGAACTGATAACCGGCACAGACTTAGTGGCCTGGCAGCTGGATATCGCTGCGGGTAAACCGCTGCCCCTCTCCCAGGATGAGATAACCCTGAATGGCCATGCCATAGAGGTGCGACTTTATGCAGAAGACCCTGCCCAGAATTTCATGCCCCAGACAGGACTTATCCAGCAGTGGCTTCCTGCCTGGGGGGAAGGAGTCCGAATAGATGGTGGCATTCAATCTGGCCAGACAGTGACATCCCACTACGATCCCATGCTGGCCAAGATCATTGCCTGGGGCCGGGATCGGGAAGAAGCCAGGCGCAAACTGATCAAGGCCGTGGAAAACTCCAGCCTGCTGGGGGTCCACACCAACAAAAGCTGGTTGGCAGCTATTCTCAGACACCCGACTTTTGCCCAGGGGCAGGCCACAACAGCCTTCATTGAACAGCATGGTGATGAACCCGGCCTTCAGGTTGCGGTTCCTGATCTAGCTCTTCAGGGACTGGCTGCCCTGTTGCTGCGGGATAGAGGTCATGGGGAAGAACCAGCCTGGCGGAGCGCCGGCTCGAACCGATTTGAAAGCAGGATTATTTCCGAAAGTACAGAGTCTCTGCTTACCCTGACTTCTGATTCATACGGTGAATGGAGTGTCAGCTCGGGCGACAAGTCTGCTGTCGCTGCCGTTTACAAAGTTGATGACTCCAGCTGCCTCTGCAGCCTGAATGGTATTGGCCAGACTGTACATTTCGTACAAAAAGGCCAGGAACTGTGGCTGGACACAGGCGACAGCTGCCATGTTTTTCAGGATCATACCCTCTCCCCGGCCAGTACCAGCGAAGGTGAAGGTTCCGATGAGATCAGGGCCAGTATGGATGGGCTCATTGTTGATGTACTGGTAGCAGAAGGGGATAGCGTAAGTCGTGGTCAAACAGTACTGGTTCTGGAGGCCATGAAGATGGAGCACCCTCTGAAAGCCGGATGCGATGGGATACTGCAGGGATTAACAGTCACCTCTGGAGAGCAGGTTAAAGGACGACAGTTGCTGGCTACTGTCAACAGTATCAAGGTAGCCTGAAACTGCACAGAAATCTATGATGGAAACACTTACAGAACCGGACAGCCCGAAAGGCCGCCTGCTTTCGGCTGCGGCTCAACTGTTCAGAAACAAAGGGTATGAACGAACCACTGTTCGGGATATTGCCCAGGAAGTTGGTATTTTATCGGGCAGTATTTTCCACCATTTTCGCAACAAGGACGATATCCTGCGAGCAGTTATGAGCGAGTGTGTGGCCCGGCTGATTATCCAGATGAAACAGGCACTAAAAGGTATATCCAGCCCCAAAGATCGCCTGCGAGCCATGATCCTCTGTGAACTGCATGCCATTCTGGGCCAGCAGGGAAACGCCCTGACAGTGCTGGTATTTGAGTGGCGGGCGCTATCAGATGAGAGTCAAAAGGCCCTGCTGGAAAAGCGCCATGCCTACGAACGACTCTGGCAGACTGAACTGAAGAATGCTCATGATGACCTGCGAACCGATGTCGACCCCCTGGTTCTCCGTCGCTTTCTTCACGGCGCCTTATACTGGACAACCCACTGGTACCAGGAAGGTGGTGACTTCAACCTGGATGATCTGACTGAACAGGCTATGCGTTTGATTACCGATTAACGGGTTCTCCCAAACAGCCATGAATAGACACAGCCCCGAGCGGAAAAAAGCATAAAGACAACAAGCAGAGGCCGTACAATGAGCACATCACAGACCCAGGAAATATCCCTGAACAAACGCACTGTTTTTATAACCGGTGCCAGCCGCGGCATTGGCCGGGAAATTGCCCTGCGCTGCGCCGGAGAAGGGGCCAATATTGTAATCGCGGCTAAGTCTGATGCTCCTCACCCAAAACTGCCTGGCACTATCTATTCCGTAGCTGAAGAGGTGGTGGAAGCCGGTGGTCGGGCCCTGGCTATCAAGCTGGATGTGCGCGATGCTGAACAGGTGAAAAAAGCAATGGAGCAGACCGCCGATCATTTTGGCGGTATCGATGTACTGATTAATAATGCCGGGGCTATCAGCCTGACTCCGGTAGAGCGAACCCCCGTAAAAAAATATGATCTGATGAACCAGATTAACTCACGGGCTGTTTTTGTCTGTTCCCAGGCAGCCCTGCCCTGGCTGAAAAAAGCGGAAGCCGGCGGTCATATTCTTAACCTTTCTCCCCCGCTAAACCTGGCTGAGAAGTGGCTTAAACCCTACATCGCTTACACCCTGAGCAAGTATGGAATGACCATTCTGACCCTGGGTATAGCTGCCGAGTTCCGCCGTTACGGGATTGCAGTGAACTCCCTCTGGCCCAGAACGACCATTGCCACATCCGCTCTGTCACAGGTAGGGGATAACAGTCTGAATACTCGCAGTCGCACACCGGCGATTATGGCTGATGCAGCCCGGGAAATACTAATTACAGGAAATCTGTCTCTGACAGGTCAGACTCTGCTGGATGAAGATCTGCTTCGGGAACGAGGGGTTGAAGATTTTCGTCATTATGCCTGCGACCCGGAACAGGCAGAAAATCTGTTTCCTGATCTGTTTCTGGGCCGATAGCTTCTGGATCGATAGCTTCTGGACTGGCAACGTCTGGATTAAAACGCCGACTGTCGCCCTTATTGACCGTTTCCTGATCCAGTCTGCTCAGCAACTGCTGCAGGCTGGCCAGTTCATCTTCAAGTTCGTCCCGCTCAATTCTAAGGCTGTTTCCCTGGCTGACAATGCGCAACAGATAGTAGGCAAGCCCTCCCCCGATTCTGCCCAGAATAAAGTGCACAGCACTGTTATAGCCATCAAGCTCTTCACGGGAGAAACGATCCTCCATCAGCCTTCCAACCATAAACATATCAAAAATATCAGCAAACCCAGACTCCCGAATCCAGCCCCACAGATAGCTTGAGGTCAGCCATGTCACAGTTGCCACGCCATATCCTGCACCAATGGATTCCACAATGATCCGCATGTGATTACGAAAACCAAGATCATCGATATATCCTGCTCTTTTCAGTAACAGGTAACTCAGGCTCAGCGCCAGAGCTCCATAAGCGCCTACAGCGCCTGCCGTTGCATAGAGACCGCAGTGTGAACTGATAAGGGTATTTAACTGGCTGGCTACATACGATGCCAGCATGCCATCAGCAAGTGTCATGGCCACCATCCCGGCCAGAGAGTGCAGTGTGGCAAACCCCATGCCTGTTTCTCTACGCTCCAAAAGCTCACGTATCAGGGAACGGATACTGGCATAGAGATCCTTGCGGGCTGGAATAGCTGGTTCAATTCGTTCAGGAGGGACAAAAGAGTTACTCGCTTCCATCTGGCTAAGATAATCCAGCACTCGCTCGGTATCAGTTCCAGGGCTTTCAATCTCCAGCTCCAGCTCAACATCCAGCGGCTCTGGCTCATCATAAACTGCCAGAATACAGGTGCTGGACAGAAGACCTGTAATGGCCACAGACCAGACAGTTTGCCTCCAATATCTCTGCCCCCGATATCCGAACTTGACCATCACCATCTGGCACCCAAGTACACACAGACGAGGCAGTATAGCGAAGGATCTTCAAATTATCTGACCTTTGAGATTCTAATCATCCATCATCTTTGTGGTTATTACAGCGGTAACAGGCTTTGGCAATATACGGGCCAGGCGGATCAGCCAGCGCATCACCGGGGGAAACAGATAATCCCTCTTTTCTTTCTCCATCGCCTTGATGATGTAACGGGCGGCCCGTTGTTCCGATATTTCCATGGGAGCAGGGATACCATCACCGGAAACCCTCTCTGTAGCCACAAAGCCGGGGTAGACACTGGTAAACTTAATATTCCAGGGGGCCAGCTCTACCCGACAGGTATCCATAAGAATCCGGCCAGCGGCTTTGGCCGCAGAGTATGGCCCCTGCCGTGGCAGCCCAATAAAGCCGGCGAGGGAGTTGGTATGAGCGATCAGGCCATACTTCTGCTCCTTCATCTGGGCAATCAGTGGTACCAGGTAGTTCACCATGGTGCCATAGTTGATTTGCATATATTTCTGAACCGTTTCGGCGGACTCTTCAGCCATATTCAGTGCCGGCCCGTCGCCTACATTGAGTAAGGCCACATCAATACTACCGAACTTCTCCACAGCCCGGGAGATCACTGATTCCGAGTCCCGAACAGAGAGTGCATCAGCAGACAAAGCCAGACACTCTCCTCCTGCTCTCTCAATTTTTTTCGCAAGAGAGTCCAGAAGCTCCTGGCGCCGGGCGGTAATGATTAACCGGTTTGGTCGTCTTCCCAACTGCAGGGCCACTGAGCGTCCAATTCCAGAAGAAGCACCGGTTACAAGGATTGTTTTATTTATTAACTGCACGGTTTTTCTGCCCTCTCAGTCCGACAGATTCCTATTTCACCACTTCGTCATAAGCCGGTAATCGATACAGATAAAAGGTCACTGATGCTCCCACCAGACTGAGGAGCGGGACAACCCACCACTTTCCAAGCAGGATCATTGAGATCACAAGGCTCATCCAGATCATAAGCACTGCCCGTTTACGGATCTTGCGAGGCATACCCCGCCCTCCCGAAAAAGCATCAACAATTGGCCCCAGGTATCGATTCTGTATCAACCAGCGGTGAAACCTGGGTGATGAGCGTACAAAACAGAAAGCTGCCAGCAGGATAAACGGAGTTGTAGGCAAAACCGGGAGAAAAATCCCGATCACTCCCAAAATGACGGCCATAAAGCCAATAAGAATGAGTAGGAGGCGAGTAATATGTTGGCCCATGAGCAGCACTGCTTTTCACTTGAGCATAGATTCTGTTGGCAGAGTACCACTCCTCAGGATCGGATATCACACCTTTGATTGAAACAGAGTGAAACAAGGTGCCCTATCGCACACTTAGATCATGCTGGATGGCCTGACAATAACAGAGCGGGGGGGAACAGGATTGCGGTGTTTCACTCCGGCCAGCAGGCTTTTTAATCTTCATTATTGGGGCATAGGCAACAGTTTAGGCCATATCTCCGAGGCCTTATCAGTGGCTTCCTCTCGTTCATTACTGTCGCGGCTCTCTTGGGTGAAGGTGTTTCCTCCCCAATATCAGATGTTCTGGCACTTGGTTGTGGATCTGATTGCCTGTCATTTAAAGGATTTCCTTGCGCTCTTCTCCAGTAGGCCGGGCTTGGGATTATTGCCTTGTTTTCACCGTATCCCCCTTTTTTGCGGTAAGCAGCCCAGCTGACAAGGGGTTTTAGCGCCAAATTAGGTTGCTGTTGAGAAACCATCACGCCAGAGCAGAAAGTGCACTCCTCACCATCAACTTTTATGGGTAAGGAAGTTATTGAACGAGGTAGAATTTCGGGATTGTAACCTACTTTATGATAGGTTGCTGCTGCTGTTAGGTCCCCCTTAATAAAGTGTGAGTTTGGTATATCCTCCCCTCCACATATCCTCTCTGAGTTGATATAGGGATAAAAATTGATAAGCCAGCCATTATTTTGCGGAATATCCCCGCTCTCCTTTCCCCGCGGAATGTATTTGAGCATACCCCGCCAGAATGTGGTATTTGGGTATCCACCGGCAGTCGCAACAAATTGCTCCAGTACGGGATCAAGCGCATCCAGCCACCAGTCGAGATTAAATTTTCTAAAGTATTTAGCCCTTTGTCGTAAATTGACCCAATCCTCGGGTGTACCCTCCAGTGTAATCGTAGGTATCCCTGATCTGGTCACGGCATATTCAAAGTAATTCTGAACAGTAGACATCAGCAGTAACCTTGATGCTATCTGGTCATCCTGGGTCGTCGTCGAGAATGGCGTTGTCACAATGTTTGCTAATTCGGAATCCACGATTCTTTTATCTATCTGTTCGCAAAACATGTGAGTTAAATCATCCGGGTCTCCAGTCTCAGAATAAATGGCCAGTTCCACTTTGCCTGTATGGGTGACCAGTAAATGGCGGTATGTTTCAGGATCACGGTTAATGTGTCTGGAAACTCCCAGTAATATGGTGGCCCAGATGGCATCGGGAGTAATAATAACCGAACGGTGCTCCTGGAAGGCACATATCATTGCCGCTGTAAAACCGCATGAACAGTGTTCACTTCGTCCCCGACCGTGGCAAACCAGATTTTGATTATTGAATCGGGAATCGTGCCAGTCAAGGCATGGAACCAAGCTGGAATCGCCAATTTTTTTAGGGGGATCACAAATTTTATCGAATAGATCACCAAAAGTGGGTGCAGTGAACGGTGCGGGAGGAATATCATTGAGGATATCGTCTTTACTTACCGCTGGCAGAGGCTTCGTTGCAGGTGAGACTCTGTCTACCTTAAAGGTAATTGCTCTTGCCTGCATGGAGGCCATGGCAAACAGTAACAGGCTATAAACAATACAGGAAGACAGAAGACACGCAGGGCGAACAGAGCCTTGCCACAGCCAGCCGGTTGTTCGCTTCTTACGACAGAGACAAAATGATTTTCCGATACAACTTCCCATGAAGCTCCCCATGAAGCTCCCCATGAAGCTCCCCATGAAGCTCCCCATGAAACTCCCCATGAAACTCCCCATGAAAAACCTCTTAGCTTACCAGAGCCTGTTCGCAGTATAGCCATTTCTCCCGATCATTCTTCATACAATGTCGTACAAATACTAATATTACTGCATCACATTGCAACCAGGCTTGCCATGTCATCAGATAGCCAGAACCAGCTGGTAGGCCAAACCATAGGGGGATGCCATGCCCAGCAATGGGAAAGAGAAGAGAAAAGGCAGCAACCTCTTCCCTGCAAGCTGGAAAAGCAGATTGTTCAGCTGGAAAAATTACTGAGTAAAATTAACAGAGCCACATCTGGACAAAAAGACAACTTGGAAAGGCAGTGTTGAGCACGGTGATTCTCGTCCATAGAGGGCTGTGAAACGCTGCTTGCCCTTTCTTGGCTGTCCTCACCAGGCTAGCTGACTTTGCATAAATCAAGAATTCGGGAACGAGCGCTGTCCACCACAGCATAACCCTCTCGAATGGCATCATCGGCCCGGTCAAAGTTAACCATCCCGATATCAATTACCCTTGGAGATAACAGCAAGTCTGGCGGATCACCGGCCATGCGGCTGCGGGTAATCCTGTCCTGCATAATATTTACCGTTGCAGCCATAACATCAAGGATACCCGGACCCTCTTCACGGTAATGACTGCCAGAAGCAAACCAGGACTTGATCCGCGCCAGAGCGTGATTTTCTTCTCCATCTCGGGGTTCTGCCGAATTGGCAGACTGACGACGCTCAACCCTGACCCCATGGCGACCAACCAGCTGGGTATTCAGATCCACGGCAATGACAATATCAGCCCCCAGAGCGCGGCAAAGGGATACCGGAACAGGGTTAACCAGTCCACCATCAAGCAGCCAGCGTCCATCTGTTTCTACTGGCCGGAACAACCCTGGAAATGTGCAGGAGGCTCTTATGGCATCAAGGACCGGACCAGAGCGAAACCAGTGTTCCTGGCCGGTCGCAAGATCAGTCGCAACAGCGCCATAGGTGCAGGGCATATCTTCGATATTCATGTCGAAGCCCCTTTCCCGGAAAAAGCTGAGCAGCTTTTCGCCCCGAACCAGGCCACCATTGAAGCTGACATCCACCAGTCCCCAGACTTCCCGCCAGTCTTTCAGGGACAACACCCACTGTTCAAACTCATCAATATAACCACAGGCTCCTACCGCTCCCACCAGAGAACCTACAGAACAGCCTGCAACGACATCCATCCTAATGCCCATCTCCTGTAAAGCTTTAATAACACCGATATGAGCCCATCCCCTGGCTGAGCCTGACCCAAGAGCCAGACCAATCTTTATTCCCTCTGACACTCTTCCCTCCAGCAGTACCAAATTAGCTGTTTAACATTATTCTCCACAGAGACTGTTAGGCAATATCATGGGTCAGTTCTTTTTTCCAACTGGCATTGGCTTAAAGCAAATTGCCCAGTAATCTGGAAGGGAAGCTGATAATTAAGCTCTCCACGAGCCTGACCGAGAATAGCGCCCGTAGTGAGGCGAGCAAAAAATTAAGACTGAAAACAACAAATGGTGAGATAAGCTATGGACTGTCCAAAATGTCACTCAGTGATGGAAAAAATTGATACTGATCAGTTTTCAGCCACGAAATGCACCAGCTGCCATGGTATCTGGTTTCATGCAGGTTCCCATGAGATTGCCAGAACAATTAAAAATATTTCAGCCATAGATGATGTAGAGACCAATATCACATCAGGCTATAACATGATCAGGAAAATCACCTGTCCTGAATGCCAGCTGCCAATGATCAAGATGCGGGACCGGACACAGCTGCATATCCAGTTTGAGGCCTGCAGCTACTGTGGAGGGGCATTTTTTGATGCCGGAGAGTTCAGGGATTACAGCGAATTCACTCTACTGGAACGGATCAGACAGGCTCTGGAAACATTGAAAGCCAATATTCATGCTTAGAGCCTGTTCATAGGCCTGGCAGATTCAATGCTAACCTGCTGCTGCCGGGCTACCTGTAATTACGATAGCCACTGTAATAGCCACCGTATAAGTTGTTTTCCTGAGCAGCTCCCGGCTGGCCTCTGCTCATTGCTATGCTGGCCTTATCCATGATCTCCGAATGGGATACAGGGGATCCGGGTACTCCTCCTGCATGAAAGACCAGAAATGCTGACAGGTAGATGACAAAGGTTAATAAACGCCCTGTTTTCATTGTTACAATCCATTGTTCCAAAAATGTGATTTGCAAGCTCAGGGAGAACACAGTTCTTTGGAAATCATCACCCCACGCCTCACTCTCAAACCGGTTATCGAAACTGATATCGGCCTTTACCGGGAAATGTTCACCTGTCCGGTAACTACCCGCTTTCTTCCAGAAGGAAAACCTTATAGTGCAAAGCAGATCGATAAATATCTCCGCCAGCGAATAGCCCACTGGCAAAAAGGTTTTGGTACTTTTACGGTTTTTGAACAGAAATCAGGAAAAAGAATCGGTTATTCTGGAGTGGAAGAATCCCCGCAGAAAGAATACTGTGATATTCGTTACGGTATTGAACGTTCCTGTACGGGCAAGGGTTATGCAGTAGAGGCCGCACGGGCAGTGTTGGAGTTTACTTCTGCCTTAGGCATGCATAACAGGATTTATGGAGCAGTGCTCCCTGACAACCAGGGATCCCTAAAAATATTGCAGAAGTTGGGCATGACTCCAGAACCAGATATCGATTTCTATGGCTGTAGCGCTCTGGTTTACTTATCATTTGCCACTCATTCCGGCCCTCAACAGTAACAGGGGGGCTCATCTCATAAAATCTGGCATATTTCATTAAGAACAGAGTGACTATCAGAGTATAATCTCCGAAAAAAGCTCCAGGGAATTGAGCAGGATAAAGGCTAGGCCGAAAATATTCAGCATGTTAATGAAAAAAAACAATGAAAATAAAATTACTCTTTGACCTTGATGGAACAATCAGTGATCCCCTTTCTGGAATTGCTCATTCAACAAATCATGCTTTGAAACATTTTGGTTATAAAACACGCTCTAAATCTGAACTAAAAAAATATATTGGTCCACCACTGGATGAAGCGTTCAAGAGTCTGACCGGAAAAAGTGATCAGGAAACAATCAATCAGTACGTAGAAAAATACCGGGAACGATATATCAGTATTGGTTATTCAGAAAACACTCTGTATAAAGGCATAACTGAAACTCTTGATAAATATAGGCCCGGGGTTGGCTGAATGGGCAAAAGCCGGTCGGCCTATCTGTGTCCCACCCATGGCCATCTGCACCTCCAACTTCTTTAATGAGAGCTGAAAATATTCAGCATGACCTTGATAGCTCCGCTCTAAATCTGAACTAAAAAAATATATTGGTCCTCCACTGGATGAAGCGTTCAAGAGTCTGACCGGAAAAAGACACAGTATTGGTTATTTTTGAATGGGCAAAATGTGCCCATGGCCATCTGCACCTCCCTGATGTAGCCGAAAAAATTCTCCAGATGTTCGGTCTCAGACACTTTTTCCAGTTTATCAGTGGTGGCGATGTTGGTATCAGAAAATGGCAACAGATTGCCCGGCTAAAAGAACTGGACCTGGTTGATTCCAATACCATCATGATCGGTGACCGGGCCGTTGACCTGAGTGCAGCCCATAAAAATCATTTAAGAGCTGCCGGTGTCCGTTGGGGCTATGGCTCAAAACATGAACTGAAAAATCAGCGGCCGGAATTTATCCTGAAAACCCCTGAGCAGCTGATGAAATTTATAAGAGAACCTGCTCTGCCTTAACCTGGATACTCCGGTAATGAGTCAAATGCGTTGATGACCCTTTACAACCTCGTCACTCCTGCGAAAGCAGGAGTCTACCAGCTTGAGATTCCTGCTTTCGCAGGAATGACGGGCATCAACGCATTTCATACATGACCGGATACTCCTACACGTAACCAGCCAGCAGCAGTAACTGAGTTAGTTAGTTACCTGCTGCTTGAATCCTTATTAGGCACAAATCATCAGCAGGTTTGCTCTCTAATAAACGCTTACACTCTAATAAACGCTTACACTTTTCATATTCAAGAATCGCAGTCTCTTCATTCTTGTTGTTGACTAAAATCAGATTCGTTTTTGTGACATAATTATTAAGCTGCGCTGTGTTCCTTTTATTTGTATCCATAATATCAACATAGCAAGAAGTCGTCTTTCTTCTTTCCGATATATGCTTAAATTTGAGTATCCAACTTAATTTATCTACGTAACCATAATTACGCTCTTCGATTGAGGTGCTTTCCCCAGAAAGTGTACACCGCATATTCTCTGCCAAAATTTTTCTCTGGCTTGTTTCTTGCAGTCGAGTGTATGTTGTTGCAATATAAATTGTGGATGTGCTACCACTTTCCTGCTGATAAAAGGGAC
The DNA here is from genome assembly GCA_965243775.1 of Sansalvadorimonas sp. GTDB lineage: Bacteria > Pseudomonadota > Gammaproteobacteria > Pseudomonadales > Endozoicomonadaceae > Sansalvadorimonas. The sequence goes on from CBDEWF010000139.1 coordinate 18,559, forward strand.
CAACAGCACCAGGCTGAGGAACCAGTTTAACCTGTTCTTTGGTTTTTTCACCTCTAAGCATGATCGGTTGCATAAACTGACAGGTTAACTTATGGCTATCCAGCTCTCTGGGGGTTGTGGTCTTTAGACAACGATCGCAAAAAATAGAACGGGCAGGGCAATCAAACTCCTGATGCTCTTTGAGTAATGATCTTGCCAGATCACTATTGCACAAGTCACAGCTTACCGGATAGTAGGTGCACATCAAGAAATGCTTAGATAATTGCCTCTGTTGCACCTCAGTTTCACAGTATGTACAGGAGACTGGACGCTTAGCACACCCATCTTCATGGACTACAATATCTTTTTTTATTTCCATTTTGTCACAATAACGGCAAAAAACAGGCCTTTTCGCGCACACATCAAAGTGATTTTTATAGTTCTCCATTGAGTCAGCTATATGGCCGCAGTTATATGAGCAGGGTATATTTAAATTACCAGCTGCTATTGGTTGGGTGGTTGATGTCTGTGCCGTTTTTTTTAAAGCTGTATTAGACACCAGTGGGAAAAGCTTCACCATCCGGTCAAATAAATTAGATTTTTGGCTGGAAGTTAAAAGTGATCCCGAGGCGCTTTGCTCGCACTCGGTTCTAATTCGTTTAACTTCATTAACTGTTTCAAAATCTGCTTCCAGGTTACCTTCCTTATAAGGTCGTTTTAGACATTTTTGTTTATGCTCTTTCATCTTATTACGGGTAAGAACAGCTCCACAGTTATACTCACAGTCCAATTTTGATGTCTGGCATTTTTCTTTATGTGATTCCAGATCGTTATAATTACCTTTCCAGTCACAACCATCAGCGGTACAACTAAATGAGGTATTATTCACTAAGAGCTTGAGCACTCCTTGGCTTATTTCCAGTGTTTTTCGATCAGGCAGGGTATCCCGGCACTCTGGACAATTTGTCATGCCCCCGTCTTTCTCAATGCAGGAGCTACAATAAGCGTGGCCACTCACACAGACTGCGATATTGGCTATATCGTTGACACATACAGAGCACTCTCGCACCGCAGCATTATCAGCGATAAGCCACTCTGTACCCTTGACAGTAACCGAAGTCATTCCTTGTGCCTGCATAACACCCTCCTGAAATAGCTATACCATTTATTCTATTGCCGCAGGTATTTTGAGCAGAATGAGTCAAAAAAGATTCCCTGACTGTCAGTGCCACCAACCGGGTTGTCAGGAAACCAAGTCAGTTCGACTATTTCCGGCCCAGTTTTCTAATCTGGAAAGTGTGTCATTTCAGTTTGCCTGCCTTACTACCCCCTGGTGCATGCATCCTTTTTCGGTAGTGGGTCAAATGTGTGTTTCATGCGTAAATATCCCTACTGAACTCGACCTTGTTAATCAGCATTCCGATGACAATATCGTGCATCTTTTCTAACTTGGAAAAACAGATAGTCTTACGGGCCAGACGCTTGATCCACGTTCTGAAATTCAGGTTCTTTCGCTCTATCTTCTGCGTGTTTCTCTTGCCCACCTCGTGCTTGTCTTCATCGAGATTTCTTGTATAAGCACCCCAGTCATCTGTGTAAAATTTCTCGATATCAAAAGGTTCCAGCAGCTCTTTCAGCTTGCGAAAAATCTCGTCTTTCCTTTTGCCGAAAACGTAGGCCAAAACAGTATTGGTTTTATGATCAACAGCATACCAAAGCCAGCGCTGATTGGACTTGCTACCGATCAACTTGACCACTGCTCATCGAGTTCGGCCGCATCACACGCCGATTTTATCTATGACATCGTTGTAACTGGCAATAATCGTGAAACTCGTCGCACCCAGATATCGCCGTCAGGAATGTTGGGATCCCTGACCGACGTTATGTAGCTTGCCCTCCTGACTCGCGATCTATGCTGATCACATTCAATGCGAGACTTTGCTGATCTGAAGTTAACTCGGCTGAGGTATCTCGAATACCAGGCTGGCCATTCGATAGCCATCATCTAGGAACCTGCTTGTGAATGCCTGGTATACAGCCTTCAGTAGCGATATCTGAGTCATGTAATGGTGTCCTTCATACTGCAGTGGATCTGTACACGATCAATTCCTCACGAGCTCGTATGTTATCCAGGTCCTGGGTTCGAAGAGTAACGCTATAAACTGAAGCGCATCACTGAACCATTGCGTCAACGTGGCCGTAGTGATGCGCTGATAGCCTGATCCAGTCCGGAATCTTGAAGCAGGCTCTTGGCCTATCCTGCCGTGTTTCTTGAGATGACTGACATAGGTTTCTCCTCATTCACGTTCACTCGCCTGCGTCTTTGTAACACCAGACCCGGGAAGCGATAGCCAGTTTCAATGTGCCCAGTAGCTTTGAGGAACTCTCGTCCAACTTGGTAAACAGTGAAGCATAATTGCACATCCATGTTAGTACCCAGCGTCAAGTTCAGAGACTGGAACATGGTCATTCTCATCTGCCACCTTTACCCATTGGTAGTCCTGACACAGCACGTTCAGGGTCTGAACTGACAAATGTAGAGCCATAAGACCTTTCTCAGACCGGGCAGCAGCAAGATAAACTGTATGCCCCCACACCTTCATCCGAGGCTTGCGTATCACCATGTGGTCGATCACCCAACCTTTATGGTGAAGATGCGCCGAACATAGGCAGCAGGCGGTTTTGAGGGCTTGTTGGGTATCTGGGTATTCACTGGAATCCGAAGGCAGAAACGTTGATCCAGTTCATATTCGACCAGGTAACCTGAAGGCCATTTCTTTCCTTTGAACTCCCTGTCTGCCATAAGGCTGCTCTACTTTCTGGTCAGGGAAGATGTCCAGAAACAAGTTCTCGTAGATCAAATGCGCTCCTGAGTATTCGAGTTGCCCTTCTTGTCGAGCATGACCCACAACAGGGGTATAGCCATACCTTTTGTAGTTAACGTAGGCCAGATAACAGTAATGGTTGAACTTGGATCGATCAACAGCATACCATGTTGTTCGAGCGCTGATTGGACTTGCTACCGACAAATGACCACTGCTCATCGAGTTCGACCGCATCACATGCCGGAAGAATGTGTGCCGCAATATCGTCCTCGGCACCCAGCAGCCGAGGAATGTTGGGATTGACCGATATGAGCTTGCCCTCCTGACTCGCGATCTTGCTGATCACACAACCTTTGCTGATCTGAAGAACTCGGCTGGTATCTCGAATACCGCTGCCATTGATAGCCATATCTAGAACCTGCTTGTGAATGCCTGGTATACAGCCTTTGTAGCGATATCTGAGCATGAAGGTTTTCATACTGCAGTCTGTATTTTTACAGGAATAACGTTGTTCTCCACTCTGGCTGAGGCCTGATTTTCGGATATTAGAGCTGGTGCAGCCTGGGCAGAGAACTTCTGTAGAACACGTCATTGTGAAAACGAAGCATATTGCCCTAATGAACCCCATATTGGCTACCCACCAACATCCCCCCTAAAACACACATTTGACCCACTACCGTCTGGTTCTACGGCCTGGAACACGACGGTTACAGTCTGGATGACAAACGTAATCCTGTTGATAAGAATGATCTGCCGCATCTGGTATCAAGTTGGAAACAGTATCGTCAGAGCAAGGGGCTGCCGGTTGATGACTTTATCGGCCACAAACTCCGCGAATCCACCAACAGTCATTCCAGCGAACTCACTGCCCGTCATTCCCAAAATCTCACCGACCGTCATTCCCGCGAAGGCGGGAATCCAACCTGGGAAGACCGCACTCAAAAAGCATTTACCGTCCCCAAGGCGGATTTGAAGGTGAATAAATACGACCTTTCCATTAACCGCTATAAGGAAGTGGTTTATGAGGAGGAAGTGTATGATCCGCCGAAGGAGATTCTGAGGCGGTTGAAGACACTGGAAGCTGAGATTCAGAAGGAGTTGGGTGAGCTGGAGGGGATGTTGTGAGCTTCTTCAGAAATGAGAAGAATTGGCCTCTAAAACCTCTCAAAGAAATCGCAACTTTAAAGCGTGGCTACGATCTACCTGTTCAAAAAAGAGTTTCAGGTGAAATCCCAATATATGCTGCAAACGGGGAAAATGGTTCACACAACGAGTCTATGGTCAAAGGCCCTGGAGTAATAACCGGGCGAAGTGGAACAATTGGTAAGGTTCATTATGTTGAAGGTGATTTCTGGCCTTTAAATACTACACTTTACGTTGAAGACTTCCATGGTAATGACCCTCGCTGGGTTATGTACATGCTTCGGTTCTTCAAGCTGGAAAGGTTTGTTCGAGGAGCTGGTGTTCCAACTCTGAACCGAAATCTGGTTCATGATGAACTGGTTCCACACCCCCCACTGTACGAACAAAAATGTATCGCCGCCATTCTGGATAAAGTCGACCAGCTACGCCAGAAGCGCCAGCAGGCCATCGGCCTGGCCGATGAGTTTTTGCGCAGTGTGTTTTTGGATATGTTTGGTGACACAAAATCGAATGGTTGGGATTTCACGACTGTTGAGAATTTAGCAGCAGATTACAAAGGCAGTATGCGCACAGGGCCATTTGGTAGTCAGCTTCTGCATAGTGAATTTACTGAGCAAGGTATTTCAGTTCTTGGTATTGATAATGCTGTTCAGAACACTTTTAAGTGGGCAAAGCCTCGCTTTATTTCTGAAGAAAAATATCAAGAACTCACCCGATATACTGTAAAGCCAGATGATGTCATCACTACGATCATGGGGACTTGTGGCAGATGTGCAGTTGTTCCTGCAGCAATAAATACCAAGCACCTTTGCGCAATTACCTTGGATCAATCAAAGTGTTTACCAAGGTTTCTTCATTCGTATTTTCTGATGCATTCAACTGCCCGAAAGTACCTAATGAGTAAGGCAAAGGGTGCCATAATGTCTGGCCTTAATATGGGAGTTATTAAAGAGCTTCCTGTGCCCGTTGTGCCACTGGATCTTCAACAAAAATATCAAAATATTTGTGTGAAATATGATTTGGCTATCAGTCGCCTCAATAGTTCTGATTTAGTGAACGAAGACTTGTTCAACTCCCTCAGCCAAAAAGCCTTTGCCGGAGAACTTTGAGCCTACCGCCTGATATTGGGTTATGCGGTTTTTCCGCTAACCCAACCAGGAGAAAATAGTCGTCTACACTACAAGTGAATTTCCATAAGGTAGTTTCAGATAAGCCAGAGATTTTACAGACAAACCCATGGGAAACAGTTCTCTAAACATCGCATAGGCTGTAGTGGTTCCATTGCAGGGTGGACGGGCCAGCCATTGCGAAGTCTGGCCCCGGTTAGCAAATGTGTCAGATCAAATCGTTACTAATTCACCTAAAACAAACAGCCATCAAAACAGCCACAAGAAAATAGTTTCACTTGGAAAACAAAAGCACAAAAATCGAAATAAACCCTTATATATCAAATGGCTGAGAGGCACTGATACTCATCCAGAACAAAGTTATCGGTCATCCCACTCATATAATCAATAACCAGACGACAGCGGTAGTACCATTCCAGGGCTAAAACCTCATCCCCTGTTCCATCCAGTTGTTTCACTGCCAGCTGATACGCTTCCTTGTGCTTATGGGACAAACGGTGATACAGACGCTGAGCAATAAAGTGCTCAGATGCTTCCCCCTGGCAAATCGCCTCGAAATCTTCCCGGCTTACTTCCAGTAAAGGCTTATAGATTCCCATCAACCCCATCAGCGCCGCATAGCCTCTGAGTTCCGGTGTTTCCACCTCCGGCTGGTTGAATACATGCTTTCGCGCTACCCACTTCAGAGTCAGCAGGGCCAGATGCTGTTCGGAGCTACCGTCAATAAGAGGCTCATCCAGAGTACCGTCATAGATCTCCTGGTGGTGGGTGCAGTACCGTTGAACGGCATAGTCCACCAGATCCTTCACCAGTCTGGTTCGAAAGCGGGTAATAAACAGATGAGCGGATGTGCCATCGTCCAGCGCAATATCCACAATGCCGGGAAGATAGTTAGTGCACGCTGTCCCTGACCTTGCACACTGAAGTTGCCACTCTTCCCTCAGCAGCATTTTCAGCTGCCCAAGGGAGAGGATGCCTTTATCAACTGCATCCTCAATATCGGCAATACAGTAGGCAATATCATCAGCTGCTTCCATGATATAAACCAGCGGATATCGATCCCCGGGGTTGATATCCAGATGTTTCCAGATCATCCCTATAAGGGGTTCTTCACTAAAGTAATAACCCGGTTTTTTCTGACGATAGTGAAAGGCTGTGCCTGCTTCCGGTCTGGGTTGCCAGGAGGCACGGGTATATTTTATCAGTGCAGCCACCTGGGAGTAGGTCAGGTTCAGCTTCTGCAGGCTGTGAATAATCCTGAGTCCCTGGGCATTACCTTCAAAACAACAGAGGTCAGGAAACAGAGTCTGTTCAAAAAGAGAGGGAATATCCCGACCAGTGCCGAACGCTTTGGCAAAGCACTCCCTGCCGTTTCTCTTCATCCAGTCATTAATAGCCGCTTCACCAAAATGACCAAATGGGGGATTACCCACATCATGGAGCAGACACGCCATTTCAACCAGATTGGTAAAAGCTGTTTCTATACCAGCCAGACCAAGAGATTCAAGCTCTCCCCGCTCTTCAAGGGCTAACAGAACCTGCCGGGCAATAAAACGGCCTGTCTGCTGAACTTCCAGGGAGTGGGTCAGACGGCTGCGTACTGCAGCATTGGTTTCCAAGGGGTAGACTTGGGTTTTCTGCTGCAACCGACGTATGGCAGCGGACTGCACTACCCGGCCACGGTTGCTCTCTGTTTCCTCGATAATATCACGCCCTGCAATCGTCGTGGGGCGCTGCCTGAGGCAGGTAATCTTCCTGCGATAGTCTATCTTCACTGTTCATCTTCCCACGTACGCCACCCAGGAACCTACCATAAGGAAGATGATAACCCTCTGTAAACATTTAAGTACCCAGCCACATGAAAAACCGCCATAGCAAAGCATGACTTTTAAGAGCCTGTTCATAATCTTATCGCAGACTGCAAATGCCGAATGAAAGCTTCGCTCTCAGCGAAAGACTGTGAACAGACTTTAAGGCGGTTTCTCAGGTCATCTATCACCAGTTATAGATATTAGTGACATAACTGGCCAACAGAGACGCCAGCAGATTATTAGTGATAGAGGCAAACACACCACTGCTTATACCACCATATTTTTCATAGAGGCGACCATAAACAAAATAGGATGATGCAGCGCTGTAAAGGCCATGGACCAGACCCAGGCCTCCGGACTCCGATGGATAGCCGGAATAGGTAATATGACCATAGACATATGAGACAAGAAGCCTGCTGACGATACTGGCCTGGCGATCAGCGGAGGGAAGATCGTGCCCCATCTCCAGATTGAGGTAACGAAGATATCTTTTCAGGGTATTCTGCATGACATCACGGAACACCCACTCAACAATCACCGGCGACAGAAACAGCTCAATCCCCTCCTGACTCCAGCGATCAATATGTCCCTGAACGCTTGGGACTACGGTCATCGGTTTCAGACCAAACACCGATAAAGCCAGGGTTGCCGCCATCTTGGCTCCGATGGTGACCACACCGCTGGCAATGCCATCAATGATGAAATCCCCCCTTGATTCCACTGAATTGAGCCAGCCCGAAGCATTCAGCAGCATTTCCTGGCCACCAGCAGCCACCAGCAGCCGTGCCAGCTGGATACTGTCCATATCAACATCATGGAGAAGTGGTGCCGGCTGCGGGTCTGACGCAAGGAATACGCCAGATTTATGATAGATATCAGCCAGGAGAAGATCCTGACTGCTGCTTCCCAGCACCCATATCGGCTGTTGGTCAGGATAAAAAAGAAGAATACTGCTGCCACTGTTCTTCTTCAGATAATGGCCTCCCACATCGAATGTACCCAGATTTTTTAGAGCCGGTGTTTCTCCGGGACAGGCTTCACGCAGAGTAACCGTTCCCTGCCTGTCGACCTCTCCAAACCGGGCACATTTGAATGCACTGTCTGGAAGATATTGCTGAAGTGTTTTTTCCAGAGTTACTACTGAAGCAACAGCATCATTTATCAGGCCAAGAGTGGCGATAACTACTACCAGAAGGGTGCCTGTAACCGAAGATATTCTGGATCTATTAATCTTGACCACGCTTACTTTACCAACCCATTTATCCTGGGTTGCTCCTGTTTGCCATTCCAGACTCTTTATATAAGCAGATGGGGCATTACCGGAGAGAAAAATTTGTAACAATGCAGCGTATTTCATTATCAAACTGTATTTGATAGAAACAGCCACTATGATTCAGCTGGTAGATAATCCCCTTGAAACCGTGTGCCCTTTGCAACCATGTGCCCTGAGTCATACCTATGGCTATACATCGCAACAGCAAAAGCTACAGATATAGCTAACCAATCCTATGAGATATTTTTCCCTGAAAAATATCTGAAATCCCACTTCCAAAAGGTCTAACTTTTCACCAGCACCAACAAATCTATGAGTAAAAAAATAGACAAGTCACTATGACAACTTGGACGCATATCCAACATAAATATACGAAGCAGACTTGAATGCAGAAAAATAAACGTTATAACATAACATATATTATTGAATTTTGACGAGCCTGCTTACAGCATCAAGTCCTTTGAGAAAAACATTGGGAGAGAGCATGAAAACACTTCAAAACTATACAGACAGAGCTGCCATCAGCTTATCATTTCTTTGTCTGGCCCATTGCCTGATTCTCCCCCTGCTACTGGTAATTCTGCCAAGTCTGACAGTACTAAATCTTGACAATGAAATGTTCCATCTGGGAATGGTTGTGTTTGTTATTCCAACCAGCCTCTATGCCTTAACGCTCGGATGCAGAAAGCATCAACACTACCAATTACTGGCGATTGGCTTCCTGGGGCTGACATTTCTGTTGGGGGCTGTTTTAGGTGAAGAGCAGATTGGGGAGTTTGGAGAGAAAACTCTAACTGTTATTGGCTCCGTACTGATTGCTTTTGGACACTATCGGAATTTCAGACTTTGCCAGCATAAAGAAGACTGTTCCAGTATGGATAAGTGCAGTGATGCCTAGAGAAGCATAAAAGCTTTTACGGCAACCTTGCCTGAAAACCCAGATACCCCTTCGCCAAAGCGAACTGAATCAGACTGTAAACAATATTTGCTCCCCAGCTTCCTTTCAGGCCATGGGCTTCATAGCTTTCAGCAAACATAAAATAGGATGCGGCCATGGTTGCCACCGTCTGTACAAACCCATAGCGGCCAAAGCTTCCACTGGGTGCATTGAGGAAAATGATGCCTCCCATTGTGATAGATGAAAGGAGCCTGCCAAGAGCATTTGCTTTGCGAAAAGCCTGGGGGAGGTCATAACCAACATTGATAATATGCTCCTAGCAGCCTGTCGGACTGGCATCCTCAAGCCACACTGAATAATTTTTGATCATATTGACCTCAGAAGCCCCGATCTGGCTTCTGAGGCCAGCCATGTCAAACAAAGGATTTTTTCCTTTGTCGCTGTAAAGCCGCACAATAGAAGCTGACTGCAAACCAATAAAGCACCAGAGCCAGCCACGCTTCATCATTAGCCTGCTTCAGACTGAACATCCGCCGCAAGTTAAACGCCAAACACACCAGATCCCACTCTTTCGAGACGGCTTCCAGCCCCCTAACCAGAAAACGCTGATACCCCATCGCATCCTTCTGGATTCCGAAGGTTGGCTCTATTGTGCATTTTCGACGGCTGTAAATGTCTCGTCCTTCTTGGGTCTGCAAACGCCAGCGCATCCATTCCAGAGCACTGGCTTCATCATCCGGTGCCGGCGGGTCAGGCTGAAAGCGCTGCAGAGGGGGCAGGTTATGCTCATCCCGCTTTATAGCGATGTAGGGGGTCAGCTCTTCTTTATCCACAGCTGAGACATTGGCTTCACTGAAATAACCAGTGTCAGCCAGAAGCCCACTGGCCTTGCCAAGAACCGGAGCCAGTATGTGTAATTGCCCAAGTGTCGGCTCAACTTCTTTTTTGTCATTCGGAGCCTGCGTCACATGACGTGTCACTATCAAACCGCTATCAACGTCCACAGACGCCTGGGCATTGTAAGCCTGCTCGAAGGCACCACCGGAGGTGGGCATGATACGGGATTCGTCGTCTGTCAGATTGACCTGATCCTTGTCTCTGGCTCCCGGCTCTGGCGGTTTGGGTTCCTTGCCCGGGTGTTTACGCTCTTGGCGTTTAGCCATTTTTTCTTCGTACTCGGCCTGCTCTTGCTGAAAGCGTTTATCTGCCCTGCGCTCAATTTCTTCTTTGGCTTTGGCAATGACTGACAACCGATCTTCCCGTCGCTGGATCTCTTCGGGGATAGACAGGCCATCCGGCAAACCGGTGTTGTCGGCTTCTTCTGCCAGTCTCATCAGATCGGCCACTTCTTTTTTCAGCTGCTCTTCGAGCTGACAGGCATACTTGTAGCTCAATGCCTTGTGCTTGCTGGCGTTAGCTTTGATCTTGGTGCCATCAAGACTGACATGGCCCAGTTTTAACCAGCCTGCTTCTTTGGCGATGAGCAGAATCTGGACGAAGATATCGCCAACCTCATCATGAAAACGCTTGCGAAAAGCGTTAATGCTGTCATGGTCAGGATGCTGGTTGGCACAAATAAACCGGAAAGCGAGGGAGTCGTAAGTGGCCTTTTCCAGCTTGCGACTGGAAAAGACACCCGTCGCATAGCCGTAAAATAATAGGGATAACATCATAGCCGGATGCCAGGCTTTGGAACCTGAGCCTCGGTAAGATTTGAGCAACTTTGACAGATCCAACTGTTCAACAACATCCACGACAAAGCGAGCGAGATGGTCTTCGGGCAAATAATCCTGAACACTGGCCGGAAAAAGATCCGGGGTATCCCGATCAATGGGTTTGAATGTCCATTTATTCATGAGGCTCTGATGTCACTACAGCTGGAGGTATTATTCTACCTTGATTTGTGGGTTAAGTCCGACAGGCTGCTAGTAGCAGAGGAGCTGAAAATCCGTGGATCAGGTATCTCAATACAAATTCAGATAAAGCCGGGTTAATAGCAAGGGACATGAGCGGGTTATCAGCGGAGTCAAGGAACAGCCCCTGCCATACATAATCCCAGCCCTGTTCATCCTCATCTGGCCCGAAAGCCTTAAACAGCAGCCGGGCCCCCAGAATGGCAGCCAGTTCAATTCCTATAGCAGCTGAGCCATTCATGGCGCTCTGAGTCAGCGGATCTATTTCGGGACTGCTGGCCAGCCAGTCAGATGCCGCCATAGCCATAGTCTGGCCGCCGACCCTGTTGAACAGCCGCTCCCATTCGCTGTTATCCATATCTACGCCATGGGCCAGAGGAACTGGCTGCTGGCTGATGGTATAAACCCAGACGGGCTGAGGGTCGGCGAAAAACAGGAAAATGCTGGGTTCAGCGGTATCAAGAAACTGGCCACCGATTAAAAAGGTATCAATATCCCTGACTTCACCATGCCCCCCCAGACAAATTTCCCGCAGGGATATCTTATCCACACCACAGGTTTCGCCATACAGAATACAACCTTCGCTGGAGTAATGAACAAAGTTATGGACAGAGACAGAAGGTAACGGTTTCAGCTCATCACCAGAAGCTGTCTGGCTTACTGATTTGACTGAAAACAGAGCAAACGGTAGAAAACAGACGAAAGAATAAAGGTGATTCAATAGCTCCAGTGATAATCTCAACGACAGTTTCAAACCACTTCCCCGCAAGATTGAGTTCAAACCAGAACATGAAAGGGGGAGCAAGTTAAGCAGACATTTCCTGACTGACCGTATTTTCAACGAAAGTACCTTTTCCGCCTTCTTGATAAGGCGAAAAGGCATTTTACCTATTTACCTATACACATATGGTGACCTATACACATATGGCTGCCTGGTCATTAAATCACTTCCAGACAGGCAGCCTTGAAATGGGCAAAAACCTTGACACCGGGTTTCAATCCCAGCCGGTGCCGAGCTCTTCTGGTAATCAGGACCAGAAGTGTCTGCTTTTCCAGCCGCAGAGAAACCAGAGCATGGTGACTGTCGATATCCCGCACATCATTCAAAGTGGCTGCCAGCCGGTTTTGAATGCTGATGCGCTGAATATCATCCAGTGACAGACTGACTTCAGCTGCCGGAATGACCACCCGGACAGTTTCTCCTTCCTGAAGGTTATCCTGATCAACAACCAGCTGCCTGCCATCTACATCCAGTTCAGTGACCGAGTAAGCCTTATCCCGGCGTACTACTTTTGCTTCCAATACTGACAGCGCCCGATCATCCGCCAGGCTTCCAGCAGTGCGGTTAAGTAAATGCCGACAGCGTCCCCGCTCCTTAACCTGGCCATGATCCATCAGTACCAGCTCATCTGCCAGCCGGGCGACTTCTTCCCGGTCATGGCTGACAAACAGCAACGGTATATGAAAGTATCGGTTCAGATCCCTCAACCGGGGCATAATCGCCACTCTTGAAGCCCAGTCCAGAGCTGCCATGGGTTCATCCATCAATAACAACCTGGGAGCACTGAGAAGAGCCCGGCCAATAGCTACTCTCTGGCGCTGTCCTCCTGATAGCCTGTCTACCGAACGGGTCAGAAGGTTCTCCATTTCCAGCCAGCTGATCACATCATCAAATTCCGGCCCCGTTCTGTCACGGCTGCGATGCAGGCCATAACGAAGATTCTCAATAACATTCAGGTGGGGGAAAAGTCGGCCATCCTGAAAGATATAACCGATATTCCGGTGTTCTGGAGCTACGAACAGTTCAGGCTTCTGCCAGAACTTTCCAGCAAAAGAGATTTTTCCCCTGCCCCGCTTTTCCAAACCAGCAATACAGCGCAGCAGGGTCGTTTTACCACAGCCCGATGGTCCCATCACACCAGTGATTCCCTGCAGGTCAAAAGAGTGCTGGATCTTAAGTTGAAAATCTGGTCGTTCCAGTTGCAGATCGATTTCCAGCATCAGCCACGTCCTTTGCGGTCAAGGCTATACAGGGTCATCAACAGCACCATGGCGAACAACAGTAACCCTCCAGCCATGGTGTGTGCCGAAGCAAAATCCTGGGATTCAACAGCATCATAAAGAGCAATCGACAGTACCTGGGTCTCTCCAGGGATATTCCCACCAATCATCAGCACGACTCCGAACTCACCAACGGTATGGGCAAACCCCAGGCATGCAGCTAACAACAGGGGACGTACACTCTGAGGAAGAACAATCGAAAAAAAACGATCCAGAGGGCTAGCCCCCAGCATGGCTGCTGATTCAAGCAGTCCCCGGTCAAGCTGCTCAAAAGCCCTCTGCAATGGCTGTACCACAAAGGGCATGGAATAGAGTACCGAGGCCAGAACCAGCCCGGAAAAACTGAATGCCAGGATTTCACCGGTCAGATTCATCCATAACTGCCCCAGCCAGAAGTCAGGAGAAAAGGTCATCAGAAGATAAAAACCCAGAACCGTTGGTGGCAACACCATGGGTAACCCTACCAGTGTCTCCAGCACTGGTCGGGCCCGGCTGGTCATACCTGAAAGCCACCAAGCCAGAGGAGTCCCCACCAGCATGAGAATGCCCGTGGTCATACCTGCCAGTTGCAGCGTAACCAGAAAAGGTTGCCAGATACTTCCCTGCATTAGTTCTCTTTGTTCTCCCCGGACTGGTCAGAAATAGAAGGATCAATAACTGGATAGTACCCAGCTTCCTGGATGTAGGTCTGTTGCTCGGGTAGTCTCAGGAAATTGATAAAATGGTGAGCAATATCTTTGTTGCGACTTCTGGCCAGCACTACAGCACTCTGCCGGAGGGGAGAATAAAGCTCCTCTCTCACAATCAGATACTCATCGCCTACCCGGTCAGACCGCATCTGAGAAAGGGCAACAAAACCGATTTTCACATTCCCGGTTGCCACAAACTGCCAAGTCTGCTGAATACTGGCCCCTTTCACCAGCTTGCCAGACAGAGGCTGCCACAATTCCAGGTGCTCCAGAACTTCTCTGGCAGCCAGGCCATAGGGAGCGGTGTCAGGATTGGCAATGGCCAGACGACCACTCAACCTGCCAAGTTCATCCAGGGTTGGAACTGGGCCATCTCGACGCCAGAGTACCAGACGGCCATTGGCATAGACTTCAGCAGAACCATCAGTCTTCCCCAGATCTACCAGCATCTGGGGCCGCTTTTGATCAGCGGCAAGAAAGAGATCGAATGGAGCACCGTGGGTCAACTGATTATAAAGAGTGCCGGTAGAAGCGAAGGATAGGCTGACCTTATGGCCGGTCTGCTTCTGAAAGCGAACCGCCAGCCCTTCCATAACCGGCTTGAAGTTGGCTGCAACAGCCACACGCAGTGTGGCAGCCTGAAGGCTACCGCTAAAAAACAGTGCCCAGATTAAAGCAGCCTGTAAAAGCCTGAATGTTCCCTTCATTCACACAGGCTCCCTATCGTCCTTCAAGCTCCACCTCTGGGCGGCATCGGTATCAGAATCACGTGCTTCCACCCACCGCTCTCCTGAGTTGGTTTTTTCCCGCTTCCAGAACGGAGCCTTGGTCTTCAGGTAGTCCATCAGGAATTCGCAGGCTTCAAAAGCAGCCTGACGGTGGGCACTGGCAGTTCCCACAAAGACAATCTGGTCACCGGGATCCAGCTGACCGACCCGGTGAATCAGCCTGACCTTTTCCAGAGGCCAGCGCTGGCGAGCTTCCCCAACAATGGCTTCCAGAGATTTTTCCGTCATACCTGGATAATGCTCCAGAAACAACCCTCCCACGATATCTCCCAGGTTCATATCCCTGACCAGGCCACTGAACATAACCACCGCCCCAGTATTGGTCGACTGCCTCAGGGTCTGGTATTCGGTGACTACATCAAAATCCCCGAGCTGAACACTAATCACGCGGAAACCCCTGTAAAAAGCTTTAAACCGGCAAAGGATACTCTCTTAACGCAGGAGCTCAAGATCACCGGCAGGAAAGTAACAGAACTGACAGTATCTCTGACCAGCCAGCAACTCAGGCCAACCATCATTGTCTTTATAACTGTCAGGAAAGCGTTTACAGGGAGCAGAGCTTTTTATGAACAGCATAAATAGTATGAACAGGAAGTTAGTACGTTATTTACTCAGTACGCTGATATTCTTGATAGCGACAGGCATCAGTACTCTTCATGCCACTTTTGAAAGAGAGTACGGGCAACCTGAGTTCACCTGGGAGTATAAGAAACCCGTCCGCAATGGTGATAATGGCGTAAAAGAACCGGCTAAATTCGAGCCTGGTGGGGAACATGCCAAATTCGCCAACATCATTCTGAATCATCTACAAAAGAGAGGGATTTACCAGAAATTTGCCAAACGTCTCTCCCTTCCTATAGAGCGCCCTTCAGATAAAGCAATCCGGTTTCAGTTTGCCGGTAACGGCTGCAAAGGCTGCAAATGGCGTGTTGCCGAAGCCGGCGACCAAAACATGATCCGGATCTATGACAGATTCCTTGATGGTTCGATAGAAAAGAGAGATCCGGGGCTTATAGTCCACGAGATAATTCATCTTTTACAGTGGCCATACAGGGATTCAACCAGTCCATCCTGGGTCATTGAGGGTATGGCAGACTATTTCTGGCACCGGGAGTATGACAATGAACATCTCGGCTGGTTCCTGATTAAGACCAAGGAGAGACTACTAGAGCTGAAGGCAAAATCAAAAGAAGACTATTCTCTTTTTATAACAAGCGGTTATATGATGGGAGATGCAAAGTCACTGCATGCCGCCGGTCTCTTCACTATGATCGCGGATGACTATATTGACGATTTCCCAGTGCTGCTCCATCAGGAGCTATATGACAGATACGTGGTCAACCAATCCGGAAACTGGAACCTTGGCACCTTGCTTTTGGGCAAAGATGCCTACAGAAACTCTGATCTGGATACTTTCCTTGCCAACAGAGCCGCGCTGAACCTGGAAAGCGCTTGGTGCGAATATATCGCCCGGGCAAAAGCTTTTGATCCGAAACCCTATACCCCTCTGGCAAATAAGTCTGCCGCTGGCTACAGGGCACAGGAAAAGAAAAACCGGGCGCTGGAAAAAGGACTACCAGTAAGCCTGGAACTGGAACCGGTTATCAAAAACGGTCTCCAGGCCGATGATGAAATTGCCAGAATGCTGGCTAAAAATAAAGCAGATGTGCAGGCCAGTAAAAATTACAACTGTACGTCAAAGCGGGCCACTGTCCTCTATTACCTGGATTTTTATCATTAATTTTTATCAGGAGATAAATACCATAGACTCCAGTGTTCAATGACTTCACGTCAGCACTCTCTGGAGTCATACTTACCGGCCAGTCAATTTTTGAGAAAGGCCTTCAGGCGTCCATGAACGCAGAGCTTCGCCATCACTTCCCTATTCTTGCTGAAACAGCCCATGGTTATCCACTGGTATGGCTGGATAATGCAGCGACCACCCAAAAGCCCAGGGCTGTTATTGATGCCATCAGCCATTACTATGAGCATGCCAATGCCAATGTACACAGGGCATCCCATGCACTCAGCTCCCGGGCGACTCACCAGTTTGAAGAAGCCCGGGACAAGATAAAAACATTCATCAATGCCAGACAAACCAGTGAAATCATCTGGACCCGTGGTGCCACCGAAGCTCTGAACCTTGTGGCATACGGCTGGGGCAAAAATCATCTGCAAAAAGGCGACGAAGTTCTTCTTTCTAAAATGGAGCATCACGCCAACATTGTGCCTTGGCAGCAAGTTGCCAAAGAAACAGGCGCAGTCATCAAGGTTATTCCTCTGAACGATGACTGCGAGATAGATTTAGGGGTATTCAAAGAACTGTTATCCCCCCGCACCAGAGTTCTGGCCATAACCCATGTTTCCAACGCCCTTGGGACAATCAACCCGGTCAGAGAGATGGTGGCCCATGCCCGTAAAAAGGGGGTCACCACCATTATTGATGGCTCCCAGGCTGTGGCTCACTTTCCGGTTGATGTTCAGGATATAAACTGTGATTTCTATGTTTTTTCCGGCCACAAAGTCTATGGCCCGACCGGCATCGGCGTACTCTATGGTCGTCAGGAACTACTTGAGCAGATGCCCCCCTGGCAGACTGGGGGAGAGATGATTGAAAGGGTCAGCTTTTCCGGAACCACATTCAATAAGCCACCTTTCCGCTTTGAAGCCGGCACTCCTAACATTGCCGGCGTTATTGGCATGGCTGCCGCTGTGGATTTTCTGATGGATCAGGATCGCAATGCTATCCGACAACATGAACAGCTGTTGCAGAGCCGCCTGGAACACGGCCTTGATCGCATCGCCGGGCTGCACAGGATTGGCACTTCAAAAAAGAAAACCGGTGTTGTCTCTTTTGTCATTGAGGGTCTTCATAATCAGGATATTGGTCTGCTACTGGATAAACAAGGCATTGCTGTACGTACCGGACATCACTGTGCCATGCCTTTGATGGAATCACTGGACCTGCCTGGAACAGTCCGAGCATCACTGGGCTGCTATAACACCAGGGATGAAGTTGACCAGCTTGTAACTGCTCTGCAGAACATTGTCAGCGAACTGTCCCGCCCTACCAGTACTTTCGAGCCCACAGAAGGGTGGGAACCCGAGCAGGAGCTGCCGGATCATTTTGCCTCGGCCCCCTTTTATGATCCGCAGTATCTGGCCCACATGCGTGCCACCCTGTTAAACAAAAACAACTGGCAGGATCGCTACCGGGGAATTATGCAGCTGGCCTGGGATCTGCCCAAACTTCCCGATAACATGCGTGTCGATGAAAACCGCCTGGCAGGCTGTGAAAGCACCGTGTGGATGCACCATCACTACAATATGACAGATCACACCCTTCACTTTGCCATCGACAGTGATGCCCGGATAATCCGGGGGCTGATCGTAATCATTATGTCCATGCTCAATGGTCGGGCTCCGACAGAACTGATGGAATGTGATATCGAGGGTCTTTTCACTGAGCTGGAACTCTCCAACCACCTGAGTCCATCACGGGGTAATGGCTTACGGGCCATTGTTCAGGAGATCAAGAGTATCGCCCACCAGTACGCCTGACTGGTTTTTCCATCATGGTCATACCTATTTTTATCACCATCGAGTTAAAAATAGGTATCACTGCGATAAAAAACACGAACCATGACCTTGCTCAGCTTTCAGGCCCATTATCTGTGGCAGTCTGCATAGTGGTGTATTCGTAGCGAAGCTATAGAAGAAGGGTTATTTCTATACCCGCCCAAAGAGAGAAATGATATGCTTCGGCGGAGGTTACAGGAGTGTTTTTCATAACTGTATCTTCACAATGAAACGAGCGCCGAGCCTTTATCCCTAAAGCTGCAATCTGCAGCCATGGTATGGAGGCCGTGGTGAAAAGTTCACCACCGGGTTGCGAGAGAAATCCTGCAGCCTCCCGGACATTTGGAAAGGTGTTCCATGAACAGACTGCAAGACCGCCAGGGAAGAGAGTTCCCTTATTTGCGTCTGTCGGTTACAGATCTCTGCAACTTCAAGTGCCAGTACTGTCTTCCCGATGGATGTGTCGACTCACAACATAAAAGCGCCCTTACACTGCCCGAACTGCGTCGTCTGGTGACAGCCTTCACCTGGCAGGGCACCAATAAGGTGAGAATCAGTGGTGGCGAACCATCTCTTCGCTCCGATTTCAACGAAATCCTCAGTACCCTGAGTGCCATTGACGGCATCAAGACTGTGGCTGTCACCACTAACGGTTACAAGATGGACAAGCGGGTAAAAA
The DNA here is from genome assembly GCA_965243775.1 of Sansalvadorimonas sp. Lineage (GTDB taxonomy): Bacteria > Pseudomonadota > Gammaproteobacteria > Pseudomonadales > Endozoicomonadaceae > Sansalvadorimonas. Next base: position 37,324 of record CBDEWF010000139.1, read on the forward strand.
GCTGGATTGATGCCGGTATGAACCGACTGAATGTCAGTATCGACAGTCTTGAACCTGCCATGTTCCAGAGAATCACCGGCCATAACCGGCTGGATGAAGCTCTCAAGGGTATTGATATTGCCCTGGCTTCCGGGATTTCCTCGGTCAAGGTTAATACTGTGCTGATAAAAGGCCTGAACGACCATGAGCTGGATCGTTTCCTTGGCTGGATCAAGGATCAGTCGATTACTGTCCGCTTTATTGAACTGATGGAGACCGGAGATATCCGGAATTTTTTCCAAAAACATCATGTTTCCGGTGCATCTATTCGCAGCAAGCTGGTAGACAGGGGCTGGCAGTTGATCGAAAGAGCCGCTGACGCAGGCCCGGCCCAGGAGTTCAGACATCCTGACTATAACGGTCGCATTGGGCTTATCATGCCCTACTCCAAAGATTTTTGTGCCAGCTGCAACCGGCTGAGAGTTACCAGCCAAGGTGATCTGCAACTATGCCTGTTCTCCGAAGGAGGTTACAGTCTGCGTCACCTGTTGCAAGCTGATAGCCAGCATGAGCTGCTGGTTACCCGCATCCGGGATCTGCTCCAGTATAAGGATGACCGCCACTTTCTGGACCATGGTGTGACCGGAGCAACCCGCAATCTGGCCATGATTGGTGGTTGAACATTTTATGCCGTCAGTACATGCCATACCATTTGCACTTGATATACCGATTATCGGCTTTGCGGCTTTCAGCGGAACCGGAAAAACCACTCTGCTGGAAAAAGTGATTCCTCTTTTGACTGAAAGAGGGCTGAGAGTCGGGCTGGTAAAAGCCTCCCATCACAGGATTGAACCCGACAAGCCAGGCAAAGACAGTTATCGCCTGCGCAGGGCGGGAACAACTCAGCTGGTACTGAGTACACCGGGTCGAGCCATATGTATTACAGAACGGGAAGTTGATGATCCCCTACTGGAAGATCAGCTGTCACTGCTGGATCAGGGCCGACTCGACCTGATTATTGTCGAAGGCTTTCGCGGTTCTGCTATTCCCAAGATAGAACTGCACAGAACCGACTTTGACCGGCCATTCCTCTATCCCAAAGACAGCAATATCATCGCCCTGTGCTGGGATAACTGTGCCGCCGGGGAAGATATTCCCCTGCCACAGCTTGATATCAATGATCCGCAACAGGTAGCTGACTTTGTGATAAACACAACGGGCGCAAAAACCCTGTCTGATTCCTGAGGAATAATAACCATGTCCGATTGCTGCTCCGCACCGGGGCTTATGTCTCTTGATGATGCCCTTAAAACGCTGACTACCCATGTGACTCCTGTCTCTGTTTCAGAAACTGTTCCACTGGAACAGTGTGATGGACGGGTTCTGGCTGAAAATATTGTTTCACCGATTCACGTTCCATCCCATGACAACTCGGCCATGGACGGATATGCCCTGAGAGCAGCAGGCCTGGAACAGAATGACACTCTGAAGCTGGCAGGACAGTCCTTTGCCGGTCACCCATTTACCGGTACCTGTCCTTCAGGTCACTGCATCCGCATCATGACCGGAGCTGCTGTTCCTGAAGAGACTGATACGGTCATCATGCAGGAACAGACCGAAACAACAGAACACGGTATCCGTTTTCTCAAATCTGCCAAACCAGGCAACAATATTCGCCGGGCCGGAGAGGATATTGCCAAAGGTTCTGATGTACTGAGTGCCGGTCACAGGCTGCGTCCACAGGATCTGGGGCTGCTGGCCTCCCTGGGGGTGGCCAGTGTCACTGTGTACAAGAAACTGACTGTTGCTGTATTTTCAACCGGAGATGAACTCAAGGCACCGGGAGAGACTCTCGGCCATGGTGATATTTACGACAGTAACCGTATTGTTATTATCAGCATGCTGAAACGCCTCGGCGTAGAGGTTCTGGATCTTGGCAAACTGCCCGATGACCGGGCCATCATTCGTGACGCCCTGGTGCAGGCTGATCAGGACGCTGATATTGTTGTGACCTCAGGCGGGGTTTCTGTCGGTGAGGCTGACTTTATCAAGGAAATTCTGGAAGAACTCGGACAGATCGGGTTCTGGAAACTGGCTATCAAGCCCGGTAAACCCTTTGCTTTCGGACAACTGGCCAACAGTGTCTTTTTCGGCCTCCCCGGCAACCCTGTTTCTGCCACTGTGACCCTGCACATTCTCGCGACAGCAGCTATCAGAGTCATGTCAGGGGAGAACTACACGCCTCCTGTCAGTCTGCAGGCAATCTGCCAGACCCCCTTGAAAAAAGCACAGGGTCGCAGGGAGTTTCAGCGGGGCATTATTGCCGCAGACAGTCATGGCACTCCTGTCGTTGTCACCACCGGTAGTCAGGGATCAGGAATCCTGCACTCCATGAACATGGCTAACTGTTACATCGTACTGCCGGAAGACTCAATCGGTGCAGCCCTCGGGGATAAGGTAACCGTAGTGCCTTTCGATAATCTGCTGGTTTAATCTGGAGCTTTCTCAAAAAGTTTTAGGTTCTGTTGACAGAAGGTCTGCTATTTTTCCCCGGTATGAATCATTGCAATTTATACTGGGTTTATTTTTTTCTGGCTCTGCTGGCGGCCTTCCCGGCATTAAGCGAGGCACGGGAGAAGCAGGCACTGAGAATAAACTTTATAATGTCGGTCCTGTGGAATTACCTCTGGTAAGTACTCAGACAAATGAAATCATATATTCCTTCACTACTGTCCGGTTAAAAAAGTCGGAAAAGATCTGAGATGCCTGCCTCTGTTGGTTTGCGGTAAAATAGCGGTTATCTAGACAGCTATTTTAAGAACCCAAAAAGGCAGGCATGAAGCATCATAACAGCGTTTTCCAACAGTTGCTCAAAGTTATCCCTCGCCTGAGGCAGTAGTTATGGACACCTCTCTAAGAGAGTAAAATCGACTGTGGCGTTACTTTTCAACGAAAGCTCTCTCAATAACATAATGTCCGGCATTGCCATGGCGCGCTTCTTCAAATCCCCGCCGATCCAGAATGGCGCAGGTGTCCTTCAGCATTGCCGGGCTGCCACAGATCATGAAGCGGTCATCTTCCATGCTGAATTCCGGCATACCAAGGTCAGCCACAAGTCTGCCATTTTCCATCAGGTCAGTGAGTCGCCCCTGAATGGGATACTCTTCCCGGGTCACCGTAGGGTAATAAACCAGCTTATCCCTGACCATATCACCAAAATATTCATTCTCAGGCAGTTCATGTCTGATAAAAGACTCATAGGCCAGAATTCTGGAAGAACTCGGACAGATCGGGTTCTGGAAACTGGCTATCAAGCCCGGTAAACCCTTTGCTTTCGGACAGCTGGCCAACAGTGTCTTTTTCGGCCTCCCCGGTAACCCTGTTTCTGCCACTGTGACCCTGCACATTCTCGCGACAGCAGCTATCAGAGTCATGTCAGGGGAGAACTACACGCCTCCTGTCAGTCTGCAGGCAATCTGCCAGACCCCCTTGAAAAAAGCACAGGGTCGCAGGGAGTTTCAGCGGGGCATTATTGCCGCAGACAGTCATGGCACTCCTGTCGTTGTCACCACCGGTAGTCAGGGATCAGGAATCCTGCGCTCCATGAACATGGCTAACTGTTACATCGTACTGCCGGAAGACTCAATCGGTGCAGCCCTCGGGGATAAGGTAACCGTAGTGCCTTTCGATAATCTGCTGGTTTAATCTGGAGTTTTCTCAAAAAGTTTTAGGTTCTGTTGACAGAAGGTCTGCTATTTTTCCCCAGTATGAATCATTGCAATTTATACCGGGTTTATTTTTTTCTGGCTCTGCTGGCGGCCTTCCCGGCATTAAGCGAGGCACGGGAGAAGCAGGCACTGAGAATAAACTTTATAATGTCGGTCCTGTGGAATTACCTCTGGTAAGTACTCAGACAAATGAAATCATATATTCCTTCACTACTGTCCGGTTAAAAAAGTCGGAAAAGATCTGAGATGCCTGCCTCTGTTGGTTTGCGGTAAAATAGCGGTTATCTAGACAGCTATTTTAAGAACCCAAAAAGGCAGGCATGAAGCATCATAACAGCGTTTTCCAACAGTTGCTCAAAGTTATCCCTCGCCTGAGGCAGTAGTTATGGACACCTCTCTAAGAGAGTAAAATCGACTGTGGCGTTACTTTTCAACGAAAGCTCTCTCAATAACATAATGTCCGGCATTGCCATGGAGCGCTTCTTCAAATCCCCGCCGATCCAGAATGGCGCAGGTGTCCTTCAGCATTGCCGGGCTGCCACAGATCATGAAGCGGTCATCTTCCATGCTGAATTCCGGCATACCAAGGTCAGCCACAAGTCTGCCATTTTCCATCAGGTCAGTGAGTCGCCCCTGAATGGGATACTCTTCCCGGGTCACCGTAGGGTAATAAACCAGCTTATCCCTGACCATATCACCAAAATATTCATTCTCAGGCAGTTCATGTCTGATAAAAGACTCATAGGCCAGTTCAGAAATCAGGCGAACCCCATGAGTCACTATCACCCGTTCAAACTGCTCATAGGTTTCCGGATCTTTAATTATGCTGAGAAAAGGAGCCAGTCCGGTACCAGTACTGATCAGCCAGAGGTTTTTGCCCGGCAGCAGGTTATCCAGAATCAGGGTTCCTGTTGGTTTACCACTGATATAAATTTCATCCCCTTCCTGAAGATGC
>CBDEWF010000140.1:0-62800 GCA_965243775.1 Sansalvadorimonas sp.
GTTGAAGGTGAATCGCAAGAAGAGTGCGGTTGACCGGCCATGGAAGCGCGCCTTCCTAGTGCCGGAAAGCTCTAATATCTATACCGCCTCAGATATGCTCAGATCTGTCTGCCCAAGCCATCAAGAGTAGTAGCAAGGATGCAGGCAGATCACTGTAAATCTTTCACTCTAAGCGAACAGCAACGTAATGAACTTCAAGATATCGTTCGCAAGCGCAGCAGCACTCAGGCATTTGTGCTCAGAGCCAAAATCATTCTGGCCGCTGAACAAGGTTTGAGTATCAGGGCTTCGGCTCTGCAACTGAGTTGTAACCGGGGGACTGTGACTCTCTGGCGTAAGCACTGGGTTGAGCGTTCTGATGACATGTCAGCGATGGAGCGATTGCAAGAGGCTCCAAGACCTGGAGCACCGCCCAAATTTAAAGCAGAGCAAGTCTGCCAAATTATGGCTCTGGCTTGTGAAAAGCCGGAAAATCATGGCTATATCTTGAGTCACTGGTCACAGAATGCACTGGCCAAAGCGGCCATGGATAAGAACATTGTTGAATCCATTTCACAACGCCAGGTCGGCCGATTTTTAAAATCAGGCCGATATTCGCCCCGATAAAGTCCGGGGCTGGGTAGATACCCCCAAAGACGAGGCTTTTGATGAGCGCTGTGCGGATGTCTGTGAGACTTACCAGCTAGCTCCGGCACGAGCAGAAAACAAGATTCACACCATTTCCTTTGACGAGAAGACAGGGATTCAGGCTCTCGAGCCAGCATCACCAGGTAAATGCGTGAAGCCTGGGCAGGTCGAAAAAAGGGAGTTTGAATATGTGCGTCATGGAACACAGGCCCTGCTGGCAGGCATGAATGTCGCGACGGGAAAAATTCTGCCCCTGGTCAGTGAGACACGCACTGAACAGGATTTTGCGCTCTGGCTGGAGATAATGATACTCAGCGATCCTGAGGCCCGGGGTTGGCATATCGTTGCTGACAATCTGAATACGCACATGTCGGAGGCCGCTGTTCGATTCGTGGCAGCTATAGAGGGTACATCTGAGGAAGAGCTTGGTATCAAAGGCAAATCCGGGATATTGAAATCCATGCAAAGCCGGTCGGCCTATCTCTCAGACTCGTCCCACAAGGTCGTGTTTCACTACACACCCAAGCACGCTTCCTGGCTTAACCAGATTGAGATTTGGTTTTCCATACTGGTGAGGCGATTCCTCAAGCGCAGTGGCTTTGTCTCGAAAGAAGACTTAAAAAACCGCCTCCATGGTTTCATCGACTTCTTTAATGAAACCATGGCTAAACCGTTCAAGTGGACTTACAAGGGGAGACCACTGCAAGCATGATGGCGTGGTCTTTTGAGCTATGCGGCACTAGGCTACAGCTTTACGAAAGATGGAAGGAAGACACTGGCGGTGAAAACCTGTCAGCGCTTCAAGGACAAAGTCAGGCAGCTCACCCGCAAGGGGGGAAAGTCTCTGGAGCAGAGGATGGATTCCCTGAATTGCTATCTACAGGGCAGGAAGAACTACTATCGAGCAGTAGAAGTCCGTTCGGAACTGGAACGTTTTGATAGCTGGATCAGAAGGCGCGTGCGTAATCTGGTCTGGTATCAATGGAAGAAAAGTCCGAAACGATATGTAGAGCTGAGGAAGCGAGGAGTCGGAGAACAGCTGGCAAGGCAGACAGTTGGATCAAGTAAGGGGCGATGGCGAATAAGTCGGAGTCCTGCGCTTCATCAGGCGATGCCAAACAGCTGGTTTGACGAGTTGGGTTTGATCAGATTGCAGGTCGCTTAACTGGCCGAACCGCGCAGTACGGACCCGTACGCTGCGTGGTGTGGGAGGAGTGGAGCCGTGAGGCTCCACCCTATCCCGATTGAAAATTTTTCATTATCACAGTGGTTGCTGTGGTTTTATAAGCAACTCCAGTCTTTTTCCAAGGCTTTTATGGTTTTCCCTGAGGCAATTTACGCAGCTTCCTTGACAGTTACAGAAGTCAGTTGGTATAAAATTTTTTTTACAGTTAATTACTTAACGCCAGGCAGTTACTCCTGACTGACATGTACCACTTCTCATTATGAGTTTGCCGGTAGACAGGACAGCTGAGCGGGTATCTGCGGTTTAGGTATCCTTCCCGGCACATCATCACTAAAGCGATTTAATCGTAAGGGGAATAGTGTGAATAAGTCAGAACTGGTTGATGCGATTGCAGAGTCTGCTGACATGCCCAAGGCTTCCGCTGGACGCGCTTTGGATGCCTTGATTGATTCCATTACCGGTGCCCTGAAGAGCGGTGACCAGGTTGCTCTGGTAGGTTTTGGTACCTTTGGTGTTAAGGATCGTGCTGCCCGCACTGGCCGTAATCCTCAGACTGGCCAGCCTATTGAGATTGCCGCCTCCCGTGTGGCTAACTTCAAGGCTGGCAAGGCTCTGAAGGAAGCCATTAACTAATAGCTGGTTTAGTGGTTTGACAGCCATGAGAGTGAAGTGCTTTTTTGTCGCACCGAGGTGATAGAAAAGGCGTTTCCATGTTAAAAAGCTGAAACAGACACCCGGAAAGGCGTATCCCAGGATATGCCTTTCTTTTGTGCGCCGGATATGGCGCGTAGCGCCATGACGGCGCTGTTCCAGTACGCATGGTGGCGACTGGATGACTTGGTGGTGAAAGTCCACTATCGACCCGGCAAGGGGAACGATTAGCTGAACGGCAAGGGTGTCCATCGTGAGGTGGGATCTGAAGAAAGCCGAAGGCAAAACACTGGCCCGACGAACAGGAATCGCATAGGAGGCGGTCGCAGTGGGTAAGGAGGCAAAGTTCTTCAAAGCCCAATACTTGCACGGAAACTGCGGACGTATATGCGGCGGGTATAAGTGGGAAGGTCACGCGCATTACTCCGGGAGGTCTGCCATCCTGCCACAGGCTACCAGTGTCGTGAGGCATTGGGATGGGGCGGCAGAAGTCAGCCGAGGCCATAGTAGGTCTGTCACCGCAGACTGAAGGGCTGAACATGTGAAATGGATTGGGAGCCGGACTCTCGATGACGACAGGAGCAGCAGTCAGGTCTGTTGAGATACAGGCACTCTGTGCAGAGGGGCGCGGACAGTATCCGTGTGGGTCTGCAATAGAGGCGGCAAACGTCACGGCGGGAACGGGCAACTTCCATGAGGAGACGCCAGATCTATTGGCGGCGATATTAGACCGATCAAATATGCAGCGTGCCTACGACCGGGTGATGCGCAACAAAGGCGCACCGGGCGTGGACAGCATGACGGTGGGTGACTTGAAAGCCTACCTGAAATCACAGTGGCCGGAACACCGGGAAGCCCTGCAGAATGGTCGCTATCAACCCCAGCCGGTACGGAAGGTAGAAATACCCAAATCCGGTGGAGGTATGCGCCAGCTGGGCATTCCAACAGTTCTGGACAGGCTGATACAGCAAGCGCCGCACCAACAGTTAAGTCTGATCTTTGAGAGCACGTTCTCGAACCACAGCTATGGCTTCAGGCCGGGACGCAAGGCAGGGCAGGCCGTACTGCAAGCCCGGAGCTATGCGGAGGCAGGTTACCGCTGGGTGGTAGACCTCGACTTGAGAAATTCTTTGACCGTGTGAACCATGACATATTAATGGCAAGGGTAACACGACAGGTTAAAGACAAGCGGATGCTGGGACTGATCCGCGCTTATCTTGAGGCCGGAATATTTGCCGGTGGTCTGGTAACGGCAAGGAAAGCAGGCACCCCGCAGGGTGGCCCACTCTCCCCGTTGTTATCGAACATCCTGCTAACCGACCTGGATAAAGAGCTGGAAAAGCGGGGACACAAATTCTGTCGTTACGCCGATGCGCCACTGCGCAGAAGATGAGGGTGGGCCCCTCGGAGCCGTCTTGCAGGAGGAGGCTTCAAACCACCTTAAGCGGCTGTGGTAAAGAGCCATGGTCGTGAGCGTTAAGGAAAAGGCAGGGCATGACCCTGTCAGGTGTGTGTTAAGGAGATGAACGCAAGTGAACCTTTGATGACGCGTCGAAAGCGTAGGAACGATGTCAAAACCGGGAGGGAGTCGTTAGCCCGGGATAAATCTGGAGGACACCTGTTTACTGTCCAGGTGGCATCCGGCGTGGAGAAGGCATGAACTTAGCACAGGCTTCTGTGTGGAACGTGGGAACCTGTCGCCTTGATGTTAAGGGAGCCACTCAAGCAGAGACCCTGCAAGAGTCTGAGTACCAATGCAAGGCACAGGGGCGGACGATCCCGTAGTAGTGATGAAGGCGCTGTAATGGCGTTGGAGTGAAGGGGATCGGTCATCCTGTTGGATTTGGAAATCAACCACTATGGTAGCTCGACGCTGCAGGTGGGAGGAGTTTTTGGAAACAACAAAACCGTTTGAAATTTCCAAGCATGACGTTGTACGTGCATGGCAACTGGTCAAAGCCAATAAAGGCGCTCATGGCGTTGATGGCGAGACCATAGAACAATTTGAGTCCGACCTGAAGAACAGCCTGTATAAAATCTGGAACCGGATGTCGTCTGGAAGTTACTTTCCGCCTGCTGTTAAAACGGTAGCGATACCGAAGAAAGCAGGTGGGGAAAGAAAGCTGGGCATTCCTACGGTATCAGATCGGGTTGCGCAGATGGTTGTGAAGCTGCATTTTGAGCCATTGGTAGAGCCCTGTTTTCATCCGGACTCCTACGGCTACAGGCCAAACAAATCGGCACATCAGGCGCTGGATATCACCCGCAGACGGTGCTGGCGGTATGACTGGGTGCTGGAATTTGATATCAAGGGGTTGTTCGACAACATCGACCACGAACTGCTGATGAAAGCCGTACGCAGGCATACAAATAATCGCTGGCTGACCCTCTATATCGAACGCTGGCTAACAGCACCGATTCAGCAGGAAGACGGCACGATTATTGCCCGCAAGCGAGGTGTACCACAGGGCGGTGTGATCAGTCCTGTACTCAGTAATCTGTTTATGCATTATGCCTTTGATAAGTGGATGGAAAGGAATTGCCCTGCGATCCCATTCTGCCGCTATGCTGACGATGGGCTTGCCCATTGTTGTTACGAGACAGATGCGAAGGCTTTGAAAGAAGCTTTAGAAGCAAGATTACGTGATCCGTTGATCCACTGTCAGACAAGGCAGGAGGCAGAGTCTGTACTGGAGCTGGTCAGACAGCGGTTAAAGGCCTGTGGCCTGACATTGCATCCAGAGAAGACCAAGCTGGTTTACTGCATGGATGAAGATCGACCGGAAAAGCATGAAAACATGGCGTTTGACTTTTTGGGTTACACCTTTCGCCCACGACTGGCCAGAAACCGGTATGGGAGGTTCTTTGTCAGCTTTCTCCCTGGGATAAGCAAAGCTTCGGCACAGCATGTCAGGGATACAATTAAGGAGCTGGCTGTACCGACCAGGCGATCACTTTACTCGCTCGACGAGTTGGCAAAGCTGATCAATCCCTATGTGCAGGGCTGGATTAATTACTATGGGAAGTTTTCCCCATCGGAATTAAAGAAGGTGCTGAACTATGTGGAGGCAACACTGGTTCGCTGGGCAATGGGGAAATACAAGAAATTGCGGGGGCGGAAGAAGCGAGCTTCTCGTTGCTTGGGAAGAGTTGCTAAAAGAGCCCCAATGATAATGGCACATTGGCGTTTTGGCTGTGTGTCACCGGTTGGATAAGAAGAGCCGGATGAAGGGAGACCTTCATGTCCGGATCTGTGAGCAGCTGAGGGGGAGGTTCCCTTGGTTGACTCGACTGAGAGGACGGCGGGAGCAATCCCGCCTCCTACTCGATATCTGTTTTTTATCTTGGAAGTGCCATGGGCCTGAACCTTGATGATAACCCGATGTCTAATTAACAACTGGTAAACCCCCGGCTATGCCGGGGGGACTCGCATAGGTTTCACCGTGGCAACGGTAGCTACCTTCAGGTTTCGCCTAAGAAATTCGAAGGAGTAACCAATTCGAAGGAGTAACCAATGCGGGACTTCAAGAGTCTGGCTCATACCCGATGGGATTGTAAGTATCATGTTGTATTCATTCCCAAGAGGCGTCAGAAAGTGATCTATGGAGGTCTTCGACGTTTTTTAGGAGAGATTTTCCATAAACTAGCCAAGAGAAAAGGTTGTAAGATTTTGGAAGGCTATTTGATGCGTGATCACGTTCATATATGCATCAGTATTCCTCCAAAGTATTCAGTATCAAGTGTTGTCGGGTATATAAAAGGAAAATGTGCCATAGCTGTTGCCAGAGAGTTCAAAGGCAAACCGAGGAACTTCAGTGGAGAGCACTTTTGGGCCAGAGGTTACTTTGTATCGACAGTTGGGTTGGGTGAAGCTGTTGTAAGAGCATATATCCGAGACCAAGAAAAGAATGATGCAAGTAGGGATCAATTTGATATTGGCTGGTAGTTGCGCCTTGGGCGCAATAAAAGCCCTTTGAGGGCGTCACCAAATAAGCCTCCGGCTATGCCGGAGGTCAGTTAACTTCGACTTACCCTGCCAGTGGCTGACAGACTGAAGGCAATAAAAACCGGGAACAGTGGCACTAAAAGCAGATTCTTCGCTGGGGGTCTGTTATTCTTCGTTCTTTCTTTTTTCTGTCCTGTGGGTTTCTGCTTCGGCATTATGGTGCGGGACTAACAAGGGTTACATTGCTTCAGGGTTGATACCCTGGGGGTAACAGGCCGGCAGGCCATGGATTATTCAGGATGTTGCAGGGGTTTCTATGCTGCAGGATATGAGGGATAAGGCACAGAGCTGGGTCGCTAAGGCGATCGTGGCTTTTATTGCCTTTACGTTTGCGATTTTTGGTCTCGAAAGCCTGAGGCCGAACTCGGGTAACCCTGAGGTAGCGAGCGTTGATGGCGAGTTGATCACACAGAGTGATTTGTTGGAAGCCATGGACCAGCAGCGCCGTATGCTGGTGCAGCAGATGGGTAATAGTTTTGATCCTTCCATGCTGGATGAGCGCCTGCTGCAGAACGCTGCCCTGGAAAGTCTGATCCAGCGGGTACTGATCCGAACTCATCTGGAAAACAACAAGATGGTGATCTCTGAACAGTCTCTGGATGAAATGATCCGGACTACACCGGAGTTTCAGGTAGAAGGGCGTTACAATCAGGAACGCCTGCTGCAGATTATCCGCAGCTTGGGCATGACGGTCAGTCAGTTCCGTGGCTACTTGCGTGAAGAGATGGCTGCTACCCAGTTGCGAGCCGGTGTGGCGGCTTCGGACTTTATGACCTCTCTGGAAGTGCAGAACCTGGGGAACCTGCAAAATCAGACCCGGGATATCTCTTGGTTGACCCTGAGTGCTGAAGAGGCGCGCAAGGGTGTTACTGTCACTGAAGCGGATATTGAAGAGTATTATCAGGCTAACAGTGATGATTATATGCAGCCTGAGCAGGTCAGCGTTGACTATATAGTTCTCGACAAGGCAGAGTTGGAAAAGAACATTGAAGTGAGTGAGAGCGATATACGCTCCGCTTACGAGTCCCGGGTGGCTCAGCTAAAGGAGGAAGCTGAAGAGCAGACTTCTGCCTCCATGATACTTTTGGAAACCGATGCCGATCGTGATGAGGCTGAGGCTCTGGCAGAAGCCGGGAAGCTGAAAGTACGCATTGATGCCGGTGAGAATTTTGCCGATCTGGCGAAAGAATTTTCCGATGATTCAGAATCTGCTGCCAAGGGCGGAAGCCTGGGTATAGTGGAAACTGGCTTTTTTGGGGATGAGTTTGATGACACTCTTGCCAGTCTGGAGGATGGAGAAGTGTCTGCACCGGTGGTGGCCGAGTTTGGTGTTGTACTGATTCGTCGCGACCAGACTGCCGAAGCCAGGACTCCCTCCCTGACTCAGATGCGCTCCAGCCTGGAAAAAGAGATTCGTGATCAGGCCGTTGAGCCGGTGTTTGTTGAGCAGTCCCAGCGGCTGGCTGATATTAGCTTTGAAGCTTCTGATCTGGCCCAGCCGGCTGAGCAGTTTAACCTTAAGATTCAGACAACAGGCCTGTTTAGTCGCCAGGGGGGTGAGGGTATCGCTGCGAATCAGAGGGTTGTTGCTGCCGCTTTCAGCGATGATGTTTTAACTCTTGGAGCCAACAGTGATTTGGTAGAGCTGACCCCTGAGCAGCTGCTTGTTCTGCGTGTGCGTGAACACAGGAAGCCAGAACAGATGCCCCTTGCGGATGTACGCAACCCAATTGAACAGGCGCTTCGGGCAGAGCGGGGTACAGAACAGCTTAATACCAGAGTTGATCAGCTTGTTGCACAGCTCAAACAGAACAGTGCAGAGTCTGTTGCTAAAAATGCCGGTCTGACTTGGGAAGGGCAGAAAGCCGCCCTGCGCTTCACCCGTGAAGCGCCTGCCCAGCTGGTTGCTGAAGCATTCCGCCTGCCGCACCCGGTTGGCGATGACGCCAGTTATGGCTCCGCTGCTTTACCTAACGGTGATCAGGTAGTGATTGCTGTGCGCAATGTTGTTTCAGGCAGCGAAACTCTGGATGAGCAGGAGGCTCGTATGATGGGTGCCACCCTGTCTATGCGTATGGGCAGCCAGTTGTTCAATGAGTATATGCGTGATCTGCGGGAAACCTCTGAGGTGAAGACAGTGTCTGCAGAGGCTGAAGGCTGATTTTTTAAAAGCATAAAAAAACCGCTCACCGAGCGGTTTTTTTGTGGTGTGCCGGGCATGTTGCACAGCTTGGGGGTGAAAGTCCCCTGTCCAGTCAGATGAGGGCGAAGGACTAGCGAAGCACAAGGTTTGTATCGTGAGGTGCAGGCTGAAGGCTGAAGGCAGTGCGGAGCAAAACTGCGAGCTGACGAACAGAAACCGGATATAAGGCTGTCTGCGTGGGGACGAGTCAGCCATTGATGACGAAGTCCCTTACTCATCCAGACACACAGACAGTAGATCCGGCAGTTGTGCAGTGAAGGCGGTGTGACTTACCCCGGGAGGTCTGTGTGGTGTCTGATATTTCAGACTGAGGTCATCGTAAGGTGATCTGATCGCCATGCAGAAGTCAGCAGACGGCATAGTAGCTGACCTTGGTCAGTGAAGGCCTGAACGGTACAGAGTGGTGAGTAGTTTTTATTTTTCAACACATCAGATAGCAGACAAGTTCAGCAAACACTGGAACTCATGCCAAGTGGTCACGGCGGAACCGGAGACTACAACGCCATGAGAGCTATAGCTGTGTCGGCAGGATGGGATTACGAAAGCCCGGCGGGCGATTCGAGTCTAATGGCACGTATCGCTGATCCCAATAATTAATTATTGATAAACCCCCGGCTATGCCGGGGGGACTCGCACAGGTTCTACCTTTACAGCGGTACCTACCTTGATGTTTCCGCCAAGAAACATTGAGGTGTACCCATGCCAGACTACAAGAGTCTGAGTCATACTCGTTGGGATTGTAAGTATCATATTGTCTTTATCCCGAAGAAAAGGAAGAAGGTGATTTATGGAAACTTGAGGAAATTTCTTGGAGAGATATTTCACGAGTTAGCCAAAAGGAAGGGCTGTAAAATCCTGGAAGGACACTTGATGCGAGATCATGTCCATATTTGTATCAGTATCCCACCGAAGTATTCGGTATCTAATGTTGTGGGTTACATCAAAGGAAAAGCTGCGATTCACATTGCCAAGAATTTCAAAGGAAGACAAAGGAATTTTACAGGGGAGCACTTCTGGGCAAGAGGATATTTTGTTTCTACGGTCGGGCTTGATGAAGATGTAGTGAGAGCATACATCCTAGATCAAGAGAAAGTAGAAGAGCATCGTGAGCAGATGAAGCTGGACTGGTAATCGCGCCCATGGGCGCAACAATAGCCCTTTGAGGGCGTCCCCTAAATAAGCCTCCGGCTCTGCCGGAGGTCATTTAACTAACAACTGGTAAACCCCCGGCTATGCCGGGGGGACTCGCATAGGTTTCACCGTGGCAACGGTAGCTACCTTCAGGTTTCGCCTAAGAAATTCGAAGGAGTAACCAATTCGAAGGAGTAACCAATGCGGGACTTCAAGAGTCTGGCTCATACCCGATGGGATTGTAAGTATCATGTTGTATTCATTCCCAAGAGGCGTCAGAAAGTGATCTATGGAGGTCTTCGACGTTTTTTAGGAGAGATTTTCCATAAACTAGCCAAGAGAAAAGGTTGTAAGATTTTGGAAGGCTATTTGATGCGTGATCACGTTCATATATGCATCAGTATTCCTCCAAAGTATTCAGTATCAAGTGTTGTCGGGTATATAAAAGGAAAATGTGCCATAGCTGTTGCCAGAGAGTTCAAAGGCAAACCGAGGAACTTCAGTGGAGAGCACTTTTGGGCCAGAGGTTACTTTGTATCGACAGTTGGGTTGGGTGAAGCTGTTGTAAGAGCATATATCCGAGACCAAGAAAAGAATGATGCAAGTAGGGATCAATTTGATATTGGCTGGTAGTTGCGCCTTGGGCGCAATAAAAGCCCTTTGAGGGCGTCACCAAATAAGCCTCCGGCTATGCCGGAGGTCAGTTAACTTGAGAAAAGCCTTTCAACGAGTCAAACGCAACAAGGGTGCAGCAGGTATTGACAGGATGACTGTTGATGAGCTGTTTCCGCACCTACAGGAGCATGGTCGTGAAATGCGGCAATGTTTACTGCATGGAGAATGGAGGCCGAGCCCGGTAAGGCGAGTACAGATTCCCAAGCCAGACGGTGGACAAAGGCAGTTGGGTATACCAACAGCGCTTGACCGAATGGTACAACAGGCCATGCAGCAGGTGTTGCAGGCAGAATGGGAGCCGAAGTTCTCACCTTTCAGTTATGGGTTTCGACCAAACCGGTCAGCACATCAAGCGATCAATCAAGCTCAAAAATATATCTGGGATGGGTATAACTGGGTCGTGGATATCGACTTGTCGAAGTTCTTTGACAGAGTGAACCATGACCGGCTGATGGCAAGACTGGCAGTTTGTACGAAAGATAGGGACATGTTGCGCTTGATTCGCCGATTTCTCCAGTCCGGCATAATGGAGCAGGGGCTGGTGAAACCTCAGACAGAAGGCGTTCCGCAGGGAGGGCCACTGTCCCCGGTGCTTTCAAACATTGTACTGGATGAACTCGATAAAGAGCTGACTCGGCGAGGTTTATGCTTTGTCCGTTATGCTGATGATTGTGTGCCACGAGCACAGGCTGCTGCGTAAGCAGCGCCGATGCGCCACTGCGCAGAAGATGAGGGTGGGCCCCTCGGAGCCGTCTTGCAGGAGGAGGCTTCAAACCACCTTAAGCGGCTGTGGTAAAGAGCCATGGTCGTGAGCGTTAAGGAAAAGGCAGGGCATGACCCTGTCAGGTGTGTGTTAAGGAGATGAACGCAAGTGAACCTTTGATGACGCGTCGAAAGCGTAGGAACGATGTCAAAACCGGGAGGGAGTCGTTAGCCCGGGATAAATCTGGAGGACACCTGTTTACTGTCCAGGTGGCATCCGGCGTGGAGAAGGCATGAACTTAGCACAGGCTTCTGTGTGGAACGTGGGAACCTGTCGCCTTGATGTTAAGGGAGCCACTCAAGCAGAGACCCTGCAAGAGTCTGAGTACCAATGCAAGGCACAGGGGCGGACGATCCCGTAGTAGTGATGAAGGCGCTGTAATGGCGTTGGAGTGAAGGGGATCGGTCATCCTGTTGGATTTGGAAATCAACCACTATGGTAGCTCGACGCAGCAGGTGGGAGGAGTTTTTGGAAACAACAAAACCGTTTGAAATTTCCAAGCATGACGTTGTACGTGCATGGCAACTGGTCAAAGCCAATAAAGGCGCTCATGGCGTTGATGGCGAGACCATAGAACAATTTGAGTCCGACCTGAAGAACAGCCTGTATAAAATCTGGAACCGGATGTCGTCTGGAAGTTACTTTCCGCCTGCTGTTAAAACGGTAGCGATACCGAAGAAAGCAGGTGGGGAAAGAAAGCTGGGCATTCCTACGGTATCAGATCGGGTTGCGCAGATGGTTGTGAAGCTGCATTTTGAGCCATTGGTAGAGCCCTGTTTTCATCCGGACTCCTACGGCTACAGGCCAAACAAATCGGCACATCAGGCGCTGGATATCACCCGCAGACGGTGCTGGCGGTATGACTGGGTGCTGGAATTTGATATCAAGGGGTTGTTCGACAACATCGACCACGAACTGCTGATGAAAGCCGTACGCAGGCATACAAATAATCGCTGGCTGACCCTCTATATCGAACGCTGGCTAACAGCACCGATTCAGCAGGAAGACGGCACGATTATTGCCCGCAAGCGAGGTGTACCACAGGGCGGTGTGATCAGTCCTGTACTCAGTAATCTGTTTATGCATTATGCCTTTGATAAGTGGATGGAAAGGAATTGCCCTGCGATCCCATTCTGCCGCTATGCTGACGATGGGCTTGCCCATTGTCGTTACGAGACAGATGCGAAGGCTTTGAAAGAAGCTTTAGAAGCAAGATTACGTGATTGTGGTCTGGAAATGCATCCTGACAAGACAAAAATTGTTTACTGTAAAGACGGCGACCGCAGAGAAGAGCACCCTGTCACCAGTTTTGACTTTCTTGGATACACATTTCGTCCGAGAAGGTCGAAGAACCGATGGGGAAAGCACTTCATCAACTTTACGCCAGCGATGAGTGCCAAGGCAGGAAAGGTAATCAGACGGGAGGTAAGAAGTTGGAAGCTGCACCTTCGCAGCGACAAAGACCTCCCTGATTTGGCTCGAATGTTCAGGGCTCAGATACAGGGCTGGATAAACTACTACGGTCGTTTCTACAAATCAGCCATGTACCCGACACTGCGCCATATCAATCGCAAACTCAGTTTGTGGGCGACGAGGAAATACAAAAGGCTTAAAAGACACCGGCGAAGAGCGGAACACAGGCTTGGAGAGATCGCAAAGAAATTTCCAAATTTGTTCCCGCACTGGAAACTGGGTGTCAGGCCATCGGTTGGATGATGGGAGCTGTATGAGCTGAGAGGTTCACGTACAGTTCTGAGAGAGCCTGTGGGGGAGGTTCCCACGGGCTACTCACCCGCTGATCCACTGTCAGACAAGGCAGGAGGCAGAGTCTGTACTGGAGCTGGTCAGACAGCGGTTAAAGGCCTGTGGCCTGACATTGCATCCAGAGAAGACCAAGCTGGTTTACTGCATGGATGAAGATCGACCGGAAAAGCATGAAAACATGGCGTTTGACTTTTTGGGTTACACCTTTCGCCCACGATTGGCCAGAAACCGGTATGGGAGGTTCTTTGTCAGCTTTCTCCCTGGGATAAGCAAAGCTTCGGCACAGCATGTCAGGGATACAATTAAGGAGCTGGCTGTACCGACCAGGCGATCACTTTACTCGCTCGACGAGTTGGCAAAGCTGATCAATCCCTATGTGCAGGGCTGGATTAATTACTATGGGAAGTTTTCCCCATCGGAATTAAAGAAGGTGCTGAACTATGTGGAGGCAACACTGGTTCGCTGGGCAATGGGGAAATACAAGAAATTGCGGGGGCGGAAGAAGCGAGCTTCTCGTTGCTTGGGAAGAGTTGCTAAAAGAGCCCCAATGATAATGGCACATTGGCGTTTTGGCTGTGTGTCACCGGTTGGATAAGAAGAGCCGGATGAAGGGAGACCTTCATGTCCGGATCTGTGAGCAGCTGAGGGGGAGGTTCCCTTGGTTGACTCGACTGTCACGAGAACAGAGTCGGTCTGTTCGTAACTGCAGTTGAGGGTAGTGGGTCAAATGTGTGTTTCATGTATAAATATCCCTACTGAACTCGACCTTGTTAATCAGCATTCCGATGACAATATCGTGCATCTTTTCTAACTTGGAAAAATAGATAGTCTTACGGGCCAGACGCTTGATCCACGTTCTGAAATTCAGGTTCTTTCGCTCTATCTTCTGCGTGTTTCTCTTACCCACCTCGTGCTTGTCTTCATCGAGATTTCTTGTATAAGCACCCCAGTCATCTGTGTAAAATTTCTCGATACCAAAAGGTTCCAGCAGCTCTTTCAGCTTGCGAAAAATCTCGTCTTTCCTTTTGCCGAAAACGTAGGCCAAAACAGTATTGGTTTTATGATCAACAGCATACCAAAGCCAGCGCTGATTGGACTTGCTACCGACAAATGACCACTGCTCATTGAGTTCGGCCGCATCACACGCCGGAAGAATGTGTGCCGCAATATCGTCCTCGGCACCCAGCAGCTGAGGAATGTTGGGATTGACCGATATGAGCTTGCCCTCCTGACTCGCGATCTTGCTGATCACACAACCTTTGCTGATCTGAAGAACTCGGCTGGTATCTCGAATACCGCTGCCATTGATAGCCATATCTAGAACCTGCTTGTGAATGCCTGGTATACAGCCTTTGTAGCGATATCTGAGCATGAAGGGTTTCATACTACAGTCTGTGTTTTTACAGGAATAACGTTGTTCTCCACTTGGCTGTGTGTACCGGTTGGATAAGAAGAGCCGGATGAAGGGAGACCTTCATGTCCGGATCTGTGAGCAGCTGAGGGGGAGGTTCCCTTGGTTGACTCGACTGAGAGGACGGCGGGAGCAATCCCGCCTCCTACTCGATGCCAAAAAAACTGTTACAAGAAGAATTACTCCGCTGTATGCCCTTTGTCTTCTGCCTCAGCACATTAAATTATGTGATGGTTCGGGAGCTGTTGATTTGCGGCAATGGTTACATAATTTCAGCAAGCAAATTTAGGTATTACTTTAATTCCTGTCTGGGCCGTACGATTACCTGTGCGGTAGGGAGGCTGCTTTATGGACTGGAGCTATAGATGCTGAAATTTATAGGTTTTGTGGTCACACTGGCCAGTGTGATGGGTGGTTTTTTTCTTGGGAATGGGGTATTGGCCACTCTTTGGCAACCAGCCTATATTCTCATTGTAGTGGGTGGTGCTGCAGGTGCTTTTTTTGCGTCTACTCCTCCTGATGTCCTGACATTGACCAAAACTTATTTGGGTAAGGCTATGATGGGGGAGCGCCGCGGGCGTGTAGATTATGAAAAGCTTCTGATCCTTCTCCATGACTTATTCCAGGTTATCCGCCGGAAAGGCCGTCAAGCTCTGGAAGAGCATATTGAAAGTCCTGAGAGGAGTGACCTGTTCAAGCGTTCCGGTTTTCTATCCAGCCCGCGTCTTGTGACTTACATCTGCGACAATTTGCGGATGACCAACTTGGGGCAGATTTCTGCCCGTGAGCTTGAGTCCCTTTTGGAAGCAGAGCTTGTTTGCTTTGAAACAGAGCAGTCCCAGAGTGTGGCTGCCATCAAGAGAATGCAGGACTCTGCGCCTGGCTTTGGAATTGTGGCATCTGTACTGGGTGTAATTATTGCCATGAGTTCAATGAATGGTCCCATCTCGGTTCTTGGCATGGCTGTTGCCGGTTCCATGGTAGGAACCATGCTGGGTATGTTGTCCTGTTATGGCATCCTTGCTCCAATCATTAATCGGGTGCAGCACTCTATTGATGATGAAGTGATGTTGTTTGAGTGTGTTAAAGCAGCACTGGTTGCCAATTGTGCAGGTCGTCATCCCATTGTCTCAGCTGATGCCGGTCGCCGGGTGTTGTTTTCTGGTGTGCAGCCCAGCTTTGTAGAGCTTGAACAGCGCCTGCAGGGGGCCGGGGCATGAGTCGTCGAGGTAATCAGGAAGCAGATGATGGCGGCGGATGGAAAGGAGCGTTCGCCGATTTTTGCATGTCCATGATGACATTGTTTATGGTGTTGTGGATTGTAACAAGTGCCGATGCTACACAGCGCCAGGGCTTATCGCTCTACTTCTCAAATCCTGGTGTGTTTGATACCCCCAGCTCGCCATTTCCTATGGCTAATGCTTCGGAAGGTATGGTGATTGATCTGGATAATGGTGGTCATGCTCCTGCTGAGCGACCGGACATTGTTCCCTCAGAAAAAGCAGGGGGGGATCCGTTCGAAGTTCAAATCACTAAAATGACCAAGTTTAAGGACAACCTGAAGGTCAGGAAAGTAAAGGGTGGTTTGTTGCTTCAGTTGGTCGAAACTGAAGATCGTCCGATGTTCCAGCGCGGCTCCTCCGATCTAACCCCATACTTTGAAGATATGTTAATGGAGTTGGGGCCTATGATTGTTCAGACTGGGCAGGATCTTGCCATCGTTGGACATACTGACTCTGTTCCCTATGGCCAGAAAAGCAGCAGCAATAACTGGACATTGTCCTATGAGCGAGCCAATAGTGTTCGCGAAATGCTGGACTATCTGGGGATGACAGACAGTCGTTTTACTAATGTATCAGGTATGGCAGACAGTCAGTTACTTGATAAGAAACAGCCGGGTGCAGCTATTAACCGCCGGGTTGAATTGATCATTATTGACTCTTACGAGAAGAAAGGCTCTATCAGGTCACTGGATGACAGTTACTCTCAAATCGTCAACCACGCCCGCCGAGACGCTGAGTACAACCAGATCTGAGTCTGGACTGTCTGTCATGTGCCTTACAGGTTTCACTAGCTTTCCACCGCAGTTCTGTAATGTGTTACCAGGATATCCGGATTCTTGCCAATGAAAGTTAGGTCGGACATGCCTCTGGGGTAAGGGGGGGCGCTGCTTGGTATGCAGCTTGGGTAATTCGGCTCAGAGTGCCATTGAGAACACATTTATGTTTGGAATATGGTACATTACCTGCCAGAAAAACGGGCAGAATTATTGTTTCTATCAGGTCTTCCAGATATATGAAGTCAGCTAGTCAACCAGAACATAAGAACCAGAAAGCATCCAGAGATCAGGAACCTGGAATGGATGTGGATCAGCTTCTGGCTGAGCTCCAGGGGCGGAGTAACAGAGATATCCTTGGTCATGAAGCTTTAAGAGTGCTGCGTGCACTCTGGCCAAAGGTGTTCAAAGTCTCTTCTCCCCGCCCTTTGAAGATTGGCATCGACAAGGATATTGAAAGCACTGGTAAGGTGCCTGCCAATATCACCAGGATAGCTCTGCGTTGTTATACCCGCCTGGATCAGTATCTGGAAAGTACCCGGGCTGGGCGTGCCCGGATAGATCTGGATGGTAAGTCTGATGGTAAGGTGCGCCTGGATGAGGCTGTTAATGCGGATATGATGCTCTATGCCCGCTACTGCAAGAAAAATCCTCCAAGAACCTTTGTTGGTCAGTTACGTGTGGTAACAGAGCAGGAACTTCAAGAAAACAAGAAAACGACCCCCCCTGTGTCTTGATAAGCTGATGCGGAAAAGTGCAGCCAGATGCGGTTGCATTTCGGATTATCAGGAAAGCCTACTTGATTTTCATGGTCTGTGCAGTGACATTGACGTTATTGATGTAGAGCTGATTGCCTGCTTTTATTTCGGCATCCCTGCAATCCTTTGGCAGGAAGTCTGCGGGTAGTGGGGCTGAAGTTAAAGTTGCGCAGTACCACCTCAGACTTCCATCAGACAGAACCGGAATGTATATAAGGGGGGCGTTTCTTGGGAAGCTATCTGGCAAAACGCTATTGTCGAACTCTGCTACAAATCGGAACGGGATTCCGCTGCCGGCAGTTTTGGGATAACAGTACAGTGTGGAAAGATATGAACTCTCCTCAGGAAGGTATCCTTTCTCTCCGGTTCCGCTTTTGCTGGCACAGTACTTCCTGAGATCGCCGTTAACGGCCCAGGATTCAAAGGCATCCAGGGCATTCTTTTTGAACAGGGGAATAATTTCGTCGACGATGACTGTGCGGGTGGTTACCTGCCTTGTATTCTGGACGGCGAAAGCAGCCAGAATGCCAATGATGGCAAGCGCTACCGTAATTTCTATGAGCGAGAAACCTCGTCCTGACGTTCTGTATCCTTCCATGAAAGTGTCTTAGCGTTTCCGGTTGGAAAATGATGCCTCTGAAAAAAGGATAGATTAATTTCTGCAGGGAGAAATTCCGAGTATAGAGTTGATTGCAGATAAGGCTTGGAGATCAGGTTCTTTTGACCTCCATAGCCAGTTCACAAATTTGGGCTGGGCTTACTGACTCTTTAAGGCCGTAATGAACTGCCTTGACTGTTCAATAGACTGCTGCATCTCCTGAATCAGCTGATCAATATCCTTTTTGATTGTGTCGAACTCTCCCTTCAGAGCAGCGATAGCCCGGGCGTTCAGGTTGTGTTTGAGATAGAGCACCTGATCCTGAAATGCATTGAGAACAGGTTTCATCCGGGATTCAGATTTTTCCAGGCTTCTGATCATCTGGGCATATTGGTGCCGGGTATTTTTCAGTTTTCGGGCACTGGCCTGCTTTAATGACTGGCTTGAGTAGAGATCTAACTCTTCTTCCCACTCATCAAAAAGATCTTCGGAAACACTCTTGACTGCAGATATCCTGCTGCTGACTTGTTCAGCGGCAGCAACGCTGTCTTCATATTCATCATTCAGGTTGCTGTATAGTTTCTCCAGCTCACCGCCATTGAAGTTGACTACACTCTGAAACTGCTCAAGTGCTGACTTGAACTGTTCCTGAGCCTGTTCCTGGGATTTCTGGGTGGCTTCCAGGCGATTCACCATTATGTCCCGCTTGTGTATGCCAACTTTCTCAAGGGCGCTGTAATAGGTGCTCTGACAGCCCCCAAGGGTAAACAGAGTAATATACAGAACTATCAGAGCGCCAAAGTTGTAAGACCAGGTAGGCGGAATAAGAGGTCTCACGGATTTTTCTCCTGACTCTTAATGGCATCAACCAGCTTTTCATTCCTTTTATCAGCCAGGTGGGCATGAACCACAAACAGGGCGTGAATAATGCCGGGAATAATGCCAAGAATAGTCAGGACAATATTCAGAACTCCCTGGATGGGTTTACCACAGAGGAATACCGCCAGAGGAGGAAGGATAATTGCGAGAAAATAGCGCATAACAGCACTCCATATAAAAGCTGGTGGATTTTGTGAGATTTATTACCAGCTGTCGCCTAAATAATACTACGTATGTGTGGGCTGTGAACACACCCTATGGGGCAGGTGCCAGGGTAAGGTTATCCATCTGAACAGTATAATAAGATGATGTATCGTCACCATCACTGCTGATCCATAAAGCCAGTACCCGCTTTTTTGTTTGCGGAGTGATATGCAGATTGATTTTTTCTCCCTGAGAGGGGGCGGCAGCAAAAAAATGTTCATGCAGCAGGCCTGAGCTGGGATGGAGTCGCTGTTGCCCTGCCAGCTGATGGTCTGAATAGATGTTATAGAAGGAGATAGCATCAATACCTGTGGCGTCTCTGGCCAGGCTGTAAAGCTGCTGAATCCAGTCAGCTGCAACAGCGTGTTCCAGAAAATTCAGGGTTTTTTCCCCTCATAAACAATCCCGAGCCGAAACAGGAAATCATCAGCTCCTCTGGTTCCCTGTTCTTTTCCCTGTAGATTAATTTCACCATTGATTGCAAGGTCCAGAGAGATTTCCTTAAGAACTGCTGGTTTTTGCAAGGGGTAAATTATGGGACTGGCAGATCCCTGAACGATGATCTGCATGCCGCTTTCAATAAAGTTGACTCGGTTAGATGGAATGCCGGAATAACTCAACAGGTGCCAGCTTTCAGGGTGAGAGGCAGGCAAAATATCCTGGGCATACACCGGGCCCCGCAGGTGGAGCAGCCATAGCAAGCCGGGAATAATAAAGCGGGCGCAATGAGCTTTGTAAGTTAACAACTGGTTTTTCCCTTGTTTTGTTAACACTGGTCGCATTTAACCAGTTCTACAGTCGATCATGTATGCGCTCCATCAAGCCCCATGGAATGTAAGTTTTATTCTCTTGTTTTTGTGTTATCCAGTGATCTCAAAAACGCTGTAATATTCTCCAGCTCGAAATGATCAAGCTTTTTCCCTAGCTGGTGCCAAGCCATATCCGCAACTGCTTTCTGCAGGTTATCAATACTGCCATCGTGAAAATAGGGTGCGGTATTCCCGATATTTCTCAGGGATGGAACCTTGAACAGAAATTTATCAGTGTCGTTTCCTGTTTCCCTGTATCGCCCTGTGTCCTCGGTATTAGGAAATGCATTGACCAGTCCCGCCTTCTGGAACATCTGGCCGCCAATCAGTGCACCAGTATGGCAGGCAGTGCAGCCAGTACTCATAAACGC
This sequence comes from Sansalvadorimonas sp., assembly GCA_965243775.1. Taxonomy (GTDB): domain Bacteria; phylum Pseudomonadota; class Gammaproteobacteria; order Pseudomonadales; family Endozoicomonadaceae; genus Sansalvadorimonas. The sequence continues at coordinate 20,093 of CBDEWF010000140.1, forward strand.
GTCCAGGCCACGCAGCTCGTTTTCTGATAATACCTGGCTATCACCTTTCAGGAACAGGTCAAACCGATCCCGGGTAATCAGAGTACGTTCAAAAGCTGCTATAGCTCTGGCCAGGTTGTCATAGGTCAGAGAGTCCTTCTCATCAGGGAATGCTTGCTGGAATAATGCACCATACCCTTTCTGTTTAAGTTTTCTGATAGCTGTTTTTGGGTCAGGGAGGCCCATTTCAATTGGGTTAAGAATTGGCCCCTTGGCCTGTTCAACCAGGTTGGGCGCGCGCCCATCCCAGAACTGGGCGAACTGTAATCCGGCATTCCAGACTGTGGGAGAGTTTCTGTCTCCCCGTTTTCCCAGGGCACCAGGAGAGGTTTTCTCATTGTCGACGCCTCCAAGACCGTTATCTACGCGATGGCAGGAATTACACGACTGAGAATTGTTAATAGACAGGGCTGTTTCAAAAAACAGCTTTCGACCAAGATTCACCTGTGCCGGAGTATCCCTCTCGGAACCGGGCATTTTCTTCGGCAGTGGCTGGAAAAACTGTAAAGCCTGCTTGCGCAGGGTATCGGGGTCTGGTTCTCTGGCTGACAGTGTGACAGGCGGCAGGCAGACGATAACAGCCACTCCTGCTTTAAGCAGATAGTTCATGGACAGGTCTTCCGGGTGGTCAAATAAATTGCAGTAGAGATTGTAGACGGATTAACAGATCCTTCTTTATTCATGTAAGAGCCTGTACATGGTTGTCTGATCTGTGACCACAGGCTGGATAAAAGAAAGAAATCAGCTATACCGTATTTACCCTGTTGACGAGCAGAGGGCTAGTCTATATAGTCTCCCCCCGTTCACACAACGCGCTCATAGCTCAGCTGGATAGAGTACCTGGCTACGAACCAGGCGGTCGGAGGTTCGAATCCTCCTGAGCGCGCCATCTTAAAAACGCATTCTGCGTATCAAGGGAGCTCTTTCCTGAGTTCCCTGTTCCATTCCCTAATAGTTGAAAGCTCGTTAAAATCGCTCTTAGAAAAGGGAAAATGGATAATGCCTCTAAATAATCCCTCTGCTGCGGAACTGTCTCCGTTGAAGCAGGCGCTTATGGGTGGACAAATGCTCTTTGTCGCCTTTGGTGCCCTTGTTCTTGTCCCTCTCCTTACCGGTTTGAATGCCAATGTCGCCTTTTTTACCGCTGGTATCGGAACCCTGATATTTCAATTGGTCACTCGTCGTCAGGTTCCTGTTTTTCTTGCCTCTTCCTTTGCCTTTATTGCCCCCATCACTTTTGGTGTTGCCGAGTGGGGACTGGCTTCTACCATGGGTGGCTTGATGGCTGCCGGATTCCTCTATGTCATCCTTAGTGTCCTGGTGAGGTTGCGTGGCAGTGGTATTCTGTATCGCCTGTTTCCCCCCGTTGTTGTCGGGCCGGTCATTATGGTGATTGGGCTTGGGCTGGCGCCAGTCGCTGTAAATATGGCCACTGGTCAGGCCAATCCATCCATTGATCCTGATACCTCGCTGACCCTGGCTGCAGTCTCTCTTTTTGCTACTTTGCTGACTGCAGTCTTCGCCCGGGGAATTATCAAGTTGATACCCATTCTGTGCGGGATTTCTGTAGGTTATCTGACAGCTGTTATGATGGGTGTTGTGGACTATTCCTCAGTGACTGCTGCTCCCTGGCTGGCGATACCGGGTTTTGTGTTTCCGGAATGGAATACCAATGCGGTGCTGTATATGATCCCGGTTGCCATTGCTCCGGCTATAGAGCATATAGGGGATATGCTGGCTATCAGTTCAGTAACAGGCAAGGATTACCTGAAGAAGCCAGGCTTGCATAGAACCTTGCTGGGAGATGGTCTGGCTACATCTTTTGCGTCGCTTCTCGGTGGGCCGCCGAATACCACCTATTCTGAAGTAACCGGTGCGGTTATGCTGACCAAGTCTTATAATCCGGCTATTATGACTTGGGCTGCCGTTGTTGCTGCTGTTGTTGCCTTTATTGGGAAGGTTGGAGGGTTCCTGGGCACCATTCCCACACCAGTGATGGGTGGAATTATGGTGTTGCTGTTCGGCTCAATTGCTGTTGTTGGCCTTAATACTATGATTAAGGCGCGGGTTGATCTCAGTGTTCCCCGTAACCTGATAATTGTGGCACTGGTGCTGGTGTTTGGACTTGGCAACCTCTCGGTGGATCTGTTTGGTTTGACCATGAAAGGTGTGAGTCTCTGCGCCATTACGGCTGTTGTGCTGAACCTGATTCTGCCCCATGTTGAGCGTGAAGATCAGTACAGCTCGCGGGAAGTGTCCTGACTATCCAGAACTTAACTTCTCCAGCCTGTCTTGCAAGTTTTGGCTGGGGAAGGCAGGAGTTCCACGCGTTGTAGAAACTTCTCAATGCATAACCTTTTTCTCTTCCTCATGACCGCTTTAGTTTACTCTGAATAAATATAACAGTGGTTTCATTATTTTCTTTTTCCCTTGGTTTTGGTGAGTCTCGCAATCATTTGTTCATAAATTGTCCCTTGAGTGGGGATGTCTATTAGTGCTTCATCAATATCAGGATGCAACTTGTCAACGGGATACTGCAGTTTTTTATAAAGTCCATACCCACATATTTGTAAATGGCCGTATAAAAGATGGGCTATGTTTCTCTGGAGCTGAGGGTTGAAGGATGGTGATCTGGCTATGAATAAACAGCAACAGTCGCTGTTGACTCGTGATTTGCTGCAAGTTCCTCCGGTGATGTACAGAAAACTACAGGAACAGGGACCTCTCTTTTACGACCCGGAAAAAGCGTTCTGGATAGCCTGCGGAGCTGAGACTGTCAGTCAGATTCTCCGCCACCCGGATATTAGTTCCAAGAGACCAACCTTGCATGGAAAACGCTATACAGGCCGAGACAAGGAACTGGTACAGGAGCAGGTTAACCGCCTTACCCATGGTGGCAGCCAATCAATAATTGGGCTTGACCCTCCGGAACATACCAGGTTGAGATCAATGGTTTCACACCTGATGAGCCGGGAAAAGACCAGAGAGTGGAAGCCCTTGATAGAGAACGCCTTTACCAGACTTCTGGAACCTGGTTTGGAGCAGGGGGGGATGGATTTTGTCAATGATATCTGTGAACACTACCCCATGAATGTTATCGGGGAGCTGTTTGCCATTCCGAAACAGTTGCAGGGTAAGTATTGTCAGAGAAGTTGCCTGTATCTGCGCTTTATCGGTCACAGCCTTGATTGCCTGTCTCTGTCTGAAATTACGGAGGCTGTTTCTGCATCTATAGCCAATCGAAACATGCTTATTGGCCTGCTGGAGCAACGCTGCCAGCAACCTGGAGAGGACTTGCTCAGCGAGTTGACTGTTCATATCAATAGTGGTCAGGCATCGCTGCCAGAGATGGCGGTAATGGCAAATTTGCTTGTAACTGCAGGATATGTGACCACTGTAGATCTGCTTGCTAACGGTGTCTATCAGCTGCTGGGTAATCCTGACCAGTGGCAGCTGCTGGTGGAAAATCCCGATCTGGCAGATAATGCTGTAGAAGAAATCCTTCGTTATGATTCATCGGTAGCCTTTATTTTCAGGCGGGCCGGATCTGACATAGTTATTGATGATATTTGCATTCCCAGGGATAGCTATATTGCAGTAGGCCTTGGCGCTGCAAATCATGATCCTGAACTGAATCCCAATCCCAATCCTGAACGGTTTGATATTACTCGCAACTCAATCCGTCATGTCTCTTTTGGTCAGGGACTCTATGTCTGTATGGGGGCTCATCTGGCCCGAATGGAGATAGGGATGGCCTTGAAGGTTCTGGCGCAAAGAGCTCCAAGCCTGAAGTTTGCGGAAGAACCCGAACCCTATATGAAAAACGATACTCTGATGTTCAAAGGTTTTCATGCACTGCCACTGCTCTGTTGAGAGTGTGCAGATTTTTTCTTGTTGAGGCTGGCAAGGAGTCGTCCAAGTAATTGATCCGGCTTTTCATCAGGAAGAGGATCTGCAGTGGTACTGCGAACAGAAAACTCAACCTTGATATCGCTGTAATACAAAGGTGAGGCATTAAGGTTGTTGACGATTCTCTCCATCAGGGTTTCCACCTGCTTCAGGTTCATGTCTGGGAATAGCAGAGCAAATTGATCTTTTTCCAGACGTCCGACTACAACGTCCTCACCGGTCAGGTAGTCCACAGTTGAGCCGAGGTGCCGCAGCAGTGCATCACCTATGACACTGCCGAACTCCTGATTAATAGTTTTGAATCCGTCGATATCAAGCATGCTTACAGCGAACTGCTTGCCCTGAGAATGTTCGAACTGGGCGGTAACGAGGTTTTTTATCCAGCTGCTGCGTTCAAGGCAGTGAGAAATGGAGTCATGCTGTTGGTGAACGGTTGTTGTTCGCCTTATGCGCTCCTGCTCTTCCTTGGTACTGTCGAGTTTTTCCAGTAAAGCATTATAAAAGTGAGCAATTTTTCCGGCATCGGTATCGGAAGGTACCGGGATAGGAACGCGGAAGCCAGTTTCAATGGCATGCTGGCTGATCTGAATAAATGTATCTGTCAATGGCATGCGGGCATCATGCTGGGAAACATTAAGCCCGATCTCTTCTGATTTTCTGTCTACGCGGTAGGAAATGAACTTCTCGGTTGCCAGAAAAAATAGCCAGCACACAGAGAATGATGAAATCCCTATCACGATAATTCCGGATAGCTGGACTGTCAGGATTTCAGCCCAGTGCATACTTGGGGTGTCGACAAAAAATACTACCGAAAGAGTTCCCAGGATGCCGCAGCCCAAGTGAACCGGAATGGCGTCAACCACATCATCCAGCTTTATCATTTCCAGAAGGCGGCTGCACAGCATGTATGTACATCCCGCAGCCATTCCCAGACAAACTGCCTGCCACGGGAGCATGATATGGCAGGCAGCTGTACTGGCCACCAGTCCGCCCAGACCACTGTTCATCATCAGCAATACATCCGGTTTGCGATTAAACAGCAGGCTAAGGGGAACCACAATGGCAAGACCAGCGGCACCAGATAACAGGGTGTTGGTGATAATCAGGGGAACCCTGTCGGTCATGCCAAGTTCGCTTCCACCATTAAAGCCCAGCCAGGCAGTCCAGAGCAGGAGTGTGCCAACTGCAATCAGGGGGATATTCTCTGGTGTAAAAGGGCAGGGCTCAGGCTGACCTGTAAGAATGTGGACATCAGGCTCTTTGAATCTTCCTGTTCGTGGCCCCAGATGCAGAATCATTGCCAGAGCGGCCCAGCCGCCAACGGAGTGAACGATTGATGCTCCGGCGAAGTCAATAAACCCCATGCGCTTCAGCCATCCTGAATGTTGCTCAGGGGAGCTGGCTTCGTACCAGCCCCAATGCCCGATAGTAGGAAACAACAGGCCTCCAACCAGAATGGAAAATATCAGATAGCCGGTAAATGAAATGCGCTCCGCAGAAGCTCCGGAAATAATGGTGACGGTGGTTGCAGCGAACAGGCAGAAAAACAGGAACAGGATATAGTTTTCTGCTGATGGGGACTTCTCTAATAAGAAATGATGGGCCGGGTCACCGATAACCCCGGATAATGAAGGTCCCATCAGCAGGCTATAACCCAGTAGCAGGAATACCAGCAGGGTCAGGGCCAAATCTATGGAATTTTTGATAACAACATTAATAGTGTTTTTGCTGCGGACGAAGCCAGCTTCCAGGCAGCAGAATCCAACTTGCATAAACAGCAACGCAAAGATGCAGATCAGCATCCAGAGCATATCTGTGGAGTTCATTCCGGCCTTCCCTGGCTTGGTTATGAATGCTATTTATTCAAGCATAGAAATATCGGGGCTCCAGCGTTGCAGTTTTTTGATCCTGTCCTGGCTCAAGTTGGATGATGAGATTTGTGGCCAGCTTTCCCCATGCCACTGGCGGTAAAGGCGGAACAGCCAGCCACGGGTATAGAGTGGGTTGGGCAGCAGGAAGCGGGTGCGGCCAAGTTCAGCGACCAGTCCCAGTGGTTCTCCTTCTGCCGGGATATCCAGATCCTGTGAGGTCAGCTCAATATCATCCAGATTATCCCCGATAATCTGGGTAATGGTAACAGGGCTGCCGGTCACCTGGCCTATACGGATTGACTGGAGACGCTGGCTCTTGCTGCAGTTGCCATCAGCAGCGCAGTAGTCGTTATACATGATCAGGTGTTTGCTGTCAGGGGCAGGGAGCCCGGCATTCATCAGTGACTGTATAAGCGGTTGACGCATGTCCTGGTTCTGTTCATCCGTGGCTTTTCTGTTGGTCAGGAAAAAAACTTCGCCTCCTGCAGCCAGTACGGCAGAAATATACTTTCTGGCACCGGGTATCGCCTGTACAGGGCGGGCAGAATGTACCCAGTGGTGGAACATATTCAGGCGCTTGTGGGCTGTTTCAGTCACCATTACTGCCGCCACCAGAGGGGAGAGGTCAAGCAGGGTGCCATCGATATCAATCACAACAGCAGAGCCAGGTTTAACTTTGTTCTGCTGCCATGGCAGGCTGGCCCTGTTATAGACTTGGCGGGTAATAAAGGGGTATTCAGCTGAATCTCTGATCCATTTGAAGGCTTGTCCCAGCTCCTCGGCCTGATACAGGTCAAGATCATCACGTTTATTAACCGGGTAGGTATATCCATCAGCCAGCTGTTCGATCTGCTGTCTGCGCAGCTGTATCTCAGTGTCAGCTGAATGGGGACAGGTGTTATGTGACAGGCACTCCCAGGTGCCGCCAAAGGGGTTAGCCTGCTGCAGGTGATGTTGTCCTGGTTTGTCTGGATTCTGTTTCAGCCACTGATGCTGGACGGCTGGTCTGCCCATAGGCTCCAGCCCAAGATCGCTGAATTTATCACCGATGGTCAAAATCAGCTGACGTTGCTGACCAGCCCATTGTTGGATCAGATTATATTTATTGACTTTTTCGCTGATGCTGAGATGGGCTGGGTCAACACTTGGAGCTCCCAGTCTCTGGAGAAAATTCAGGGTGTCCCTGTTAACATCTGGATCATCGAAGCGAAAGGTGAGGTAGAGGATCTCAACGCCCTTCCTGTTGGCATGGTGCAGGAAGGCCAGGGCTCCTGGGCGGGGCATCACAGGCTGCTGGTTCCACCAGATTCGGGTCCGGGTGGGGTTGAGTCCGTCGTTGGTGCCGATAAAACCGGCAAAGTAAGAAGAAGCGTCAACCAGAGTGTCATCAATATCGGTGACCAGGGCCGGCCTTTGATCAGTCTGTCGGGGCAGGTCAAGTTCGTGGTCAATAATATCCCGAGCCATATTAAAGGTTTGCCAAGACAGAGCCTTGGCCTCATCAGAGGTTTGGTGCCAGAGCAGAGCCAGAATCATCTGGTTATAGAGATCTTTCCACTCCGCTGCAGCCAGTGGCAGGGGAAGCAAGAGAGTAACAGTCAGCAGCCATCCGGAAATGCGGTGTTTCATAAACTCTCCCTGGATTGAAGGGGTAGAGGAAGGAGCAGATAGCCTAGACGGGCTGGTACATTCGTCCACTTTTATGCCATGAAGATGCCTTTCACATCCTGCCAGAGTGACGAAAAAGGCATGTTGAGCTTTTGGCTGTTTCAAGGAGAGGACTGTAGATGCCCCTGATTAGGGGCTATGGCAAGAGAATAGAAAATAGAAAAACTATTGGGCCTCAAAACGCTGGCCGCTTACTCCTTTGCTGTCATCACCCATCAAGTAGAGGTAGACCGGCATAACATCTTCCGGAACCAGCAGGGTTGAAGGATCCTCGGCAGGATAAGCCTTGGCTCGCATAGAGGTACGGACACGGCCGGGGTTTATGGCATTAGAGCGGACACTGCTGGCACCATCTTCCTCGTCGGCAAGAATCTGCATCAGGCCTTCTGTGGCAAACTTGGAAACGGAGTAGGCTCCCCAGTGTGCACGGCCAACATTACCTACACCTGATGTAGTAAACACTATTGAGCCTGATTGTGCCGCGCGGAGCAGGGGAATCATGGCTCGTGTCAGCAGAAACTCAGCATGAACATTAACCTGCATAACCTGCTGCCAGGTGTCCGGGTCGTACTGAAACAATGGTCCCAGTCGTCCGAGCAGGCTGGCATTATGGAGCAGACCGTCCAGACGACCAAACTCCCGGTCAATCATGGTGGCCACCTCTTCATAGTCATGCAGGGTGGCACCTTCCAGGTTCAGAGGTATGATCGCAGGCTGTAGATAACCAGCCTTTTCGATCTCGTCATACACTTTTTCCAGTTTGCTGGTGGTTCGGCCCAGCAGAATAGCTGTGGCACCGTGGCTGGCAAAGCTTATCGCTGCCGTCCGGCCTATGCCGTCTCCGGCACCGGTGACTAGGATGACTTTATCTTTCAGGAGATTGGCAGGAGCCTGGTATTCAAACATGGCCTGTTTCCTTTATTTCAGTAGCTCATGGATGCTGGCTATCAGACATAGCTTGCAACTGCCAGTCACTGTCATCCAGCCAGTCCAGGATGTTCCCTGGGGAGTCGGCATTAAGGTCTGCATTCCAGTTTTCCGGATAGGAAGACGGTGGAATAAAACCGTACATGGCCGTAACTGTTGTCATGCCTGCCGCCCGTCCTGCATTAATGTCACGTTCGTGATCGCCTACATAGAGACAGGCTTCCGGGGCGCAGGCTAATTTTTCTGCCGCCAGCCACAGGGCTTCCGGGTCTGGTTTGGTGGCGGTTACATCTTCCGGACAGACCAGTACGCTGCAGCGTTTGTCCAGTCCCAGCTGCTCCAGTAACGGGAGAGTGAGGAATCTGGGCTTGTTAGTCACGATCCCCCAGGGTATATGTCGTGACTCTATAGCTGCCAGCAGGGTATCCATTCCATTGAACAGATGGGCCCTGGTGGCTCTGTCGGGATTGATAATGTAGTCGTTATAACGGGTTAGCAAGGTCTGGCGCAGCTCTTCCGCTTTCGGGGAGGGGAGATCATGACCATAGCCCAGGGCAATCAATCCCCGGGAGCCAATGGATATATGCCCCCGGATCACACCGGCGGGGATGGGTTCCCGATTATCCTGTTCCAGCATGGTGTTAAGGATATAGGCCAGATCATCAGAAGTGTCGAGAAGAGTGCCGTCCAGGTCGAAAAGTATGGCCTGTATATGGCTCTCCAGGCTGCCTTCCATAGGTGTCAATCCTGTTGTGTTTTACGTTTATATCCCGGTAAAAAATCTGCCAGTCGGGAAAGCCTGAGCAGGGTCAGGCTCCTAGTGTCGTATGAACCAGGTAGTTAACATCCAGGTCCCGTTCCTGCAGCCAGTAACGTTTGGTAATAGGGTTGTACAGCATGCCGGTAGTGTGTTCCACATTCAGACCGGCCCGGCGACAGTAAGAAGCCAGCTCATGGGGGCGAATAAACTTTTTGAAGTCGTGGGTACCCCTGGGTAGCAGGTTCAGGATGTATTCTGCTCCGGCAATGGCAAACAGCCAGGCCTTGGGATTGCGGTTAATGGTAGAGAAAAAAACATGCCCACCGGTTTTGACCAGTTTTGCACAGGCGGCAATCACCTTGTCCGGTTCAGGGACATGTTCCAGCATCTCCAGGCAGGTGACTACATCAAAACTGGCTGGTTGTTCTTCGGCCAGCTGCTCGGCAGTTACCTGACGGTAATCTACATCAACGCCGCTTTCAATGCCGTGTAATCTGGCCACGGCCAGTGGCGCTTCTCCCATGTCAATGCCCATGACTGAAGCACCACGCCGAGCCATGGATTCACTGAGAATGCCGCCTCCGCAGCCAACATCCAGTACAACTTTTCCGGCCAGTCCGACACGCTGGTCTATGTAATCAAGTCGTAACGGATTGATTTCGTGCAGGGGTTTGAACTCACTGTTCTTGTCCCACCACCGGCTGGCCAGTGCTTCAAACTTGGCTACTTCATCGCGATCGACATTGCTGTGGTCAGAATGGCTGTGATTAGAATCGCTGTTGTGAGATTGACTCTGTTGTCCGTTGGTCATTGTTCGAAGGTTATCCCTTACGGCTTGCGGATATTCTGTTCTGCCAGTCGGTTGTGCGCTGGCGGATCCAGGACTCATCCAGGGTGGTCAGATGACGATTATCCATTAAATTACGGCCATTGCACCAGACATGGGTGAACTGGTTACGGCATGTCGAGTAGATCAGTTGGGATACTGGGTTGTAAATGGGCATGGTTTCCAGTTCATCCATAGTTACCGCTGCAATGTCAGCCAGCTTGCCGACTTCCAGGCTACCGGTCTGATCAGCAAGGCCCATCGCCTTGGCCCCGTTAATGGTGGCTGCTTCCAGAGACTTCCAGGCGCTCAGTGCTGTGGCATCTCCAGATACAGCTTTTGCCAGGAAGGAAGCTGTGCGGGTTTCCCCCAGCATATCCAGGTCATTATTGCTGGCACTGCTGTCGGTTCCGATGGCAACGTTAACCCCGCACTCCTGCAGGCGGGCCACCGGAGTAAAACCATTGGCCAGCTTCAGGTTGGATTCCGGGCAGTGCAGAATACTGCAGCCATTCTGGGCAATCAGTTGGATCTCGGCTTCATTCAGCTGGGTCATGTGTGTGCACTGAAGCCTTGGAGAGAGAAGTCCAAGGTCGGCAAGGCGCCGAAGCGGGCGAATTCCGGAATCTCTCATGGAGTCGGTGATCTCCTGGGGACTCTCATGAATATGCATCTGGATATTGGTGTCCAGCTGTTCCGCCAGGGTAATAATCTCTTTCAGGGGCTCATCGCTGATGGAGTAGGGAGCATGTGGTCCAAAGCCAACGATAATGGATTCGTGGTTGCGGAAACGGTCAACAGTTTCCAGCCCTTTATAAATATGGCTGTCAGCATTTTTGGCCCAGGGGGTCTGGAAATCCATCACCGGGAAAACCAGCTGGCAGCGCATACCGGCTTCAAGGGCGGCCTGCCCTGCAGCATCGGGGAAAAAGTAGTTATCACTGAAAGTGGTTGTGCCACAGCGGATCATCTCACCCATGGCCAGGCGGGTACCGTCATAGACAAAATCGTCAGAGACAAACTGCTGCTCTGCTGGCCAGATATGGTTTTTCAACCAGTCCATCAACAGTAGGTCGTCAGCTATGCCCCGCATCAGTGCCATAGCTGCATGGCCGTGGGTATTGATAAAACCGGGAATCAGGGCATGTTGATCGAGATGGAATTCCTGATCTGCCGTCCAGTGCTGCTTTACTTGTGCCGTGGGAACCATGGCAGCAATGCGGGTGTCCTGGATAACCAGAGTGTGATCCGTCAGGATGGTTTCTGAACCATCAACCGGAATAATCCAGCGGGCATGTAGCAAGGCGCTGGCATGTCCGGGGCCGACTGTCTGATTTTGCGATTCAAAACTCATGTTTTCTTTTTTATCCGGTTTTCGTCTACTGCGAGTATACCCGAAATTCCTTATGTTTCAGATGAATAACAGGTCTGTGTAGGGAGCTGATCATTGTGGTATGATTGACGTCTTTATGACATGCCTGATTTTCAAGTGACTGTCTTATGCATTCATTGATGGAGGCATGTTGTACCGGCACCAGGCGTCAGGGGGCTGCTGAGTCCCTGCGGCTGTGGGGATGAGCCGGGTTATAACAGGCTTTATAAGGACCTTTGGGCACCTATGGTAGACACTGCGAACGAAATCCTGCCGGTCAATATCGAAGACGAGCTCAAGCAGTCTTATCTTGACTACGCCATGAGCGTTATTGTTGGCCGGGCACTGCCGGATGTACGTGACGGTCTCAAGCCCGTTCACAGGCGTGTTCTGTTCGCCATGAACGAGCTCTCCAATGACTGGAACAAGGCTTATAAAAAATCGGCCCGTGTCGTTGGTGACGTCATCGGTAAATATCACCCCCATGGTGATTCTGCGGTATACGATACAATTGTCCGAATGGCCCAGGACTTTTCCCTGCGCTATCCCCTGGTTGATGGCCAAGGTAACTTCGGTTCCATCGACGGCGACTCTGCTGCAGCCATGCGTTACACAGAAATTCGCATGGACAAGCTTAGCCATGAGCTGCTGGCTGATCTGGAAAAAGAGACCGTCGATTATGTGCCCAACTATGACGGCACAGAACAGATTCCTGCGGTACTGCCAACCCGTATCCCTAACCTGCTGGTAAATGGTGGTGCCGGTATCGCGGTGGGTATGGCGACCAACATCCCACCCCACAACCTGACCGAAGTGATCAATGGCTGTTTGCATATCCTGGATAACCCGGATGTCACCATTGATGAATTGATGGAATTTATTCCAGGTCCGGACTTTCCGACCGCAGCCATTATCAATGGCAAGGCCGGTATCCTGCAGGCTTACCGAGCTGGCCGCGGCCGTATCTGGGTTCGCTCCCGTGCGGAAGTGATTCAGGACCCGAAAAAAAACCGGGAAGTTATCGTGATTCACGAGCTTCCATACCAGGTTAACAAGGCTCGCCTGATCGAAAAAATCGCCGAGCTGGTCAAAGACAAGAAGATCGAAGGTATCAGCGAAATCCGTGACGAGTCTGACAAGGATGGTTTGCGGGTTGTTATTGAGCTGCGCCGTGGCGAAGTGGGTGAGGTTGTACTGAACAACCTGTATGCCCAGACCCAGCTGGAAACCGTGTTTGGCATTAACATGGTGGCTCTGGTCGATGGTCGTCCCAAGACCCTCAACCTCAAGGAGATGCTGGAAGCCTTCGTCCGTCATCGCCGGGAAGTTGTTACCCGTCGTACGGTATTTGAACTGCGCAAGGCCCGCGAGCGTGGACATATCCTGGAAGGTCTGGCAGTTGCCCTGTCCAATATCGACCCGATTATTGAAACTATCAAGCAGTCCCAGACCTCTGCTGAGGCCCGGGAAGCCTTGATGTCCCGCTCCTGGGATGCCGGTCTGGTTCTGAATATGCTGGAGAAGGCTGGGAGTGACTCCTGCCGTCCCGATGATCTGCCTTCTGCCTTTGGTATTGATGGCGACAAGTATCGTCTGTCCCCGACCCAGGCTCAGGCTATTCTGGACATGCGCCTGCACCGTCTGACCGGTCTGGAACATGAGAAGCTGTTGACCGAGTACCGGGAACTTCTGGACAAAATTGCAGAGCTGGCCCTTATTCTGTCTGATCCTGAACGTCTGCTGGAAGTGATCCGCGAAGAGCTGCGTAAGGTGGTCGAAGAATATGGCGACGAGCGTCGTACAGAAATTGTATCTTCCCGTCGTGATCTGACCGTTGAAGACCTGATTACCGAAGAGGATATGGTGGTCACCCTGTCCCGCACCGGTTATGCCAAGACTGTTCCAGTGACTGAGTATCAGGCTCAGCGCCGTGGTGGCAGAGGCAAGAGTTCCGGCAGCCTGAAGGAAGAGGATTGCGTGGAGCATATGATTGTGGCTAACACCCATACAATGCTGCTGCTGTTCTCAACCAAGGGTAAGGTCTACTGGCGCAAGGTTTACGAGATCCCGGTAGCATCCCGTACCGCCCGTGGTCGTCCGATTATCAATATCCTGCCGCTGGATGATGGCGAGAAGATCACTGCCATGCTGCCGGTGCCGGAATACAATGCTGACAAGTTCCTGGTATTCGCTACTGCCAATGGTACCGTGAAGAAAACGTCTCTGGAGGCCTATTCTCGTCCGCTCTCTTCAGGTATTCGTGCCATTAACCTGATTGAAGGTGATGCCTTGATCGGCGTGTCCCTGTGTGAACCGGGTCGTGAAATTATGCTGTTCAGTGATGCCGGCAAGGTGGTGCGTTTTGCTGAAGACCAGGCCCGGGCCATGGGACGTGTAGCAACCGGTGTGCGTGGTATCAAGCTGGAAGGTGACCAGAAAGTCGTCTCCCTGATTGTACCGGAAGGTGATGATCCGATCCTGACTGCCACTGAAAATGGTTATGGCAAGCGTACCGGTCTGGATGAATATCCAATCAAGGGTCGTGCCACCAAGGGTGTGGTTTCCATTAAAGTCAGCGAACGCAATGGTGCTGTGATCGGTGCCGCTCAGGTTCACGAAGATGACGATATTATGTTGATCTCTGATCAGGGTACTCTGGTGCGAACCCGTGCTTCCGAGGTTTCAACCGTTGGCCGTAATACTCAGGGTGTGCGCCTGATCCGGGTGGCTGAGGGAGAAAAGCTGGTGACTCTGGAGCGGGTGCGTGAGCCTGAGGATGAAGTTGCTGTGGAAGAAATTTCTGAACCTACAGAGTAAAGATAAGCTGGTGTCAGTCCTTGCGTCTTGTGCAAGATGCAAGAATTGACACCTTTGCTCCAGTGCTCCAGAGCAGAGTCTCAACAGAAAAGTCGTAAATGCTCATACATTCTCCCCAAACGTCTGATTGTGTCCTTCTCCGGAAGTTGTAAAGGGTCGCAGAAATAGCAGAAATAACTGGATTGTTAGCTCTATTTATCACCAATTAAATGCAATAGTGAAATTATTTCCCCCAGCTCCTGTCAATTTCAACAATAACCCTGTCATAAATTGAGAAGATTAACCTTAAAGAACACGCATGAGGTGGGAAGCAGGTGTTACAAAAAGCAGACAACAGTGTGGGTAGAAGCCCGGAGTTCGCCTATCCACAAACAAATCTGGAGGCAGTGTTTCCCTGTAAAAATTGGGAACAGATTCAATGCAAACAGAAAACGTTTGCAATGAGGAAAGTCTTATTTGATCCATACAAGTGTTGTGTTTGCCTTGATCTTCTAAAAGAACCTGTCCGTATCTGCTCCAGACACATTGTATGCCGTAAGTGTACAAAAAAAGGTGATGGTACAAACATTAAAAAATGCCCTTCGTGCCGGGAAACAATCACTACCTTCAAAGATGAAAGTGTGATCGTTGATTTCTTAAACCAGCTTCCAATCAGCTGTATGGGCTGTGAATGGAATGGCTTATATGATGATCTCGCCATTCATGCCGGACAACAGTGTTTGTCTCCCGTGCCTTGTAGCCAAGCCCGATGTAGCGAGGTTTTCACACATAACGCGCTTCTAGCACAGCATCAGGAAGTGTGCCCCTGGCGTCAGGTTTCCAGAAGTGTTCAGTTGCCTGCCTGTGTGGCGGAACAGCTATTTGATGATAAAGGTCAGTTCAAGCCCGAAGATGATAAGCTGGAAGAACTGCTGTCTGCATTAAGCCTTGTTGATTCAACTGAAAAGAGTGCAGGTAAACCGGAAACTTCGGAGGCTGAGATTGAGGATGAACACTACCGGAAATGCCAATATGTTCCGGTTGATTGCGATTATTGTAAAGCCAGCGTTATTCGGGGGGACATGATTGAGCATGTAAAAGAATGTCCATCTGCTCCGGTAAAATGTGACCTGTGTTCCGCAGAATTCCAACGATCAGCCCAACTTGCTCATGCAAAAGAATGCCCTTTGCAGAGAATCCAGTGCAGTGCTTGTGGTTATACTGATACCCGTAAGAAGGTGCATCTGCATGAACGTAGTTGTATGCAAATAGAGCGGGTATGCACCATGTGTCCGGGTGTATACGTGCTGAACAGTGTACAAGATCATTTTTTGACGGCACCAGCAGATCACGAATGGAAAAATAATCTTACGGAAATGTGGGGGTCATTTGATGGTGAGAGCCGCCTGACATATTTGGGAGGGAGTTTTTATCAAAGTCAAAGTTACGAGAAAAGTTACTACGCTTTAATTCCTGGAGAAGCTGCTAATAAACTTCTGAATATGACGATGCATGGTTATCTTTCCCAAAAAACCCGAGGGATATCAGGGTATATGTACCAACTGCTATTGATAAACACAGTTGATGGACTTGCTGTTCGCCTGCAAGGGTTACGGACAAAAGCTAAATACCCTGTGGCTCCCCAGCAGTGCAGGGTATTTGCAATGGACGGAAAAGGTTACTCGGCAAGTTCTCAATATCAATTTAATTCAGATGGTACAACACGTTTCGTAGAAGGAATTTTAGGAAGGCTGGGACAGAACATAATTATCAGAAGGGATGTAGCAGCCGCGCACTCCAGGTTTCCATACATCAAGCTGCTGTTCATGTTTATGGGTAGAGCGAGTTCCCAGGAATAATCTGCCCAGTTTGTTTGCCACACTCAGGCGTTGCTGCACAGTAAACTTGCCCCCATGGTGTTTCATAGATTTTGGGCTGACATGTCGGCGGTTATGGAGAAAAACAAGTGTTCTTAGAAAGTAGCTGAGATCACGTTGACATTCTCACATTGTTTGGGGAGAGCACCCTAAATATTCACGTGCTTTTTCCCCTGTATCCGGTTATTATGCTTGATCATTGAGGGTTACCTTTTGGTTTGAATTGATTCGGTGATACTTTCAACTCAAGCCGGTAACCCTCATCTTTTCAATGAGGCAACTGTCAGATCAGATCTAAACTTTTACATCTGAATCTACAGAGTAAAGATTATCCGGTTTCAGTTCTTGCGTCTTGCGTCTTGCGTCTTGCGCGCAGCACTATCCTCCTCTCCCTATCCTCCAGACGTCTTTACGCTTAAGAAAAAAGAGTTTCCGGTGGGTGTATACCTATTGTAAGAAAAACAGTAGCGCAATCTTTGATTTTATCCCATTCAACACCAAATTTATATGTTCTAAGCTGCACTCGGTGTTCGACATGATGCTCGTTTTTTATTAAGCAAATGTTTTTTTTTCCAAATGATGGGTATGAACATATGTTCCCTAATTGTGTTTGTGTTTGTGAACTCCAAATAATGAGATAGAGTCCTGTATATATGTTGTAGGGGGATAGTCCTTTGATAACTGGTACAAGATGATAATCTGGTGTATAGGCTGATTCAAAAATTAAGTTGAACTGGTGGCTTGTGTAGTTGATGCATAGGGTGAATTGTAAAGAAGGTGAATCTTCAGATAAACCACACGAGTTGATTAAAGCAGTTGGCTGTCCTTTTTCAAGGAAATCAACAATCTCCTGTTTTTTTACTTTTATAAGGATATGTGGGTTATGGTTACCTTCTGCAGGCTGATAAACTTTTGCTGTGGTGCCAGGTTGCCGACGATACTTCGTACCTGCATAGGTAAAAGGTTGATCTTCAGGGCAGTTGTCGCGGTGGTGATCACTCTCTCTCTGGCGCATTTTTTTGTGGCAGAAGAGGCAGGAAACTATTCGCTGTTGGCATGATCTTTCGTGCAAAGCTATGTCCTGTCTTTTTTCTATATGACCACAAAACTGGCAATTGATCAGTAGTTTGGGGCAGACCTTGTCATGTTTGCCATCCTGAAGCTCATGTTTTAATAAAGCTAGATCACCGCACTGCCGTGGGCAGATGGCGGGTCCGTATAGGCATTCTTCGACATGCTTTGCCAGAGCAAACCTTTTTGCTCGGAAATTGCAGCCTTTGCTTTTATAGTTACAATCTGTGGCCTGAAGGGGGCAGTCTTCCTGATAATGTTTAGTAAGCACTATAGTGTCTTCTGCAGAAAAAAAGCAGCCGTTCTGGCACATATTTGATACTGACTGTTTCTTGTCAGCCGCCTTCTTTATGACTTGAGCTAAATCTGGAGGCAGTGAATAGCCTTCTTTATCTTGATTGGAGAGGCCATTGTCGAGGTGATCCCAGTGGCGTCTTTTAAGGGTGATAACACGAGAGAGGGGCTTTTCCGGGCAGGTGTTATCGTGTTCTTCTAATTTTTTTAAGGAAACTGGCTCGTTACAGTTCGAACAGGGTTTCTCTCTGTATTCACAATTTATCTGGTGCTCTGAGAGATAATTTAAGGGTCCCTGTTCGTGGCAGCCATGCTGATTGTACTTACATAAATACTTTTGGGTTGGGCAATTTTTAGGATGAGTTTTAGCTTCCACATAGTTTCCTTGCCAGTGGCAGTCTCGTTCCATGCACTGGTATGTGGTACTTCCTTTAGCCAGCGACTCTAATGACTGATCTAGAGTGTTTTTCACTATTTCGTTAAATGGGGCATTGTTGCAGATAGTACAATGTCTTTTTTTAATATTTTTTTCGCATGCTTCGCAAATAAAATGTTCAGACACTGTGCAGAATGCTCTTGTTCCAGGAGATTTGGTGCATGACATACATAAGTTCGGCATTCCTTTGGTTAGCTTCCAGGGCCGTTCAACAAAAAAATGAATATTTTCATTTGCTAAGTGTTTTTGAGGGTCGGATATGGTTTGAAGAGAGGCTTTCATTCTGTTTTTACTGTATTGTCTGTGGTTAGTAATTTTTCGACCTCTATAGAATTCTTTGGTTCTGCTGTTGTTATAAATGCTTGCTGCTGTGTTGGATCTGCCCTGTATCGTGATGATTATTGTTTCGCTACAATGACTCACTACGAATTAGCTGTATTTTTGCGTATGTATTTTCCTTTGTATTCAGGGGAGATGAAGAAGGTAAATAGAAGAATGAACAGGGCTAAAGTATTAGCGAGCACTATGGCGACAGATATCCACAGAGCGCATAACTTCAGCGCAGGACCGGCAGCACTTCCCACCGAAGTTCTTGAACAGGTGCGCGATGAGCTGCTTGATTGGCAGGGTCTTGGCTTGTCGGTGATGGAGATCAGTCATCGTAACCCGGCCTATATAAAGGTGGCGAGAGAGGCTGAGCAGGATCTGCGGGATCTTCTGAGCATTCCTAATAACTACCGGGTGATCTTTATGTCCGGTGGAGCTACATCCCAGTTTGCCATGGTTCCCTTGAATCTGCTTGGCAACGGGGGCCGGGCTGATTATGTGGATACCGGGCACTGGTCCTTGAAAGCCATTCGTGAGGGCGGCAGGTTTGGAGAAGTTAATGTTGTCTGCAGTAGTGAAGGGCAGAATTACACAACTATCCCTGACCGTTCAGAGTGGAAGCTTGATCCGGAAGCTGCCTATGTTCATTACACCCCCAATGAGACCATCGGTGGCCTTGAGTTTATGGATATTCCAGATGTGGGTGATGTACCGCTGGTGGCGGATATGTCTTCTACCATCCTTTCCCGCTCGCTGGATGTTAGCAGGTATGGTCTGATTTATGCTGGTGCCCAGAAGAATATCGGTCAGGCCGGTATTACTGTGGTTATTGTGCGAGATGACCTGCTTGGTCGCTCAGCTGATGCTTGCCCGACTCTATGGAATTATCAGCAGGTGGCTGACAATAACTCCATGCTCAACACTCCACCCACTTTTGCTCTGTATATCTGTGGCCTGGTCTTTAAGTGGCTGAAGCGTCAGGGCGGTGTTGCTGCCATGGAGAAGATCAATAAGCGCAAGGCTGATAAGCTTTACCAGGCTATTGATTCCAGCGACTTTTACAGTAACGGTATTGATCCCCGCTATCGTTCCTGGATGAATGTGCCTTTCCGCCTGAAGAGTGATGACTTTAATGCTGAATTTCTGCGTGAAGCAGAACAGCGTGGCCTCCTTAATCTGAAAGGTCATCGGGCTGTCGGCGGTATGCGTGCCAGTATTTATAACGCCGTGTCAGAAGAGTCTGTAGATGCCTTGATCAGCTTTATGGCAGAGTTCGAGAAAAAGCACGGTTAGTTTGTCCGATCCTGAGCTTTTTGGATGGCGGTCGCCCATATGGTCGCCGTTTTTTTATGTGGAGATTATTTCACTCATTACTGTTTATTCAGTGGAGAAAGTGAAGTTGTCAGGACTGCTTTCTCTTTCGACATTTATCCTTGCAAAAGACCTGATAGCTTCATTAGTGAGCAGAAAGTAATACACAGGTCTTTGAAATTGCTTTCAGCAGTATCAGGAAATAATTCCATAATATGGCTGGATTTTACCCGGAATTCTGCAGAAAATAGCTGGATTTCCCTAGGGGAAAAGGGGATATTGCTTATGCGACAGGGCAGATTAGCCATAACTGTGTTTAGCCGTGATTGGAATCAAGGTGACAACAAGAAATGTCGACTGTCTGGAATGCAACAGAATAATGACCAGGCAGGAGAGAGCTGGCTAATCAATCAGGTTTAATAATTATGAATGAACAGGATAAGAACCCTCTGGATGGGTTGCGAGATAGAATTGATCAGATTGATACATCAATTTTGAATCTGATCAGTGAGCGTGCTGAAGTGGCCAAGCAGGTTGCTACAGTCAAACAGGCGTCTGGTGGTGAGGCCGTATTCTATCGTCCCGAGCGTGAAGCCCAGGTGCTCCGCAAGATTATGGACAGGAATATCGGTCCCCTTGATGATGAAGAGATGGCCCGCTTGTTTCGGGAGATAATGTCGGCCTGCCTGGCACTGGAGCAGCCAGTACGGGTTGCGTTTCTGGGGCCGGAAGGCACTTTTACCCAGCAGGCGGCGTTGAAGCACTTTGGCAAGTCGGCTGTTTGTGTACCCATGGCCGCTATCGATGAAGTGTTCCGTGAAGTGGAAGCCGGAGCTGTGCAATATGGTGTGGTTCCGGTTGAAAACTCTTCCGAAGGTGTTGTTAATCACACCCTTGATTCTTTTGTAAATTCTTCCCTGCAGATCTGTGGTGAAGTCGTACTGCGCATCCATCACCACCTGATGTGTGCCGAACAGACCAGAAAAGACAAGATTACCCGGGTTTATTCCCATGCCCAGTCCCTGGCCCAGTGTCGTAAATGGCTGGATTCCCACTGGCCCATGGTGGAAAAGGTAGCTGTCACCAGTAATGCTGAGGCGGCCCGGCGGGTAAAGAGTGAGTGGAACTCGGCGGCTATTGCCGGTGATATGGCTATGGAGCTGTACGGGTTGGAGAAAATTGCTGAGAAGATAGAGGATGAGCCGGACAACTCTACCCGTTTTCTGATTATCGGCAATCAGCAGGTCCCTGTCAGTGGCGGAGATAAAACCTCGATTGTGGTTTCCATGCGCAATAAACCAGGTAGTCTGCATCGCCTTCTGGCTCCGTTCCACTGTTATGATATTGATCTGACCCGGATAGAAACCCGTCCTTCCCGCAGTGGGGTGTGGAACTATGTGTTCTTTATTGATTTTTCCGGTCATCGGGATGATCCCAAAGTGCAGTATGTTCTGCGGGAAGTGGAAGGTTTTGCCTCTGAGCTGAAAATACTCGGTTCATATCCGAAAGGTGTCTTGTAAGCTGTGCATGCCTGTATGTTTCAATCAACAAAATCTAATGGGGAGACAGTGTGACCTGCGATTTTTTAGCTCTGTCCAACAGTGGTGTGCAGAAGTTGCAGCCTTACCAGCCAGGTAAGCCGATTGCTGAGCTTGCCCGTGAGCTGGGGCTGAATGAGGCCAGTATCGTCAAGCTGGCCAGTAATGAAAACCCTCTCGGACCTTCACCAGTTGTGCTGGATGCAATGAGTGGTGAGCTGAAAGATCTGTCCCGCTATCCAGATGGCAGTGGTTATCGTCTGAAGCAGGCTCTTGCAAAAAAACTTGGGGTTTCGCCGAAATCTATTACTCTGGGCAATGGCTCCAACGATGTGCTGGATCTGATTGTCCGTGCCTGGGTAGCCCCTGGTGATGAAGTGATTTTTTCAGAACATGCTTTTGCTGTGTATCCGATATCGACCTTGGCCGCCAGCGGTAAGCCTGTTCAGGTGGCAGCGGTTAACTATGGTCATGATCTTGATGCCATGGCCGGTGCTGTAACTGGTAAAACCCGGATTATCTTTATTGCCAATCCTAATAACCCTACCGGTACCTGGTTGTCCCGTGATTCTATTGATCAATTCCTGCAGAAAATCCCTGAGCATGTCCTGGTTGTACTGGATGAGGCCTACTGCGAATATATCGAACAGGAAGATTACCCTGATGGTCTGCAGTGGCTGGATCAGTACTCCAACCTGGTGATCACCCGTACTTTTTCCAAGATTTATGGCCTGGCCGGGCTGCGGGTCGGATACAGTATTTCCAGCAAGGATGTCGCTGCTGTGCTTAACCGGGTGCGTCAGCCATTTAATGTTAACAGTCTGGCTCTGGTTGCTGCCGAAACAGCTCTGACGGATGATGGCTATGTCAAGCGCAGTCGTGAGCTTAACAGCAAGGGGCTGGCTGAACTTGAGCAGGGTTTAGTCAAACTTGGGCTGGACGTGATTCCTTCCCTGGGTAACTTTATTACCTTTGATACTGGTGGTAATGGAGAAGAGGTGTTTCAGGCCTTACTGAAACTTGGGGTTATTGTTCGCCCGATTACCGGCTATGGTTTGCCGCGTCATTTGAGGGTCTCAATAGGTACTGAGGAAGAGAATCGCCGCTTCCTTGAAGCATTGCCCAAGGCGCTGAGCCGCGTGGTTTCCCCGTGATTAAGTCTTTGACTAAGTCTGTATCTGAACCTTTGATTAGATCTTTAACTGAAAAAATGAACGACAACTGGCCAATACTGTCCCGTGCAAGAGTACTTGTCGTGGGGATGGGGCTGATCGGCGGCTCCCTTGCGGCTGGTCTGGTTTCCCGGCGGGTCTGTAAAGAGGTGCTTGGCTGGGACCGGGATGAGCAATCCCTGGTGTTGGCTGGTGAGCGAAACATTATTGATAAGGCTGCTCCATCCCTCGAAGCAGGGGTTGCCGAGGCGGACATTGTTGTGCTGGCGGTACCGGTGTTGGCTATGTCATCCATGATCCAGCTACTGGCTGGTATGAGCCTGGCTGGTAAAGTTATCACTGATGTTGGCAGTAGCAAAAAGGATGTTGTGGATACGGCCCGGGCCTGCCTTGACGCAGAAGTGCTGGTTGGATTTGTCCCTGGCCATCCGATAGCGGGATCAGAAAAAAGTGGGGTGGCGGCTGCCAGGGGCGATCTTTATGATGCCCACAAAGTCATTGTAACGCCTCTTCCGGAGAACAGTGTTGGTGCCTGCCGTCTGGTGCGGGAGATGTGGGAGAGGATTGGAACGACAGTGCTGGAGATGGAGGTGGCTCATCATGACGATGTGCTGGCTCGTACCAGTCATCTGCCTCATCTGTTGGCCTTTTCGCTGGTAGATACTCTGGCCGGTGACCGGGATAACCAGGAGATCTTCCGCTATGCCGCTGGTGGCTTCCGCGACTTTACCCGTATCGCCGCCAGTGATCCGACCATGTGGCATGATGTCTTTGTTGCCAACCGTGATGCCGTGTTGTCAGCTCTGCATGAATTTCAGGGTGGGCTTGACCAGATGCGAGTTGCTGTGGAGCAAGGCGATAGCCAATCCATGCTCGGTATTATTACCCGTGCAAAATCGGCCCGGGAACATTTTTCCAGAATATTAGAAAACCAGTCTTACCTGAAAACTATGAGCAGTCATTCTATTTCCTATGCAGCCCGCGCTGGCGGGCCTGTGACAGGTACCCTGCGGGTGCCAGGCGACAAGTCTATTTCTCATCGCTCCATCATGCTGGGTGCACTGGCCAGTGGCGTCACTGAAGTCAGCGGTTTCCTGGAGGGAGAGGATGCTCTGGCCACCCTGCAGGCTTTCAGGGATATGGGGGTGGTGATTGAAGGTCCCCATGATGGCAAGGTGACTATTTATGGTGTAGGTCTGAACGGGTTGCAAGTGCCACCTGGGCCCCTGTACCTGGGTAATGCTGGCACTGCCATGCGCCTGATGGCCGGGTTGATGGCGGCTCAGTCTTTCGATGTCACCCTGACCGGTGATAAGTCCCTTTCTGGTCGTCCGATGAATCGGGTAGTCAAGCCACTGCAGCAGATGGGGGCTGTCATCGAGACTGCAGAAGGGGGGCGTCCCCCGCTGGTTATCCGTGGTGGTCAGAAACTAGTGGGTATTGATTACGATATGCCTGTGGCTTCGGCTCAGGTAAAGTCCTGCCTCCTGCTGGCTGGTATGTATGCTGAAGGTGAGACTTCAGTAACCGAACCCGGTATTACCCGTGACCATACTGAACGAATGCTGGGAGGTCTGGGTTATCAGGTTGGAAGTGAAAATGGCTGTATTTCCCTGGTTGGCGGTGGTGAATTGAAAGCTGTCGATAGAATCGAAGTGCCAGCTGATATATCATCTGCAGCTTTCTTCCTGGTAGCTGCCAGTATTGCCCCGGGCTCGAATCTTCTTCTGACCCATGTTGGTATTAACCCGACTCGCACCGGTATCCTTGATATCCTGAAGCTGATGGGGGCCGATATTACCCTCGAGAATCAGCGGGAAGTGGGTGGTGAGCCGGTGGCTGATATCCGGGTGCGTTCTGCAAAGTTGAAAGGTATCAGGATACCTCAGGAACTGGTGCCTCTGGCTATTGACGAGTTCCCAGTGTTGTTTGTGGCGGCGGCCTGTGCCGAAGGAGAAACCCTGCTGGAAGGTGCTGAGGAGCTTCGGGTCAAAGAGAGTGATCGCATTCAGTCCATGGCTGATGGCCTGAATGTTCTTGGAGTTAAAGCGGAAGCGCTCCCAGGTGGCATGCGAGTGCCGGGATGCACAGAACAGACTGTATTTGGCGGGGGTGTGGTCGACAGCCATGGTGATCATCGTATTGCCATGGCCTTTGCTGTGGCGGCCCTGCGCTCAGGGGGCGAAATACATATTCAGGACTGCGCTAATGTGGCGACGTCCTTCCCCAATTTTGTTGATCTGGCCCATTCTGTCGGGCTGGATCTGAATGAAACGGAAAGCTAGACCTGTTGTGAATGAGAAAAATGTACCGGTTGTCACTATTGATGGACCGGGAGGATCTGGAAAAGGGACTATCGCGGGCCTTTTGGCCCGTGAGCTGGGTTGGCACTTACTGGATAGTGGTGCACTGTATCGTCTGACTGCTCTGGCGGCCATCAACCATGGTGTTGATCTGAATGATGAGGCCTCGCTGGAGGTTCTGGCTGCACATCTGGATGTACAGTTCATGGCAGCAGACACTGAAGGTGGTGAGCCCAGTATTATTCTTGAGGGTGAGCATGTGGAAACGGCTATCCGGAACGAGGAGGTCGGTGCTGCTGCCTCGAAAGTGGCTGCTCTACCTGCAGTCAGGGATGCCCTGATGTCCCGTCAGCGGGCGTTTGCCGAAGCGCCGGGTCTGGTGGCAGACGGTCGGGATATGGGGACAGTGGTGTTTACTGATGCGGCAGTGAAAGTCTACTTGACTGCCGGTGCTGAAGAACGTGCTCGCCGTCGCCAGTTGCAGTTGCAACAGCAGGGTGAGGATGTTAGCCTTGATCGCCTTTTGGCAGATATTCTCGCCCGGGATGAGCGTGACATGAATCGCGCGATTGCCCCGATGAAGCCAGCTGATGATGCAATCGTGCTGGACAGCACTAAACTGACCATTCAGGAAGTACTGGGTCGGGTGCTGGATGAGATGCGCAGCAAAGGTGTGATTTGAAGTCACACTGATGCTGGCCGGCTGAAAGTGCACTGAACGTCCGGTGTTTATCAGTGTAAAGCATCACCGGAAAAACAGAATTTTATTCCTCTGTTCCGGCTCACTTGGGAGCTGGGATGCGGGGATTAATGGTGGAGAGGAAACCGTGTCAGTATGGCGTGTCTGGCTTTTAGTCTGGCAGGCTTATGTTGACGAAGGCCAGCGCTGAGGTTTTTCTCCTTTTTTTATTTGACCACGCATGCTGGCGGTGTGGAGCAAACATACAACGTTAACACTCTGCTTTTAAGGGCTGTTTGTTCTTAAGAAAAAAGATGTGGGTGCTCTGCCGTTGTATGCAACAGGAATGACAATGACTGATAGCTTTGCCGAACTCTTTGAAGAAAGTCTGAAAGAGATCGAAATGAAACCAGGATCCATCATTGATGGCATCGTGGTTGATATTGATGGTGACTGGGTCATCGTTCACGCCGGCCTGAAATCTGAGGGTGTTATCCCTGCAGACCAGTTCCGTGATGAGAACGGCGAGATCACCATCCAGATTGGCGACACTGTGCAGGTTGCCCTGGACGCAGTAGAAGACGGTTTCGGTGAAACCCGTCTGTCCCGTGAGAAGGCCAAGCGTGCTGAAGCATGGACTGGTCTGGAAGCGGCATTCGCCTCTGAAGAGATCGTTAAGGGTGTTATCAGTGGTAAGGTCAAGGGTGGCTTCACTGTTGACGTTCACACTATTCGCGCATTCCTGCCTGGTTCTCTGGTTGACGTTCGTCCGGTACGCGACACCGCGCACCTGGAAGGCAAAGAGCTGGACTTCAAAGTTATCAAGCTGGACCAGAAGCGCAACAACGTTGTTGTTTCCCGTCGTGCAGTTCTGGAAGCTGAGAACTCCGCTGAGCGTGAGCAGCTGCTGGAATCCCTGCAGGAAGGTCTGGAAGTCAAGGGTATCGTTAAGAACCTGACCGACTACGGTGCATTCGTAGACCTGGGCGGTGTTGACGGCCTGCTGCACATCACTGACATGGCCTGGAAGCGTATCAAGCATCCTAGCGAAATCGTAAACGTTGGTGACGAAATCCTGGTTAAGGTTCTGAAGTTTGACCGTGAGCGTAACCGCGTATCCTTGGGCCTGAAGCAGCTGGGTGAGGATCCATGGGTTGCTATCAAGACTCGCTTCCCTGAAGGTACCAAGGTAACCGGTCATGTAACCAACCTGACTGACTATGGTTGCTTCGTTGAGCTGGAAGAAGGTGTTGAAGGTCTGGTACACGTTTCTGAAATGGACTGGACCAACAAGAACATCCACCCAAGCAAGGTTGTTGCTCAGGGTGACGAAGTTGAAGTTATGGTTCTGGACATCGACGAAGAGCGTCGTCGTATCTCCCTGGGTGTTAAGCAGTGCAAGCAGAACCCATGGGAAGAGTTTGCCTCCACCTGCAACAAGAACGATGTTATCAAGGGTTCCATCAAGTCCATCACTGACTTTGGTATCTTCATCGGGCTGCCTGGCGGCATCGACGGTCTGGTTCACCTGTCCGACATTAGCTGGAATGAAACTGGCGAAGAAGCTGTACGCAACTACAAGAAGGGCGAGGAAGTCGAAGCTGTCATCCTGTCCATCGATGCAGAGCGTGAGCGTATCTCCCTGGGTATCAAGCAGCTGCAGAACGATCCGTTCGCAAACTTCGTTGATGCAAACCAGAAGGGTGCCATCGTTAAAGGTATCGTGAAGGAAGTATCCGCCAAGGCTGCAGTTGTGACTCTGGCTGAAGAAGTTGAAGGCACTCTGAAGGCTTCCGAGATCAGTCGTGACCGTGTTGAAGACGCGTCTACCATGATCAAGGCTGGCGAAGAAGTTGAAGCCAAGATTGTCAGCGTTGACCGCAAGAATCGCGTGATCAGCCTGTCAATCAAGGCCAAAGACGAAGCGGACGAGAAAGTTGCCATGAAGGAACTGCGTAAGCAGGATACCGAAGCTGGCGCTGGTCCTACCACCATCGGTGACCTGATCAAGGCTCAGATGGAAGGCAAGTAATTTTGCCTTGAAGAGCGCTGTTTATTAGATAGCAATCTTCATCCAAGCAGCTTTTGCTGGGAAAAACCGCAGGCATGCCCTGCGGTTTTTTTATGTTTTTCAGCAGTGTCGTTGGCTCCGGCTTGATTCCTTATGACAGATTGGCTAAGTTGGGCAGACCATGCTTGGCTGAGTGCAGGCAGGGTTTGGGGGATTGGCTTAGGGATACTTCCGCAGATGCGGAAGAAGGGGCAGGTGATGACCCGGTCGGAATTGATAGAACGAATGGCTGCACGGCAGAGCCATCTGATGACCAAGGATGTTGAGCTGGCAGTCAAGAATATTATTGAGAAGCTCTCTTCTGCTCTGGCAGCTGGAAACAGGGTGGAAATTCGGGGGTTTGGCAGCTTTTCGCTGCATTTTCGTGCTCCGCGCGTTGGCCGCAATCCGAAAACCGGCGATGCAGTTGATCTGAGTGGCAAGTATGTGCCCCATTTCAAGCCCGGTAAGGAGTTACGTGAGCGGGTGAACGAGTCTCTGTTAAATGAGCGTCGTTTGCACCGTCACTGATAACCATTCAGGCTGATATGCCCAGTACCCAGTACTCTCTTCGGTATTTCTGATTGAAAGCAGACGGTTCATGTTGAATAAGTTTCGCAGGTTTTTACGGCTGGCAGGAGTTTTTCTGTTCGCTGTTGTTCTGATTGTTCTTTTTGCAGGTATTATTTTAGCCAATACTCAGACAGTTGCAGTTGGTTTTTGGGGTTGGACAGCCCCTCCTGTATCATTTCCTTTTATTCTTTTTCTGGCTTTTTTCTCTGGGGCGACTGTAGGCCTGATAGCCTGCCTGATTATTGTTTTTCGACTGCGTTTGCATAATGCCAGCCTCCAGCGCAAGCTAAAGCGTCGGGATGCTGAGTTGCAGAAGCTACGAGTCAGTGCTCTGCGGGGGCTCTCATCCTGAATGGCTGATATCGCACTTTTTGCACTGACTCTTGTGGCACTGGCCATAGGTTTTTACGCTGGCCGTGCGGAAAGAAAGCGGCGTCTTCCTGATGGTGATAGTGACTCCCTGAGTAGCGAATACTTTGTTGGTCTGAATTATTTGTTGAATGAGCAGACCGATGAGGCTATTGAGAGTTTTATTCGGGCCCTCGAAGTTAACAGTGACACAGTAGAGACCTTTGTTGTGCTTGGGCGTTTGTTTCGGCAGCGTGGTGAGGTGGAAAAAGCCATTCAAGCTCATCAGGATTTGCTTGCCAGGCCCAGTCTTACCCGGGAGCAAACCCTTGATGTTCAGCTGGAGCTTGCCCGGGATTACCTGAAGGCAGGTCTGCTTGATCGTGCTGAAATTCTACTTGAAGATATTGTTAATAATAACTGGCGGGGCTGGAAGGACAGCTTTAATACCCTGCTGTCGATCTATGAAACTGAGAAGGAGTGGAGTAAAGCTGTCGCCTTGGTTGGGCGCCTGAAGGGGGGGGCGGCTGAAGAATACTCTTTCCGACTTTCCCATTACTATTGCGAAACAGCGGAAGAGGCTCTGAAAAACTCTGATGTTCTGCGTGCCCGTAAAGATCTGCGCAGGGCGGGAAGTGTTCACCGGGATAATGTTCGTGTTTCCCTGCTGATCGGGCGGATGGAAATGCATACGGGGCACTATAGAGAGGCTGTTAAGGCCCTGGAGCGAATTGCTGATCAGAACCGTGATTTTGTACCGGAAAGTATCACTATGCTGGAACAGTGTTATGCAGAGATGCGTTCAATTCGAGGGCTGACATCCTACCTGGGGCGCTGTTTGCGGGAGAGTCCGACTTCAGCTGTCGTTCTGGCTTCGGCGCGCCTGATTGCAGGGCAGCAAGGTGAAAAGGAGGCGGGTCGATTTATGGCGGAACAGGTCATAAAGCGTCCGTCTCTTAAGGGACTCAATGCCCTTATAGATATACATCTGAATATGACTGAAGGGCGGGCCCGTCAAAATCTGCAGATGTTGCGGGAATTGACTGGTCGGTTGGCTGATTCAAAGCCAGTCTACTGCTGCAAGCAGTGTGGTTTTACAGGTAAAGAACTGTATTGGAATTGTCCCCAATGCCATGAGTGGGGTGCAATTGCTCCTATTTTGGGTCTTGAAGGGGAGTAAGTATCAGTATTGAGTATTATTTCATAGGGGTATCTATTTCCCTGTTTTTTTAGTAAATATTCATTATACTGCTCAGCCAATTTAAGTCTGCAGAAGTAAATAGGAATTTACTGCATGATTTGTACTAGCCCTATAATAGTGGCTCTGGACTACCCAGATGCTGCTCAGGCTCTGGAGATGGCTTACCGGCTTGATCCAGAACTCTGTCGGGTCAAGGTTGGCAAGGAGCTGTTTACCGCTGCAGGCCCGCTGGTTGTTGAAAAACTTCAAGCAAGAGGTTTTGAAGTTTTTCTTGATCTCAAGTTTCATGATATTCCAAATACTGCCAGTCATGCCGTTTTTGCAGCTGCACAGCTGGGGGTGTGGATGGTCAATGTCCATGCATCGGGCGGTCGTCGTATGATGGAGGCTTGCCGGAATGCTCTGGATAAAAATACTTTAAACAAAAATCCCCTGTTGATTGCGGTCACGGTTTTGACCAGTATGGGTGTAGAAGATTTGCGTGAGCTGGGTATGGGGATACCGGAAAATCAGGTTGAAAACCTGGCTGCCTTAGCGCAGAGTTGTGGTATGGATGGAGTGGTTTGTTCAGCTCAGGAAGCCAAAAAGCTAAAGCAGAATCTTGGTTCCGAATTTGCGCTGGTGACTCCGGGTATCCGCCCTGAGGGTGAGGATCAAGAAGATCAGCGTCGTGTGGTCACACCTGCTGAAGCCATGATAAATGGTAGTGACTACCTTGTGATTGGTCGACCTGTCACCCGGGCTGATGATCCTGTTGAAGCATTGAAGAAAATTATAAAAACATTGCGGTGCTAGAGGTAGGTGAAAACTTATGGATGAGTGGTATTTGCTCAAGACAAAACCGCGCCAGGAACAGCGAGCGGTGGAGAATCTGGAGAATCAGGGTTTTTACGCCTATTGTCCGATGTTAGAGCGGAAAGGGCGTAAGCTGGAGCCTTTGTTTCCCGGCTATATTTTTCTTTTGTTTGATCAGCTTGAGGAGAATCTTCCCTGGGGTAAGGTGCGCTCGACTCGGGGTGTCGCCTATTTCGTCAAGTTTGGTAATAACCCGGCCAGAATTTCTGATGATTTGGTAGAGCAGATTAGAATCCGCGAGCAGACTGCTGAGCCGGTTTCCCAGTTTGAGCCGGGGCAGACAGTAACCTTTACTGATGGAGCCTATTCGGATCTTCAGGGTATATTCTTGACAGAGAAAGGTGAGGATCGCTGTATCATCTTGTTAAAAATATTAAACAGTGAACGTCAGGTTCACACGACTCTGTCAGAAATCTGCTGACCTTTTCTACTGTGCGGATATCTAGGATATCCGCAGTTCAGCCTTTAGTTTTCCGATTTTATCCCTGGCCATGGCTGCTTCTTCAAACTCGAGGTTGCGGGCGTGATCGTACATCTTCTGCTCAAGATCCTTGATCTGCCGGGCAATATCCTCTGGGGTGTGATGGGATTCCGGCTTGTAGCGTGCCTGGGGGTCTGCGATTTTCTGTTTGCTTCGACCCTTTCCAGGTACGGCACCTTCCATGATGTCAGTGATGTCCTTGCTGACGCCCTTCGGAATAATATTGTGCTCTTTATTGAATTTTTGCTGTTTATCCCTTCTGCGTTCAGTTTCATCGATTGCCCGCTGCATTGATCCGGTCACTGAATCAGCATAGAGAATGGCGGTGCCATTCAGGTTGCGTGCAGCGCGACCAATAGTCTGAATAAGAGAGCGATCACTACGGAGGAAGCCTTCCTTGTCCGCATCAAGGATGGCTACCAGGGAAACTTCCGGCATATCGAGACCTTCCCGCAGGAGGTTTATGCCAATCAGGACATCGAATGCTCCCAGACGCAGGTCCCGAATGATTTCAACCCGTTCCACGGTATCAATGTCAGAGTGCAAATAGCGGGCTCGGACGCCGTTTTCGCTGAGATATTCAGTCAAGTCTTCGGCCATGCGCTTGGTAAGTGTTGTTACCAGAACACGGTCTCCTTTTGTGGTTCTCTCACGAATCTCACCCAGCAGGTCATCCACTTGAGTCGTAGCCGGGCGCACCAGGATTTCAGGGTCTACCAGTCCGGTAGGTCTGACTACCTGATCTACGACTTGATCCTGGTGGTCTTTTTCGTAAGGCCCGGGGGTGGCAGAAATGAAGATGGTCTGAGGTCGCTTGTTTTCCCACTCTTCGAATCTCATTGGGCGGTTGTCCAGAGCTGATGGCAGGCGAAAGCCATATTCAACCAGTGTCTCTTTTCGGGAACGGTCTCCTTTGTACATGGCTCCGATCTGAGGGACCGTGACATGGGATTCATCGATCAGAAGCAGGGCATTAGCGGGCAGATAATCAAACAGAGTAGGTGGTGGTTCTCCGGGAACTCTGCCTGAAAGGTAGCGGGAGTAGTTTTCGATACCAGTGCAGTAGCCAAGTTCCTGCATCATTTCAATATCAAATCGGGTGCGCTGCTCCAGACGCTGAGCTTCCACAAGTTTGTTGTTGTCGCGGAGAAATTTCAGCCGTTCATTGAGTTCATTCTTAATGGCTTCAATGGCGTCAAGAATGGTTTGTCTCGGCGTTACATAGTGTGATTTGGGGTAAATGGTAGCCCTTGGGACTTTGCGCAGGACTTCCCCAGTCAGGGGATCAAAAATACTGATATTTTCCAGTTCATCATCGAAAAGCTCCAGCCTGATGGCTTCCTTTTCTGATTCTGCAGGGAAAATATCAATCACATCGCCGCGTACACGGTATGTGGCCCGTTTCAGCTCCATATCGTTGCGGGTGTACTGCAGTTCGGCTAATCGGCGCAGTATGTGACGTTGGTCAACTCTGTCGCCCCGGTCCAGGTGCAGCATCATTCCAAGATAGGATTTGGGATCACCCAGTCCGTAAATAGACGATACTGTTGCAATAATTATCGCATCTTCACGCTCAAGCAGGGCCTTGGTGGCTGACAGTCGCATCTGCTCAATGTGCTCATTAATGGATGCATCTTTTTCGATAAACGTATCAGAGGCTGGAACGTAGGCTTCCGGCTGATAATAGTCGTAATATGAGACAAAATACTCAACGGAGTTGTTGGGAAAAAACTCTTTAAATTCTCCATAAAGCTGTGCTGCAAGAGTTTTGTTGGGGGCCATCACTATTGTAGGGCGCTGCAGCTGAGCAATTACATGCGCTGAGGTAAAAGTCTTTCCGGAACCAGTAACCCCCAGCAATGTTTGGCAGGCCAGTCCGTTTAGGGCACCCTGAACTAGCTGTTTAATAGCCTCGGGCTGGTCTCCTGCTGGCTGAAAAGGGGAAACAACCTCCAGTTGTGGTGAGTGCTGGGTCATCGGGTTCCTGCTGCAGTTGTCGTAGGGTATTATGTCTGAGTTTGCATGGAGAAGTGGTTGAAATAAAGAGGAGAAGGGCTTGGAACAACAACTTTCCCAGCGGGTTCAGGCAGTAAAGCCGTCCCCGACGCTGGCAGTATCAACACGTGCCGCAGAGTTGCGGGCATCAGGGAAAGATATTATTGGTCTGGGAGTGGGGGAACCTGATTTTGATACCCCGGATCATATCAAAGAAGCTGGAATTGCCGCGATCAAGGCTGGCCAAACCAGATATACTGCTGTGGACGGCACGCCTTCACTGAAGAAGGCGGTTATTGAAAAATTCCATCGCGATAATAATTTAATTTATAAGCCAGGCCAGATCCTGGTTTCAGCCGGCGGCAAGCATAGCTTCTTTAATATGGCGCTGGCCCTGTTGAATGCCGGAGATGAAGTTGTCATTCCCGCTCCTTACTGGGTCTCTTATCCCGACATGGTGCGCATTGCTGAAGGCGTACCGGTTATCATTACTGCGGGCGCAGATCAGAATTTTAAAATAACTGCAGAGCAGCTGCGGGCTGCGATCACTCCCAAAACCCGTCTTGTCGTACTTAACAGTCCTTCGAATCCTACCGGGATGACTTACTCGGAACAGGAATTAAAAGAGCTGGCAGAGGTGCTGCAGGATCATCCGGAGATCCTGGTTGCGACAGACGACATGTATGAACATATTGTTTGGGGTGATAAGCCTTTCGTTAATATCGTAAATGTCTGTCCTGATCTTTATGATCGCGCTATCGTCATGAATGGCGTTTCAAAGGCTTATTCCATGACTGGTTGGCGAATTGGTTATATTGGTGGGCCAGAGTGGCTGGTGAAGAATATGAAGAAGATCCAGTCCCAGAGTACTTCCAACCCCTGTTCCATTGCTCAGGCTGCAGCTGAGGCTGCGCTAAGTGGTTCGCAAGAATGTGTGCAAAAAATGGTTGTGGCTTTTAAGGGGCGCCATGATCATGTTTATAAACGTCTTAGTGCGTTGCCTGGTGTGAATGTTTTACCTGCGGATGGCACCTTCTATAGTTTTCCTGACTTTAGTGATGTTATGAAAAAGAAGGGTTTTGAGAAGGATGTTGATCTGGCAGAAGCTCTTCTGGAATATGGGGTAGCCCTTGTACCTGGTTCAGCTTTTGGTGCTCCGGGCCATATGCGTCTCTCATTTGCTGCCAGCCTTGAGTTACTCGATAAAGCTATTGATCGACTGGAAGCTTTTCTTGCAGGTTGATCGGTTTTCGCCGCCTGCGGGCGGCTTTTTGACGTGTGCCGGGCATGTTGCACAGCTTGGGGGTGAAAGTCCCCTGTCCAGCCAGATGAGGGCGAAGGACTAGCGAAGCACAAGGTTTGCATCGCGAGGTGTAGGCTGAAGGCAGTGTGGAGCAAAACTGCGAGCTGACGAACAGAAACCGGATATGAGGCTGTCTGCGTGGGGACGAGTCAGCGTTTGATGACAAAGTCCCTTACTCATCCAGACACGTAGGCAGTAGATCCGGCAGTTGTGCAGTGAAGGCGGTGTGACTTACCCCGGGAGGTCTGTGTGGTGTCTGATATTTCAGACTGAGGTCATCGTAAGGTGATCTGATCGCCATACAGAAGTCAGCAGACGGCATAGTAGTTGACCTTGGTCAGCGAAGGCCTAAACGGTACAGAGTGGTGAGTAGTTTTTACTTTTTGATACATCGGACGCAGGCAAAGACCAGCGAATACTGGTGCTCATATCAAGTGGTAACGGCGGAACCGGGAACTGCGAGATGATGAGAGCTGAGATTGTATCGGCACTGTAAGATTACGAAAACCCGGCGGGTGGTACGAGCCAGATGCCTTGTATCACTGACCCTGTTATTGCCATGTTTGTGGTAATAGCAGACGCTCAACTGGCCGAAACGCCCAGTACGGACCCGTACGCTGGGTGTTGTGGGAGGAGTGGAGCCGTGAGGCTCCACCCTATCCCGATTTTTCTTTTCGACTTTTCTTTTCGAATTTTCGGTTAATTCCTGTTGACCGTTCAGGTGGGGATCAGTAAACTGCGCCGCATCTGAAGAGATTCCCCGATAGCTCAGTTGGTAGAGCAAATGACTGTTAATCATTGGGTCACTGGTTCGAGTCCAGTTCGGGGAGCCAGAATATAAAGAGCCGCCTAGAAATTTCGCAGGCGGCTTTTTTATATGTCAGGAATTTTTTATTCAACTGTCATATTGTTGCGGTTGGCTTTAATAATTTTCTTGCCAACTCCCCTTACCTGAGTCATATCATCAACTGATTCGAACTTGCCGTGTTCCTTGCGGTATTCAACTATTTTTTTAGCCGTTTTTTCGCCCACATATTTCAGGTTTTTATCAAGAGTCTCTGCATCAGCAGTGTTGATGTTTACTTTCTCACTGGCTGATTGGTTGGCCCATACAGGTGTAGTTATCAGGGTGAATACTAAAAGGGCAGATTTCAGGGTTTGCTTGATCATAAAAAACTCCATTTGTGACAAGTTCATAAATCCACTTTTCCAGTACTAGTTGAGAGAGCCGGTAGCCGCAAGTGGGGCTGTAAACGGGCCTGAAAGCCGCCGGCTGGTTGACGTTGCGGTAAATCCATAGGTGTTGGAAAGGGCTTGGGGCTTGCGTTTTGGCTGATAGGACGGTAACTTACGCCGCGTTCTGTAGACGGTTAGCTCAGTTGGTTAGAGCGCCACGTTGACATCGTGGAGGTCGCTAGTTCGAATCTAGTACCGTCTACCAGCTCTTCAGGCGGTTAGCTCAGTTGGTTAGAGCGCCACGTTGACATCGTGGAGGTCGCTAGTTCGAATCTAGTACCGCCTACCACCTATTTTGGTAGGTGCTGAAAAAATAGACGGTTAGCTCAGTTGGTTAGAGCGCCACGTTGACATCGTGGAGGTCGCTAGTTCGAATCTGGTACCGTCTACCAGATTATTGAAAAGCCTACCTGACATTAGGTGGGCTTTTTGTTATGCCAAATGTCAGAGCTTTTTCTTTTTGCAAATTATATAGCCATTTTTCGGTGGCAACGTCTGTGGTTTGGGCACTTTTCAGGCGGGATCTGGACTATTAATAATAAGCCTCATTTTTGAAAGAGGTTTTGGCTATAAATAGCTGTTGGTGCCCACTTAGTCTCTACACTGAAAGTAAGATGTCCGGTCGCAAGGAGTAGTTATGACCGAGAAAGAGAGGCTGAGAATTCTTGATGGAATAGAGACGCTCTATCCGGCGGACTCTCCAACCGTACGCACTGCTTTCATTGGTCAGGTTCTTCTGCACCATGCGCTGGAAAATACATATTACAACTGGCGTGATCTGCCTCTGGATGTGTTAGTCCGGTATCTGGCAATCTGTGAAGATTATGAGAAAAATGCTGCTGATGCTGGAAATCGCGAAAACCCCTTTGATTCTCTTCCTGGCTATCTCAAGCAATAAATTCAGGCTGATTTTATTGCTTGAGAATCGAGTGGGGCGGGCAAGCTAATTTTGAAATAGTGTTGTGAATTTACCCTTCTGTAGATAACCTTTCACCCCCAACAAATGCGAGCGGACTGTGTAGCCTATGGGTAAGGTGTTTTTTTACCTGTATAGCGTGATGGAACTGACATTTTCATGGTAGTTGATGTCAGGCTTTAAGTTTGTGGGGGTGTTGATTGCGCTGTTTGCCCAATATGATCAGACAGTTGCCTGATGGTGTAAAGATTGAACGCACCCAACAGGGTGTTGCTGTTCGATTAAATTCAGAAGGTTTTTGGTGTTCTTTTCGTTCCGGTAATAGCTTCTATCATCAATGCTTGAATGGGGATGTCGTTGAGGTGTCCTCTGGGCGCATTGTGAGCCAGGCTTTAGCTTCGGATATCTTTGCGGTGGTGGCTGAACTCTGTGATGTGTTAGTGGATAAGGCTGAACCCGGCGTTCGGGAAATTCTGGCAAAGGCAATAGCTCTAACGCAGGCTGATTTTAATAGACGCCGGCTCTTGTTTAATCAGGTATTCCCTGAGTCTGTTCCAGTCCTGCCCCCTGATCGTTATCGTGACCTGGTAATCCCTCTAACGACAGGATGCCCAAATGGACAATGTACTTTCTGTGCTTTCTACAAAAATCGCCCTTTTACTCTCCTGGAAAAAGCAGAGTTAAATAGCCGCATTGATAAGCTGTTGAAGATCGTCCCCACCGGTTTGGGCTGGGCGGGAGGGGGTGTTTTTAGGTTCAGCCAACGCTTTGGCAGTTCCTGTCAGTGATTTTTCTGAGGCGTTGAATATCCTGATTGCCCGTTTGGGAGATCCTGCTCGTGGAATCTCCTGTTTTGGAGATGCTGATCGTATTGGCGGGCGTACAGCTGAAGATTGGAATCTGCTTTATAGGCTGGGTTTGGCGGCAGGTGGTCATCGGTCTAGAAACTGGTAGTGCTGAACTGCGGGAGCAGTTAGGAAAGAGTGGCAGATTAGAAAAGACTAGTCGTCTTGTCAGTCAACTACGAAGTGCGGGCATTCGGATTGGGCTGACAGTTCTGACTGGCATTTTTGATAAAGGAAAGGTTTGCGAGCATTTTCATGCTACAAGCGCTTTTATTCAGTCTCTGAATCTCACTGGCCATGATCGCACGTACATTTCTCCATGGTTTTCTGGGAAAGGGGAGCCGTCGCTGCGGGCTTTTGGTGAAGCATCGCGGCTTAAATCTCTCCTGAAGTCTGTTACGTCTGCTCGGGTAACTTTGTACTCTTCCCATAATTTTCATTATTTCTCTTGAGCGTGATGCTATATGTTTTCAGTAGAAATTAGTTGTGATCAGCCTGTTGCTGACTTTTACCAGGAATTGAACCAGTTGGCGGGTGGCCTGCTTTCCAGTGAGCAGGACCCTATTGCCGGTATGGCTAACCTGTCTAGCTTTCTGTTTTATACCTTGCCAGACGTCAACTGGGCTGGTTTCTATTTCTCAGACAGGATCAGCTTGTACTTGGTCCTTTCTGTGGTAAGCCGGCCTGTACGCGTATTCCATTGCATCGCGGCGTCTGTGGTACGGCAGCTGGAGAGAACCGCGTATTACGTATCGAGGATGTTGATGCCTTCGGTGGACATATAGCCTGTGATTCAGCGAGTAAAAGTGAGATTGTACTTCCGATTGTGGTGGCTGATAAGGTTGTTGCTGTTCTGGATATAGATAGTCCAACTACTGGACGCTTCAGTCAGGAAGATGAGGCGGGCCTGATTGAGCTGGTAGCCTTGATTAAACAGAATCTTCAGTTGGGTTTGCTTTAATTGATTGCCTGATCTGCCTGTCGGTTATAGTTTTATAGGGGTAGATATGTTCGCGGCCGCGGTTTTTGAGCCTTTTGATAACGATACCATACGGATTGAACTCTGATTATGAATTTTAAAATTCCGCTGGCTTTAGCTATTGGCTTGGTTGTAGGAGGGGCAGGAACCTACCTTTTTCAGAATCAGGCAGATAAAGCGTCTGACGCGGTTTTGACTATGAAGGGTGTTGAATACGCGCTGGAAGATCTACCTCCGGCTGCGGCAAGAGCATTCTTTGATATTGAGAAAGAATCCTGGAACCGGAAAAATCAAATTTTAACCAGCGCTGCCGGTGAGGTTTATATTCAGCAGAAAGCTGAAGCCAGTGGTCGAAAACGTCAGGAGGTTCTGATTGAAGAGCTTGGTCTCAAGCAGCCCACCGATAATGAGATAAATGCATTTTACGAACAAAATAAAGCGCGAATTTCTGTTCCTCTTGATCAGGTGCGGGATCAAATTCGTAGTTATTTAATGGGGTTGGGGCTGCAGGCTAAACGTACGGAGTTGACAGAGCGCCTGCAAACAGAGCAGGGCTTGCAAATTTTGCTTGCTAAGCCAGAGGCTCCGTTGACTGTTATTGATACAAAGGGCTATCCGGTAAAAGGTAATCCATCAGCAAAAATCACCTTGGTTAAATTTGCTGATTACCAGTGCCCCCACTGTGCGGTCGCTGCTAAGACTCTTGATGGGCTAATGGAAGAGTTCGGTGACCGGGTGAAAATGGTTTATATGGACTTTCCTATCAGTAGCTCGGGGATCTCCAGAGATGTAGCTCTAGGGGCGGTCTGTGCTGATGAGCAAGGACAATTCTGGGAGTATAACCAGATGGCTTTTGAGCAGCAGCGCTCACTCACTGAAGAGTCCAAGGTGACACTTGCTCAGGCGATTGGGTTGGATATGGAAGCTTATAATGAGTGTCTGGCAACAGAAAGACCGGAAGAGCGTGTTGCCCGTGCTGAGGCAGAGGCAGAACGTCTCGGGCTGACAGGTACACCGGCTTTCTTTGTTAATGGTCAAAGTATTCAGCCTGCTAACCTCAGGGAAGGATTGGTTGATGCTGTCAGGGAAGCTTCAGGAATTGAATAAGAACGTACTTTTAGCATTATCTTAGAAGGGGACAATCGCTCCCTTTTTCTTTGTGCGCCGGATATGGCGCGTAGCGCCATGACGGCGCTGTTCCAGTACGCATGGTGGCGACTGGATGACTTGGTGGTGAAAGTCCACTATCGACCCGGCAAGGGGAACGATTAGCTGAACGGCAAGGGTGTCCATCGTGAGGTGGAATCTGAAGAAAGCCGAAGGCAAAACACTGGCCCGACGAACAGGAATCGCATAGGAGGCGGTCGCAGTGGGTAAGGAGGCAAAGTTCTTCAAAGCCCAATACTTGCACGGAAACTGCGGGACGTATATGCGGCGGGTATAAGTGGGAAGGTCACGCGCATTACTCCGGGAGGTCTGCCATCCTGCCACAGGCTACCAGTGTCGTGAGGCATTGGGATGGGGCGGCAGAAGTCAGCCGAGGCCATAGTAGGTCTGTCACCGCAGACTGAAGGGCTGAACATGTGAAATGGATTGGGAGCCGGACTCTCGATGACGACAGGAGCAGCAGTCAGGTCTGTTGAGATACAGGCACTCTGTGCAGAGGGGCGCGGACAGTATCCGTGTGGGTCTGCAATAGAGGCGGCAAACGTCACGGCGGGAACGGGCAACTTCCATGAGGAGACGCCAGATCTATTGGCGGCGATATTAGACCGATCAAATATGCAGCGTGCCTACGACCGGGTGATGCGCAACAAAGGCGCACCGGGCGTGGACAGCATGACGGTGGGTGACTTGAAAGCCTACCTGAAATCACAGTGGCCGGAACACCGGGAAGCCCTGCAGAATGGTCGCTATCAACCCCAGCCGGTACGGAAGGTAGAAATACCCAAATCCGGTGGAGGTATGCGCCAGCTGGGCATTCCAACAGTTCTGGACAGGCTGATACAGCAAGCGCTGCACCAACAGTTAAGTCCGATCTTTGAGAGCACGTTCTCGAACCACAGTTATGGCTTCAGGCCGGGACGCAAGGCAGGGCAGGCCGTACTGCAAGCCCGGAGCTATGCGGAGGCAGGTTACCGCTGGGTGGTAGACCTCGACCTTGAGAAATTCTTTGACCGTGTGAACCATGACATATTAATGGCAAGGGTAACACGACAGGTTAAAGACAAGCGGGTGCTGGGACTGATCCGCGCTTATCTTGAGGCCGGAATATTTGCCGGTGGTCTGGTAACGGCAAGGAAAGCAGGCACCCCGCAGGGTGGCCCACTCTCCCCGTTGTTATCGAACATCCTGCTAACCGACCTGGATAAAGAGCTGGAAAAGCGGGGACACAAATTCTGTCGTTACGCCGATGACTGTGTGCCACGAGCACAGGCTGCTGCGTAAGCAGCGCCGATGCGCCACTGCGCAGAAGATGAGGGTGGGCCCCTCGGAGCCGTCTTGCAGGAGGAGGCTTCAAACCACCTTAAGCGGCTGTGGTAAAGAGCCATGGTCGTGAGCGTTAAGGAAAAGGCAGGGCATGACCCTGTCAGGTGTGTGTTAAGGAGATGAACGCAAGTGAACCTTTGATGACGCGTCGAAAGCGTAGGAACGATGTCAAAACCGGGAGGGAGTCGTTAGCCCGGGATAAATCTGGAGGACACCTGTTTACTGTCCAGGTGGCATCCGGCGTGGAGAAGGCATGAACTTAGCACAGGCTTCTGTGTGGAACGTGGGAACCTGTCGCCTTGATGTTAAGGGAGCCACTCAAGCAGAGACCCTGCAAGAGTCTGAGTACCAATGCAAGGCACAGGGGCGGACGATCCCGTAGTAGTGATGAAGGCGCTGTAATGGCGTTGGAGTGAAGGGGATCGGTCATCCTGTTGGATTTGGAAATCAACCACTATGGTAGCTCGACGCTGCAGGTGGGAGGAGTTTTTGGAAACAACAAAACCGTTTGAAATTTCCAAGCATGACGTTGTACGTGCATGGCAACTGGTCAAAGCCAATAAAGGCGCTCATGGCGTTGATGGCGAGACCATAGAACAATTTGAGTCCGACCTGAAGAACAGCCTGTATAAAATCTGGAACCGGATGTCGTCTGGAAGTTACTTTCCGCCTGCTGTTAAAACGGTAGCGATACCGAAGAAAGCAGGTGGGGAAAGAAAGCTGGGCATTCCTACGGTATCAGATCGGGTTGCGCAGATGGTTGTGAAGCTGCATTTTGAGCCATTGGTAGAGCCCTGTTTTCATCCGGACTCCTACGGCTACAGGCCAAACAAATCGGCACATCAGGCGCTGGATATCACCCGCAGACGGTGCTGGCGGTATGACTGGGTGCTGGAATTTGATATCAAGGGGTTGTTCGACAACATCGACCACGAACTGCTGATGAAAGCCGTACGCAGGCATACAAATAATCGCTGGCTGACCCTCTATATCGAACGCTGGCTAACAGCACCGATTCAGCAGGAAGACGGCACGATTATTGCCCGCAAGCGAGGTGTACCACAGGGCGGTGTGATCAGTCCTGTACTCAGTAATCTGTTTATGCATTATGCCTTTGATAAGTGGATGGAAAGGAATTGCCCTGCGATCCCATTCTGCCGCTATGCTGACGATGGGCTTGCCCATTGTCGTTACGAGACAGATGCGAAGGCTTTGAAAGAAGCTTTAGAAGCAAGATTACGTGATTGTGGTCTGGAAATGCATCCTGACAAGACAAAAATTGTTTACTGTAAAGACGGCGACCGCAGAGAAGAGCACCCTGTCACCAGTTTTGACTTTCTTGGATACACATTTCGTCCGAGAAGGTCGAAGAACCGATGGGGAAAGCACTTCATCAACTTTACGCCAGCGATGAGTGCCAAGGCAGGAAAGGTAATCAGACGGGAGGTAAGAAGTTGGAAGCTGCACCTTCGCAGCGACAAAGACCTCCCTGATTTGGCTCGAATGTTCAGGGCTCAGATACAGGGCTGGATAAACTACTACGGTCGTTTCTACAAATCAGCCATGTACCCGACACTGCGCCATATCAATCGCAAACTCAGTTTGTGGGCGACGAGGAAATACAAAAGGCTTAAAAGACACCGGCGAAGAGCGGAACACAGGCTTGGAGAGATCGCAAAGAAATTTCCAAATTTGTTCCCGCACTGGAAACTGGGTGTCAGGCCATCGGTTGGATGATGGGAGCTGTATGAGCTGAGAGGTTCACGTACAGTTCTGAGAGAGCCTGTGGGGGAGGTTCCCACGGGCTACTCACCCGTTGATCCACTGTCAGACAAGGCAGGAGGCAGAGTCTGTACTGGAGCTGGTCAGACAGCGGTTAAAGGCCTGTGGCCTGACATTGCATCCAGAGAAGACCAAGCTGGTTTACTGCATGGATGAAGATCGACCGGAAAAGCATGAAAACATAGCGTTTGACTTTTTGGGTTACACCTTTCGCCCACGATTGGCCAGAAACCGGTATGGGAGGTTCTTTGTCAGCTTTCTCCCTGGGATAAGCAAAGCTTCGGCACAGCATGTCAGGGATACAATTAAGGAGCTGGCTGTAC
The DNA here is from genome assembly GCA_965243775.1 of Sansalvadorimonas sp. Lineage (GTDB taxonomy): Bacteria > Pseudomonadota > Gammaproteobacteria > Pseudomonadales > Endozoicomonadaceae > Sansalvadorimonas. Next base: position 62,646 of record CBDEWF010000140.1, read on the forward strand.
CGACCAGGCGATCACTTTACTCGCTCGACGAGTTGGCAAAGCTGATCAATCCCTATGTGCAGGGCTGGATTAATTACTATGGGAAGTTTTACCCATCGGAATTAAAGAAGGTGCTGAACTATGTGGAGGCAACACTGGTTCGCTGGGCAAGAAAT
>CBDEWF010000141.1:0-10641 GCA_965243775.1 Sansalvadorimonas sp.
CTGACCACAAAGATCCATGCTGCGGTTGATGCTTTGGGTAACCCTATTCGCTTCACCCTAACTGCTGGACAAGCTTCTGAGTTCGGCCAAGCTCTTGCATTAATAGAAGGTTTTTCAGCAGATTATGTCCTTGCAGACAAGGGCTATGACTCAAATGTCTTCATAGCAGAGATAGAAAGCAAAGGAGCGAAGCCTGTCATTCCGCCACGCCGAAGCAGGCTTACTCAGAGGGACTATGATAAGGAGCTTTACAAAGAGCGGAATCTTGTAGAGAGGCTTTTTCAGAAGCTGAAGCAGTTTCGCCGCATAGCAACTCGTTACGAGAAGTTAGGGCGAAACTATTTTGGGATGCTTCATTTGGGGGCCAGCATGATATGGCTAGATTGTGAACGCCCCCTAGTAAGCCTTAGCAAAAACCACCCTGTGGGTGGCACTCTGACCGGTTAAGATACACTGCTTTCCAGCCACACCGTCCTGATTGAATGGAATACAGCGAGGTGTCACCTTCAACTCCTTAAGAATGTCATGGTCAATGGCATCCTCACACCAGGGTACAACAGCAAAACCACCACGGCCTTCTGAGTAGAGTTCAACAAAATCATTCAGGTTATCAATCTCGTGTGTATTTTCCTCTCGAAAGGCCAGTGCACGCTGATACAGGTTTTCCTGCATCTCTTTCAACATACCTTCGGCCAGGTAGAGAAAATCATTTTTATCGATCAACTGTTTCTTTTGTGGAGACTGATCACGACGCTTGACGCAGACCATATCCTGCCGTACTTCTTTCATACCGACTTCGATACGAATAGGCACTCCTTTCTTGATATTATCCCAGGACTTGGAACCACTCTGAATATCACGATCATCAATATAACAACGGACTTTCTGATCTCCCAAGCGAATATCCCTGAGCATGCTTTTCAGGCTGTCACAGTAGCTTAATACTTCCCAGCGCTGCTCTTCTTTCTGAATGATTGGCTGAATCACAATATGCTGAGGTGCAATCTTCGGTGGCAGTACAAGACCATCATCGTCACTATGAGTCATGATCAGAGCACCTACCAAGCGGGTAGATACACCCCAGGAAGTGGTCCAGGCATGCTGCTCCTGACCTTTATGATCCTGGAAACTGATATCGTACGCCTTGGCGAAATTCTGGCCGAGGAAGTGACTGGTACCGGCCTGTACGGCCTTGCAGTCCTGCATCATCGCTTCAATGGTGAAGGTATCAACAGCACCGGGGAATTTTTCATCCGGAGTTTTCTGTCCGGGAATCACGGGAATCGCCAGGTACTCTTTCACGAAGGTCTCGTAAACGTCGAGCATCTTCATGGTTTCTTCCTGCGCTTCTTCTTTGTAGGCGTGGGCAGTATGACCTTCCTGCCACAGAAATTCTGATGTCCGCAGGAACAGACGGGTACGCATCTCCCAGCGCATAACGTTGGCCCATTGGTTAATGAGGATGGGCAGATCGCGGTAAGACTGCACCCAGCGGGAATAACTATCGCCGATAATAGCTTCAGAGGTTGGACGGATAATATAGGGCTCTTCCAGCTTGCCAGCAGGCTTCAGGCCACCTTCACCATCACCTTCCAGACGGTGATGCGTGACAACCGCACACTCTTTGGCAAAGCCATCAACAAACTCAGCTTCCTTTTCCAGGAAGCTCATCGGCATCAGCAGGGGGAAGTAGGCATTAACATGCCCGGTATCCTTGAACATTTCGTCAAGGTTCTTCTGAATATTTTCCCAGATGCCATAACCCCACGGCTTGATAACCATACAGCCACGGGTACATGAATTTTCGGCAAGGTCGGCGCTTTTCACGACCTGCTGGTACCACTCTGGAAAGTTCTCTTCCCTGGTCACCGGCATGCCATTCATTTTCTTCTTCATAATAATTCCTGCTTTTTCGATCTATAGCTTTGCTGTGGGCTGGCTGTTCAACCACTCAACAGCAGTTGCGAGGAAAAGTCCGGTATGCCTGATAAAGCAGCCATGAGCTTGAAATACTCTTTTCATCCCTGAGGGATGGATAGGGTATTTCCATGACAAAGAGAGCAAACCGTTTGATGGCAGCGGCTTGCTCTCTTTTCGTATCGAGTCACATCCCTATGCTCAAACAATCAGGCGCTCTGCAGTTCGGCAGAAGCTTCCTTCTCAGCTCCTTTCCTGGAGTCACGGATCAAGGTGTAAGCGGTGTAAGTGATAACGCAGATAACCAGCCAGGTCAGGATATCCAGAGGCAGGGACTTAACCAGATAAGCCGCGACGAATACACCAACGCTACCGAAGATGATGTTCAAGAGAGTTGCCTTACGGTTGTAGGCGCCTTCTTTAATAAACTTCACACTCGCTGCGGGCATCAGGTATGCGCAGGAACCCATCATGATCGGGAACGCGACCAGCGGGCTCATTCCGAGCGCATAAACAAGTGCCATGCAGGGAGCATACAGACCAATACCCAGAGTCATAAGAGCACCGAGGATAAAGTTTGCGACGACAGCAATGACCAGTTTTGCACCGGTCAGACCAACAGCCTCACCACCCACAGGCATCAGCCCCAGCTTGCCGGATACCATGATCAGTACCACGCAGAACAGGGCAGAACCCATATACAACTGAACCTTGCGCTCATTCAGTTTGGACACAAAGCCCGCACCGATAACCGCACCGGCCATTGCAGCCAGAAGCATGGAAACCAGAGTGACAGTTTCAACCTTAACATCAGAGATAAAAATAAAGGCTTCAACGATAACCGGAATACACATGGCCGTATTCAGGGTACCGGGCATAATGCGGTCTTTTACCAGGCCGAACTGTTTGAACAGTGCGGTCATAGGTGCAAAACCACCAATACCCAGAGTATCGAAGAAATTGATAAAGAATCCGATGGTAGCATGTGCCGGAACACTGCCATCTTCAAGAACTTTATCCTTTGGTTGTTTTTTTAAATCCATTGCGAATGTAAAAACAAACCAGAGCGCCATAACGGCCAGAATACCCAGGAGTGCTTGTACCATGGTGTTTCACCTTTTAGGTCGTGTGACGTTTGTTGTGTGTGATCGTTATTAATTAATTGAATGTGAATCCATGCCGGAGAGAATCAGCAGGGTCCGCCATCAAATGGTTAATGCCGGTGATGTAGGCACTGGCAGTGATTTCAGGAATTACGTAGGTCTGACCATCCTGTTCATAGGCCTCAACCACACGTCCTTTAAATGTGGTGCCGATAACACTTTCGTAAACAAACTCTTCATTCAGAGCCAGTTTGCCTTTGGTATAAAGAGTGGCCATCTTGGCGGAAGTACCGGTTCCACATGGGGATCGGTCTACCTGTCCATCACCGAACACCACGATATTCTGCAGAGTGGCATCTTCAGATTTGGCAGGACCGTAAATTTCAACCAGATCGATTGATTTGATATGAGGCAGTTTAGGGTGGGCAACGCTGATCTGTTCATTGGCAGCGTCTTTAATCTTCATGCCAATTTCGCACAGGCGGTTGGCATTTTTCGGGCAGATATCAATACCCAGCTGAGAACCATCAACAATGGCAAAGAAGCTGCCACCGAAAGAGATATCAGCCACAATCTTGCCAACTTCCGGTACATCAATAATCACATCCTGCTTATGCAGGAAGGCAGGAACATTCAGGAAGGAAACTTCTTCTGCTTTACCATTGGTGACTTTAACGTTGCCACGTACCAGACCGGCAGGTGCCTCTAAAGTCACGCTGGTGTAAGGTTCGCTGATATCTTCCAGCATGCCCATTTCAACAGCAGCCGTCATGGCGCCGATGGTACCGTGACCACACATATTCAGATAACCACCGCCATCCATAAAGATGATGCCGAGATCTGCTTCCTTGGAAACTGGAGTGGTAATAATGGAACCGAACATATCGGCATGACCGCGAGGCTCATGCATGGCCATGGTGCGAACATGGTCCATATTCTCTTCCAGATAGGACTTCTTCTCGGCCATAGTTTCGCCGGGAATCTTGGGCACGCCACTGGTGATGATGCGGGTTGGTTCACCCATGGTATGGGAATCAATAGCAACGATCTGTTTGTTGATATTCATTTGGTATTTCCCTTTCTCATTTTTAATTTCATCTTTAATTTCAAAAGGGCGAGGGCTTTGCGAGCGTCGAGATTGACCAGACTGTTTTCCCCAACCACTTCTGTCTCGATTCCTTCCTGGCTTTTGTTGATATCAACCACCGTGTCCATATATTCGTTTTCCACAACGAAACGGGCCTGGGTGCCGATAAAACTCAAGCCAACAGTTGAAATGCCGCGCTGACCGATTTCCCGAAAGGTGTTTTCATAATCAACATGGCTGTTGCCCCAGCCATCAACGGAAAAAATCACGCCATCAGCACGCATGGCTTCAATCCACGCGGCCGCACGTTTCCCAACAAAATATTTCTCTTCATTGATTTGAGGAGTGCCGACTACCACGACTCCAAGTAAATCAATATCTGCATCCCTGGAAACAACATCCAGAATTGGATCCCGGAAGTGATGCAGTGTTGTTTCCTTGGTTGAAGGCCCAATTCCCATTGGACTCTCCTTGTGTATTTAGTTTGTGTTTAACTCTTTTTCCGTGGTTAGAGCCTGGGGTTGGGTTGGTATTTCCGCTCCGCTAATACTTCCCTGTATTAAGTCGCTATCACGCCCAGTCCCTGGCGTTTGAAATACCAACCCAATCCCAGACTCCTTTGAGCATTCTTTTGAACGCCCAGTCTCCTTAGTGCATTGCTCTGATTGCACCATCACGGTATTCATTTGGTGTTAATAAAACCGGTAGATTTCCCAGATCAATAATTGATCGACCTGATTCATATCCGGCAGGTTCTTTTGAAAACAATCTGGTATCAGACATAGCTCCTTGCCCTGCCACCTGTTTCAGGATGACAACCTTCTTTCCGCCCGGTTTAATTTCGTCATAAAACTCATGGCGTTCATCGCAACTTCTACCATCAAGCTTCTTTAGTGCTGTGCGAATGGAACCAACGATCTCGTCGCATAATTCATGGCAGCAATTAATCCCATCCCGAATCTTGGTACCGCCTTCTTTCAAAGTAACATCCACATGAATAATGATGTCATTTTGATTTGGGGTTCCCGGTTTACCCCAGCTGACCTGCTTCTGAAGAATGCCTTCTGAAGAACCAAATTCAGCAGCCTGCACGCCTTCACTATCAATTCCGGTCAGCATCACAGTCACACCCATTAAGGTATGACTAATACCTTCTCCCATTTTTCCCAACACCTTGGTAGAAATGGGAACAAAATCCATTATTGAATTAACCTGAATATCTCTTTGATCTGGATAAATCACGCGAGTTTGGTACGAGTGAATATGGTCTTCGTAACTTTTCATTAGCTCATGGCTGCTATCCAAAGAGCCATTCTTATATTTCTTATCCAGAGTCAGGCTGTTTCTTGTAATGAGGATGGCTTCGGAAAAAGCCACCTCATTAATCAGAAAGCCTTTAATAACTAATCTTCGTTTTTTAAAGCTTTCCATCTTTCTATCCCATTACACCTTGGCGATATATTCGTAAGGCAGTGGGACGATCTTTCCTGGGGTTTCAATTTCCACCAGTTTCAACATGGTGTCCCGCAGAAGGTCTTTCTGCATCTTGATGTTATGGGGTTCACCCGCATTTGCGCCCATAGGAACGTTTGGTGCCACGGCACGTGGAGTTCCGGTCTGACGAACAACAGGGGGAAGTGCTGCGATAACAATTGTAGGAATACCCGATTCCTCGATCGCTCTTTGAACCAGTACGGCAGAGCGATGACAAGTGCCTCAGCCAGCTGTGAGGATGGCTGCATCGACCTCCTCACGCTTAAAGATCTCGGCAATGGCAGGACCAGTTTCGTTCTTGAACTTCTCCTGGTTGCCACCACCACCCATGAATCCAACATGGATAGGCGCGATATCTTTAATAAAGCCTTCTTCCTGAAGCTCTTTCAGACGGTCGATGGGAAACATGCAGTTGATGTCTTTATTCACATCACCGTTGTCATATCCACCGTGGGAAACCATCAGCTCATCGGAATCAACGCCGCCTGGAATTTCACGGAAAGAGAAATCACCGGCAAAGTTAAAACGCTCATCGCTCTTCAGATGAACACCGGCCGCTGTTGCCAGCGCGATTTTCATTTCACTCAATGGTTTCTTGACTGGTGCCCACACCGGCGGCGGTGTGATCGGCACAAAGATCTCAGACTGCATACCCTGAACTATTTTCACGGTAGTCTTTCCTCTTCGAATTAATCCTTTAATAAGGTGAAGCAAGCTCCACTTATTACGCGGTTTTTCTAGCTAAGTTACTGACGTATTTTTCATTCACTTCCCCGGAAACAACCTCGGGGAAGCTCATACGGAATTCGACTTCCTGGCCAACTTTCAGCTCGTAGTCGGTGATCAACATACGCATGGGAACCTTCAGGCTTCCCAGCCGTCCCTTGAGATCCATCTCAACAGCCCCGTCAGACAGACCCACAATCACTCCCTGCATGGTGATAATCCAGTCACCGTAGTTCATCCTTTGTTTCTCCTTAGCTGGGTCTTCAAACAGGGCCGGCTCACCGGCCATCTAATCATCTCGTCATTCCCGCGAAAGCGGGAATCCACAAGCCTTAATAGATTCCTGCTTTCGCAGGAATGACCTACCTATTCGCAGAGTTCCAGATTGTTTTCTTTTACATTGGGGTTCCACTTGCGCTCAGGAGCCTTGATCTCCTCACCGGCCATTGCTGACTTCAGCATGGTCAGGGCGCGTACGGCGTCTTCTTTGCACAGGGTGTTGCAGGACAGGATTTCGTTCTCAATACCCTCTTCAGACTTGTTGTTGTCGACCATGTGTTTCATGTACTTGTTGCCAACAACCAGCGCGCCCTGTACGGCACAGAAAGACATGCCAACCACGTCAATTTCACGCATACCGATCTGTTCGATATGGCTGGCGAAGTCGATATGGTTATTGCCGAAACCTTCAGTGGTAACGATGGCTCCGTCGACATCCAAGGCTTCAACCAGCATGCCCAGACGTTCGGAGGTGTAGAATTTCTCTGCATTCACTTGAGGGCTGCCGATCATTACGATGCCGCATAGATCGATTTCAGGATCGTTCATGGCTTCGATGACCAGAGGCTCACGCCAGTAGTGACGGGAGCACTCTTTACTGGCCGGGCCAATACAGGTCAGTGCGTGGATACCGCCGTCCAGAACCTCCAGAGGAGACATAACCACCGGCAGGTTGCCCAGATCGACATTGGGCTTGCCGCCCATAATTCCGACAGGCTCGGAAGGCAGGAAGATATTGTCGTGCATAGCGCCCTGACCCATCACTTCCTTAACCACAACGACTTTGCGCTTACCTGGGCGGCGGTACTGCACCAGCTCTTCGGTTTCAACTACCAGATCATCAGCCAGCTTCTTCACTACATTGCGAACTTCCTGGGTGATGTAATCGCTGACACTATGGGCCGCCAGAGGTCCTGGGCGTTCCATGTTGGTGCCGGCCTTAATGGTGACCTGGGTCTTGATAAAGATATCGCCATGGTCAGGCGCACCTGGGCGGCCCCACTGGATATTCTCTTCCAGGATGCCTTCAGAAGAACCGAACTCACCGATCTGTACACCGTTCTCATCGGTACCGGTAACCATCATGATTACGCCGTCCAGTACACGGGTAGTGCCCAGACCCAGCTTGTCGCCCTCTTCCTTGGTAGCGATAGGCTGTACGTCCATAATGGTTTCGCTGTAGGTGTTGTACTGGTCGGGAGTAATAATCTCGACCTTCATATCAACAACCAGAGCACTCTGTTCTATCGCTTCGGCTTCAATACCTTCACGCAGGAACAGGGTGGTACCGTCGATGGCGGTTTCATTACCGAAAGCGACTTTCTCAATCTTGAAGTGCTTTTTGATCAGGTGACGCAGTTCTTTCTCTGCCTGAGGGGCGGCTTCCATTGCAACCGGTGCGCTGGCAGAAACTGGAGTGCTATTTTCAAGAGCGGCTTCTGGTGCGGCAGCTGCCATCTGGCCATTCATCGGAATTTCCAGATTAATATTTTTGCCTTCGCCGATATGAATTTTCAGCATGCCATTGTTGATGCTGACTGCTTGTACAGGCTGCTCTTCAGCCTGAACCTGCGGAGAGACTTCATCAGTTTTAGCAGTAACACCTTCCAGAAGATCTGTAGTCAGCGGGGTGAGAGCTTCAACAGTCTGCTTCAGGGTTGCACCCATCACTTCACCGATAGTCAGGCAGCCCTCAGGCATGGTCAGCAGGCCAGACTCTTCCAGATCAGGAAATAACACTGGATCTTCAAGGTTGGATGGTTCCAGAACCTCGCCGGCTTCAAACCGGCAACAGGTCACCGCAGGATCATTTTCATGAGCCTTGGCAGTTTCTGAGTTAATTGCCATTCTTTTTTCCTTTCCGTTAGTTAACGGGGATGGTTTCTCTGTCTTTTTGATTCAGCCGTTTCGATGTTCTTTATGAAAAGACGGAAACGACTGCAATGTTCTTACAATTACGATCTTTTAAATCGATACAGCCTGTGACCTGCGGCGCGAAGTACGTGATCAGTGCTGTGATACATTGGGACTCCCAACCTGGGAGCTACGTTCATGACGGTATTCGTTCAATCCTCACAGGTTCCGGTGATGATCGTCTCCGCCCCCTGTCGTTTTAAGTAGAGGACTTTCTCCGTCTGCCCCGGACATTGGCCTGGTTTGTCACACCGATAACGGCCATTAATATCAACCATGCGTTTGCAGCGGGTCTCGGCAATAATCTCAGCCCCCATTCCAGCAGCGATTTCCCGCAGGCGCTCTTCCTGGGCACCGCATTCGCAGGCAATCAAACCAACCTTGCGTTTCTCTGATGGGAACGGCATGGCAACAAGAAGGCCGCCAGAAGTTTTGGTAATAGGATCTTCTTCAGTCACACTGAAACCGGTAAATGGACCACCGGAAACAATCTCACCGTAAGGTTCCAGATAACCGCCACAGGCATTAATTAAAAAGCTGTGAGGGAGACCAATCGGTACGTTTTTAAATACCTGCCCTTCCTGGGTATCTCTGACTCTTCCACCGATGGTGATATCTTTATCAATCACCGGCTTTTTCTGTTCAACTGCCAGTGCCAGGTTCTTCAGTGTTTCAACATTGCAGACAACGGCATTGGCTTTAGAGGGCAGTTCTCCGGGAGCCAGTGATACTCCCAGCAATTCGCGAACAACAACCCGTTCATCACCGGAAGGATAGGAATCCGGCAACCATTTAATTTCGATATGCTCAATCCCTTTCAGGGATTTCATAATAGAAGAAACAGCCTGCTTGTATTTCTTCTTAATAGCAATCAAACCATGCTGTGCATTAGTTGATTCCATGGCATATTGCAGACCTTTAACAAGAAGACACGCATCGTCTTCAATAAAGTCGATATTGTGGGATAACACTGGTTCGCATTCTGCCGCATTGGCAATGACATAACCTTCATCCAGCTGTGTCTGCAATTTAATATGTGTGGGGAATCCTGCTCCGCCTGCACCGACAATTCCGGCTTCAAAGGCGTAATCAGCAATTGTTTCGCAGTCCTTGATAGGCAAGTAATCCTTGTTATCAAGATTATCTGCTTTGATTTCAATAAATTTATCCGTAATGCTTTTCACTGTGCCGGTCGCACTTGCATGGATCTTGCAGCCCAGGCCCGAGGGTTCAGCAATACATTGCCCTCGGCTTACTGTGTCACCAACATCAACTGTTGGATAACCGAGTGCTCCTGTGGACTGCTGAAGCAGATACTTCAGAGTAACCACAACTACCTCCTTGGGTATTAACTATTAACTAAAATGAATCACTTTATTAATTTAACCACATTAGCCAAGAAAATTTAGCGCATACAAAACCAGCACCTACTTTATTTATAAAGCAGCTTCACAAACACAAGACGAAAAACATCTACTTGGCAAACAGTGAAGATTAATTTCAATCTTCTTGATTACCATATATTTGTCGAACTGATTTTATAAAACCCATAATTAATTAATGCAGTCGCATCATACGACCATAAATCAAGGCGAAAGTTGATTTGGAGCAAAAAAATCACTGCAATCAAATACAATTCAGTTGTATATTTTCATTACTGACTAGCAGGATTAATAAATTGTTACTTTTATAGCTTTTTTTAACAACCAGCTCAGTTTCTTTATCAGAAGAACAAAAACAAAAACAAAATAACATTAAACTCCAAAAACATAGTATCAAAATTAACTTTAGGCTCTGTTCACATTAGGTGTGGGTTTATAACTAGAAGCCTGTAAGTATGCGGCACAGAAAGGATTACTAATTTTTCCATAATGCCCGTATAGCAAGCCATGCAGGATGTACTGAAGTACTACCAACATCTATTGGGAACAGAGCCTAACTTTACATGACCTGTTACAACTTTTTATACACTAGAGGTATTTATTCTTATACTCATTCGAACATAAAAAGTACTTCCCACCGGACAAAACGAACATACGAAGTTGCATGCAACATATAATTCAATGACTAAAAATCTAACTCTGGAAAACTTATTAGACATATACACAGAGAATTAATGAG
>CBDEWF010000142.1:0-1738 GCA_965243775.1 Sansalvadorimonas sp.
AAGGGCGGCCTCAATGCGGTCCATAAAATCCTGGCGCAGAACCAGGTCATCAGCCGGATAACCAGCTAAATACATCTCTGGTGTCAGAAGGCAATCAGCGCCCATCTCAGCAGCACGCATCCGCTTTTGCCGAAGCGCTTCAAAATTTGCGTCAACATTCCCGAGATGGGGATTTGCTTGCATTACAGCAATTGTCAGCTGGTTGGTTTCTTGTTCGGCCATAGCAGTTTGTGATGCCTAACTGGGTTTTCTGTGCAGGAATTCACGGCCAATCTTGACCCGCTTCTGGCCATCATATTCAATGATGTCAGCCGTTGCATAAGTCTCAGACCATTTTTCAGGGAGGTAAGAGCCGGTTCCTATCATATCCACCGGGATTTTTGCCAGTGAAAAAACACGGCATTTATCAGGACTGAATCCGCTTGAGCCAACAATTTTTACCTGCTTAAACCCCGCTTGATTTAATTGCTCGCGCATATGCCAGACTGCCGCTGCTGACACCCCCGTGCCCATCAGATGCTTCAGCTCACCTTCTGAACGATAGCCCCGGATAGCTTCTGGCACATTTCGTTCAAGCACAGCATAAGAGCTTGGCGTATCCAGCCCCTGCAGAAACCGGCCACCATGCGTGTCGAGCCGGACAGCCAGCTTGCCCTGTTCTGCCAGGTCTGAAAAATGGCGGGCGACCCGCAAGGCGTCATCGACTTCCTTGCCAAAATAATCAACCAGCACAGTCAATGGCCGATCCGGAAATGTCTGGTGAAACAGCTTTGCTGCTTCCAATGTGTCATTCGCATAACCAATCAGCGCATGAGGCATTGTGCCCATCCCGGCAGCCTGACCGAAATAATGGGCGGTCGCATCTGTTGCACAACCAACAAAGCCTGTCGCCCCCACCTTTAATTTTGCTTTGGCCGAACCAACTGAAGCCCCATAGGCCATAAGTTCTGCCATATCCGTTCCAGCGCAATGGCGGGCATCCATCGCCATAAAGGCCACATCAGGCAGATCAACACACATCTGATACGCATTCCACGCCGCCACACAAGGGCTGCCCAGCCGTTGCAGGAAAATTGTTTCCAGATCAACAAGGTCTGAAAGTTTTCCGGAAAGATAAAACATCGGTTCACCCGCCCCGACCCAGGCTCCTTCTTTGTGAAGCTGTTCTATCTTTATGTCTGCTTGCCTTTCTGCTGCCATCATCTCCAGCCAGTCAACCGCCAGCCTTGGCGCAAGTGTCACCGGCCGACGCATAAATACAGCGTAAGTCACCTGGCTGTCTTTGTGCCCCAAGACGATAGAGCGCGTCAGGTTGAAATAGCTGTCTGTCAGGCTGGGCTGTTCAGATGCTTCTGGCCTGGAACGGGTGTTTTCCGGCGGCAAAGATGAAGACGGTTTAGACATAATAGTTTTGACAGTTAGCCCGCTTTTTGAAAGCGGCTTTCCTGATCACGTCTGCGCTTCATAAGATCAGCGATCAGAAAGGCCAGTTCCAGAGACTGTCCGGCATTCAGGCGCGGGTCACAATGGGTATGATACCGGTCGCCTAACTTTTCTTCGGTCACTTCGACAACACCACCAACACATTCTGTGACATTTTTTCCGGTCATTTCAAAATGCACACCGCCGGGATAGGTGCCGACCTCGTCATGTGCATCAAAAAAGCCCTGCACCTCACGGAAAACATCATCAACTCGTCTGGTCTTGTACCCAGAAGATGCTTTCACCGTATTGCCAT
>CBDEWF010000143.1:0-246772 GCA_965243775.1 Sansalvadorimonas sp.
AGCCTGGGAATATAAAAAAGTCCCACAGCGCTCCAGGTTCCCCAAAAAGCAGAATACTGCAGCATATCAAAAGGCCCCCATCACCTTCACAATTTCTTGGCGCTATTGCACAGAGGGTACAACAGCCAGAAAGCAGGCGTTCATATAAAAAGGATCTTTTGGACTTTTACTTGTCGCATCAGGTTGGTGAGTCTAATTACTCGGCAGCATCTGATCTTTTACGATATACAGCTCTGCGAAAGTACGGTGGTGTTTATGTGGATAGTGACACGCAGGGACGAGGCTCTGTTCACATTAAGTGTGGGTAGCATGGACTACACTTCTGGCCACCGGTTTCTGCCGTATATGGAACCATCGTCATGCAGCAGACACAATTTGAAGAATTTCTGAAATCTCTCAACACATTATCTCCTGAGCAGCTGACCTGTTTGCACAACACCTTGCCACCGTGTCCCAAGGAATCAGAGAGTGTGAGTCAAAGCCGCCTTCTCGAGCGCCTGAAATATTATTTTGATCAACATCCACGTTGCCCCCATTGCTCCTGTGAATCCATGACACGATGGGGGCAGAGTGCAGGTCACCAAAGGTATCGCTGTAATCAGTGCGGGCGGACCTGCAATGCTATGAGCGGCACACCGCTGACCCACGTCCGTATTCGCGAGAAACTGGATGATTATCTTGCGTGCATGGATGGCGGAACCACCTTACGCCCAGCGGCAGCAGAATGTGGCGTCTCCCTCAAAACCTCGTTTTATTTGCGCCATCGCCTGATGGCCGTGATAGAAGCGGACACAACAGGTCAGCTATCAGGTATATCGGAAATGGATGAGACCTTCTTCCGGGAATCCCATAAAGGGCAGCGCGACTTGGGAGAAAACGCGCGTAAACGTGGTGGTCGATCCAGGCGTAAGAAAAAGTCTGCTGAGAAAACAGAGGAAAAAACCAAAGCTGTAAGAAAGATACCAGTCATGGTGGCTTGTGACCGTCAGGATCATGTGACGGATGCTGTTCTTGAGCATGTCAGTAATGATGAACTCTTCACACAGCTTTCCGGACGAATTTTACCGGGGAGTACGTTGTGTACGGACGCACATTTGTCTCACGAGAAGCTGGCAGATCAGCTCAAGGTTACGTTGAAAGAGTTGGTGACAACGGCTGGAGAGTATGTTCGGGAGAAGGTTTATCACATCCAGACGGTCAATGCCTATCACAGCGAACTCAAGCGATGGATTAACGGTTTCTTCAAGGGGGTAGCGACGAAGTACCTGCCTCGATATTTGGGCTGGAAGCGATTTTTAAAGACCCATATGTTCTCAGAGGAAAATCTCTTAGATCAGGAAGCATCGCATTGGCTTAACCCACACTTACTGTGAACAGAGCCCAGGGACGAGGTGTTCGTGATTCCTACACAATACACTTACCTGCACCCTATGCCCCTGAAAAAATATTGATGACAACCGGCTGGCAATCAGGTATCAGCAGTGACATTCTTGCATCAGAACCTGCTATCAAGGAGCTACAATTTATCCAGCTTGATCAGCTCTATCATTGCATATTGCTTGAGTGTCTTCCTTACAGCGTTATGTGCCGCCAGAAAGATGGGACATTGAAACGGATGCTGGTCAAGAAAGAAAAGGCTGGCCTAGTGCTGAGGCCATGGAACCATCATCAGGCTGCCATTAAACAGAGTTGTACAGATACATTAAGCCTTGCCGATGTCGCTCGACCTAAAGGCTATTTTTATCAAAAATTGTCCCGTGTCGACCCCGCCGTTCAGCAAGGGCTCGATATTGAGTTAGGTGGTAACATAATTGATGAAAATATAGGAAGTCCGAGATTTGACCTCACCCTTTACAGCCCAGGCCCCAGAACATTAAATCGAATGCCAACAGTAATGCACTTATGTAATGCTGATAACATCCTGTTTGAAAACATTGATTTGGATGGTGCTGAAAAAACAAAGGGGTTTGATCCTGCAACGACACTCAGTATTACTCGCTGGGGCAAGTTATCCAGAATAAACTCCCTTTCCTGGGATAAGGTGACACGGAGTGCTCACAAGAAGGCGTATGGTTTTGATGACAGTGAGGTAGAGGCGCTTTGCTCCAGCATGAGAGCCAAGAGGGCTAAAGAGGGCTAGCCCGGATCAGGATTCGGGCAGCCCCCTGATATTCTCGGCCATACAGGCTTGATAAACATCACTGTTTTCCAAGTAATCCTGAAGAATAATATTGATACCTTTGCCCTGAGTAGCTGCAATATTGTTCAGGTAACGCAGAAAGCCGGAAGGGTAACGGAGAGTTTTTGCCAACCTCTCCAGGCTTTTAGGGTTTCCGGGAGCCGCCATCAATTTCATATCTTCATCGTTGGGAGTCAGAATCATCTGAGAGACATGAAAGATCCTACTGTTCCGGGAACGGATATCCGATTCCAGATCTTCCAGCAGATCATCAGGCCTATTTTCATCATGCCAGGTGTTACGCAGGTTCCTTGTCCAACTCCAGATCAGGGGGTTTTGGTATGTATCCCTGGCAACAACGATCAGCTGGTGACCCATTTCCTGCAACTTTGCGAAGGTAACCGATGAGGAAAGATTCGCTGGGGCCATTTTGCCTCCAAAGCGATTAGTCAGCGTCTGGTAAAGGGTTTGTACACTATCTGAACTCATTCCATTGGTTTCAGAAACATGGAAGATCACGACTTCACCGGGATTCTCTGCCAGAAACTTTTCAAGATCAGCAATAACCTCCTCCATACTGGCCCCCACCAGCCCGTGGGCCGTGACCAGTTGACCTTTTACGACTCTGGCACGGATATCCAGATAGCGGACACCCCGTTTCAGCTGGTGATACGTATCCTCGCCCTGGTCCTTCCCCCAGAAAACCATAAACTGCTTAATGGGAACGCCCAGAATATCAAACTTTACTTTGTCAAACAGATTCCTTAGCTGTGGGTCCATTTCAGGGTCTTTTTTAGAAAACGCCGACATACCATAACTGCCCGTATTATGGCTTCCGGGCATACAGATACTGTTTAAAGGTATATCCCGCCCTGAATAAAGACTGGCCATCCATGACTGTGAGGGAGGTAGTGGGTTGTCAACCCTGAGCCTGTAGACAAGGTTAATTCCATAAACCTTATCAACCCGGCCGGCTTTTCCCAGCTCTACGTCCACACTGTCCAGCCCTGCCACTTTGAAGCGCCTGACCTCCTTCCAGCCACTCCAGCCAAGGAATGTTTTCTCTAAAATAACCAGAGTTTCCTCCCTTTTAGCAGGAAAACATCGTTTACTGGTCCAGCGAATATGTTTGGGTTCTTTATCTTTGGGATAAACCACCCGTCCATTTTTCTCCAGAGAGATACCAATGGATACATTAGAACTGACTGCGGCTGCGACCTTGTGCAGACGGTTAACAATGCAGAACTGTCCGCTTTCAGCCGTACTGGCAAACTCTGACACCAACATGAACGATAAGAGTAACCACCGAAAATCCATTTCCAGCCCTCTGTTTATTCCCTGTATTCAGTGCTATCGGCCTGTTTTCTCAGCTTGCCAGCCATTCGGCAGCCTCTTCCCAGGCTTGGGGGGCCATGGTCTTTTTGAAATATCCGAAATGATCTATTGCTTTCATATCATAGTGCTCGGGCTGGAGAACCCTGATATCAGCCGGTGTTTCGGTAAACAGAGATCCAAGCTCCCGGACACAGGTCTCAGGTGCGAACAGGCCATCATCGCTGATGGCATAAAGCCTTAACCGTCCGCGAAAGCTGTGAAACCCGGAACGAATAGGACTGCCCTGACTATCAGAAAGGTATGCTGGAGAACGGCCAAAACGGGCCCAGTCACGAATCACGGTCTTGGGCAGAATTTCTGTCCCAAGAACCCAGGGGGGCAAATAGCCGATCGTTTTGTAGAAAAGAGGCAGAACTCCACCAAAAAATAGCAAGCTTTTCACCCGGCTTAAGAAGGTTGGCCAGTTACGCCAGTAGATATTCTGGGAAGCAATGCCAAGGAAAGCGTCATAGCGGTTATTATCTGGCAGAATCCCCATCAATTGCCCACCAATGGAGTGACCAATGCCACAGGTTCTATAGGAGGGATAGTTCTGTTTCACCCAGTCCAGTACAGCGTCCATATCTCTCTGGCCCCAGTGCAACATGCTGGGTGCTGGAGCCTCTGGCCCATGTTCCCGGCTTGCACCTATGCCACGAAAGTCGTAGATCAGGGTAAGAAAGCCCTGTTGACGAAGGAAATCTGCAAATGGCCGGTAGTATCTCTGCAGTACTCCGGTGGCTCCGTTGATAATCACCACCGTCTTTCGGTCTGACTGATTTTCCGGTTCCAGCAGTTCTCCCCTCAGGTAGTAGTCATCACCGGTCTGGATAGTGATATTGCAGCCCATAAAATTCCCCCTTCTCAATGCCGGAATACAGATGCTTCCGAAAATTTATCAGGGTAAAACAGCAGCCCACCATGATATTTGCGGCCAGAATTCTGACCATTCCTGACACACCTGCAAGGTTCGACCTTCGACTAAGACCCCGAACTTCCAGCCCTTCCGCCGGTCAATATTCACAACAAGGATATGAAGGCTCAAAGGAGATAGATATGACCAACAGAGAAATTGCCTGGATACTGGTACGATGTGCAGGGCTCTGGATGCTGATCCAGGCACTGATGGTGCTTCCCGCGCTGATCACGATATTACCGGTCGTCACCCAGCTTTTCGTTTCATGGGACATGATTGCCGATACCAGCTGGACTGAGCTGTTAAGCCGGGGGACGGTTGCCAGCGCTTTTACAGTTATCAGCAAGGCGGTCATTTACTTCCCGGCTACTGCATGGCTGCTGACAAGAGCTGAAAGCCTCATCAGACTGATTGAAAAGTGTCAGGAGTAACCCCGGAAAGAGCCAGACAGATTCAGAAACAAGGGACCACTATCAAACGGTCCCCTTTAGTATCTGCAATGTTTCTACGAGTACATTACGAGCTAGTCAAACAGAGAGAGATCCCTGACAGCGCCACGGTCGGCTGAGGTCGCCATTCGGGCATAGGCCTTCAAAGCCGTAGAAACCTTACGTGGACGCAAGCCTTCCGGCTTCCAGCCCAACTTTTCTCTGGTATCCATCACAGCCCGGCGCTCAGCTAATACGTCACTATCGACATCTATATTGATGGTTCGCTCTGGAATATTGATGCAGACCCTATCTCCCTGCTCGATCAAACCTATTGCACCACCAGAAGCGGCTTCCGGCGAAACATGGCCAATAGAAAGGCCGGATGTTCCCCCAGAGAAACGGCCATCAGTCAGCAGGGCACAGGCTTTTCCCAGCCCTTTAGACTTGAGATAGCTGGTTGGATACAGCATCTCCTGCATACCGGGTCCGCCCCGTGGTCCTTCGTAGCGAATAACAACAACATCACCGGCTTTGACCCGGCCTTCAAGAATATCGTTGACAGCCTCTTCCTGGCTTTCACAGACATGGGCCGGGCCTTCAAAGACCAGAATACTTTCATCAACACCGGAGGTTTTCACTACACAGCCCTTCTCGGCAATATTGCCAAACAGAACAGCCAGGCCTCCTTCGGAGCTGTAGGCATGATCAAGAGTACGGATGCAGCCATTTTCACGGTCAGCATCCAGACTGGGCCAGCGAGTCTCCTGACTGAAAGCTTCCGTCGTTCTTATCCCAGCCGGACCAGCCTTGTAGAAGATCTTCACTGCATCATCACGGGTCTGCATAATATCCCAGTGACTCAAGGCTTCAGCCACGGTTACACTATGAACTGTGGGAATCTCGTTATGAAGCAGATCCGCCCTGTCCAGTTCTCCAAGGATGCCCATCACACCACCGGCACGGTGCACATCTTCCATATGGTATGTCTGGATATTGGGAGCTACCTTACATAGCTGAGGCACCTTCCGTGACAGGCGATCAATATCTTCCATGCCAAAAGACACTTCCCCTTCCTCAGCCGCAGCCAGCAGATGCAAAATGGTGTTGGTGGAACCGCCCATAGCGATATCCAGGCTCATGGCATTTTCAAAAGCCTTTACGCTGGCTATGGAGCGGGGCAAAACAGATTCATCGTCCTGCTCGTAGTAGCGCTTGGTGATATCAACTACCCTTCGCCCCGCTTCCAGGAATAACTCTTTTCTGTCAGCATGGGTCGCCAGCAGAGAGCCATTTCCAGGCAGAGACAGCCCCAGGGCTTCTGTCAGGCAGTTCATGGAGTTGGCAGTAAACATGCCAGAACAGGAACCACAGGTTGGACAGGCCGATCGCTCGTACTCATCAACGGTATCCTGCTCAGCATCAGAAGCTGCAATTACCATGGCATCAACCAGGTCAAGGCGATGTTCAGCCAGCCTGGTTTTACCAGCTTCCATTGGTCCACCGGATACAAAGATGGTAGGAATATTCAGGCGCATGGCTGCCATCAACATTCCGGGAGTGATTTTGTCACAGTTGGAAATGCAGACCAGTGCATCGGCCGTATGGGCATTGACCATATATTCGACAGAGTCTGCAATAATATCCCGGCTGGGCAGGGAGTAGAGCATCCCGTCGTGGCCCATGGCGATACCGTCATCAACGGCAATGGTATTGAATTCCTTGGCAACCCCACCGGCTTCTTCGATTTCCCTTGCAACAAGTTGCCCCATATCTTTCAGGTGCACATGACCGGGGACAAACTGGGTAAATGAGTTGGCAATGGCAATAATTGGCTTGTGGAAGTCTTCATCGGTCATACCCGTAGCACGCCACAGGGCACGGGCACCCGCCATATTACGGCCCTGAGTGGATGTTCTGGATCGGTAGACAGGCATGCAAGCACCTCAATAACAGACTCACAGCTTTTGCATCATTTATAGCTATCTGCTGTGTTGTATTTATTCACATTTTTCTGATGCGGCTTAGCATACCAGAAAGATCAATCAGGAACCTTCACTGTATAGACATAACAGAGAGCAGAATGGAATCTTGTGAAAATTGCTTCAAGACAGGGGCGGGGGTAAGACAAGGGTTCAGTTATTCCGCTTCCCCATGGGGGTTCCCGGGGACATTTCTTCCTTGCCTTTGTCTTCTTATCATCTCCTCCATTCTCTCTCTTGCTAACCTGGCAGCATCCTGATCGATAGCATTAGCGACCTGGGCTTCTTCCCGGGTCTTGGGAGGCAAAGGGTTATGCTCTCGAAGTTTCTGGACAGCCTCACGGTAAAAGCTGTCAGTCGCAGCTTTCATTTCCCTCTCTACCTCTGCAACCTGTTCATCATAATCAGAAGCATGGGTATCTATGGTCTCTCTCTTTTCAAGATATTGCCCCCGAATGTCATCAACATAGCCAAAATACTGTTCTTCCAGCTTTTCATATAAAGGTTGCCAGGCAAGCAAGGCATTAATTTCCTGCTCAGGGTGTGCAGCCTGATTTTTTTCAATTTCAGCCGCTGCCTGCTCTATATCGCGATCTGTCACTGTGGAAAATTTTCGGAATAACATCTGTTGATTTTTAGCTATGGGTAACTGTAAACGGTCAGCAAGGCCGAGCATATAAGCAAGCTGTACTTCAATTTCATCCGGCTTCGGTCCCAGGCCCAGCCAATAAAAAATCCGCATCATTCTGCACCGCCTGGCAGCTATAGCCTTAACCTTTTCCAGTTTCTCGTAACCGGCACCAAGTTCCACCAGCTGGTTCAGATCACCGGTTTTATTAATTTTGGCGAACATAACCGCTTTTTCCATTTCATTCAGGCCCAGCATTGCCCGGTCTGCACAACTACTGACCGCCTCCAGGGAAGCAGCCATACAGGCATTTTTCACCTCTTCATCTTCAGCCATTTCACTCAGAACATCAGCAACCCTTGTGGCCAGCCCAATACTCTGCGCAGGCGTTTCATAGTCTTTGGTTGCAATCAGTTTGCACAGGTGAATACCAAGTGTCCTGGCCTGATCTGAGTCCATATTCCCCAGCATTTGCCTGACACGATCAGGCAATGGCAAACTTGCCAGAGCAAACCAGTGGGCAACCATTGTATTGACTTCTGTGGAGTTAACTTCAGTCAAGATGAACCTGGGGACACAGAAGATATACAACTGTCCAGCTCCACGGACTTTATGAAGTTCCCTTTGTTCTGCTGGTGGCACAGGATTTCGGGCCAGGTAGATATGACAGGGATGGGACTTACCAAGGCTCCAGAGAGTACTGGGAGGATAGCGGATATTGTTATTCACCAGTTTAAGGGTATGCAGATTATGCATGCTGCCTACAGAACCGGGTAAGGTAGTAAGACTATTACCATTCAGATTCAGATAAGAGAGATTGCTTAAATCGGAAATCCAGTCAGGAGCCTCATCCAGACCACAGTAATCACAGGACAAAGACCGAAGGTTTTTCATGCAGGCCAAACTCTCGGGCAGAGATATAAGAGGGTTCCCACCAACAAGAAGCCTTCTCACCTGGGTTAACTCTGCGACTATATCCGGTAGAGTAGTCACCCCCTTATTTGATAGCTCAAGGTCTGGGGATGCAGTTCGCGCACAACTCAGGATGGCTTCTGCAATTTCTCTCCTTCCCTGAATTTCATCAGGCCCGGCTTCATCAACCCAGGCCTGCAACCGGGCTTTCTGGTCAGCGGACAGATCGGAAACAACCCTGATAACCCGATCAGTAAGGCGGGTGACAATAGGGTTGTTATTACCCAGCAGCTTGTGGATATATTTATTGACAAAGGCGACCACTGGCCGGAAGCGCGCCCAGGCGGAAGTTCCCGGCCTTTCTAAACTAACCCTTTTGATATTGACTGCAGATGCCGGCTGCTGAGAAGCTCCCCGCCCCGCCCTATGAAACAGAGGCATATGCCCATCCCTGATCACACTCTCTGATTCAGTATATGAGGTATTTGACTCTTTGGAGCACCTTCAGGAGTGTAAAAGTTATCTATTTGATTTCCTCAATGAGGACTTTTTCAAGTTGTGCCCGAACAGAATCTGGAATGGTAACCGACTGGCTCTTTCCATAGTCGTAATGGATCATAATGGCATCACCACGGGCCTGACACTCTCCCTTCTGCCAAACCTCCTGACGAATAGTCATGGAAGAGTTACCAATTTTAGCCAGCCCGGTATGAATCTCTACATCTTCCCCATAGAAAATCTCCCCCAGAAAATCGACACTGATTCTGGCAATAATCAACTTCCAGTTATTTACATTGAGGTCCGGAGTAAATAATCTGAACACCGGCTCCCGGGCTTTTTCAAACCAGACTGGAATCACAGTATTATTGATATGACCGAGGGCATCGGTTTCAAAAAATCGGGGAGAGATTGTCTCTTTATACATGTTATTTTTTACTTATTAGGGTCCATAGCACCTATAAAGATTAAAACCCGCTCATTGCTGTTCTTTCTGACTACCTTTACAGGTTTATGCACTTTCTTCAACAGCGTGACGGTAATAGCCTGGCGAATGCCCCGTCCACTTCCGGAATGCCCGTCCGAAATTACTGGGATCGTTGTAATCAAGGCGTTCGGCAATTTCCTCAACAGTCAGACGGGTATTGCGAAGGTAGTGAAGAGCCAGCCGCTTTCTCTCCCTGTTAACCAGGGTTCGGTAGGTCACATCCAGCTCCTGCAGCTGACGTCGTAAAGTACGGGGAGAGATCAGCAGATAATCCGCTGTCTGCTCAAGGGAAGGGATCACGCCTTCACGGCTGCGAATGTATGACAGCACCCGCCCAAGAAGGCCGGTTTCCACTTTCATATCTTCCAGAATTTTCCTGCACTGGCGCTCCGCTGCCTGCTGGGTAATGGTATCCGCCATTGGCATCGACATTCCCAGGTAACGGGCCGGGAAACGGAACTGATGTGCAGCATGATTGTAGGAAACATCCACACCGTCATAGTCAATATCGTCGTAATAATCCTTCTTGCTGATCGCCAAATGGAGCTTATGACCTTGACTGGCATCTGGGCCAAACGAGTAAAATCTCATGACCTGGTGTGAAGCGACAAACGCTTCGACATAAAAGCGGCGGTTGTTCCCCAGATCCAGAGCTTCATCAAACTGAAGAACAGCCTCATCACCATCCACGTCCAGAAAAACGACCATAAGAGGGAAACGGGTCGCCATATAGCGCACCGACATCTCCAGCATCTCGGCAATTGTATTGCTGGTCAGTGCTGCCGTGGCCAACACACCATGGCTGGGAAGATGCAGTCGTAAACCAAGCTGCCAGCCCAGATTATCAATTCCGGACTGTTCTCTTAAAAGGGTTACCAGACGGTCACAGCGCTCGAAATCGATAGTTCCCTCGTCCCTTTCGAGCTCTTCCGACCGGATACCTGATGCCATCAGAAAAGTATCTTCTCTCAGCCCATTCTCTTTAATCAAAGCCATCAAATGGCGAATATAGGTAATGGGTATGGCAATATTTCTTTTTATATTCTTCATACTGCTCTCTGGTGTCTGACAGGCCATGCAAACAAGCCAGTATCAACCCGTAGAAAATGACCTGCGCTCAGAAAAAAATACACTGTCTGCTACGTATTTTTTTATGACATTATTAACATACCATTAGTGGGGATGGAATAATTTAAGAGAGACTATTTCTACACCAGGTTGATTAACAACAAAGAAACAACGTTAATTACCAGGCTATGACACACCTTTAATTATCTGTTTTCAATAGCTTTACCAAATCATCTGCCTCTATTCGTCAAGCAACGACAATACAATGCTCTTATTTATTTCTTTAGCATATGTTTGCAGAGGTTCACTACAAGGGTAATGATCCCCGATCCA
The DNA here is from genome assembly GCA_965243775.1 of Sansalvadorimonas sp. Taxonomy (GTDB): domain Bacteria; phylum Pseudomonadota; class Gammaproteobacteria; order Pseudomonadales; family Endozoicomonadaceae; genus Sansalvadorimonas. Next base: position 10,806 of record CBDEWF010000143.1, read on the forward strand.
AAATACATACCTATTACACAGCATACCCATTACACAGATTGTTGCCTGCTACACTTTTGCAGAACTATTTACCATGAAAGGCTGCTTTAGCGGTTTAGCAGTTTTCATGATTCGCGGTGAGCGGCATTCTTCCCTTTGGGTACCTGATCTGCTCATGGCTGTTTGAGGACATTTAATGCCTGCCAGCACAGACCAGCCATCGTCGACACCCCGCCCAGGATTTTCCACACGACTGGGCTTTATTCTTGCTGCAGCTGGCTCAGCCATTGGCCTTGGCAATATATGGAGTTTCCCAACCCTGGTAGCAGAAAATGGCGGTGCAGCCTTTGTCCTGGTTTATCTGATTCTCTCCCTGTTGCTGGCTTACCCCGCCCTTGTTGCTGAACTCATGATTGGTCGTTACGGCCAGAGCAATCCTGTTACGGCCCTGGAACAACTTCCTGATGACAAGATCTGGCAACCTGTTACCCGACTGACCGGGGTTTTTGCCACGATTACTATTTGCATGATCTTCAGTTTTTACAGCATTGTCGGAGGGTGGCTGACTGGTTTTGCCATTGCCCCTTTACTACAGAATCTGGGATTCACAGAAGCCGCCAGCTGGCTGACGTCTTTCTCCCCCCTCCGCAATATTATTCTTGCCATTTTGTTTATTGCAGTCACTCTGTCTGTTGTTAATGGCGGAGTTAAAAACGGAATAGAGCGCTGGTCGGCAAGACTAATGCCTCTGCTGATACTTCTGCTGGCAGGCATGATATTTACAGTTTTGACTCAGGAAGGTGCCACAAACGGGCTTAAGCATTATCTGATTCCCGACCTGGCCAAAATGAATACCGACCTGATTCTTAACGCCATGGGTCAGTCATTCTTTTCCATGTCCCTGGGCGTTGGTGCCATGATGGTTTATGGTTCCTATTTGCGAAAAGATGCCAGTCTGCCGGGGGTAGCCCTGCAGGTCTGCCTGCTGGATACAGGTATCGCCTTTCTGGCCGGATTACTGATCATTCCCGCCCTGTTCGTTGGTCTGAACCTGGGAATATCCATCCACCTGGACAACGGTCAGCTGGTTGACAGTGATACCCTGGTCTTTGAAATCCTCCCAGCCGTGTTCAACAGGATCGGGCCAGAAGGAGCGGCAATGGCTCTGGCTTTCTTCTCTCTGATGTCTATTGCTGCTCTGACATCATCCATATCCATGCTGGAAGTTCCTGTTTCAAGCCTTTCGGAAAGATCCGGGCTGTCACGTCAAAAAGCCGGACTCCTGGTCTGTACCGGGGTACTGCTGGTAACAGTTCTGGTCATCCTCTCTTTTGAGACACTGTTCGGCGCTCTCATCACCTTGACCACAAAATATGCCCAGCCAATTAACAGTCTGTTGTTTTCACTTTATGCAGGATGGCTGGTCAGCAGACATCGTAAATTGACAGAGATAAGCCGGGGCTGGCCGGAAGCAGAGCACAGCCTGTTCTGGAAAATATGGCCCTGGTATATCCGGTTTGCCTGCCCGACCATGATTGGCTTTATTATCCTGCAAAGTATTTAGGCGGGGATACTCTTCTCCACAAACTATCTCAAACAGCTTTATGCGTGAAGCGCCTTTTTCATCACTCCAAGGTGATGGGAAATGCACTTCCATGAAACTGCCTATCCGCCCCCCTGCGAAGACAGCGCAATACCAAAGTCTATATAGCTTTGGTCTAATTTCCTAAACACTGGATTCCCTATAGTCTTAAGCACATACACAGGAGAGATGACAGAATTCAGACCCACAAAATTCTCAATGAAACCGTCTCTCCCATAACTCGGAGCCTTATGGCTCCATTTTTTTTATATGTATTTCTGGCTGCACTCGAACAGCTTCAATCATATCGCCAGCTATTGCAGATAGGACCTCACTGATGCCCTGAGCCAGGCGGGAACCGTCTTCTGCAGCCATCACCTCTGACACCCATACCTGCTCACCATGTTGAACCAGCACCTGCCCCTGTTTATCCTGAAGCTGCCAGCAAGCTGTCAGTTCCACAGAAGCCTCATTCATCACCAGGTTTTCTAGCTCCATTTTCAATACCAGATCAGGACGCTGATCACCAAACCATGGGCCAATGGATACATTTTCCCCTTTCAGCTGCCGACTGAGATTTGTACTCAAAACCCGGTTAATCTCTTCTCCCAGATCCGTTCCCCAGCGCTCACTGTTCAGGCGAAATAGCTGAACCTTGCCATCACTCCAACTCAGACGGCTGTCATATAGCCAGCCGGGAACAGCCACCGGAATCAGGCCTATAGGGCCATTAACCGTAATATCTGCTTCAGAGGCATTGGCCCGTAGCATGTAGTAACTGTATGGCTGACTGGCACAGCCGACCAGAACCAAGACAAAAAGGAACACCACAAGCATTCTATTCATGACTTAGTTTCCCCCTTTGCCAAAAACTATGGATTCAGGCTGACGTTCAAGGGTGTCCATAAGTTGCTCTACGGAACGGGATGCGCGGTTTATGCTCTGCATGGTTTGATTAAGGTTATGTACCAGGGGAGAGTCAGGAGCCAGGTGAGCACCAGCCCTGTCTGCAACCTCACCGGCTTCATTGACCGCACTCCGCATATCTGTGACAAGCAGCTCCAGCTCAGTAGTGACTGCTGTTACTTCATTGCCAGCCTGCTCAATAGATCCCAGAGTCTGGTTAACATTATATGCAAGGTGCTGGAAGTCACTGCTGCTGGTGAAACTGTTGATATTAGCGAGAATCTGCTGCATGTCCTCAGCCAGCTTTTTAATATCGATATCACTCAGTTCCTCATCCAGAAATTCAAGATCACTGGGAACCGTCTGCAGTTGCGGGTACCGGGTCACCACACTACTCATGCGCGGCTCTACATCATAAAAATCTATTTCTATATACAGCAGTCCGGTTAACAAGCTCTGGGTACGCAGTTTGGCACTGAGCCCCCGGGCAAGCAGCAAGGCCAGAATATCTTCATCGCCTATCTGGTCGTAGCTGTCCAGCTCAATACGTTCCGGGTATATATCCACTATCACAGAGTTAAGGGGTTCAAGTGCGTCGGGATAAAAACGTGACCGGATGCTGGCCACCTCACCCACCGGTACCCCTCGAAGGGTAACGGGAGCACCAACCTCCAGCCCTTTTATGGAGGTATCATAGACCAGCTCAAACCGGACATTCTCCTCACCAAGCAGGCCACCCTGACTGACAACCAATAACATGGTGACAGAAAGCATCAGCATGGAAACAACAAAAAATCCTACTTTTATTGCTTTTGAGCGTGCACTCATAACTCAGGCCCCTCTGCTTCCCCCCGGGCCAGGAAGGACCGGACAAGTGCTGCACTACTATGGTTTTTCAGCCAGTTAGGATCACCATGATCAAGTGCAGTCTTGCTGACTGCATCAAGGAAAATTCCATTATTGGCAATAGCAAAAATACTGGCCAGTTCATGGGTGACAATTACCACGGTAGCACCAGTTGAATCACGCAGTTCCAAAATCAGATCATCCAGACGCCGGGCACTCAAGGGATCAAGCCCTGCCGACGGCTCATCAAAAAACAGAATGTCTGGATCCAGAGCTATGGCCCGGGCCAGTCCGGCCCGTTTGCACATGCCGCCACTGATCTGGGCGGGATAGTAATTTTCAAACCCGGCCAACCCAACCAATGACAACTTGTAATGAACAATGTCGTTTATATTCTGACTCGGTATGGCAGCATGACGCAGAGGAAGAGCCACATTCTCAGCCAGCGTCATATCGCTGAACAGCGCCCCACTCTGAAAAGTAATACCCCACTGCCGCCGCATTCTCAATTGATCCTGCTCACTGGCGCTGACATAGCTTTCACCCCGGTAAAGAATGTCCCCTTCAGCGGGCACTTTCAGTCCAATCAGGTGCTTAAGCAAAGTACTCTTGCCACAACCACTGCCGCCCATAATGACAAAAATATCACCCTGGCTAACCTGGAAATTCAGGTTCTGCTGGATCAACCGGGAACCGTACCCCATAGTCAGCCCCTGGACTTCAATCATGGGGTGCGTTTCAGAAACCGGGAGGGTATTTTCACTATCCATAGCCATCAGATACCCAGTTTGAAAAACAGCAGGTTCAGACCCGCATCGGCAATAACAAAGAAGACTATGGCCAGGACAACCGCGCGGGTGGTGGCTTGGCCAACGGCAGCCGAGGAACCCCGGCAGTTCATACCAGCCTGACAGCCAGCCAGCACTATCAGCAGTCCAAAAATAAATCCCTTAAAACAGCCTGCAATCACATCCACCGGAGTAAATGACTGTAACAACTGGAACACATACTGACGGATAGTCATATTCATGCCTGTCGCCATCAGTCCGCCACCGACCATGCCCAGAACAAAGCTATAAGCACACAAAAGAGGCATGACTATGGCCATCGCCAGCAGGCGAGGCATCACCAGAAAATCCATTGGTCTAATGCCCATAGTAACCAAGGCATCTACCTCTTCATTAACCTGCATGGCTCCCAATTCTGCTGCCCAGGCTGCCCCCGTCCGACCCGCCATGATAACTGCAGTCATCAGGGCTCCCATCTCCCGCACCATACCCACAGCCACAAGGTTGGCCACGTAAACTTCAGCACCAAGCTGAGACAGCTGAATCATTCCCAGGTAAGCCAGGATCATGCCCACCAATATACTCAGCAGAGACAGAATGCCTATGGCCTTGGGCCCAGCCTGATTCAGGCAGGCAATAGCATCCACAGCCCGCATATGACTCTGGCCAGTCAACAGTCTCAAGGTTGAGATACTCATATCCCCGATAAAGGCAAAGGTATCTATGACCTCCCTGTAGAAGGTATGGAGAAACTGGAACTGGACACTCTCTTCCGGCGGCTGATTTGTATTGGGGGGAACAGCGCAGGCCAGCTCATGCAGATGGCGTATGGCTTCTGGGAATTCACCGATATGCAGTGTCTTGTCGTAAAGGCTGCACAGGCGTTCGACAGCCAGCAGAAAAGCTGACACCCGGGAGTCCCAGAAAAACTCTTCCCCGGGAACTAGGCAGATATACTTTTCGCAGGCCGCTACCGTGCTTTCCAGGCATGAAATATCGGGCAGATTGCCTTCCCTGTCCCAGCGTCCCTTTAATGTGACAACAGGCACCAAAGGGTCACTGTCATTAATTATCAATTCCGTGTCAGACATGCCTGATTCTGAAAAGTACTTAGAAAATCTAAAGGAACATCAAAACATGCTAACTGCCTGAACTACAATAGCCTCAGAGTGATATTTACCATGGAAATACCTTTTCCATCACAGTTTCCATAACTTTGGGCATGATGAAAAAGGCATTTCTCTTTATGCTGTTTGGTGGACAAGTTATTTGGCGGGATGTCCCAAATCCAGTCCAACATTGTTCTTCTGCAGAACCTGCTCGGCACGATAGCTGGAGCGCACCAAGGCACCGGAAACGACTTCCAGAAAGCCCTTATCCAGGCCCCACTGACGATATTTCTCAAACTCTTCCGGAGTCACATAACGCTGGAGAGCAATATGATTTTTGGTGGGCTGAAGGTATTGGCCAAAGGTCAGAATATCCACACCGATAGCACGCAAATCGTCCATGGCTTCCAGGATTTCATCTTCTGTCTCACCCAGACCAAGCATCAGACTGGTCTTGGTCAGCACCTTGGGATTGTGCTTTTTGGCATGCTCCAGAACCTTGAGAGTCATCTCGTAGCTGGCACGTGGGTCACGCACAGGGTGGGTCAAACGACGGACCGTTTCTACATTCTGGGCAAAGACCGCGATACCACTGTCTACAACAGTTTCAACATCCTTCAGGTTACCTTGGAAGTCCGGAGTCAGGGTTTCAACAGTGGTATTCGGGTTTTTCGCAATCACTTTCTTTACCACAGCGGCATAGTGCGCAGCACCGCCATCTTCAAGATCATCTCGGTTTACGGAGGTCAGCACCAGATACTTCAACCCCATCATACCGACAGTATCTGCAGTATTTTCCGGCTCATCGGTATCCAGCAGACCTTTGGGGTTACCAGTGTTCACTGCACAGAACTTGCAGGCACGGGTGCAGACATCTCCCATCAGCATGATGGTAGCCGTACCAGAACTCCAGCACTCATTGATATTCGGGCACATGGCCTCTTCACAGACAGTACTGAGCTTGTGACCCTTTACTGTCTTCTTGACCTCACCGTAACGCTTGTCCGTGTGGGCTTTGATACGCAGCCAGGCAGGCTTGCGCATAATCTTCTGTGGCTCTTTGTTCTGACTGGCCTTGACGCCATTCTTGATGGCGTGGATGCCTTTTTCGTTTACAAACTTGCTTCCACTGGGAACTTGTACTGTAGGAATAAGTTCTTGATCAGACATTTACAGGACACTCTCCAGGCTCTCCGGCATAACAGGAGGCTCTTTAGTTATATTCAACTCAGTATAACCAGTGCGGCTGGCCAGATGCTTAACCAGCGCAGTAGTAACGTCTGACATACTGGCCTTGTGGCAGTAGTCACTGATTTGCGCAACGGCCATGCCGGCATAACCACAGGGATTGATCCGCTGGAATGGTTCCAGATCCATATCAACATTCAGGGACAGACCATGAAATGAGCAGCCACGCCGAATACGCAACCCGAGGGCGGCAATTTTGGCTTCACCCACATAAACACCTGGGGCGTCTGCACGGGCAGCAGAATCAATACCGAACTCAGCCAGAGTAGCGATGACCGACTCTTCCATCATGGTCACCAGCTTTCTAACACCCAAGCCAAGTCTTTTCACATCCAGCATAAGATAGACAACCCGTTGTCCGGGTCCGTGGTAAGTCACCTGACCACCACGATCAACCTGAACAACAGGAATATCCCCAGGAAACAGAACATGCTCGGCCTTACCGGCCTGCCCCTGGGTAAAGACGGGTGGATGTTCCACCAGCCAGAGTTCATCTGGAGTCTGTTTGTCCCGTTTGGCAGTGAACTCGGTCATAGCCTGCCATACAGGTGTGTAATCCTTCAGCCCCAGATCGCGGACAATAAGTGACTCCGCGTCAATCATTCTTCAAATATCCTGTTATCAACCCGGATATTTCATGAACATACTCCCGGTCTCACTTGTGCCTTGCTATCGTGGCACTCGGGACTCTCGGAGCAGTTTATGAAGTATCTGGATTAGCAAAGTGGTCAGAGCACCATCAGTACCCGGCCACTTGCCTTAAGTTCTTCATGCAATGCGCGAAGTTGAGGTTCGCCAGTTGCACATATAGTAACAACAACGGACATAAAACGCCCCTTGCGGCTATCACGGCTGGTATATTCGCCGTTGTGTTCTTTGTCGTGTTTTTTAACTACACCAAGGACAAATTCAGGAAAGTTTTCACTGGCATTACCCATAATGCGAATGGAGTAATCACAGGGGAATTCAATTTTGGGGGCTTTGGGTTCTTCGGTCATCATCTATCTCCGGTGCCGTATCCCGGTAAATCCTGTAAAGCCCGGCAATATGCCGCCAGACCTGTCCCGGTTCACCGTTACCTACAACGACACCATCCAGTTCAGTTATCGGCAGAATCTCCCGGTTGGAACTGGTAATCCATATCTCGTCGGCCTGCTGCAGCTCTTCCGCCCTTAATTCCCGCTCTTCGCAGGTATAACGACCATCATTGACAGCAAGCTCCAGAACCAGTGCCCGGGTGACTCCACCCAGAATACGGTGGCTCAGGGGAGGGGTTACAATTCTATCCCCGATAATGGCAAATACATTGCTGGATGCACCTTCCGTTACCCGCCCTCTGCGGTCAACAAGAATAGACTCAGCCATTCCTGCTTTATGGGCTTTCTGGAACGACAGAAGATTGCCCAGCAGGGAGGTACTCTTGATATCACAGCGTTTCCAGCGCCGATCCTTTACAGTAATCGCCTTACCAGCCGGCAATGATTCTTCCCCGGCACGGATGTTGGGCTGAAAAGGGGTGGTCATGGCAAATATCGTAGGGCAGACTGCATCAGGATAAGCGTGGCTGCGCCGCTCCATGGTTCCACGGGTTATCTGGAGATAAATCGCAAGATTTTCACCCGTCTCCTTGTTCAGCTCCAGCAGCTGGGCAAACAGCCGCTGAAAATCATCCGGGGTCTGGGTGATTTTCAGCTCAATAGCCTTGAGGCTATGGTACAGGCGATTCAGATGGTGCTTTTCCTGCAGAGGTTTACCGGCAAAAACCGGAATCACCTCGTAGACTCCATCCCCAAACAGAAAACCACGATCAAGAACGGAAACCTTGGCTTCCTCGACAGGAACAAAGCTGCCATTCAGATATACCTGTGCCATATCATCCTCTTTCTCATCAAGCAGCCTGAGTCTGAAAATGCCTGACTAGCTAAACAGACCACTGAAGAAACGGGCAATGCTGTCCCACAGACGCTTGAAGAATCCCCCCTGCTCAATGGCTTCCAGAGCAATCAGTGGTTTCTCTTCAACAACATCATCATCCAGCCGGACAATAACGCTGCCGACAACCTGACCGGCAGCAATAGGAGCTTCCAGATCAGGCTCAATGGTCATGGACGCCTTCACATCCTTACCCCGCCCACGGGGAACAGTGATCACCAGATCCTTCTCCAGACCGACAGAAAGCTGATCGCGATCCCCTTTCCAGACCCGAACCTGCTCCAGTGAAACACCGCCCCGGTTAACATCGACATTCTCAAAGAAGCGGAAACCGTAAGTCAGCAGTTTTTGGGTCTCATTGGCTCTGGCACTTTCACTGCGGGTTCCCATCACCACTGCAATCAAACGACGTTCGTCTTTCTTGGCAGAAGCGACCAGGCAGTAGCCAGCAGCGTCAGTATGACCAGTCTTCAGGCCATCAACATTAGGGTTGGACAGCAGGGTGTTACGGTTTGGCTGAGGGTTCAGCGGTTTGCCGGTTGACTTATTCACACCGTACTGGAACTCACGTTCACTGTAGATATCGTAGTATTCCGGATGATCATAAATAATCGCCCGAGCCAGCTTGGACAGATCACGGGCTGAAGAGTAATGGCCTTTGGCCGGCCAGCCGGAGGCGTTCTGAAACTGGGTATTCTCCATTTCCAGCTCTCTGGCAGTACCATTCATAACCTGGGCAAAGGCATCCTCACTGCCAGCGACATATTCGGACAGTGCGACACTGGCATCGTTGCCGGAAACAATGATCACGCCTTTCAGCAGATCTTCAACAGATACCTTCTCACCCACCTCAATAAACATCAGTGAGCCACGCATACGCCAGGCCTTTTCACTGACGGTAACCAGATCGTTACGGGCGATATTGCCAGCGGCCAGCTCATTCTCAACAACATAGGCGGTCATCATTTTGGTCAGGCTGGCGGGAGGCATGGCCTCATCGGCATTGTTTTCTGCCAGAACTTCTCCACTGACGGCATCAACCAGGATATAGCTTTTCGCAGCAATCTGGGGAGGAGAAGGGATAAGACCTGCCGGCAGGGCAGTCGCCACCGAGGAGACGACCAACATGGCAGCTCCTACTATTGTGGCTGCCAATCTACAGGAAAATCGGGCTGTTTGATTCATCTTGCCTCAACAAAACTCTTAATGATGGGACATTACCCAGGCTGCGCAGCCTGAGGCCCCTGATCTTTTTGCAAGTAGCAGGGAGATTACAGTAACCGGGGATTATAACAACTGCTTTAAAGTGCATTAAAGGTCATAAAGCTCAAAGGACAATTGATTATCAATTGCTACCGGAAACAGTCTCATAGACCCGGTAACCTTTGGCCATACTGGCTCCCTGAAGGATTTCCTGAAGGCCCAGCAGATCCTGTTCTGAACCAAAAGGTCCGACCCAGACCCGGAACAGGGCATCATCACCGGAAACAATCGTAACCGGAGTCGATGTCACATTCAGCAGTTTTTTCTTCAAATCAGTTGCGGCATCCTGTCGGCTCAAAGCGGCCACCTGCAGATATATCAGCGACTGATCGGGAAGTTCAAACCTGCTATCCATACTTTTTTTGTCGGATTTCTGTGCAGTGACTCTATTGTCTACGTGGCTACTCCTGGCCACTTTCTGGCCGCCCTGCTTCCGCTCTTTACCCAGAGCTAGCATGCCTTCAGGAGATGTGTCTATTCCTTCGATCCTGACCCTGGCGGTACCTTTATCCTGGTAACCCAGCTTCTTGGCTGCCGCCCAAGACAAGTCTATCAGGCGGTTTCCGTGGAACGGTCCCCGATCATTCACCCGGACCACAACACTGCGACTGTTTTCCAGGTTTGTCACCCGGACATAGGATGGTAGGGGCAGGGTCTTATGGGCTGCAGACATGCTATACATGTCATACATCTCACCATTGGCCGTTTTGTAACCATGGAACTTCACCCCGTACCAGGATGCAACTCCCTCCTTCTGATAACCAGCGGCTGTTGGCAGGGGAACATAGGACACTCCCTTCCAGGAATAAGGGGCAGTCTTGACCTTGCCTTCTGGTGGGCGGGGTATGGCATCTGGCAACGAGGACACATCAACATCCCACAGGCCTTTACCATCCTTCTTGATATGGTAACGATTAGCCTGGATCTGTTCCTGAGTCTGATGACCAGAGCAGCCGGCCAGAAGTGTGAAAATAATAATCAGGCTTAAGCCGGAGTACAGATTCTCCGCCCCCTGGCTTCTGGGTTGTTTTATTCTAACCAACGCTCTCAACCAACTTGCTCAAACTTAAAGTCTTTATCTTCACTTCCCCGCAACAGTTTGTGCCAGATCGGAAGTCGATACTTGGGATTTCATTTTCTTCTCTATCTGGTTCCCCAGCTGATAGACTGCCATGGCATACAGGTCGCTCTTGTTGTAACGGGTGATCACGTAGAAATTAGTCAGAGTCAACCAGTGCTCTATACCGGACTGACCTTCAAGTTTCAGCCCACGTACCCTTGCGCTGTCCTGCAATACCCGGACTGTTCTCCAGCCAAGGTTCTTGGTTTCGTTAACGGAGCGGGTCGGACGGGGATTTTTATCAAGCACCCGGGCATACCTTTGCCCATGTACAGTAGCCCTGGCTGCTACAGGCTTGCCCTGCTCCCAGCCATGCCGGCTTAGATAAGCGGCAATGGAACCGATAGCGTCAGCCATTGATTGCCAGATATCAGCCTGACCATCCTTGTCAAAATCAATGGCATAAGCCCTATAGCTGGAGGGCATAAACTGGGGAAGCCCCATGGCACCGGCGTAGGAACCCGTCAGGCTCAAGGGATCAAAACCCTGCTCTCTGGCCAGAAGAAGGAGCTCTTTCAGCTCCTTGCGAAAAAAGGTCGCTCTTCTCGGATACTTGAACCCCAGGGTTGCCAGGGCATCGACCACGCGAAACCCACCCGTGTTTTGACCAAAGCCAGTTTCAATACCAAGAATTCCAATAATCACGCTGGGGGCAACACCATACTCCTGGCTGGCTTTCTCCAGAATTTTTTGGTGCTGTTTCCAAAACCTGACCCCATCATTAATTCTTTTCTCATTAATCAGGAGGGCCTTGTACTCTCCCCAGGTCATGCGCCGCTCAGCCGGACGCTCCATGATCTCTACAATTCGGGATTTATATTCTACGTTGCTGAACATTTTCTCCAGTGCAGGGCGGGAAAATCCCTCGCCACGCACCAGCTCATCTATAAATCCGTCGATATCCGCCTTGCTGAAGCCTTCACCATAGCTGGACATACTAAGAAAAATGCCTGCTAATAATAAAGCTGCCAAGCTTTTGAAACGGATCCGCATATTGGCTATCCCCTGTCGGCATCGCCGGTCATCCAAGAATTACAAAAACAGCATTATTAAACCTGCCCCAGCCTGCAGATTTACATTCCTGCAGCTGCTGAAATCAGATATACGATACCGCTCTTATAATTCTTAACATTTTTATGGCTTATCGACCAAGAAAATTTCTATGGGTATGGGCAGACATAAGCAGTCCAAAACCTGCCATCAGGGTGACTAGGGATGTTCCCCCGCGGCTGACAAGGGGTAGAGGCACACCCACCACCGGAAGCAGGCCACTGACCATTCCTATATTTACAAAAATGTAGACGAAGAACGTCAGGGTTACGCTGCCGGCAACCAGGCGGGCAAACATATTCTGGGCATGCAGAGTAATAAAAATGCCCCGACCGATAATCAGAGCATAGGCAGAAAGCATAACCAGAATACCAAGAAGGCCAAACTCTTCAGCCAGCACCGCAACAATAAAGTCTGTATGGCTCTCAGGAAGAAAGTCCAGATGGGACTGGGTTCCCAGCAACCAGCCCTTCCCGTAAAGACCACCAGAACCGATGGATATCTTGGACTGGATAATATTCCAGCCCGATCCCCAGGGGTCGCTTTCCGGGTTAAGAAAGGTCAGTACCCGCTGTTTCTGATATTCTCGCATAACAAAGTGCCACATACCCCAAACTGCTGGAATGGCCAGTAGTACAGCGGTACCGATGATGCGCCAGCGCAACCCTGCCAGTAGCAGGACAAACAGTCCGGAAGCGGCAATCAACAGCGATGTTCCCAGATCTGGCTGCTTTACAATCAGAACCACCGGTACCCCGATCAGCACCAGGGAAATAAAAGTTTCCATCAACGAGGGTGGCAGGGGTTTACGACAAAGCCAGGCAGCTACCGTCAAAGGCATCACCAACTTGATCACCTCTGAAGGCTGAAAACGGAACCCGGGCAGCTGAATCCAGCGCTGTGCCCCTTTAGCCCCTTCTCCCATTACCAGAACGGCAACAAGCAGGCCCACACCGCCCAGATAAGCAATAGGTGTCAGCATTTTCAAGATTCTTGGGGGAATCTGTGCCACGACAAACATAGTGGCAAATCCAACCAGCATATAAATTGACTGGCGAATCACCATGTCTATATTCTGTCCACTGGCACTATATAGAATAAACAGTCCCATGGAGCAGACACCCAGCAGCATCAGTAGCAGTACTGGGTCAATATGAAGACGACTGCTCAGAGAGCGTGCGGCTCGCAGATCATGGGTTGGGTCCAGCTGTCGGATAAAATCCTGGGACATTATTGCCCCCCACGGGAGTGACTCCCGACCAGATCACCAGCCAGCTGCTTCGCAGCCAGTCTGGGCAGCAGATAAGCATCCATAACCTTACGGGCAACCAGCACCGCCGCCTTGGAATCATTTTCCACAATCACACCCAGGGCAATCTGTGGATTTTCAATAGGTGCAAAAGCGACAAACAGACCATGATCCTTCTGGAACTCTTCCAGCACCAGCGCCTCCTCTTCCTTGATGTCCTGGGGCAGGCTCACGACCTGGGCCGTTCCGGTTTTGCCTGCCACGGTATACTTCAGGTTCTTGCCAATCTTTATGTAAGCCGTTCCCCTGGGATGAGCCACCACCGCTTTCATTCCTTCAATCACGGTTTCCCAGTCTGCTGCATCTTTTTCTACACGGGCCAGGGGGGGTAACGGAGCAACGCCAGGACCAGGCCTGGCCAGACGGGGCTGAACAACCTTTCCCCGGTTAGCAATAATCGATGTAGCCGCCGCCAGTTGCAGAGGCGTAGCCAGTAGATAACCCTGACCAATACCGGCAATAACAGTTTCCCCCGGGTACCAGGGAACACCCCGCGTTCGTCGTTTCCACTCCCTTGATGGCACCAGACCTGGACGCTCCGAAGCAATATCAAGACCTGTACGTTCACCAAAGCCAAACAGGGTTAGATAATCATGCATAGTATCTATGCCCATCTTTACCGCAATATCGTAGTAATAGGTGTCGTTGGAACGGGCAATAGAGCGAATCAGATCAGTCCAGCCATCACCTTTGCGCTTCCAGTTGCGGTACCGGCGTTCATCCCCAGGCAGCTGGTAATAGCCCTTGTCAAAAATCTTGTAGTCCCGCTCAATGGTGCCACTGTCGAGGGCAGCCAGAGCCATGAACGGTTTGATCGTCGATGCCGGTGGGTACTCTCCCAGCGTCGCACGATTATAAAGCGGTCGATTGATATCATCCCGGAGCTTGCTATAGGCTTTGTAACTGATGCCACTGACAAATGGATTGGTATCGTAGGAAGGGGTACTGGCCAATGCCAGAATTCCACCAGAATTTGGATCCATAGCCACCACAGCTCCGCGTTTGCCATCCAAAGCTTCCATAGCGGCTTTCTGTAGGTCCAGATCCAGATACAGGTGGACATCCTTGCCGGGAATCGGATTCACCTGCTTCAAAACCCGCAATACACGACCACGAGCGTTAGACTCAACCTCTTGGTAACCTGGCTTACCCAGCAGAGTATCTTCGTAATAACGCTCAATGCCGGTTTTCCCGATAATATTGGTTCCGCTGTACTGGGAGGCATCTATTTTCTTCAGTTCCCGCTCATTGATGCGCCCTACATAGCCAACGGCATGGGCGAGTTTTTCCTTTCGCGGGTAATAACGAATCAACTGAGCTTCAACATTTACCCCGGGTAGCTTGTGCTGATTGACAGCCACCGTGGCTATCTCGTCTTCACGCAGGCGGTACTTCAGGGGAACACTGTTGAAGGGCCGGGTCTGGTAGACACGTTCCCGGAACTCTTTGATATCTTCAGGGTCAAGTTCAATCAGCTTGCCCAGCTCTTCCAGGGTATGTTCAAGCTGATCAACCCTTTCGCGGATAATAGTCAGGTTATAACTTGGCTGGTTATCAGCCAGAAGACGTCCTTTGGTGTCGTAAATCAACCCCCGGATGGGAGGCACGGTACGCAGGTGAATCCTGTTTTCCTCGGACTGGGTCGCCAGATCATCATACTGGATCACCTGCAGGTAAAAAGCTCTGGCAATCAGGCCGGCTGTCATGATTACCATGACAACAACAGCCAGCCAGACGCGGAAATTAACCAACCTGCGCTCACGCGGATGGTCTTTGATCGTATCAGCCGCCATTCACATACTTAAAATGTTTGTACTAATGGTTATTTTAACGATGATACGGGTGATTATTAAGAATACTCCAGGCTCGGTACAGTTGTTCTGACACCATGATCCTGACCATGGGATGGGGCAGGGTCAGCGGAGAAAGTGACCATTTCACATCTGCCCGGTTGGATATCTCGGGCAACATACCTTCCGGACCACCAACCAGCAGGCTGATGTTTTCTCCATTGTCATGCCACTGGCCGATTTTGTCAGCCAACTGTTCCGTACTCCACTCACGCCCTTTCACTTCCAGGGCAATCACCCGATCTCCTTTTCCGATTGCCGACAACATCTGTTCTCCCTCGCGAGCCCTGAAACGCTGAACATCGGCATTCTTGGTGCGCTTATTCAAAGGTATCTCATATAACTCAAGAGAGAAACCGGCCGGCAGCCGGCGGGCATATTCGTTGTATCCCTCCGTCACCCAAGACGGCATTTTCTGGCCGACGGCTATCAGGCGAATACGCATTTATTCCGCTTCGGCCATATTGACCGTCGTTTCCCAGAGGCGTTCCAGGTCATAGAACTGTCGGGCTGAAGGCATCATCAGGTGCACAACGATGTCACCCAAGTCGACCAGAACCCATTCCGCCTGGTCTTCACCTTCAACGCCCATTGGCTGAACTCCAGCCTTCTTGCACTTATCTACCAGGTTGATAGCCAGTGACTTAACATGCCGTGTAGAAGTACCGGAAACAATAATCATAAGATCGGTGACGTCCGTCTTGTCCTGGACATCCAGTACCACGATATCCTTGCCCTTGGTTTCTTCCAGGGTATCAATAACCAGATCTTTCAATTCAGAGGCTTGCATGTAGTGCCGTATTACCTTAACAAAAGGCCCGCTAACCATGGCAAAGAGCGTTGCTCCTCAACGATGCAATAGCAGGCCGGTCACAGTTCTCAAGTGCGGATATGTCCGTCACCCAGAACCACATATTTCTGTGAAGTCAGCCCTTCCAGGCCAACAGGACCACGAGCATGAATTTTATCGGTGGAAATACCGATTTCAGCCCCAAGACCATATTCAAAACCATCGGCAAAGCGTGTCGACGCATTAACCATCACCGAACTGGAATCAACTTCCCGCAGAAAACGGCGTGACAGTGTATAGTCCTCTGTCACAATAGCATCTGTGTGGTGCGAACCATACTGGTTGATATGAACAATAGCTTCATCAACACCATCAACAACTTTGATAGCCAGGATCGGAGCCAGATATTCCGCGCTCCAGTCCTCTTCCTGAGCGGGAACGGCCTGTTTCAAAATCGAGCAGGTATGTTCACAGCCCCGCAACTCAACTCCTTTCTCACCGTAGGCTTCAGCCAGAACCGGCAGAACCTGTTTGGCAATACTGGAATGAACCAGCAGGGTTTCCATGGTGTTGCAGGTGCCATAACGATGGGTCTTGGCATTGATGGCAATCGCTTCGGCTTTGACCAGATCTGCTTTGCTATCAATGTAAACATGGCAGATGCCATCCAGATGCTTGATCACTGTCACCCGGGCATCGCGGCTGATCCGCTCGATAAGACCTTTACCACCGCGGGGTACAATGACATCGACATATTCCGGCATGGTAATCATTTCGCCCACCGCAGCGCGATCTGTGGTTTCCACCACCTGCACCGCTTCCAGTGGCAGACCGGCTGCACGCAAACCGTCCTGAATACAGCGGGCAATAGCGCGATTGGAGTGAATCGCTTCACTGCCTCCCCGTAAAATAGTGGCGTTACCGGATTTAAGGCAGAGGCTTGCGGCTTCGACGGTCACGTTGGGACGGGATTCATAGATAATCCCGATAACACCCAAGGGAACACGCATCTGTCCAATCTGGATACCACTGGGGACATATTTCATATCAGTGATATTACCCACCGGATCCGGCAGCGACGCAACCTGACGCAGGCCTTCAATCATAGTGCCGAGACGCTCTGGAGTCAGCTCCAGACGATCCAGCATGGCATCACTTAATCCGTTGGCTTGGCCGTTTTCCAGATCCTTGCGGTTAGCTTGTACCAGCTCGGCACGGGAGGCATCCAGAATGTCTGCTGTAGCCTGCAGTGCATGGTTCTTGGCACTGGACTCAGCGCTGGCTGTTACCGTAGCAGCTTCACGAGCCTGTTGCCCCAAGCGTTTCATGTATGCTTGTACATCATCAATTTCAACAGACAAGACAGGCCTCCCGTTCTCTCAGTCTTTATCAAGCTTTGGTTATCTGATCAATTATAACGGTTACAGGTGCAAGTGGAACAGCAGAAAAAACGGGAGGGATGACTGCTTGGTGAAGAGTAAAAATGGAGGGCCACTCCAGATCATAACAGGAGTGACTTATAACGATATCTTTATTCAGGCAACAGGCATGGTAAACCAGAGAATGGCACCACCTTCCGGGTTACGCTCAAAACTTAAAACACCCCCATGGGTCTGGATAATGGAGTGGCAGACCGAAAGGCCAATTCCCATGCCATCGTGCTTGGTGGTGTAGAAAGGTGTGAACATCTTCTCTTCGGCATCATCTGCCAGACCATGACCACGGTCGATCACTCTGACCCGAATAAAATCATTATCAACCTGCTGGGTTTCCACATAAATGCCGACATCCCTGGTGGACATGTCACGCATGGCTTCCATGGCATTGCGCATAAGGTTAAGGGCAACCTGTTGAATCTGCAGCGGATCGACCCGTACCGGCGGGAGGTTGCCAGCAAGATTCAGATGAATCTCGATCTGGTTGTTCCTGGCATCGACCTCTGCCAGCTTTGCCACATCCTGGATAAGGCGATTGCAATCCACTTTTTCCAGACAGTGATCAGGTTTCTTTACAAAGCTGCGGATGCGGGAAATGATATCCCCCGCCCGCTGGGCCTGGGTAGCAATTTTCCCCATAGCTTCCCGTATGGACTCAACATCCATGGGTTCCCGGGTAACCATACGCTTGCAAACCTGGGCATAATTATTAATAGCTGTTAAAGGCTGGTTGACTTCGTGGGCAAAGCCAGAAGCCATCTCTCCCATGCTGCTCAGGCGGGACATATGGGTCAGTTTATCTTTCTGCTCGTCAACCTCATCCAGAGCTTGCTGCAGAATCTCCTGTTGCCGTTTCTTTTCGGTAATATCACGAAACACGACAACTGCACCATTATTTCGTCCTTCTTCCACAATGGGAGTGCATGAATAGTCCACCGGGAACAGGGTTTCATCGCGGCGCATAAATACACTGTCATCAATATTCTGGATAACGCCATTGATCAGTGTACGATACAAAGGGGTCTGTTCCCGGGGAACATGTGTACCTTCATTGACCCGCTGTAAGAACATTTCATAAAAATCACCGCCCTCCAGCTCATCCATGTTCCAACCGGTTATGCGGCTGGCAGCAGGATTGGCAAAGGAGACAAGCCCCTCTTCATTGACCCCGAAAATACCCTCGCGCATGCTTTCCAGCAAACGCTGATTAGTAGCCTCCAGCTGCCGGTTTCTAGCCTCAAGAGCCTGCTCCAGGCGGTGAATTTTCAGCTGAGTTTCAACCCGTGCGATAACCTCATCAGCCTGAAATGGCTTGGCGATGTAATCCACCGCTCCGGTTTCCAGCCCTCTGACCTTGTCCCGGGTGTCATCCAGGGCTGACAGGAATATCACTGTAATGCTGGACAGTTCCTGATCGGCTTTCAGGCGCCGGCAGACTTCATAGCCGTCAATACCGGGCATCATGATATCCAGCAGAACCAGTGCCGGCCTGGCCTTGTTGGCAATGCGCAGAGCATTTTCACCATCTTTGGCAATCAGGAGCTTGTAACCCCGACCATTCAGCGTCTGCAGCAATACCTGCAGGTTGGTGGGGTTATCATCAACCAGAAGAATTTTTTCATCTTCCAACGATTGATCGGAAAAAAACATGGATTGACTCTGAGTCTGATTATTTGTCATAGAAGTGCCTTTTTCATCACCCTGGGGTGACGCAAAAGGCACTTTACCAGTAGGACACATAGCATCCGTAGGGCATACAACCCGTTCATGGCTGTTTGTTTCTGCTGTCAAAGTTCTCTCCCCCGAAGCTCGGGGCCAAAGTATAGAGGTGTCAGAATCCGTTGGCAGAGGATTGTATTCAAGCTGTTTTATCCCTGGCCACTGCGGCGGCCTAATCAACGGCACACATCTCTGTCAACTGCGAAAGCATCTCTTCCAACTGGTCAAGCGCCAGAGCATCACAATACTCCAGGATGCGGTTTGCCCAGAAAGCAATAGCCTGATCCTCATCTGTCATCCCCAGTGCCGCAGTGCGTACAGCCTCAACATCTCCCATCTCCATAGCATCAGACAACTGACTGACAAGATGTTGAGCCTGTGCTTCAGAGAGGGCTGGAAGAGCATCAGCTGAAGATGACTGATGACTCTCGACATGACTCCAGACCAGATTCAGGTGCCTGCGGATTACCTGAAAGAGTTCGTTTACGCGGAAAGGCTTGCCGATGAAATCAACAAAACCCCAGCGTTTGATTATGTCCGGCAGCGACGGATAGACACCGGCAGAAATGGCAACGATTGGTGGACACTCATCATCAAGCCGAGCCTTCATGGTATGGGCGGCACGAAAACCACTCATACCCGTCATGCGCAGATCCATCAGCACCAGATCAATAGCATCCTTCTGGACGACGGCAAGCGCCTCCCTGCCACTGCTGACCGCGACAACATCAAAGCCTGCCGTAATCAGCATCTGAGCAAGGATATCCCGATTGGTGGCCGTATCATCGACCACCAGCACCCGAACCACCTGCCCAGAGGCCAGATGATCGATATCACGCTCTGTCAGCACTTTGTCTATCAGGCAGCACTGAGCTTCACCCTCGGCGTGTTTGAGTGGCAGGGAAAGAGTAAACCGGCTGCCCTTGTGTGGCTGGCTGGTGACATTGAGACTTCCTCCCATGGCCACAGCCAGACGGCGACTGATTGATAATCCGAGCCCGGTTCCCCCTTCATGGCGCCCATCATCCCCTTGGCGGAATGGGTCAAAAATATGCCGGATCTGCTCTTTACTGATACCAATTCCTGTATCCATAACCTCAAAGGCAATATCACCATTCACAGAGTTATAGACAGTCAGGGTTACACCACCAATATCAGTAAACTTAATGGCGTTACCTACCAGATTAATCAAAATCTGGCGTAGCTTGGTTTCATCAACATGTACGCAGCGAGGTACATCTGGACGAATAATCATTTCCAGTTTAAGCCCGGCTTTTTCTGCTTTCTGATAGAGAATCTGCTCCACAGCTTCGACAAGAAGCGTCAGACTTGTGACCTCGTAATGAAGCTCCATCTCCCCGGCTTCGATCTTGGTTAAGTCGAGAATGTCATTTATCAGCGTCAGCAAATGCTGACCGCAGGTCTGGATCGCCATCAGCCGTTCATGCTGCAAAGGGGTCACATCGGCATCACTCAGTAACAGCTGGGCATATCCAAGTACACCATTGAGAGGGGTACGCAGCTCATGGCTCATATTCGAGAGGAACAGGCTCTTGGCTTTGTTGGCAGCTTCAGCCTGATCCCGAGCTTCAGCCAGAGCCCTGGCCGCATTTTTTTCAGCCGTTCTGTCCCTGGCCAGACCTTCAATAGCAGTCACCTGTCCCCGTTCATTGAAAGCAGGAGACTCCAGGATTTCCATGATACAGACACTGCCATCTGCCCGGACAAGCTCCAGTTCAAAGCTGGACTGCGTCTGCCCTTCAACGAGGTGACTGAGAACCTCACTCACCTTCTGCCTGTCGGAATCTCTATGTAACAGGTTCTTGCCGCTCTGCATAAACTCATCCGGGGTATATCCAAGAATGGGCTTGACAGAATCGGTCACATAAACGAATGAACCATCCACTCTCATCGTGTAGAAAATACACTCCTGCTGCAGCCCCTCAATCATACGACGATAGCGCTCTTCACTGGCACGCAGAGCCCGCTCGGCAGCATAGCGATCGCTGATATCCCGCATGGAGATGGAAATCATCATGCCTTCCGGGGAGTTGATACCACTCAGGGTCATTTCAACGGGAAGGGTGTGGCCAGAACTCTTTCTGGCCCGCAGTTCCATAGCTGTACCAACCCGCTTTCGAATGCGTTCGGAAGATGTATTTTTAAGGAACGGGAACCGGTTCACCTCACTGTCCGGGAACAGGCACTTGATGGACTGCCCTACCAGAGAGGAGCGGACATAACCAAACAGTGCTTCCGTCCTGGCATTAACCATGGTGATAAAGCCATCAGCATCAGTGATGACCACAGCATCTGGAGCAGACTCCAACAGACCTTTGAAGCGCGCAGTATCACTCACCCGGTCACTGATATTCCGCCCCATTCCCTCAACCCCTACGATATGACCCTTCAGGTCGTAGACAGGGACTTTGACAATCTCAATATGGTGAACACTGTTATTACCACCATACATTTCCACTTCATAGATACCTGAAACCCCTGTTTCAATCACACTCTGGGTCACTTCCATAGCCCCGTGATTGCCTGGAGAATCGGTATAAAACTTGGTGTAGTGCTGGGAATATTCTTTGGGAGTCAGGCCTATTACATCCTGCACCGATGGACTGACATACTTTATCAACCCATCAATATCGTGACTGAAATAAAAATAGTGACCACTCAACGCCTGAACAATTCGGTCAAAGGAGGTAACCCGGGCCTTGCGTTCAGCCTGTTCCCGCAAAACCAGCTGACTGGTCATCTTGGAAAACTGCCGAGCCAGCTTACCAACCTCATCACTGGAGCGAACACTGATGCGGGTATCTAGATGCCCCGATGCCACCCTTGCCATAGCCCGATCAAGTTTTCTGAGGGGCCGGGTAATTCGCCCGGTCACAAACCAGACACTGATAAAAATCATAATCAGTGACATCACCAGGATGGCTGCTTCAACCCAAGCATCGGCGCTGACCAGCGCCATAATCTCTCTCTTGGGAGTCGCCGCAATCAATTGCCAGCGGGTGCTTGGCAGCTGCTGACGAAGAGCCAGGTAGTCGTCCCCCCTGAAACTCGCCTCTGTGCTGGTAATATCATTTTCAACCATCCACTGCAGCAGCTCCCCCAGAAAGACATTCAGGGCAAAAAAAGAGTGTTCACTTCGCACTGCGGCTCCTTCGGAGGCAGACGAGAAAATATACTCACCCCGTTCGTTTATCAGGCTGTAACGGGATTCAAAATCAAAGGGAATATCCCACCCTTTTTGCAGTACAGAACTGGGCAAAAAACCAAAGGTCACTCCCAGATTTGGATTATTCATATGGGATATGGCATAGACATAACCGGTATGTTTACCTGTACCATCAAGATCTATCTGCCGAGACCAGCGGCTGGGGGCTCCAGATTCCAGCCATTCGCTGAACCAAAGATCCAGTCCCGGTAACTCCTGCAGCCTGGAATATTCATCCCAGAGACCACTGTCCTGCCAGATCAAAGCTACCCGATAGTCCTTATCACCGTTATCCCATACGACTCCCAGTGAAGAAAGGTCCTGGCTGGTTCGCACCAGGGATTCCCCAAGGCTCATCAGCTGAGACCGATTCAAATCATCAACTTCCAGCAGGACCGAAGAGGTACTTTGTACCGTCAGCACAGCATCATACAGATAGCCATCAATAAGAGCAGCCATACTGGCTGTTGTTTCACGGAGGCGGTTCTCTATATACCGTGTCTCAACCACAGCACTGCGATACAGGGAAATAAGAAAGATAATGTTGTATATCAGTGTGACTGGAATAACCGTGAAGATAATGATTTTCTTGCGGATCGATAAGGTCACTACCGGCGCTCTGCTGCTGATTAAAAAACGGGGAGTTCTCGCGCAGGCACAACTCTACCAACACCCACCGAAACCAAAATAGGCACAACCCGAAACACCACCGATATTCACTACATAAACTGTCCTCTTTCATAAAATCATGAACCAATATTGCCTAGGAAAGTTCAGGTTTCTGATATGATCACTGACTTGGTTTACGGGTAAAACGGAAGATCCATGGAAATTCTTGTCATTGGAGGAGCCGGCCAGATTGGCCAGGAGCTGTGTCGACTGCTTCAGGATGAAGACATTTCATTCAGGGCACCAGATCGGGACGAACTGGATCTTGCAGATCACAAAAACCTGACCCGGAAAATCAAGGAGTGGAAGCCGGATATCGTGATCAATACGGCCGGATACAGGGATGCCGGCCATGCCAATGATGAGCCTTCGCGCTGTTACCTGATGAACCGTGACTGTGTGGCCAGCCTTGCCGATGCCTGCCATACCGCCGAAGCAGCCCTTATCCAGATTTCATCCTGGCGCGTTTTCGATGGCTCAAAAAGTGAAGCTTACTCAGAAAAAGACACACCGAACCCGAAGGGGGTACTGGGCAGCAGTTTCTGGCTGGGTGAGCAGCAGGTTCATCAGCGCTGCCCCCGCCATATTATTCTGCGGCTGTCGTGGATAATCAGCCACCGGGGATATAACCGGGTAACCCGTCTGCTGAACAGTTTCGATGAAGGCAGGCCTGCCGGAACCTGCCCTAACCATACCGGGTGTCCAACAACTGCTGAAGATGTAGCCCGCGTACTGCTGGCACTGGTACTGCAGTTAAGTTGTGGCATTGATGCGTGGGGAACCTATCACTACAGTGCGGCTGAACCGGTTGATGAATACTCACTGGCTGAAGTTGTCCTGGCCGAAGCTTGCCAGTACACCGATATTTCTGATTCCCAGCTTCCCATTGATACCAGTGAAGATGTGGGGGATACCCAAAGTCAGATAAATGCCAGCCTAAGCAGCACTCACCTCAAACATACCTTTGGCATTATGTCCAACCCCTGGCGCAGCGGTTTGGCACGTCTGGTGAGGAACTATTACCTTGATAAAAAAGTACTTTAAAGGAAAAGTTGCCTGTAGGCATACTTGATCGGGATAATAAGGCCATAATAAGAACCAGTTCAGGCACCCATGGGCTACTTTTTCAAACTGGCACTCGCTTTCTCACTGATATGGACAGCTCCCCAAATCTTTGCTGCTGACAGCGCCAGACAACATGACAGCAGGAGCCCAAACCAGCAACATGATGAGCTGTTACAGCGTATCGCCACCATTGAGCAGAGTAACAGAAGACTCCGGCTGGCTATTGGCCGGCAGGAACGACAGATTCAGCGTCAGCAGCAGGAACTGAAAAGATCACATCAGCTGCTGGAGAGTCTGGATAGTTACAGTGACCAGATTCAGCAAAGCATCGATAAAGCCCGCAATAACCCCTATCGCCAGTCTTCTGTTTTAGTTGTTCCCGGTTTTCAACTTGATTCACCAACTCCATCTGTCAGGTTTCTTGCCAGTCTGAAGCTTCTGCGGGAAGAGTACGAGAACAGCATCCGTCTAACAACCTGGAGTGGCCAGCTGAACAGCGGCCAGCAGGTTGAGTTTGTAAAACTCGGCAGGATTGCCCTGTATGCCCTTAGCCCTGATCTTGAAGAAGGAGCCATATATTTACCTGATAAAGAGCAGTGGCAGTCCCTCACCCCTTCAGAAATCAGTGAACTGGTCAGAGCCCGCAAGATTGCCCTGAAAGAGGAACCCTCCGACTGGTTATACCTGCCACTGCCCCGACAACCAGAGAGAGGTACCCGATGAAAACAGCCTCCACTCTTATTTTATTATTCTCAATTCTGGCAGGAACAGGTCATGGTGCAGCCGGTTCTGGCTCTATCTCAGATTTCATAGTCGATATAGCTGATACAGTTGATCTGCAAAAAAGGCTTCAGCAGCTTGAACAGGAAAACAACAGCCTGAATGAGAAATGGCGCACCAACAAGCAGGTGATAAAAGAGTTATCCGACCGAGAGAAGCAAGTGTTTCCAGAACGCGATGCATTTATTAATGGCCTTAAGGCTGAGTTTTCGCTGATACACAAAAAGGCGGCAACCTTACCTGTTACCCCGCTGTCACCCGGACGCCTGAACACCTTTGCAGAATTCAGCCAGATAGCCAGCCTTCCTCCACCACCCCAGCTACATCAGGCGATCACCCATATTCATCAGCTGATTGCCGATACGGCAATCAGAGAGACGAGGGATACTCCTGTCGTTCAACTCGACGGTTCTGTACAAACCCAGGCTGTCACCTACGCAGGGCCATTCACTGCCTTCAGTCGGGACAACTTTCTTATCTACCACCCTGCCCTGGATAAGCTGCTGACGGCTCCTTACCAACCAGATATTATTACCAGGCTGCAAGCAGACGATACCCCCGGCAGTAACCATCTGACTCTACCCATAGACCCTGACCACGGGGTGCTGCTGACCACCCGCTCCAGGCAACCCGGCCTTTGGAGCCTGGTAAAGAACAGTGGTATATCTGGCTGGCTGATTATTCTTCTGGGAATAACGGCTGTAACCCTGTTAACAGTTCATATGCACAAGCTGCGGAACAAAATACATGCTGCCAACTGGCAAAAAGCTCACCTGAATACTCTCTCTGATCAAAACATTCTGGGCAGAATCTTGATCACCTGGCACTCTACCGACCAGGGAACAAAAGACAGGTCTGCGATCAAAGCCCTGAAGGTTGAACTGCTCCAACTACAAAATCAGCACAGTACAAACAAATTACTGCTGTTTTTAGTTCCCGTTTCAGGACTGTTAATTTCCGCCATTGATATGACCACTGTCTTGCAAACCCTTTCAGCCAACCAGAGTCCAGGTCATTTACAGGCAGCGGGAATGGTAACGCCCCTGGTTAAATTCATCATGACCCTGGCAGCAACCCTTGTGATCCTGGCAGGTTATTTTCTGGTTTCACTACGTTTGCAAAAGCTGGTGTTGATCCTGGAGCAACAGGCTGCAGAACTGTTCACCAGCCCAGTAAAAACCATCCAGCCTCCCCCTTACACCATCAAGAAAGCTACTACCCATGTGGAATAACAGTATGTAACTGTAGGAATCACGGGGCATTCTTTATACACTTCTCAAACCGATAAGCATTTAACTCCAAGTTGTCAGATATGAAGTCAGACCACTTAAACCATCAGGGCAGCTTTTCTATCGGTTTAGCCCAATGGGCAACCCCGCAATGGCAGGGATTATTTTTCCCTTCTGGCAAAAATCCTCTTTACCAATACAGCCGCGTTTTCTCGACCGTTGAAGGAAATACCACCTTCTATGCCCTGCCCACAGCTGAAAATGTTCAGCGCTGGGTGGAATCAGTACCTTCTGGCTTCGAGTTCTGTTTCAAACTTCCACGAGTTATCACTCACAGTGGAAAGCTGGAACCGCAACAATCAGAGTTACTGGAGTTTTTCCATCGTCTCTCTCCTCTTGAGGACTTCCTTGGCCCCTTTATGATCCAGCTGCCTGCTCAGGCAGGAGCAAACAGCTTGTCGTTGATTGAATCCTTCATCAAAGGCTTGCCGGACAGTTTCCAGTACTCCCTGGAAGTGCGCCACCCTGTTTTCTTTCAAAAAGGTTCAGAGGAGCAGCAACTTAACCAGTTACTGGCCAGACACGGCATTGACCGGGTCAGCCTCGACAGCAGAGCCCTGTTTTCTGCCCGACCAGACAGCCATGTGATGATTGATGCCCAGCAAAAGAAACCAAAGCTTCCCGTTCATGCCGTTGCAACAGGGCAACGCCCGATTATCCGCTTTATAGGGCGAATGGAAGCAGAGCAGAATGAAGTTTATTGGCAACCCTGGCTGGCAAAAATCCCGCAATGGGTAGCAGAGGGAAGGAAACCCATTATGTTTATCCACACTCCCGACAACCTGCAGGCTCCTGCCCACGCCCGCCTTTTCCACCAGCAGCTCTCCCGGCTGGTAAAAGATAGTGGCGAACTGCCCGCTTTTCCGGTGGCAACGTCTCAACAAGAAGACCTGTTCTAAAAACAGTTGGTAAATCAACTAGTTGCTAGCCTTTTATGCCCACAGAACTTTTCTAAAATAAAACAGTCCAACTCCATGGACTTAAGGATTTTGAGGATTCAGGTTTCGATGTCTATTCCCAGCAGAGAAGCCTTCAGGATAGCTTCCCCCGTATCTGGTCAGCCGGGAGAAAAGCCCTCTCACTCCCCTGAACAAAAGATAAAAACTCAAAGAATTACCAGAAGTGCCAGTAAGAGGCTGGGCACTTCTGCCACCCCAGTGACTTCTGGCATAGTTTTGAGTCACCGGACCATCACGCCAGAAAAACCTGAAAGCATGAGTGTTGTATCTACAGCTACAGTGACTCCAGAACCACGCAAGCAACACTCCACTGATAACAGAGCCCCTCTTTTTAAATATGCTCCGGAAATCGCAATACCCAGAACTCCTAAAACAGACTGGCTGATGCGCTGGAATGACATCAGCCCTATTAAAAAAAAGGGGAACGAAGCAAGTAAAAGAAACCTGACAGAGCAGATAAAAAGTTACATTCAGTCTATGGATGATGATCGTGAAACCTGGCTAAATACCAGAATGATGGCTCGAAAATCGGATGGTGCCATATTCCCTGCATTGAAAGATCAGAGTGAAGTCATTGCGGGATGTAACCTGAAGGCATTCGAACTACTTGGTCACTACGCCGGAGAGATTCATAATGAAGACACTCTGCCCGATTTGATCGACTCTGCAGGTCTTGTGAATATCAGCTCCTACCAGATGAGCCTGTCAAATAACTGTACGTTATCGGCTTTTGGGTGCGGCAACGTCTGCTCATTAATTAATGCCCCCAACACGGCTACCAGTGCTCCAAAGGGTAAAAGCCAAGCCAGGCCTGCAGCTGAAGCTAATGTCGCTCCGATCAGGGTTTCCTATAAAGGTCAGGAGTGCGCCCTGATGGTTACTCTGAAGCCAGTGAAACGCGGAGAAACACTCTGGTATGACTATGGCCCGAAGTACTGGCACCAGCTGCAGGTAATAAAAAGCCTGGAAAGCTCCGAGACTCCTTTTGATACGCTTCCTGAAGCAATTGACAGCCTCAATCCAGAAGCACAGGCTATGATCACAGACTCTGAAATATCCACTAATGAATCAGAAGATCTTGAGGCCACTCGTTTACCAAACCCAACATCACAGAAAAGAAAGACGAAACAGCCAACTCAGAGTGTCAAGAAAATCAGGACAGAAGCACAACCCTCTCAACAGAGCCAAATGCCACTGACTGTTCTACCTGCATCAGTTCAAGCCATCCAATTTGTACACCATCAAGTACGCATAGAGTTTATAAGGGCAATGTGTCGACTTTTTAATAATGCCAACATAGCCAGAGCACCTAAAGCATCCATGCACAGCTTCATATGCCAATCCCAACAGTGTTTTCCTGAGTACTGGTATCCCCGCGAAAGCCTCCAGTATAAGACACCCGATAAAGAAGAATGGATGTATCAAGGTATAGCCCGAGTGAAAATGCTCTTTGACCAGACGTTCAAGTTCACCCCCTTATTGACTACTTACTTTGTCAGAAACCCCATTCCTTGCTGTGTGTTCATGTTGAGCCAACTATTTCCGGATTCATTACGGGAAGTCAAAATCGCTGACCTTATTGCTCGATTGAAAGCCTTTCCTGTTTGTGCAGGCTTCACTGATGATCAATTGAATAAATTCCTTCAGAGTAACTGCATCAATATCCAGACAAAGGACTGTGGTCAAGACAGGCTTTACACTGTCAGCCTCACTACCCTGTATCAAAAAGCCTACCGGTCAGCCTATATTGATTACCTGTGTGAACAGGGCAAGATAGACAAAAAACCTCGTGTTCAATTCTTACAGGTCTGCCAGTGGATATCTGAAAGTAAAAGCCTGAGAGCCTGTTTAACAACAGAAAGGGCTAATGAAATTCTTGCCTTGCTATGTAATCTTCTGAATGACTGTAATATCCCATTCAATAAACTGATTGAAGATCAAGAAGCTGAAACAGGTATCAGCCAGCCACCACCTCCAGAGTCACCTTCAGTTCCATCTCCTGAATGCTTGCCAGTGACTGTTAAGGGAAATTTAGTAACTATCGATGAAAACAATGTTGATAGAATCCTTCCTCAGATTACTGAAACACTAGCCTCTTACTTTCGGCAATCTGTTATTCCTGTGCCCCAGGAAGTTCAGTCTTATATCGTTCTGGCAGCGCTTTTAACGTTAATGGAAAAAGGGCATTTATTTGCTCAAAAAGCCCAAAAATTAAAACATTCAGCAGGAAAAAAACAACTAAAAGATATTTGTGCAACAATGAGAAGAGCCTCTGTAACAAACGCTGGGTTAGTGCAAACAAAGGCTAGAGATCAAAACAGGTTTCAGGTATCTGGACAGTTAAAGGGGGCCCTGATAAACGCTCTCACCAATATAGGTTATCAACTGCCATAAGTCCCTTCTCTCACGGAATCTCTGGATAACAATTAAGTTTTACTGCTGTAGCAGATAACTTTGCAATATTGCACTTCTGGATACCAGACAGTTTGTCGCGCTAGAATTCCCTGTCAACTCAGGAACCATCAATGTCTGCTCTTGATCTTCCCGTCAGCACCGTACTCCCCGAACTGCTTCAAATTTTTAATGCTCATCACAGGGCTTTACTGCAGGCACCTCCCGGTGCCGGTAAAACAACTCTTGTTCCCCTTTATCTATTTGAACATGCCCCCTGGCTAAGTCAACAGAAAATTATTCTACTTGAACCCCGCAAACTGGCGGCCCGGTCTGCTGCCAGGCGAATGGCAGACCTGCTGGGGGAAAAGGTGGGCCAGACTGTAGGCTGGCGCATGCAGCTGGACACCAGAGTCAGCCGTAATACCCGTATAGAAGTGGTGACGGAAGGGGTTTTAACCCGGATGCTGCAAGCCGACCCCTCACTGGAAAACGTAGGGCTGGTGATCTTTGATGAGTTCCATGAAAGATCCCTGCAGGCTGATCTCGGCCTAGCACTGTCTCTGCAAAGCCAGGAGGGATATCGTGACAGCGATAACCCACTGAAGTTGCTGGTTATGTCAGCAACTTTATCAACTGAAGAGATATCCTCTTTTCTCCACTGCTCCACGGTTACCAGCGAGGGCCGCAGCTATCCGGTTACCCATCACTACCGAAGTCAACCGATAGACAGAAGCAACAACCGGGATCTACTGCAAAGCTGTGCCGGCACTATTCAGCAGGCTCTCAGCAACCATCAGGGC
The DNA here is from genome assembly GCA_965243775.1 of Sansalvadorimonas sp. Taxonomy (GTDB): domain Bacteria; phylum Pseudomonadota; class Gammaproteobacteria; order Pseudomonadales; family Endozoicomonadaceae; genus Sansalvadorimonas. Next base: position 40,915 of record CBDEWF010000143.1, read on the forward strand.
AGTCTTCTCGTATTCCTGCCCGGTAGCGGTGAAATACGTCAGGTGGCGGAACTACTGGAAGACAAACTGCCTGAAAAAACGTCTCTGCATACTCTCTATGGAGATCTGGGCAAAGAAGCCCAGGACAGTGCCATTAAGCCGGCCCGAGATGGACAGAGGAAGGTAGTTCTGGCCACCGCTATAGCCGAATCAAGTTTAACGATCGAAGGGGTTCATATCGTAGTAGATGCAGGATTGATGCGAGTACCACGATTTGATCCCCGTTCCGGCATGTCTCGCCTGGATACCATATGGGTCTCAACAGCCAGTGCTGAACAGCGGGCTGGCCGGGCTGGGCGTCTGGCAGCAGGTCATTGTTACCGGCTCTGGACTGAGTCTGAGCAGAGACAACTGATTCCCTTTTCTGCCCCAGAAATTACCGAAGCAGATCTGGCATCTCTGGCCCTTGAATTGTTGGCTTGGGGGGTAACAGATCCTGCAGAGCTTGACTGGCTGACTCCACCACCTGCAGCAGCTCTGGCTCAGGCTCAGGATCTGCTGCAAAAGCTCGGTGCAGTTCAACTTCATAATGATGGGCGAAGGCAGATAACCCGGCATGGTGAAGCTCTGTGTCGGCTGGGTCTTCATCCAAGACTGGGACATATGGTGCTGGTCGCCAGGGATCACGAACTTTCATGGCTGGCGGTTTTGCTGTGTATTCTGCTCAGCGAACGTGATCCTTTGGCAGGTACCCTTGATGCAGGAGCAGATATTAGCCTTCGACTGGCTTTCCTCGAGGGACAACCTCTTCCCGGTTTCAGAGTTCCCAGACAGGCTTATAACCGGTTCAGGCTATTGTTGCAAAGATGGCAGCAGCGACTTGGTCAACCCACCAGACAGAACTACTCAACGGATGATGTGGCCATGCTGTTGGCCAGTGCTTACCCAGATCGTATCGCCAAACATCGAGGTCAGGATGGGCGCTACCTTCTCTCAAATGGCCGAGGAGCCAGCTTTCGCTCTGCAGAGCCTCTGTCTGCTTCAGATTTTCTGGTGATTCCTGCGGTGGGAGGCCACAGTAACCAGAAAGAATCCCGTGTCTATCTGGCTTGTGAAGTCACTCTGAATACCATTGAAGAGCTGTACTCCAGCCAGATTCTGGCACAGGAACAGGTTCACTGGAGTAAAAGGGACAGGCAGGTTATTGCAGAGCAAACCAAACGCTTTGGAGCCATCACCCTGACTTCCACTCCTATAAGGAGCCCCAGTCCTGAGCTGATCGCAAAAGGATTACTGACAGGTATCAGAGAAAGCGGCCTGAATGTTCTGTCCTGGACCCCGGGAAAGTGAGAATCTCCGCAACAGGCTTCTTTGCTTGCATACCTTTGACAGCAGCTGGCCTGACCTCTCCGAGAGCGCTTTACTGGACAATCTTGAGCACTGGCTTCTCCCTTTTCTTGATGGCATGACCCGTCTGGAACATTTGAAGAAACTGGATATCATCCAGATTCTGCAGTCAAAAATGGACTGGTCACGCCTGCAGGAACTGGAAAAAGAAGCCCCTGAACGTTTGCTGGTTTCCAGTGGTTCCTATATCAGGATTGACTACAGCACTCCCTCAGAACCCGTTCTTCGGGTAAAACTACAGGAGCTGTTTGGTATGCTGAAAACCCCGAGACTAGCTTATGGAAAGCTTCCTCTGACAATCGAACTGTTGTCTCCCGCCATGCGCCCAGTGCAGAAAACCAGAGACCTACACAGTTTCTGGCACAACACCTATCAGGATGTTAAGAAAGATCTGAAGGGTCGCTATCCAAAACACTACTGGCCGGAAGACCCTATGACAGCCACAGCAACCCGCCATGTTCGTCCCAGATAGCCTGGGAGCAAAAGGGGTGCTTTATAGGTAAAAAATCGCCAGTCAAATTTATGACACAGCAACACTCCCTTCAAACGCTATGCTTTTCAAGTACATTCATCACAACAGGGAGCAGTTGGTATTATGGCAAGCAAGGTTAGCAAAATCGCAGGATTGGCACTGTCACTCAGTATCACAACAGCTCCTGCTCTGGCTGATATTTCTATAGGAAATCAGAAGTCTAACCGGTTGGGAAAAGCGGAATCCCTGGCTCCCAACTGGTCGACACTGCACAGTAACCCAATTGACAACTCCTATCAGGAAACCATCCGTATTATGGAAGTCTGCATAAACGGGCGCAGCTTTGCAGTCAGCCAGAGTATGGCTGGTGTATGGAGTACAGGCACCGGTGCAGGGGCTGGAGCTGGAGCTGGTATAGTGCAAATTTTTGATGCTGACGGTAACGGTGTTATGCGTGCAGTGACCTGCAAGTAGACCTGCAAAAAGGGGTGATTTCCAACCCCTTTCTGTTTTTCCTTCCGCTTATTTTCCATCTAGCAGCCTGTCGGACTTAACCCACAAATCAAGGTAGAATAATACCTCCAGCTGTAGTGACATCAGAGCCTCATGAATAAATGGACATTCAAACCCATTGATCGGGATACCCCGGATCTTTTTCCGGCCAGTGTTCAGGATTATTTGCCCGAAGACCATCTCGCTCGCTTTGTCGTGGATGTTGTTGAACAGTTGGATCTGTCAAAGTTGCTCAAATCTTACCGAGGCTCAGGTTCCAAAGCCTGGCATCCGGCTATGATGTTATCCCTATTATTTTACGGCTATGCGACGGGTGTCTTTTCCAGTCGCAAGCTGGAAAAGGCCACTTACGACTCCCTCGCTTTCCGGTTTATTTGTGCCAACCAGCATCCTGACCATGACAGCATTAACGCTTTTCGCAAGCGTTTTCATGATGAGGTTGGCGATATCTTCGTCCAGATTCTGCTCATCGCCAAAGAAGCAGGCTGGTTAAAACTGGGCCATGTCAGTCTTGATGGCACCAAGATCAAAGCTAACGCCAGCAAGCACAAGGCATTGAGCTACAAGTATGCCTGTCAGCTCGAAGAGCAGCTGAAAAAAGAAGTGGCCGATCTGATGAGACTGGCAGAAGAAGCCGACAACACCGGTTTGCCGGATGGCCTGTCTATCCCCGAAGAGATCCAGCGACGGGAAGATCGGTTGTCAGTCATTGCCAAAGCCAAAGAAGAAATTGAGCGCAGGGCAGATAAACGCTTTCAGCAAGAGCAGGCCGAGTACGAAGAAAAAATGGCTAAACGCCAAGAGCGTAAACACCCGGGCAAGGAACCCAAACCGCCAGAGCCGGGAGCCAGAGACAAGGATCAGGTCAATCTGACAGACGACGAATCCCGTATCATGCCCACCTCCGGTGGTGCCTTCGAGCAGGCTTACAATGCCCAGGCGTCTGTGGACGTTGATAGCGGTTTGATAGTGACACGTCATGTGACGCAGGCCCCGAATGACAAAAAAGAAGTTGAGCCGACACTTGGGCAATTACACATACTGGCTCCGGTTCTTGGCAAGGCCAGTGGGCTTCTGGCTGACACTGGTTATTTCAGTGAAGCCAATGTCTCAGCTGTGGATAAAGAAGAGCTGACCCCCTACATCGCTATAAAGCGGGATGAGCATAACCTGCCCCCTCTGCAGCGCTTTCAGCCTGACCCGCCGGCACCGGATGATGAAGCCAGTGCTCTGGAATGGATGCGCTGGCGTTTGCAGACCCAAGAAGGACGAGACATTTACAGCCGTCGAAAATGCACAATAGAGCCAACCTTCGGAATCCAGAAGGATGCGATGGGGTATCAGCGTTTTCTGGTTAGGGGGCTGGAAGCCGTCTCGAAAGAGTGGGATCTGGTGTGTTTGGCGTTTAACTTGCGGCGGATGTTCAGTCTGAAGCAGGCTAATGATGAAGCGTGGCTGGCTCTGGTGCTTTATTGGTTTGCAGTCAGCTTCTATTGTGCGGCTTTACAGCGACAAAGGAAAAAATCCTTTGTTTGACATGGCTGGCCTCAGAAGCCAGATCGGGGCTTCTGAGGTCAATATGATCAAAAATTATTCAGTGTGGCTTGAGGATGCCAGTCCGACAGGCTGCTAGCTGGAGTGGAGTTAAACATAAACTTCATCCGCCTCCGGGTAAATGCTCCTCTTTCATAAGAATCATTGAGACACCACTCTCCCCCCAACTCAGATTATTGATGTTTCGTCCATGATAAACCAGCCGGAGGTAGGCAGCAGGACCCTCTATTTTTATTTTTTCTTCACGCTTGGCACTGTTCAATAGATACCACGGGCCACTTTTTCCTTTGACAAAAGCAACATAGTGAGTACTTAGACCAGGCATCATAATCAGCCGATCTCCTTTGAAGCTCTCAAGGTCATTCAGCAAACGCTCACCATAAACCGCATCATCGAGAACGAGCTGATCTGGAGCTGGTAACTTTTCTTCAGGTGCAGTCTGCTCACAGCACCTCTGCATGCGTTTAAACAGGTCATCTACAGGTTTTGCCTGATACACATTGTAAGGATCAAGCACATGCCTGCCAAAAAAACATTGGCTGAGTGAGTGCCACAGGTTTGCTGCTCGCCAACCTGTTTTTCAACATAAATATTATCCAGCACGTTTTCCCTGTTACTTTTGTTAAAAATCGGAGTAGTTGCTGGATGTTTGTGAACTGAACGGGTATGTAAATTATGTTCCGGCAATAGCCTGTGGCGAATAGAGAGAAGTTTCTTCAGGGTTTGAGGCAATCTAGAAACAGCTCGCTTGAATGCCCGGAGTCCACGCCCTGCCAGCGAGTTTTGCAGAATATGCCTGAAACTCGACCCAAACACTCTCATAGTATTCCTGCTTCCTGATCATCCCTGTATAGAAAAGATTAGATGCAAACTTTGATGAGGGTGTATTCAAACTCAAGAGCCTGCTCCATAGTTAAGCAGCTCTACAAGCTATAACTCTACAATCGCTTCCTCAAGGCATTCATACAGCTCAATATACTGCCTGGTCAGCTTATGACGGGGAGCCATATAAACCAGCGGTGTGGCAGCCGAATGAGATTCCCGCATCTTCACTGACTGGCCAAGGTAAACCGGCAAAACCGGGTATCCTTCTTCTTTCAGTTCCTCAATCAAGTGGTAAGGCAGATTCGCTTGGGGCTGAAACTGGTTAACAATGATACCTTCCACGTCAAGATTTCGATTGTGATCCTCACGCAGCTCGTTAATTTCCCCCATGATATTCATCAATGCCTGCTGGGAGAAAGCATCGCAGTCAAAGGGGATCAACACACTATGGGCAGCAATCAGGGCGGAGTGAGTGTAAAAGTTCAGAGCCGGAGCCGTATCAATATAGATACGTTCATATTCATTGCTAAAGGTTTTCAGGGCGTCACGAAGTTTGTAAATCTTGTGCTTACTCTCCAGCTTAAAAATCAACTCCTCCAGCTTCTGGCTTGAAGGCATAACATACAGATTTTCAAAACAGGTGCTGTGGACAAAATCCTTTGGTTCCTTATTAAAAATATTGAACGACAAAGTTTGTTCAAAAAGATCCGCCACATTATTTCTGGCATTAACCCCATCTTTACCTAAAAGGTATTGGCTTGAATTGCCCTGGGGATCAAGATCCACAACAAGAGTTTTATGTCCGGCAGCTGCAGAAATAGCTGCCAGATTACAAACAATACTTGATTTACCGACACCGCCCTTTTGATTAAAGATCACCCTGCGCATTGTCATTCTCCCTCACCGGTGGGGAAACCATAATAAAGGGCTGTGTCAGAAATCAAGGGCGCTCACTGGTCATTTATGTCCTTGCCAATATATTTAGCCACATGTTTTGTAATTAATAACACAATGAGAACAACGGTTACGACTGCTCCAGCAGCAGCAATAAGCGTTTCATTCTGGTTCGCTCCCCCCTGAATAAGCTCGACAAGGTCACGCGTCTTATCACCAGCCCAGATTGACAACAAAGTTCTGGGCAGCATACCCACAGCACCAGCCAGCAGAAAGGCTGACAGCCTGATCTGAAGTGCTGACAGTACGAGATTCATCAGGCAGAACGGGAGTACTGGTGACAGGCGCACCAGCACAATCAGAGAAACGGGCCTGGCTCTTAAATCCTCTGCCACTCTGGAAGTGACGCTATATCGAACAAGGCTTTTCAGGAAATGTCCACCATCCAGAAGCGCTCCAACTTTATAGCCGATGACTGAAGCTGCGCTATACGCCAGAATCATCGGAATAATTCCAGCCATCCCCAAAAAGAAACCAGTTATCAGGGCAATAAAGGTTGTAGGCGTCAAACCAAAAGCCATGGTGACAGACGTGCCAAGAATAAGCCAGGTGCCCCATTCAGCAAACAGCTCATCAATCACAGGAATATTATTCAGCAGCCACCCGCCCAGCCAGGAACTGAACATCAGCGGCATGACCGAAAAAAATACCAGTGCCACGGCTAATGGCCGGTTTTCTGTAAGAAGAGAAAATCGTTTCATTAAATAATTATGCCACTCTTAAATGTGTAAGAAATATACATTGGTAAGAAATTACCTTCAGGAGAGAGTGAATGCCACTGCCTTCCTATACAGTTGAGCTGCTAGCCCGTAACCAGTTAGCCAGTAACACGATTGACCTTACATTTCTGCTGGATGCACCCTTCGCTTTTGAAGCCGGACAATTTATATCTTTATTATTTGAGCACGAAGGGGAAGAACTGAAACGCAGCTACAGCCTATCCAGCCCTCCCGAGCTGTTTGAAGCAGAAAATAAGTTCCAGATTGCCATTGGCCTTGTGCCGGGTGGGTGCTGCCAGCCACTGTTTTTCCCATGCTCAGCCAGGTGATACTTTCCAGATGCGCGGTCCCTTCGGCATGCTGACGCTGCCAGATGAAGCTCCAGAGCGTTTGATTATGGTGGGAACAGGGACAGGTATGGCCCCCTATCACTCCATGCTGCCTCAGCTGAAGCAGTTAGCAAACGATGGTACAAAAATTCATATCTTAATGGGTGCCAGAAGGCGTAATGACCTGCTTTACCAGGAAACGTTCCGACGCTTTGCCGATGACTATTCTGGAGTCATCTTCGAAACCTGCCTTAGCAGGGAAGAGACCTCTCATTCTGATGCTCACGAGATGAAAGGTTATGTACAGAATCGCTTTCCTGATCTAAACCTGAGCCCTGACAGTGATCTTGTTTTTCTCTGCGGCAACCCAGCCATGATTGACGACAGTGTGGCCTGGCTGAAAGAAAAGGGTTTTGGTGCACGACAGGTTCGCAGGGAAAAATATACCTTTTCTCGATAGGGGCTGTTGCACCCGTGTTTCACTATAAACTGTTTCACAATAAACCGTTTCTTCATAAAACAGTTGTCATCACCGGAGCCTGCGCAGGAATAGGGCGGGCACTGGCCCTGCGCTTTGGGGAATCAGGAGCACGCATCGCGCTGGTCGATATCCGGGATGAGGAACTGGCTGCTTTCAGTGAACATCTGGAATCCCGCAATATTTACTCGAAAGGTTATCACTGTGACATCAGCGATCCGACTCAGGTAAAACATTGTTTTCAGAATATTGTCGAAGACTTTGGTCACATTGATGTTCTGGTCAATAATGCAGGTATTGTCCTCCATTCCAGCTTTGAAGAAACTGATCCAGCCGTGTTCCGTAAGGTTATGGAGGTGAACTACTTCGGAGCCCTACATTGCACCCGCTCTGCCTTATCTTCACTGGTAGAGAGTCAGGGGCTGATTATCACCATGAGCAGTATTACCGGTTTTGCACCTCTGCAGCATCAAAGCGCCTACAGTGCCAGCAAACATGCTCTGCATGGCCTGTTTGACTGTCTACGTGTTGAGCTTAGGGACCGGAATGTCAGTGTGATGCTGGCCTGCCCCGGGTATACGGCCACAGACATCTATCGTAATGCCCTGCAGGCTGATGGCTCAATCTCCAACCCGCCGATGAAAATATCCGGTACTGCTTCGACTCCAGCCGATGTAGCCGACGAGATTTACCGTGGAGCCTGTAAGCGCAAACGTTTGCTGGTTATGTCCAATGTTGACTGGCGAGCCCGGCTGTTTGCCCGGCTGCTTCCAGGATTCTTCGAGCGCTATCTTGCTCACAGGATCAGTGGTGTAGCAAGGATCAGCGAACCAGCATCAAAACCCCGGCTGACGCCAGAATAAGCAGACAACCCCGCCACCAGAATGAACGGGAAAAACGGTACTCTCCTGCTGATCTGTCCAAAACAAGCCAGATAACAAACCCGGCACTGCCCTGCAAAACTCCTCCGACAACATCGGTGAACCAGTGCACATTCAGATAAATTCGGGAAAAACCAACCAGCAGCCCCAGACTAAGACCAGCCCACCAGAACCAGGGACGGTAACGGGCAGGAAGCTTAAACGAGAAATACCTTCCCAGAACCAGCCCGGTAAACATGACAAAGGAGGCATGACCACTGGGCCAGCTATAAGATTCAGCCTCAGGCCCGGTTACGCCTTCCGGGCGCGCCGTTGCCAGCAACAGCTTCAATAAAACATTTAACCCGTGGACACTGATCGCTAACAACAGAAACTGCCCGCATTTTTTTCGGTTGCCGTCTTCTATTAACCAGACAGCAACCAGCAACACCCAGAGAGTCTGAACAAATCTATCTCCCAGCAGGGTAATATCAGCAAAAATGCCATAAATGAGAGGGGTTTGAACAGATAGAGTCCACTTCTGGATCCACAAGTCCAAAGAACTGAACCAGAAAAATTTCGATGCCAGTCCAAAAAAGATCAGACCTCCAAGCAGATAACTGATGGCAGTATCAAGGGAGTATCGATTGCCCCAAAAACGGCAGCTGAAAGCTATCAACCAGGCCAGCCCCAGCATTCCGGCAAGCACAGAAATCAACGAAACGGGAAGATACTCTTGCCAGTAAACCGAAGCTCCAACCAGATATCCCGGAATCAGATAGACTGGAGACCAGACCAGAGATGAGAGAATATTGACCAGATAAAAATACCGGGCCGGCATATTCAGCATACCGGCCACAACGGGGATCACCGGACGTATCGGACCAATAAAACGCCCGAGGGCAATACTGATTCCGCCATGCTTGTGGAAAAACTCTTCACCTTGTTCAAGCCATTTCGGGTGTGACCGAAAGGGCCACCAGCCCCGGATATGCCGGTGGAAAACCTGACCAAGAATAAAACTGACACTATCCCCCAGCACAGCCCCGATAAAGCCGGCCAGAAGCATGCTCCATATATCAAGAACGCCCCCACCGGCCAGAGAAGCCGGCAGCAAACAGTAGAACAACGCCGGGGAGCAGAATACCCACAATAGCCAGAGACTCCAGAAAGGCAATCGACGCAATGGCAACCGCCAGCCAGTCCTTATGAACCTGCAGCCAGGTTATGGCATCAGTTATTGAAATCAGGTCCAAACTGGACTCCCCATACTGTCTTTAATCTCGTTATCACTTCACTTTGGTTTTCTTGGTCTAGCCAGATAAAGGGCCAAACCCTTAGGAATACATTCCCGTTGGATACCGGCTTTTAGTCAGACGGTACCACCCGATAGCAACCCGATAGATTAGCCAAAGCTGGTTCAAAAACAGAATAAGGTAGCCTACAAGAAAAAAGATTGTTGCCAATCCTATCAGCCAGATCAAGAAATTGATCCAGAAGGTTCGAATCTGCCACTGATAATGAGCGATCAACAAAGGGTCAAGGGACTTGGTCCTGTTTATCCAGGCCACGATAACTGCAATCAGTATTGGAAATGCCGTCGCCACACTGACAGCCATCAAGGCATAGCTGATATGGGCAGGGGTGTGATCGGAAGGAGGGTGATCCAGATTCATCAGGTGTTCTGATTCTTTCACTCTATGTTAATAGTGCAGACAGTCTATATTCTTGCCGGGTTCAAACCAATATCAGAGAAACGAATATGCCCAGCTGCCAGCCTGTTGTTGTTATTTTATGTGGTGGCCGCTCTCCTGAAGCAGCGGTATCCCGCCTGTCGGCCGGGCGGATACAGGGAGTTCTGAGACACCATTATGACAACCTGCACGTACTGGAGCTGGACCGCCACGTAGCCAGAGAGCTGGAGCGCCTGCAACCTGATGTTGTTTTTCCCTTGCTGCACGGTCCCTATGGAGAAGACGGGACCATACAGGGTCTACTGGATATACTGGAAATACCCTATGTGGGCTCCGGTGTTCATGGCAGCGCCATTGCCATGGACAAGCACTTTACCAAACGGCTGCTCGAACCCCTCGGCCTGGCCATGGCTAAAAGCCTGCTACTCTGCCGTGACCATGGCCTTGACCGGGAAGCCGGTAAAGTACTTCAGTCCATGGGTCTGCCAGTGGTCATCAAACCACGCTCTCTTGGTTCAACCATTGCTATTCAGGTAGCCCACAACCGTGATGACCTGCTGGATCATATGCAGTCTGCGTTCGATCTTGAGCCTTATGCTCTTGCGGAAGAGTTCATAGAGGGCAGAGAAGTTACGGTCTCAATTATCGAGCGGTCGACACAGGAAATCATGCCAGTTCTGGAAATCAGGACCTCTAACCAGGACTGGTATGACTATGACCACAAATATACGCCCGGCCTCAGTGAACACCTTATCCCGGCACCATTGCCAGAAACTCAGTACAGATACTGCCAGAACTGGGCCCTGAAAATTCACCATGAACTGGGGTTAAGGGATCTCAGCCGCTCCGATTTTATGGTGCCCGAAAGTGGTGACCCGGTCTTCCTGGAGATCAATACCATGCCGGGTATGACCCCCACCAGCCTGCTGCCCGATGCCATAGAACATATCGGGCTATCCATGCTCGATATGGCAACAGCACTGATTAACAACGCCCTGACCCGGGGTCCAAGAAAGTAGCTCCAACTTGCCAAGACCTTTACAATCTCTCGCATTTTTTCAGGAAATATCTCAATGACACCGGAGCGTTACCAGAAACTGCGCACTATTCTCGCCCGCCGCCAGCCGGATTTAACTCTGCTGGCTGACGAGGTTCACAAGCCACACAACCTAGCCGCCATTATCCGCACCTGCGATGCCGTGGGTATTCCCAAAGTCCACCTTTGTGATCCTGATATCAGGGCCAGGCAGTTACGGGGACGCTCCATGGGTAGCAACCGCTGGGTAGATATCGAACAGTACGACAGTGTGACTACTGCAGGAAAAAAACTGAAAGAGTCAGGCTTCAAAATTATCGCTGCTCATTTTTCCGACAAAGCCAAACCTTATAACGAGCTGGATTACACCGGCCCCTGTGCCCTGCTGATGGGGGCAGAAAAGAAAGGAGTCAGCCCAGAGGGAGCAGCACTGGCGGATGAGCACGTCATTATTCCCATGGAAGGAATGGTGCAGTCTTTTAATGTCTCAGTTGCCGCAGGCATTATTCTGATGGAAGCTCACCGCCAGAGGAAAGCGGCCGGACTTTATGATGAAAACCGTATAACATCAGAACAACAATGGAAAACCCTGTTCCAGTGGGGTTATCCGGAACTGGCCCGGTTCTGCGATGACCGAGACCTTGCTTATCCGGAAATCGGTGAAGTAGGCCAGTTAATACAACCCGAAGTCTGGTATGCACAAACCAGGAAGTAGACCTTAAGGCCGGAAACAGCCATAACCAAACCGCCTCCAAGGTCAATAACAATATCAAGCGCGCTATCAAAGGGGAGATATGAGTAAGGTACTGGAGGAGCTGCTGACCCTGCTCAAACTTGAGCAGATAGAAGAAACCATATTCCGGGGGCAGAGCCAGGATCTTGGTTTTGGCAATGTATTTGGCGGACAGGTCATTGGCCAGGCCCTGTCTGCCGCCAAACAGACTGTTGATGAAGACCGTTCTCTGCACTCCTTTCACTGTTATTTTCTTCGCCCCGGCAATGCCCATCTGCCGATAGTCTACGAAGTGGACAAAGCCCGGGATGGCCGGAGCTTTACTACACGACGTGTGGTGGCGATCCAAAAGGGCAAGCCGATTTTCAATATCGCACTTTCCTTCCAGCTAAAAGAGAGTGGTTTCGAGCATCAGTACCCGGATATACCGGATGCTCCTGGTCCAGAGGGGTTGACCTCCGAGCTTGAGCTGACCAGACAGATTGCCCACCTTATTCCGGAACGGTCCAGGGACAAGCTGACCTGTGACCGGCCTATTGAGCTGCGCCCGGTCAGAATTCCTGATTTTATCAAACCGGAACCCCTGCCTCCTGTCCGTCATATCTGGCTGAAAGCCAATGGCAAGCTGCCTGACGACCTGAGGGTGCACAAGTATCTTCTGGCTTATGCCTCGGATTTCAGCTTTGTGACCACCTCTCTGAACCCCCATGCTGTCAATTTCTGGCAACCCGATATGCAGGTGGCCAGTATTGACCATGCTATGTGGTTCCACCGGGACTTTCGCATGGATGACTGGCTGCTCTACAGCATGGAAAGTCCAACAGCAGGGGGAGCCAGAGGCATGGCCCGTGGACAGATATTTGACCGACAGGGCCACTTGATAGCATCAACAATGCAGGAAGGGTTAATCAGAAAGCGCAGCTGACGATTGCTATATACTCATAGCATCTGGCCCGGAATGACCGGGCCTTTTTAGTTGGGTTCTGCAATGCCACTGCTCCATATACAGCTCTATAAACTGCCCTATAAAAAATGGAATCATTTCCTGAATAGCCTTTATGCTCTGGCTATATCACTGATGTGCTTCACCTTTTCAGCCCAGGCCACGGTGGTTCTTCAGTATCACCATATTGATGCCACAACCCCGGCAACTACCAGCACCACACCTGAGCTGTTTGCCGAACATCTGCGCTGGCTGAAAACCAACCAGTTTGAGGTGGTTCCCCTGCCACTGATTGCAGAGAAAATCCGTAAAGGTGAGCCTTTACCTGATAAAACTGCCGTCATTACCTTTGATGATGCCTATGAATCCATCTATTCCAAGGCGTTCCCCCTGCTCAAGCAGTACGGCTATCCGTTTACCATTTTTGTGGACACAGCCTCAGTAGGCCAGCATAGAAGCCGTACTCTGACCTGGGATCTGCTGAGAGAGATGGCTAAGCATAAGGCCACTCTGGCAAATCACACCGTAAACCATGATCATCTGGTAGAAAAGCTGCCAGAAGAGAGTGACAGTCAGTGGTTGAAGCGGATTAGCCAGGATATCAGCACCGCTGAGGCTCGAATAAAAGAGGAAACAGGCCAGAATCACCAGATGTTCGCCTGGCCCTATGGAGAATCCAGCCCTGAGCTGGAAAAGCTGCTGGTACGCGAAGGCTACCTGGGGTTTGGCCAGCAGTCGGGGGCTGTCAGCCTTCTCTCCAATAAAGCCAAGCTTCCCCGATTTCCCATGGGTGGTACTTACGGGTCAATGAAATCCTTTCCCCTCAAGATTGAAAGCCTGCCACTTCCCGTTATAACTGCGACACCTGCTTCAGCGGTCGCTCCGATTAACGGGAAAATCAACAATTTCCGGATTTCCCTGAAACCGGGCCAATGGTCGAATTCCCAGATTGCCTGCTATGCCTTAGGCTCTAATCTTGAAATTACCTGGGTAAACAGGGAAAAAACGGCTTTGGAAATAACAATTCCTGAACTTCCCCTTGGCCGCTCCCGGGTCAACTGCACCTCACCAGGCCCTGAAGGCCGCTGGTTCTGGTACTCCAAAGAGTGGGTTCGCCTGACCAAAGACGGCAGAGCCCTCGACTAAAGCCTCACAGACTATGGTTCAATAGTAAAGATCAGCATTCTCCCCTTAAAATTCAACCATCAAGAAATATTTGGCTTATAGATCTAAAGGATTACCAAGCATTCAAGGAGGATGTGTCATGCAAACAAAGGCAGGGAACTCTTTAGTAACCACGACACCGGCAACTTTGTCAAATACTCAACCCCGGGAGCAGGATTCCTGGCTTGGCTGGAACGGCCGTATTGCCCGTGTATTCAAGGGGTATGGAACATTCATTCGGGACAATAACGGCGAAAAGCACTATGACAAGGAGGTCATCAAAGGGGGCTATTACACGGTTGGGGCCGCCGGCTACGCTGTTGTGAAAGGCTTAGAAAAGACATATGACCACCTCTGCAGCGCAGGTGCCGCTATCAAGACTTTTGCTCTGGAAATTCCCGGCTATGCGGGTTCTGCCTTTAAAGGTGCCTGGTGTGGTGCTGCAGGGGGCTATATGCTGGGGGGAGTTATCGGAATTGGCGTGGGGGCTACCTTGATTGCAGTAGGCTGGCCTGGAGTGATTCTAGCTGTCCCCACAGCAGCTATTGGTGGTTTAGTTGGCGGCGGGATAGGTGGCGCAAGTGGTGCCACGTTTGGTACAGCAGTCAACACCTTCCGCCGGTATCGGAATTCCTGGTTCAGTTTATGCGAACAAAAGGATCAGGAGATCGCAGATCTTAAAGAAAGGCTTAAAGAAAGGCTTGATCCGCTAAGACTGGCAGAAGAGGGTCGTTTTGGCCTGAACTTAAATGATGACACGGCTGTGTAAACAGTAGCATCAGGCAGGTATCGGGATAGGGTGGAGCCTCACGGCTCCACTCCTCCCACAACACCCAGCGTACGGGTCCGTACTGGGCGTTTCGGCCAGTTGAGCGTCTGCTATTACCACAAACATGGCAATAACAGGGTCAGTGATACAAGGCATCTGGCTCGTACCACCCGCCGGGTTTTCGTAATCTTACAGTGCCGATACAATCTCAGCTCTCATCATCTCGCAGTTCCCGGTTCCGCCGTTAACACTTGATATGAGCACCAGTATTCGCTGGTCTTTGCCTGCGTCCGATGTATCGAAAAGTAAAAACTACTCACCACTCTGTACCGTTCAGGCCTTCGCTGACCAAGGTCAACTACTATGCCGTCTGCTGACTTCTGCATGGCGATCAGATCACCTTACGATGACCTCAGTCTGAAATATCAGACACCACACAGACCTCCCGGGGTAAGTCACACCGCCTTCACTGCACAACTGCCGGATCTACTGCCTACGTGTCCGGATGAGTAAGGGACTTTGTCATCAAACGCTGACTCGTCCCCACGCAGACAGCCTCATATCCGGTTTCTGTTCGTCAGCTCGCAGTTTTGCTCCACACTGCCTTCAGCCTACACCTCGCGATGCAAACCTCGTGCTTCGCTAGTCCTTCGCCCTCATCTGGCTGGACAGGGGACTTTCACCCCCAAGCTGTGCAACATGCCCGGCACACGTTTACCAAGAGCAGCCCCGTCAGGGGCTGCTCTTTTTATACCGGCTGCAGGTGCCTCCCACTCCAATCCGCCAACATTCTTTCACCTTTCTCACTCCTTCTTGCTGCCATAGCGATAACAGCTAGTTTTAGTGAAAAGAAAGCTGTTCATAGGGTGCTGTATCATGGACGAAAATACTGTCAAAAAGCTTGCTCTGGTCATTACTGCCAACTGTCTGCGGGACACTCCCGTCGAAAAAACAGGTATCGGAAGTAGTTTTACCGAAGATGATCTGAAGGCTCTGCGCAAGTCCATGTCAGACCGGATGTATACCTTCCTGCTGTTTCTTCTCAATAAACCAGCCAGCGAATACTCGGCCCTGATGGAGGAACTTTCCAAGTTTTACCCATCCGACTGGCCCCTCCCGGAGCTGGATGGAAACTTTACCAAGGTTGTAGGCAGTACAGCTCGTGAGGCGGCCAACGGTATTCGGCTCTGACTAGTGCTATATTTCTGCTTCGGATACTGGAGCAGAAATATGGAAGCAAACCTCCATGGTAAAAAACCTGTTTGATGAAGCCCCTTTTAATCCGGATAAAGAGTTTCTGGAAAGCATCATAGAGCGTCCAGAATGGAAGCTGGAACGTATCGTTTCACACGGTCACCGAACACCGGACGGAGAGTGGTATGACCAGACCAGTGATGAGTGGGTAGTTCTGCTATCAGGCGCAGCCACTCTCAGGTTTGAAGATAAAAATAAACTGATTGATATGAACCCGGGGGATCATGTTTTCATTCCGGCACACTGCCGGCACAGGGTAGAAAGAACAGAAGAAAACCGTGAGTCTGTCTGGCTGGCACTTCATGTTGATCCCTGAAAAAACATCAACATTAGCCAGGATGGCGGGCCTGTTAATGACAGGGATGTTGTTGATGTATCAGGACAAAACCTTCGCCGAATCCATTCCCGCCCCGTTTGCAAAACTGGGCGCCTTACTCGAAATGCCGGAAGCAGAAAACTGGCAGAAATACTCCAGAAATTTTATCGAACGTTGGGGCCGGTCTCCTGGACAGGAGCGCTGGGAATTGCCAGAATTTCACCTCTCCCATGGGAAGCAGCAACAAGTTTACGAAACTCTGGAAGAGCTTGGCATGATAAGTCCGTGGTTACCCCACCATAAAGAATACGACTACGGCATAATACCCGGTTCAACGCTTCCTGGCATGAAGCTTCGTCTCGACTGGCTGGCAAACCAGTGGCAGAACGGGGTACATTTCAAGTCTCTGGTAGTTCTTACCGGACAGCGCCCTCTGACTCCATCTATCGATCACTTTCAGGAAGTGATGACCAGTCTCAGGCCAGACATAGATTTCGGCAGTGAGCAAGCATTCCCAATGCATGAAACCGAGGCAGTGCGCCTGCTGTTTCACTATTACAAATTTCCAGATGGAATGGAGAGTATCCCTTTAAATATCATTGACTGTCCCAGAAAGTGGCTGGGACATGAGTGGGGGCGCTGTCACACAAAAGATACCGTAGACACCTGGCTGGAACAGGTACCTAAACCCGGGAGTACACTGGTTGTTTCCAGCCAGCCATCGGCTCACTATCAAAAGACTGTATTCAGAAAAGAGCTGCCTACCAGCTTTTCAGTAGACATGAGTGCACCTGGGACTGCTGCGAATACACCTATTGCCCCCCTCCTGGATGCCGTGGCCGTTTGGCTGCGGGCCGCCGGAAACACTCCACCCAGGTTACTTGGTCAATAATGGCTGATGCAAAACGACAGGCTCTATTCTATTTTTCATGCTGTAAGCCCAATCGGGTATTTTTAATATGGAAATCATCCGACTTTTTTCCGAGGCCAGTGGTGCAACTGCACTGGAAACCACTCCAGTTCCCATGACACCCGAAGATGAGCAGGGAGGGCACCTGACCGCAATATTTCCTGCTGTAGAAGTTGTTCTCTGTGAAGCCGACGGGCATTTTGAACAGAGCTGGCATACAGCTCCCCGCCGCCAGTTGGTTGTTGTCCTGTCTGGCTGTATGGAAATTGAGCTACATAATGGTTCCAGATCACAGATATTTCCTGGCCAGATTCTTTTGGCTGAAGACACCGGAGGAGATGGTCATCAAACCCGGTCTATTGGAGAAACTCCACTGCAGACAATGATTATTCCTCTTGCCTGATTCCTGTGAAAGCAAGAGTCAATTAGGTACATTCACCTAAGCTTGATACAGATCAACGTCCAATTATTGCAAGTATGCGAGCCTGAAATCGGTATATGCTGACACTGTCACTGGGGAGGGACACAGACATGATACCGGAGAAGCACGACCTCGCAGATGAGTTTCCGTCCTTTCGTTCACTTCTAAAAACCCTCGACAAATCAAACCCTGAATTCCACGAACTCTGCACCCGATATGAAGCCATAGACGAAGAAATTATTCACTATGAAACGGAAGCAGGTTGTTCAGACCACTACCTTGAAGACCTGAAGAAACACAGACTGAAGCTGAAAGACCAGATTTACCACATGCTGACTCACCCCTGATATTCAAGTTGCTATCAACCCACCAGGGATTGATAACCTGGTGGGAAAAATTTGCTGGTGAATCAGTCTTTAAGACGCCCGTCTTTCGACAACAGCCAGATCATTAATGTCTCACCAATGTCAGCAAGCTCGCGCTGGGTCAGCTGAAACCTTTCCATCATCTCTGCCGGATATTCATGGCGGGTAAAATTGCGCTGTACCACCCACTCTGCAGGATCGCCCTTCTCGGTTTTTTCCACAGTGTCCAAAACCAGAGCCAGGTTACCTTTGGAGCTCTCGTCAAGAAATACCACGATCCCATGCCGCTTTTTGGGGGAAGTCTTTTGCTTGCTGGCCATACTCTTCTCTCAATCAGCCTTAGACTGAAATGTTCGAGGTACCTGAATACGGCCGGCAGCACCTCAGGATATGTAATTGTCTCCCCAGCGGGGCATCAGTTCCTGTTTGATGTCCAGCTGGTTAAGAATGCGGGCTACAACAAAGTCTACTAAATCCCCGATGGTTTCAGGCTGATTATAAAAGCCAGGACTGGCGGGAAGAATCACAGCACCCATACGGGTCAGCTTCAGCATATTCTCAAGATGAATTTCTGAGAGCGGCGACTCTCTGGGAACCAGAATAAGTTGACGCCTCTCTTTCAAAGCCACATCGGCAGCCCGCTCAATCAAGTTATTGCTGGCTCCAGTCGCCACAGCAGACAACACCCCGGTACTGGCAGGGCAGATCACCATCCGGCTGGGAGCACCACTGCCAGATGCCACCGGAGACATCCACTGTTCCTGATCAAACACCCGAATCTGACCCGGTCTGGCACGAAAGTGATCTGCCAGGAATGCCTCCATTTGGCGAACTCGACCAGGGAGTTCAAGATCACATTCTGTAGCAGAAACCAACTGGGCTGCCTTACTGATCATAAAGAATACATCCCGGTCTGCGGCCACTAGGCACTCAAGCAGACGCCAGGCATACTGGGCACCGGATGCTCCGGTCATAGCCAGAGTAATTCGCTCTCTTCCCTGGGCTAACTCTGCTGTCATTGTTCTGTTCCATTCAAGGCGTTTATCAACTTGCTATGCAACCCGCCAAAACCACCATTGCTCATAATAACAATGTGCTCTCCAGGTTGCCTGGTTTTCACCAGGTGATCTACCAGCGTTCCGATATCGGCCTCAATGGAGGCTGGGACAGGGCTTTCTGATATTTCATCATCAAGAGACCAGTCCAGCCCTTCAGGCTTAAACCAGATCACCTCGGATGCCGCTGCTGTTGCTTCTGCCAGCTGGCCTTTATGCACACCCATTTTCATAGTATTGGAGCGGGGCTCAATCACAGCGCGAATGATTCCTTCTTCGCCGACACTGGCACGCAACCCTTCCAGTGTTGTTGTTATGGCTGTGGGGTGATGGGCAAAATCATCATAAACCTTAACATCTGCGGTTTCCGCCAGAAGTTCCATTCGCCGCTTCACGCCTTTGAACTGGCTGAGGGCTTCACAGGCAACCTGCGGAGAAACGCCAACATGACGGGCAGCCAGAATAGCCGCCAGGGCATTATTCCGGTTGTGTACACCGGTCATATTCCAGCTTACCGTGCCAGCTTTTTTCCCTTCTACGTAAATGTCAAAAACCGTATTATCGGGATGGACAGCTTCAGCCCTGAAACCACTCTTCCCTCCGAAACGGCAGATATCACTCCAGCACCCCATATCCAGTACTTCATCAAGCTGGGGTTCATCAATTGGGGCTACCACCTGACCGGAACTGGGAATGATCCGAATCATATGGTGAAACTGACGCTGAATGTCTGACAGTGAATCAAAAATATCAGCGTGATCGAATTCCAGATTATTGAGAATTGCGGTTCGAGGATGGTAGTGAACAAACTTTGAGCGTTTATCGAAAAAGGCCGTGTCATATTCATCCGCCTCAATGACAAAGAACGGTGTATCACCAAGTCTGGCGGAAATATCAAAATTCCCGGGAATCCCACCAATCAGAAAACCGGGTACCATGCCTGCATATTCAAGAATCCAGGCCAGCATGGTGGATGTTGTGGTTTTCCCATGGGTACCGGCCACGGCCAGAACCCAGCGTTCTGGAAGAATATAATCCGCCAGAAACTGAGGACCGGATGTATAGGGAAGTCCCTTATCCAGCAAATATTCTACGGCTGGATTACCTCGGGTCATGGCATTGCCGACAACAATCATATCTGGAGCCGGTTCCAGTTGAGCCGGATCATAACCTTCATAGAGAGTAATACCCTGCTCTTCCAGCTGGGTACTCATGGGTGGATAGACATTCTGGTCTGATCCAGTCACACGGTGACCGGCTTCCCGTGCCAGAAGCGCGAGACTCCCCATAAAAGTGCCGCAGATTCCCAAAATATGTATGTGCAAAACGTTAACTTTCTCTGGAGTTATTCCATTTTTTACCATGGAAATACCTTTTCCATCACAACAAGGTAACAAAAAGGTATTTTACCCGAAGGGCACGATAGCTCGCTCATGGCTGTTTCATGGATGCAATATCAATAGATTAGACCGGCACTCGATTTTCATGCGGCTTCAGGAAAATACCACTTTCATATACAGGCTTCTAGCTTTCTTGTTTTCTGCTTTAAATCGCAGAATCCTGAAGTATTCAGCCATTTTTGTAACAAATACTGGCAATTTTTGCACATGCCTTAATAGCTCTATTAGAGTATGATTGCGCCACCCGACAGAGCCGCTCGAACACCTACAAACAAAAACAAACAGGCTAATAGTATGTACTGTCGTTATCCATCGCTCAAAACCTCAGGAGTGTGTACGGAATGTCCGTCAAAAATGCTTTTTATGCCCAGTCCGGTGGCGTAACAGCTGTTATCAATGCTTCGGCATGCGGGGTTATCGAAACTGCCCGTCGTCATTCTGATAAAATCGGTAAAATTTACGCTGGACATAACGGAATCCTGGGAGCTCTGCGGGAAGAGCTGATAGATACCAGTGAAGAATCCAATGACACCATCGCTGCCCTTCGGCACACCCCTGGCGGAGCATTTGGCTCCTGCCGTTTCAAACTGTCCAGAATTGAAGACAGTGAACAGCAATACCAGCGGATAATTGAAATTTTCAAAGCCCACAACATCGGTTATTTCTTTTACAACGGTGGTGGGGACTCCATGGATACGGCCTACAAGATTTCCCTCTACAGCCAGAAAACCGGATATCCCATTACCTGTATTGGTATTCCAAAAACCGTTGATAATGATCTTCCTGCAACTGATACCTGCCCTGGCTTTGGTTCGGTAGCCAAGTATATTGCCACCTCGGTCAAGGAAACATCCCGGGATATTGAGTCCATGCATGAATCCTCTACCAAGGTTTTCATTATGGAAGTTATGGGGCGTAATGCCGGCTGGATCACTGCAGCAGCAGCACTGGCTATGGAAAATGAGAATGACTCTCCCCATATGCTGCTGTTTCCGGAGGTCGATTTCTGCCGTGAAAGCTTCTTGGCCAAAGTTGAACGTATTGTTGAAGAACAGGGCTATTGCGTTATCGTAGCCTCTGAAGGTACTCACTATGCTGATGGCACCTTCCTGTCGGCTTCCCGCTCAACGGATGCTTTCGGTCATGTCCAGCTGGGTGGTACCGCTCCCATCCTGGCCCGAATGGTTAAAGATGCCCTTGGCTACAAGTACCACTGGGCCGTTGTCGACTACCTTCAGAGATCTGCCCGCCACCTTGCTTCCGCAGTGGATGTTGAGCAGGCTTACGCCGTTGGCCGGGCGGCCGTTGAATTCGCCCTGGAAGGGCGCAATGGCGTCATGACATCTATCGTCCGCGAAGAGGCTGAAGGGGATGAATATGTCTGGAGTATTGGCGAGACTCCACTGGAGATGGTGGCCAATGTCGAGATGAAAATCCCTGAGCATTTTATTGCCCCTGATGGCCTCCATATCACTGAAGAGTGCAGAAAGTATCTTAAGCCTCTCATCCAGGGAGAAGACTTCCCTCCCTTCAAGAATGGCGTTCCTGACTTTGCCAAACTGAAACGTGTCTTTGCGGAAAAGAAGCTCGAACCGTTTGATATCTGAGTGGGTCATCCCCTGATACAGGAAAGCCGGCTGAGTGCCGGCTTTCCTGTATTGATTATGCTCATTTATTTATTCAGCCCGGGCCAGTTTTTATCCGCTTTGGCAATAAATCCTGGTATATCTTTTACCCACTTATCCTGAACAGACTGGTCATAGTTCAGGTAAAGTTTGTCATCTACAATTTTCCAGAACTGAGGGTCGCCTTTCACCAGATAGTTTTTTGCCCCAACAGCCCAAGAGCAATGACCACCATACTGGGGAGCATATTTTTTCGGCGCACTTTTAAATTTCTCCAGGTTGGCCTGGCTGGAGAACTGCCACTTGGCATCACTCCACTCATAGGTGAACTCACTTTTACCTTTAACCGGCTTGCTTTCAGTAAAATAAGCAACAACATCGTAACCGCCAACAGCTTTATTCCCACCAAGCCAGCCACCTGTGTATATCACATCGGCCACTGAAGCCTGAGATACCCCCAGCCCGAAGGCAATAAACAACC
Organism: Sansalvadorimonas sp.; assembly: GCA_965243775.1. GTDB lineage: Bacteria > Pseudomonadota > Gammaproteobacteria > Pseudomonadales > Endozoicomonadaceae > Sansalvadorimonas. The sequence continues at coordinate 63,171 of CBDEWF010000143.1, forward strand.
CTAAAAAACGCTTCAACATGATCACTCCCGTTTCCGCTGTTTCACTCATTATGGTCTTAATACGCGAGGGGGCAGGGAATGGATTCATAACACACCTTCAATATCAGGCTTGCTCCACCGGATAAATCATCAAACTTCTATACAGGATTCTTCGACAGGTTCTTGAATTACACTTTCCAGCTTAAGCCAAGCCTCACACTGTGCTGCAATAATCTCCCAGCCTGGCTCTGAAGGCAGCCAGTGGCCATGGTTTTTCAGTACCTGAAACTGGGCCCCAATCTTCTGGGCAACTTTTTCACTGATAGAGAGAGGTACAACCCGATCATTTTCTCCAGCCAAAATGAATACAGGACAATCAGGACTCTGTTTCAGTTTAGTACTGCAACTGGGATCAAATGGCCAGAGGCCGATTTCAGCAACAGCCCTTCCCGATTCAAATACCATGTCCTGGTAGAGAGCTGCCCGGGCCTCATCCGGCTGCCTGTTAAACAGACCATAGTTCGCAGCCCTGGGAGATATTTTTACAGGTTTGCGCCAGAAGCCCCACTGTCCAAAGACTCCGGCAAAGGTTTTCAGCACACTGCCATTCAACATATACGCTCCCCTGGGAGCAGCAGGAGCCAGTAGAACTGCTGCGGAAGCCAGCCCCCTTCCCGCCAGTAGCAGCGCCAGAAGCCCTCCCACGGAGTGGCCGATCAAAATCGGCTTTTCAGGCTGAGAGCTGATAAACAGCTCCAGATCCTGAAGATAATCACGAATACTGGTTTGCCCAAGAGCCTTCAGGTCTTGCTCACAGTTGCCATGATGCCGCAGTGTCGGCAGATAAACCGTGTACCCCTGACTGGTAAAATAACGATAAAAAAGCTGCCAGACCGAAGGTGTACTCCACATACCGTGGATCAGTACCAGTGGTGGTCGTTTGCTCATGGGCGTATATCTGTTATTAAAATTATTGCTTCATGGTATGGGATGATTGAGTTTGCGGCAAATCAAACCTATTCGTTCAAGCCTTCCCAGAAAGCCTTGGTCTTTTCGCCCAGCTCCTTTGGCAAACCTGATGAGTTATTCCAGGCCTCTTTGACGGTAGAGGCTCCCTTTTCCAGAGAACAGGAAACCCTTTTTCCCAGACACCTGGCCTTACAGGTTTCCAGTTTTTTCTCATCACCCAGACTGGTAAACCTGCACTGACTTTCACACAGGGTCTGCTGCTGTTCACAGGTGATAATTTCGGCATTGGCCCAGAAGGGTAACAGGCAAAAAATCAGTAAAGCAGTTCTCAACATAGATCCTCCCAAGGATCAGGCTATATCTGGTCAGGTTGATAAATAACCGCGCAGCCTAAACCCTGAAACCTTGCAGGTCTACCTGACAAACAGCCATGAACGGGAAATGCCCACCCCGAAAAATGAAAATGCGGAGGGCATTTCCATGATAAATATATGACTGGTAAAAATTACAGTTACCGGACTTTATCTGATAACCTGCGGCAACTCAGCTGGATAGCTCCAGCTTTTTTATCGTCCGGAGCCGGAAACGGGAGTTCGAATGCCCGTGACATGCTGGCTTGTGAAAGAATCAGGATTCAGGCATGGAATATAAGACTGTCACTATGCCCGCTACCCGCAAGATTGCCCTGGTAGCTCATGACAACATGAAGCAGGCTCTGCTGAAATGGGTGGAAACCCATCGTAACCGGATAGAACAGCACACCCTGTTCGGAACAGGAACAACCGGGGGAATGATATCTTCCCGCCTGGGCCTAGAGGTTAACAGCCTGATCAGCGGTCCTCTGGGAGGTGACCAACAGATTGGCGCCATGATCGCTTCCGGGGAAATTGATACTCTGATCTTCTTCTGGGATCCACTGGAAGCTCAACCCCACGACCCTGATGTCAAAGCCCTTCTACGTCTGGCGGCGGTCTGGAATATTCCAGTAGCCTGTAACCCTGCCTCTGCTGACCTTCTAGTAACTTCCGGCCTTTTTAATACGCCTTTTGAGCGCCAGGCTCCGGATTATGATGCCTACACTTCCAGTCGGCCTTCCTGATTTAAAGATCCTGTACTGACTGAATAAACCCTGTGTTGTATAACGATGACAACACAGGATTTCATCTACTTCTCAATTACGGATTCCCCCTGCACATTCGCTGTTTCAGGCTTCACGATATCCCGAATACTGAGGCCCCTCAGCAAAAGATTGGGAATAGAAACTCCTATCGCCAGGCAGAGAAACAGAAAGGCTGTCATCAGCCCGTTACTGATAATATCCAGCAGAATTTCTTGATTAATCCCCCCCTCATGGGTAAACGCCAGCAGCCCCATCATGGTGCGATAAGCATAGACACCAGGCACCATGGGTATGACAGACGGGATAGAAAAGACTATGGCGGCAGCATGGTATTTCCACGACAGCCAGATACTGATAATTCCAATTATTGCTGCTGAAACAAACGTTCCTTCAATCGTGCTCAGCCCAAAATCAAAGAAAAACAGTCTCTGTGCAATACCGAGCGCCCCCAACCCGGCAATTACATGCAGAGTTCTGGTAGGGACAGAAAACAGAACAGCAAAAGCGACGGCTGTCACTGCCGCCATAATGGCCGGCTCAATGACATTCAGTACAGAAGTCATAGTGAACTCCCCAGAATCTGCAGCCCCAGCAACATTCCTCCACTCAAGGCAAAAGAGATGGCCGAGCCCATGGCAGTTCGCCCGATTCCCACGCTCATATGGCCATTGATCATATCAATAACACCATTAATCAGGGGGACACCGGGAATCAGAAACAGTACTGAAGCCGCAATAGCTATTCCACTTGTAGGTCCTAGCTGGAGTGCTCCGGCCAGACCACCAATCAGCGTAGCTATCATGGCTGAACCCAGCACAACCAGAAATGGATTCAACCGCCACTGAGCCAGCTGCATACGGACTCTCAGGGCAATACAGGAAGCAAGCGCAGTAACAGCAACCACTGGAATATCTGCACCAGCATTACGGGCCAGTGCACCACAGCCAAGTCCGATCATCAGCAGGATGAACCAGCGTGGGTAGTGGGGCATGGTTTTAATAGCGGAAAAGGCTTCTCTCACTTCCTGCAGGCTCAAATTCTCCCGCCTGGTACGCCAGCTCAACCGGCTGACAGCTGAAGCCATGGCCAGATGCACACCATGATTCTTGACCCGGCCAAACAAGGTAATGGAGCTGTCACTGTTATGAAGGGTCAGGGTTACACCCGAAAAAGAGATAAAAATATCCGGTGTATACCCAAAGCTCTCTGCAAAACGCTTCAGATTGCGGACAGTTCGCTCCGTATGGGCTCCGGCACTGAGCAACAATACGCCAATATCAACTAACAGGCGCGCTGTTTCTCGGGAATGCGCCGAAGCATTGGCTTGTAAATCAGTCATGAAAAGTACAGATAAATTATTGTCATGAAAATACCGTGTCCTCCCAATGGGAAGCAGTCATGGTATATGTTCTAGCTGTTTTATGAATGGAATCAGGCGCAGTTGTCGTGTACTAACTCCGGAAGCGCACAGGCCGTTAAGGCCTGTGCGCCATTTAACCATATAGTGATTTGCAGCTGACACCTTTGACTGAAGTCAAAGGTGTTTTTAAGGGATATCAGGGATTGTCACAACTTCATCCTGGGTGAGCACACGTACCTCCCAGCCAAAATTTTCCCTTATATGCTCCGCCAGCCCTTGGGAAGAGTCCGGAGTTCCATGGTTGATAAGAATCTCTTTGGGTGGCTGCCTGATCTTGCCCAGCCAGCTCAGAATATCCTGGTAATCACCATGGGCAGACAGATTTTCCAGGCGGAAGATTTTGGCCTTGACCGGTATATCCTGACCAAAAATTCGTACACTCCCGGTACCATTAACCAGCTTTTCACCTCGGGTTCCGGGTGCCTGAAAGCCCATAAAGACGATACTGTTGCGATAGTTTGGAGCCAGTGTGTTCAAGTGATGAACTACCCGCCCACCGCTGGCCATACCACTGGCGGAGATAATAATGGCTGGATATTTGCTGCAGTTCAGAGCCATGGAGTCTTCTACTGTGCGGATATAGTGTGTTCCAGCATCTATCCGTTCACAGTCTTCCTTGGTCAGCTTGTGTTTTTCCGGATGTTTGAAGAACAGTTCCGTAGCACTGACTGCCATAGGACTGTTCAGGTAGACAGGTATATCTCTGGCTATACGCCCGCTGTCTTTCAACTGCTGAATAAGGTGCAGAGCCAACTGAACACGCCCGACAGCAAAGGCTGGCATCAGGACAATGCCACCACGAGCCGTGGTCTGGTTAATGATCTTCTCCAGCTGTGGCAGGGGGTCTTCCCTGCTATGTAGCCGATCACCATAAGTAGACTCCAGTACCAGCCAGTCAGCCCTAGGCATGGGCTCTGGCTCATACATGATTGGATCATCACTTCTGCCAAGATCACCACTGAAGCTGAGAATATGTTTACCATTAAACAGTTCCAGAGAACTCGCTCCGATAATATGTCCAGCCCGCCGTAGTCTTAAGGTCAGATCTCCAGGCAGTTTGTGCTGCTTATTGAATTCCAGTGGCTGAAACAATTTTAGAGAGCGGCGCGCATCTTCTTCGGTGAAAAGGGGTCTGGCCGGTTTATGCTTGGAGAACCCTTTTTTATTGGCATACCGGGCATCTTCTTCCTGCAGAAAACCGGCATCCGGAAGTAACACCTGACACAGATCCCGGGTACCTTCACTGCAGTAAACAGGCCCATCAAATCCCTGCCTGACCAAGGCTGGAAGATAACCACTGTGATCAATATGGGCATGGGTCAGGATAACAGCATCAAGACTCTCTGCAGGAACGGGCAAAGGAGCCCAGTTTCGTTCCCGCTCATCCTTCACCCCCTGGTAAAGTCCACAATCAACCAGAATGCGACGACCACGGGAAATAACCAGAGATTTGGAACCTGTTACTGTTCCTGCTGCGCCAAGAAACTTCAGTTGCATAGAAAACTCTCCAGCCAGCCTTGCAAATGTGGGTTCAGCATAACGCCTTTGGAGAGCGTAAGTATTGACAGAAACAAATAAGTATGATCGGTTCCCAAACTCAACAGATAATACTTGCTGACTATTTCGGAGCTGGCTTTGCAGCAACCTTCACATCAGGCATAACAAAAACATCGTTATTAATCTGGGTTACAGGTACTGGCCTCCCCAGCAAATGTCCCTGGGCACGGTCATATTCCAGATCCTTCAGAAATGCCAGCTGTTCGGAAGACTCAACCCCTTCGGCTGCAGCCCGGATCCCCATATCATGAGCCAGGTTGGTCATGGCCTTGAGAATACCTTCGACACGCTTATCCTGTCCTATCTCCCGAATATAGAGCTGATCAACCTTAACAATGTCAACGGGAAGTTTACGCATATAATGAAGAGCCGAAACACCGCTGCCAAAGTTGTCCAGAGCCAGATGAACACCCTGTTCTCTCAGTGAGTTTAACGCCTTGATCAGTTTGCCTGGCATATTGCTGACGATACGCTCCGACACCTCCAGTTCAATCTGACTAGGCTCAAAGCCATACTTCTCAATATCCTTTTCCACTACCCGCTGAATATCTTCATCCTGACACTGGCTCAGGGAGAGGTTGACGGCAAAAGTGATATCTTTGCACTGATTGTCTATCCCCTGCCAGCTTTGCATTTCACGGCAGACATTTTCCAAAACCCAGCAGCCCAGAGGCTCCATCAGGCGCAGGGATTCAACAATGGGCAGAAACTCATCGGGCAGCAGCACCTGGTTGTCATACTGCCAGCGCAGCTGGGCTTCATGACCAGCTACAGTGCCCGAGTTCAGAGCAACCATGGGTTCATAGACCAGTTCAAAATCCCCATTACGAACCGCATCCCGCAGAGCCTGTTCCTGCTTGGCACGTCGGTGTCCTTCTGCCTGCATGTCCCTGGAAAACAGGCGATAACCATTCCTCCCGCCTTTCTTGGCAATATACATGGCGGTATCTGCGGCTTTGATCAGTTCAGTGGCATCGGACCCACATTCAGGCCAGGTGGCAATACCCACACTGGTACTCACATGCAGATCACGCCCGGCAAGATTATGGGGCTTACTGATAGAAGCTACGATTTTCTCTGCAATCAATTTGGCATCATCCGGGCGGGCTACATCATCCAGAACTATGGCAAACTCATCTCCCCCCAAGCGAGCGATCAAATCCCCCTCCCGCACACACTTGTGCAGGCGCTCAGCAACACTGATCAGCAGATCATCTCCTACATCATGTCCCAGCGTGTCGTTGATCTGTTTAAAGTGGTCAAGGTCAAGGAACAGGGTAGCCGTAATACGGCTGCGCCTTTCACTTCGTGCCAGGGAAGCATCCAGAAACTCCATAAACAGGCTGCGGTTAGCAAGTCCAGTCAGACCGTCGTATTTAGCCATTTTGGTCAACTGCTCTTCCAGCTGTACCCGCTCGGTGATATCCCAGAACACCAGAACCCCTCCGGTGATTTTTCCGTACCGGTTATGCATGGGGGACAGGTTAAACTCCACGGGAATACTTTCCCCCGACTGACGCTTCATCTGGCATATTTTGCGATAAACCGGTTCTGACTCGTCATCGTTTGCCCATAACTCAATAAAGCTTTTAACTCCCGGACTGAAGAACCAGGGAAAAACAGAGTTTCCTTTTAGCTCATTATCATCTGCATCAAGCAGATCCTTGGCTGCCGGATTGGCAAACTCGATATCTCCGGAAAGATTTACCCCAATGATGCCCTCTCCGGCACTGTCCAGCAGCAACTGGTTTTTTTCACTCATCTCCCGAAGGTTATCAGTGAGAGTTTCCATTTCGATACGCTTCTGCTCCAGATCCAGAAATACCTTGACCTTGCCAAGCAGAATATCCGGATTCACTGGCTTATAAAGGTAATCAACAGCGCCAGACTCATATCCCATGGCAACATGTCGGTCTTCCTTACTGATTGCCGTCACAAAAATAATGGGAATAGAGGCCGTCGCTTTATTGGCACGCATCAACTGTGCTGTCTCAAAGCCATCCATGCCCGGCATCTGTACATCGAGAAGAATGACCGCAAACTTGTGGCGCAGCACCTGCGCCAATGCCTCCTCACCGGAGTTTGCCTTGATAACCTCTATATCCAGCGGTTTCAACAGTTTACCCATCGCCAGCAGGTTTTCCGGCTTATCATCCACGACCAGCACTTTTGGTAACATATCCTTGTCACTCATTGGCTAACCCCAGTAACTTTTCAACCAACTCCCAAAGATCCAGAGCATACTTATTACCACTTTTCCCCAGTGCCGCCCGGGGCATTACCGGAACTTCAGCAGCTTCTGGATTCTGTACAAAAACCTGGCCACCGGCCTTTCTGATAGCTTCTGCCCCTGCAGCGCCATCATGGTTTGCCCCTGTTAACACCATACAGAGTACTTGATCGCCACATGCCAGAGCCGCAGATTCAAACAGAACATCCAGAGAAGGTCTGGCATAGACAACCGGCTCATCAAGAGAAAGTGACAGTGTCTTATCAGCTTCCAGAAGCAGATGATATCCAGCCGGGGCAAGAACAATCGCCCCACCTTGCAGCGGTTCTCCATCTTCAGCCAGATGAACATCCAGAGCGGTTTTCCTGTCAAGCCAGTTAACAAAATCCCGGCCTGAGCTTTCTTCCTGATGCTTTACCACAAGGATAGGCAGGGGATAATCCGCCGGCAGTGCACCGAGCAGTTCCGCCAGAACCGGACTGCCTCCGGCAGAAGCACCAATGACGATCACCTTCATAAAACAAGCACCGTCATAAGACAGTCACCTGCATGATGCTACTCCCTTCTTCATCCGGTAGACCTTCCATTCATCATCAACAGGTTCAAAACTATCTGCGACAGATGAGAACTTCAGGGTTTCCCTGGGGCCAAGACACATCATTCCACCAGGACAAAGACTCTCTTTTAAAAGGCCCAGAACCCGGTTTTGAAGTTCACGCCCGAAGTAAATCAAGACATTCCGACAGAGAATCAGATGCATTTCACCAAATGAGCGATCTGTCACCAGATTGTGGCTGGCAAAGGTGATCTGCTTTTGCAGTTTGCGATCCATTCTCAAAGCATCATAGCGCTTGATACAGTAGCTCCCCAAGTCACCCTGCAGGCCAGACGCCTCATAGTTTCTCTGCCACAGATCCATGAACGAGACTTTATAAATTCCCCGACGGGCCGTCATCAGGGCATCTTCGTTGTAATCAGTGGCATAAATCTGACTGCGTTCAAGTAATCCAGCCTTATCCAGCAATACAGCCATGGACCAGGCCTCCTCTCCCGTTGCACAGCCTGCATGCCAGATACGGATAAAGGGAAAAGTTGCCAGCCATGGAATCACCTGTTCTCTCAGGTACTGGAAAAATAGGGGATCACGGAACATTTCGGTCACAGGCACAGATAAACTTCGCAGCAGGTCTGCAAAGGCCTGCTCATCATCGGTTATGGTCTGTTTCAAGTGGGAGACAGAGTCGATTTCAAACTCCTGCATATGGCGCTGAATACGCCGATGCAGGGAAGCCGGTGCATAACCGGTAAAGTCATAGCCATAAAGTTCAGCCATGGCTTTCAGCAGCTGGTCTACATCCTTGGATATCAAAGCTGTGGGGCCGGTCATGATGACTCTTTGCCTCTTCCCTGCAGCCAGACCTTTATCATTTCAACCAGCTTGTCCACATCAACCGGCTTGGTCAGATAATCTGATGCCCCCGCCTGAATGCACTTGTCCCTGTCATCTGACATAGCCTTGGCAGTCAAGGCGATAATTGGCAGATCCTTGAACAGCTCTTGAGCACGAATTCTCTTCATGGCTTCATAGCCATCCATGACGGGCATCATTATATCCATCAGTACCAGCTCCAGATCCGGATCCTGATCCAGCCGTTCCAAGGCCATCTGGCCATTATCTGCGATAGTAATTTCCATTTCGAAGCGTTGAAGCCCCTTGGACAGGGCGAAGGTATTTCTCAAATCATCATCAACCAGGAGAATTTTCCGGCCCTTGAGCTGATCATCCTTTGCCACCGGTTTGGCAGCCGGTTTGCGTCGTTTGGCTGCTGGTTTGGAGACACTGTTAAGGAACAGACTAACCTCATCCTGCAGCCGTTCTTGAGAGGAAGATTCGCCCTTTACTACCATGGAGCCGGAAGCATCTCCAAGGGAGGCATAACGCTCACGATCAATAGATTCCGTGGTATTAATAATGACCGGAGGCAGGCTATCTCCATACTCCTCCTTCAGAGAGTGCAGGAGTACATCACCCGATTCATCCGGAAGATTCAGTTCAAGAATAATGCTGGAAAACTTTTCTTCTTTAATCAGCTTGCGGGCTTCTGCCGCTGTACCGGCTGTAACCACTTCACAGCGGTCCTGCATAAACTGCTTAACCTGTTTACCCACCTCTGGATCATTGTCAACAACCAGAATATTTTCGAATTTTCCAGTTTCCTGCAGACTTTCAAACAGAGTTTCCAGCTGTTTGTTACTAACGGGTTTAATCAGATAATTTTCTGCCTCTCTGAGGGACTTAATAACGGCATCTTCATCTCTTCCGGAGATAACATGAACCGGTATGTCCCCGGTCTCTTTCTGGCCCCTGAGTGTTTCCAGAACTTCCTTGCCATCTATATCCGGTAGCCCAAGATCAAGAATAACGGCCCTGGGGTGGTATTTCTGACTCAGCTCTATTGCTTCCTTGCCGGTTCCGGCAATGAGACAGCTATTACCATTGGCCTTGGCTAACCGGTAAATAACCTTGGCGAATTCATCATCATCCTCAACCACCAGAATGGGACGCTCTCCATTGAGGTTATCCCGGTCATCCTCAATTTCAGAATCATCAAGTTCTGCCTCGTTCCCTTCACCTGCCTGCAGCACTGGAGCTTCATCGGTCTGCTCACTCTGCCCGTGACTCTCTTTCAAACTCTCTTTCAAACTCTCTTTCAGACCCTCTTCCTGGTGAACAGGGCTATCCGGGATCTGTTCCATCTCTCCGGTGATAGCCGGCAGCAAAAGGCTGAATGTTGACCCCTGACCTTCTTCACTGGACAGTTTCATTTCGCCGCCAAGCATCTGGGACATTTCCCGGGCAATGGACAGGCCAAGACCGGTACCTCCATACTTTCTACTGGTCGAACCGTCAGCCTGCTGGAAAGCTTCGAAAATGGCACCCTGCTTATCCTTCGGAATCCCAATGCCTGAGTCCTGTACCCCCAGAACAATGGCACCATGCTGCTGACACTGCTCATTGACAAAGTCAGGGCCAGGAGGCAGTGCTTCCACATGAAGTTTGACTCCACCTGTTTCTGTAAATTTGAAAGCATTGGAGAGCAGGTTCTTGATAATCTGCATAACCCTCTGGCTATCTGTATGCAGAGAGATTGCTGTATTGGTTTTCTTTAAAATCTCAAAGCTGAGATTCCTGTCCTTGGCCAGGGGCGTAAACTGGTTCTCCATAGACTCCAGAATCCCATCCAGGGAGGTCGGTTCAATATGGAAAGTTAACTTGCCAGCTTCCACCTTGGACAAGTCAAGAATATCGTTGATCAGCCCCAGCAGATCATGGCCCACCTTGTGGATAACCTGAGCTGACTCCTGTTCGTCTTCATCCAGATGTCCGTCCGCATTATCTGCCAGCATCTTGGCCAGAATCAGCATACTGTTCAGGGGAGTTCGCAGCTCATGGGACATATTGGCCAGAAACTCAGATTTATACCTGCTGACCTGTTCCATCTCCTGAGCCCGCTGTTCCAGCTGCTTCCGAGACTCTTCAATCTCGGCATTCTTGGCTTCTATCTCTTCCTTCTGATGGAACAGGGATTCACTCTTTTCCTCCAGTTCGGCGTTGGCACGCTGAAGCTCATCAGACTGGGATTTCAGCTCTTCCTCTGATTCCTGGAGAATATTGGTCTGGTGTTCAAGCTCTTCGTTGGCAGTTCTAAGATCTTCCTGCTGTTTCTGCAGGGCTTCGGTCTGCTGGGTAGTTTTATCCAGCAACTCCTGCACCCGGTCCCGGGCCTGAGAGGTATTTATGGCAATGGCAATACTGTCAACGACTGAGTCCAGGAACGCTCTCTTACGTGGCGTCAGATCCTCAAACAGGGCAAACTCCATCACCCCCTTCACTTCACCGTCATAGATCAGCGGCTGAACAAAAATACGGTTCGGCGTCCCACTTCCCAGACCAGATTCAATAGTGAAATAGTCGTCAGGAACCAGAACAGTGATCGCCTGCTGCTCCAGGGCCGCCTGTCCCGGAAGACCTTCCCCCAACGCAAATGTATTACCAATTTTTCTTCTTATGGAAAGAGCGAAACTCCCCATCATCTGCAACCGGCGGCCATCCGTCAGGACATACATGGCCCCCATGGGAATTTCGAGATAGTGGCAGAGGGAGGTAACAATGTTGCGGCAGAGTTCTGCCATGGACTGCTCTCCCCGAACAGTCTCGTTAAGACTGGCCACACCGTTTTGCTGCCAGCTTCGCAGCTCATTATCAGCACTGACTTTTTGCAGCCGTTCCGTCATCACCTGGAAGCTGTGGGACAGCACACCGATCTCGTTATTCTGATGAATAACTTCACCACTGCTGTACTCCCCGGCAGCTACCCGGTTTGCCCATTCCGTCATGGTGCGTACAGGGTTAGTGATTTTTCTGGTAATGATTCCTGAAATAACCAGAACAAGAAGGCCGGTCAAGCCAATCACGATAAACAGCTGATCACGAAACTGGGTGGCTGGCGCCATGGCCCGGTCATAGTTCATCTCGGAGATCAGAACCATGGGAACACCACCAATCCGAATATGGCGGCTTACCCCGATTACCTTTTTGTCATCCGTGTTCTGGTAAATAAAGAGATGGGAGGCAAAGCCCGCTACATCTCCGTCTTCCCCGATGGATTCATCCTCGTGGGTTTCTGCATCCAGATCTCCATAACCTTGACTATGATTGTGAAGATCAGAACCATGATCACTGTCACCTCCAGAAAATCTTTCATGGCCTTCTATATATTTGCCAGTTTCATCAAAGTGTTGAAGCCACTCATTAACCGGCTTCAGGGACAAAGGTTTGTCGGGAAAAATGACATTTTCAGGATGAAAACGAATCCGCTTATCCTTTCCCACCACATAGGCTCTGACATGTTCGTTTATGCCTATATTTTGATTCAAGATAAAGCTGATATCGTCCCTCGCCCATATCTGGGCAGCCAGAAACCCCAGCGGCTGCTGACGATCATCAACCAATGGCATAACAAAGAAACTGACTTTTTCATCACCCGCTGGCAGGTAGATTTCCTGGTCAGAATAGAGCCGTTCATCATTCTTTATGGCTTTTCTGACAGATTTGGAAAAATTGGTATCAGAAAGCTCTCCGGTAAACAGGTTTTGTCCAAAGTCGCTGTAACGACCCACCGTATACAGAATATTTCCCTGGGCATCCCCGATAATGACATCCCCGTAGAAACGCATCAGGTCTACAAACTTGATGTTGTAACGCTCAACCATTTCATCGTACTTGACTGAAGTGAGCAGCTCTTCCATAGGCATTTTTTCTGCTGCCTGGAGTTCCTTGATTTCTGTGAGGAAGTCCGCAGCCTGACCACTGCGGAAGTGCATGGTGACGATGACATCGTCGTAATAGTCCCCAATCTGTCTGCTCAGCATCAGGCTGACAGTTGACATCTCTTCATGGCGGGATGCATAGATATTTTCCCGGGCATTGTTGTACTCAACAGAGCCAACAATCACCAAGGGCAAAAGGGATAATATAAGGAACCAGCTGAACAGGGTGCGAGCCAGGCCACGGCGAGCTGTCTTCACTTCTTGAAGATCAGTATCTGGCTTTTCTGCTGATGACATAAAGCTGACTTCCGGCTGATATCAATCCAGTCCAAACCAGCTCCGCCTGAATATTGACGGCCTTTGCTAAGCTGGTCAGGTATCTGAATTGTCATCGGCAATATCAGCTGCGGCTGGATGCTAAAACAGCACCCAGCCGGTGGTTTTTCCGATCTTACTCCTGTCTGACGATCTGCAGCTCTACCCGGCGGTTCTGGGAACGCCCAATGGCCGTGGTGTTATCAGCAACAGGCTCAAGTTCCCCGGCACCGGAAACAGTGACAATATTCTCGTCCAGTCCAGATTTGGCCAGGAAGTCACGGACAGCCTTGGCCCGGTCAAGGGAGAGTGTTCTGTTGTAAACTTCAGGTCCGTAATTATCGGTATGGCCGGTAATACTGACTTTCACCGCCGGGTTCTCTTCCAGAACCCGCACCTGATCAAGCAGCACAGATTTGGCATCACTGGTCAGGATGGCTGAATCAAATTTGAAGTTCACCCCCCTCAGGACCACTTTCTGGACAGGGGGGCAGCCTTTATCATCAACCACTGTTCCGGAAGGTGTGCCGGGGCAGAGATCATCCGCGTTGGCGACACCGTCCAAGTCATCATCCTTAACCGTCTTCACGACCGGCTTATCTTTCGGACAGCCATTGGTATCAACGTCAGTTCCTTTAGCTGTATCCGGACACTGGTCACGGTAATCGGCAATACTGTCGGCATCACTGTCCAGGGCACAGCCCAGCTCATCGACTGGAGCATTGGCTGGTGTACCAGGACACTTATCGGACATATTGGCTACGCCGTCATTATCATCATCATTATCAAACATGGCGCAGATCAGCGCACCAGCCAAAGCACCACCAATGGCTCCCTTCACCGCATCACGCCCCTCATTCATACTGCCGGCTCCCCCGCCTACAGCAGCACCCGTGACGACACAGGTTGTTGAGCGTTCAAAGGAAGACATATTGGAACAACCAGCAACGGCGATAAATACCAGGGTTGTCAGTAAACCTCTAATTATTGTTTTCACTTTCTTATTATCCTGTGTGTGTTAACACTATCTCACTTCCAAGAATTATTGCTGCGGAGCCTGGGCAACAGCTAATCCACATTTATTATCCACAGGAAGTGAAGCCTGCATACTGCTTAATAGAGTCCCTGAGCTGTGCAGCAAACGGAACTTGCTATACAGCAGGTCATAATCAGCTCGCAACCTGGAATTACCAGCGCTGTAGAACTCATTCTGGCTGTCCAGCAGATCCAGCAGTGTCCGCTGATTGGCTTCAAACTGCTGCTTGTACAGATCAACAGCCTTCCTGGCATTCTGCTCATGGGCATTCAGCTGCGCAAGACGAGTACTGCCACTGTCTACGGCCACCCAGGCCAGACGCACTTCTTCCTCGATCTGACGAATGGCACGGTTGCGAATCTCCATAGCCTCGTTGATCAGCTTACTGGCCTGGTTCTTACGTGCCTTGTCAGCTCCGCCATTATACAGGTTGTACGACATCCGAAGCATGGCAGTATGGTCATAGGTTGTACCCTTACCACCATCCTGATCCTTGCCCCAGGTTGCTCCGAGCTCTGCTGTAAATGTCGGCATAAACCGGCTCTTGGTCGCTTCATACTGGGCATTGGCCTCATAGACGTCAGCCTTGGTCACCAGCATCACGGGATGGTTGCCATGGGCCTGATCCATAGCCTGTTCCAGAGAGTCAGGTAACCCCAAAGGTACAGTAGGCCGCACAAAATCCAGGGGCAGATTACCAACAACCCTCTGGTAGGCAGTTTTGGCATCTCCCAGGGCTGCTTCTGATGCGATCATATTGGCAGTAGCCAGTAACAGACGGGAATCAGCCTGGGCCATATCCGCCTGAGTACCCATCTCATCCCCTCTCTGGTGAACCAGATCCACAACCCGCTTGTGCTCACGAACATTCCGGTGGGCATTTTCAACCAACTTTTCATTGACCATGACATCGGTGTAAACCCGGGCCACCTGTAAACCAGTGTCCTCTGCCGTTGAGCAGACTTCATACTCAGCAGCCATCTGGCGGGCCAGCTGACGATCAACTTCACTACCGGTAGCAAAGCCATCGAAGAGAATCTGTCGAGCAGTGATTGAACCTTCACGACGGGTGCGATTCTGGTGCTTGTTATCGTGGTTGGTCGGATAGTTGGCAACAGTTGTAGCATTCCGGCTGTTCTCGAAACCAACACCGGCTGACACATCAACACTCGGCAGATAACCGGCCTGGGCCTGGCGAACCTCATCCCTCCTGGCATCCGCCCCGGAGGTTCTGATCAGAACTTCCGGGTTAGTCGCCAGTGCCATATTTACGACATCAGTCAAAGAGTTTGCCTGAGCACCTGTCGCTGCAGCGAATGACACTGCCAGGGCCATCCCCCTTATGTGTAATGTTTTCATTTTTCCCTCCCTGTGGGATTCTTTTTTTATTATCTGTTCTTATACGATCAGTTGTCCGTTGCTTATTAATGCTTCCAATAATTCTGCTTCATTCGTAACTTCTCCAGTGGCTATATTCACTGTGCCGCCATAAGCAGAAACATTCCAAGTCTGCTGGTCAAGACCTTGTAGAATAATCGTCAAGTCATTTGGCGCTGCAATATTTGTATCATTAAACTCAAGAATCGTATTATCATTATCGATAAACATATCCATAATCTCAGCCAACTTGCCAGCTTTATCCGAATCACTGTCACTGTCAGTTATTAATGAGCCCAGTAACCCTTCAAGATTCAGAATATCTTTCTCTTCTGAATTAGTATTTGCTAGCAGTTTGAAATCAGTCACGACATCATGCTGAACAAGGTTGGAAACAACACTGTTATTATTCCAAGTGAATGTATCGTCACCTCCAAGACCGGACATGGTATTATTCACACCACCAACTGAAGTTAAATTATTATCTGATGACGTGCCAACAAGAGGAGTAAAGTTGTAGCCACTGGTATCAATAACAACTTTTGATTCATTACTTTCTGCTCCTCCTGAGTCAACAGCTATATAGTTAAAACTGTCATCCACATTCGCATTCAGCTGAATATTTCTGACTTCAAAAGAGCCATCAAAGTTATTTGCCCCTTCAATGCCTATTACAATATGATCAATAGTGATATCTTGATCCAGGCTACTAATTTCAACAACACGGCTCAAATTTGTAGAATTTTTAGGTGATGATTCATTATTGGATATTAGTATCTGATCCCCATTGTCTCCCTTATGGAGATTACCAGAACCATCAACTATTACTTGTAACTTTCCATTCTGTTCAGCTGTCAGCTGACTAATATTACCATCACTGTCACGACCATAAACGACTAATTCGACACGTTCTCTTTGGTGCCCTTCATCAGACCAGTTAAAATACCCTTTCAGCCCATCAAGAGTAACAGTTACGCTTCTTGCGACAACATTAACAAATGTTACCTTGATTTTTTCATCCTTAGTGTCAATATCAGCATCATCAGCATCAGTACTAGATTTGATTCCCAGACCACCTCCCTGATCACCATCTGACTGAAGGTCAGGAATATCAAACTCCCCTCCTATGGCATCCAACCTGATATATTGATCTTCAGCTATTTGTACTGTACCGACTATCTGATTTGATCCAGCAATCCCCCAGCTATCAAATTCTGTTTTCTGCGATGAACCAGTATCCCCAATAATGGTTCCCCTTGGAACGGTGGGATCTGCCTCATAACTCAAGCTGTCTATAGCAAAATTGGTTGGATTAGTGCCCAACTGCAACATATCTTCTGTAACGACAAGAGGGCCGTCAGGGCTATTCCAAATCAATTTTCCATGTTCGGGTATGCTAAGTAGCTGGATTTCCATCTCCTGCCCCTCTGGATCAGAGATATAATTACCACTTCCGTCAGAATAAGGCTTGCCATGTACATCATACTTCTGAGAGACCCCAACAAATTTAATGGCTTCAGTTCCATCGTTACCAATGTCGATTACAGTAAAGCTTTGACTGTTTGGAGCATCATTACCTGAAGTCACTGCTAGAAAGACAGTAGCAGTATCACTACCACCCCGACCATCGCTAACGGTGTAGGTGAAGCTCTCCGGACTCTGCCCCGGTTCACTGCCATCGTGGCTATAGGTAAAGGTGCCGTCCTGGTTGATCTCCAGGGAACCCTGGGCCACGTTCACTGTGGCGACACCTGCGACAAAGGTGACCGGGTTGCCATCAATCTCAATGATCTGCAGCGGGCCACCATCGACATCGCTGTCCACACCACCGGCTGTTGCCGGACCATTGTCGTCATCGGTAATCATGTTGCCGCTGACGCTGGCTCCTTCATCGACCTCGTAACGGTTATCCACCGCGACCGGATCATCATTTTCTTCTGCCACTGTCAGGTAGACTGTGGCGGTATCGCTGCCCCCCCGGCCATCGCTGACGGTGTAGGTGAAGCTCTCCGGACTCTGCCCCGGTTCACTGCCATCGTGGCTGTAGGTAAAGGTGCCATCCTGGTTGATCTCCAGAGAACCCTGGGCTACGTTCACTGTGGCGACACCTGCGACAAAGGTGACCGGGTTGCCATCAATCTCAATGATCTGCAGCGGGCCGCCATCGACATCGCTGTCCACACCACCGGCTGTTGCCGGACCATTGTCGTCATCGGTAATCATGTTGCCGCTGACGCTGGCTCCTTCATCGACCTCGTAACGGTTATCCACCGCGACCGGATCATCATTTTCTTCTGCCACTGTCAGGTAGACTGTGGCGGTATCGCTGCCACCCCGGCCATCGCTAACGGTGTAGGTGAAGCTCTCCGGACTCTGCCCCGGTTCACTGCCATCGTGGCTGTAGGTAAAGGTGCCGTCCTGGTTGATCTCCAGAGAACCCTGGGCCACGTTCACTGTGGCGACACCTGCGACAAAGGTGACCGGGTTGCCATCAATCTCAATGATCTGCAGCGGGCCGCCATCGACATCGCTGTCCACACCACCGGCTGTTGCCGGACCATTGTCGTCATCGGTAATCATGTTGCCGCTGACGCTGGCTCCTTCATCGACCTCGTAACGGTTATCCACCGCGACCGGGGGAATAGAACCGAGGATGCTGATGTCAACATTACAATCTGTGCTGTCACCATCTTTATCAGTCATTACATAGCTGATCGGTAGTACATCTCGGTCAAGCCCCACCTGTTGAACAAGCTGATAAGTACCGTCTTCAGCATCAGTAATTTCAATGGCTAAGGCTTGTTTTGTTTCTCCCCCTTCTTCATATGTTCCCGTTACAAGGGAACCATCAGCAGAAGTAGTAAGAACAACAGGGGTCACTCCGTCATGAAGGAATATTTGTGAAGTACCTTGATCTTGACTAAATGTGAACGCTCCAGGACCATCAGCACCAAATGATCCACCCAAAGTCACTTCATCAGAAACATTATTATCCTCACTATCCTTACAAACGGGCGAATCATCTTCGACATTAACATTGATAGTGCCGTTAAGAGTGCTGGAGCCATTAGATGTAGATGCTGTTACACCAAACTGCAGTTTGACAACATCTTCTTGATGAATATCTGAGTGATCTATTGGCCTGTGCAATTGAACCTTATAGGGTACAACAGGTTGTCCGGTATCCTGGTCAGCTGTAACAGAGCCTAATGTTATTGTTATAACTGGCGCAAGCTCACTTCCTAAGTTCAGATACCCAAACAGCTCATTATTAAATGTACGCCACTGCACCATATCTCCCCCTGATGTAATGTCATCAGGGGTAAACGATTCGTCCCAACTTACGGTAAAATTACCCGGAGTAAAACCACCGTTAGTAAATGTTATCTCTCCTGAACCTGTTGAACTATCAGTTGTATCTATCGGAACTGGTGTGGTATCTGGATTAGAGTTCTTTAAACCTTCCTCAGACACCGCAACACCAGAGTCCTGCACCGTATCGACAACAGAAACAACGAAAGATCCTGAAGCCTGATCGCCATCAGCATCAATCGCGATAAAACCAAAACTTAAATCAAGTGTGTCTAATGAGTTACCAGCACCATCGTTGTAATCAATGTCATCATATATTTCAAATTGATAATGTCCTTCCCCATTATCATCCAGAGCTACCCTGAAAATTTCCCGGTATATCCCTGGCTCATCAGACAACCCTTGATCCTGATCATCATCAGATTGAAGCTCACCAACATAGGCCAGCAAGGCTGTTCCATCCTCAGAAAATTCGTACTGAATCTCTTCCTCGTTCGAAGTTAACCCTTGGGGAAGAACATTCTGGTCAAAAACAACACTGCGATCTGCAACTGCATCAGGAAATTCATTATTATTGGTATTATCAGCATTCCAGCTGATATCAAGGCTGCCTGAATTCAACGGATTCACATAATTATCACCGCTATCAGGAATGACATAGAAACCATCCTTGCTGGCTTGATCAAAAATACCTTTTTCAGGAGTTCCTATTTCCGGTATCGTGTCATTAAACACAATAGGAAAATCTGTAATAGAGGTGTCATCATCTCCATCTGCCACAACCAGGCTCAAACCTGTCAGTGTCATTTGGTCCGCACCAGAGGGATCAGGATGATCAAACTGTCCATTTATTGTTGCAGTGATAGTTCCCGACAGGCCATCCGCAGCTGTGGTAAGCACAAAGGTCATGAGCTCATAATTACCTGCAGTTGCAGTGATAACTGTTCCATCTGGAGAGAGCTCGAAGACTACCAGCTCACCGGCAGAAGTATATTCAGCAGCATTTAATTCATCCACGTCACCAAATACGACTGATGATACTCCATCGCCACTGGTTATAGTGAAATCAAGTTCAGCAAGTTGAGTCGTTGATCCCTGTATTGGCGCATCCTGATCTGTTCCGGCAGGAGCTCTGAAAAACAGGGCATTGACTGTCTGCGCAGCAGACCTGATCTGATCATCAAGGTCGAATGTCCCTGTAGAAACGACTGGTACTGTGTCTAAATCAGTTGTATCAAGAGCCAGATCATCGATAATTCGTAGTGTTCCAAAAACGAGTGCACTTGTTTCAAAACCATATTCTGGCAATACCTCATCAGAGCCAAATTCCACCAGTGCTGCATTACCAAATCTACCCGCTCCATCAATGCCTGCGGCTGGAGGTTCACCAGCCCCCGGGTCATCTTCTTCAGTCTGCTGAATGACCTGTTCAACTGGATCTTCAACGCCTGCTGTTGGAGCTGGGAGATTCAACAAAGTACCAACAAGACTCTCAAGCTGGGCCACTGAATGGCCCTCACTATTAATGCCAACCCCACTCAGAACTGTATCATTACCCAAATCCAGCGTCTGGCCATCGGTAATCTCCGCTATACGTCCATTTGAGAGAAGCAGGGAGATATTACCCCCTTGGGCAATAATCTGATCACCGCCGTATACGGCATCACCAGCCATGAGCACAATTTCTGAGCCATCCGGCTTGCGTACAGTAGCCTTACCAATCACTGTGCTTATGGTTCCAAGCAGCTTTTCAACTGTCGTGTCCATTTTATCTCCCAGTACCTTTTATTCTTATTTCTGTATTGATTCTGTTATTTGGTTGTTCTGGGCTCTGCTCTCAGCTTTACCGTTCACTGAATGCGAGCTGCTTGGCTCTGAGCACGGGTTTCAGCAGATACGCCAACAGAGGCTTTTTGCCTGTCATTATATCAACATTTGCAATCATCCCGGTTATCACCGGTCTGGATGCGTTATCGTCATCCAGGTTATTCCTTTCCGTTTCTACATGGGCGAGATAGAAGCTTTCGCCCTGCTCATCGGTAATGGTGTCCGCACTGAGGTGTGTCAGTCTGCCTTCAATGCCACCATAAATGGTAAAGTCATAGGCAGTAAAACGAACCACTGCTTTCTGACCGGGATGGAGAAAACCGATATCCTGCGGGCGAATTCTGGTCTCTATGACCAGATTGTCGTCCAGGGGAACAACTTCCATCATCTTCATGCCAGGCTGGACAACACCACCTTCTGTGTTGACCAGTATCTGTTTAACTACGCCTTTCACCGGTGAACGTACCTGAGTTCGGGCTACCCGATCTTCCAGTGCTGCACCGGTTGCTTCCAGCTCTTTGATTTTGGCCAGAGTTTCATTCAACTCGCTACGGGCACTGCTGATGAACGTCAGCTGCAGTTCTTTTATCCGCTGTTTAACTTCATTCTGCTCAGCCATAAGACGGTCAACCGTTTCCAGGCTGACGGCCAGTTCACCATCGACATCGCTCACCTGCCTTTCCAGCCTGAGCACTTCAATACGTGATACAGCTCCGGACTCTGCCAGCCGTCTGGCTATGCTCCACTCTTCCCTCAATAGCTTTCTACGCCTTGCCAGCAGCTTGCGCTGTTCTCCCATCTCCTCTACTTGCTGCTGGTTTTGCCCAATTTGTTCCAGCAAAACATTCTTGCGGCTTTGCAACTCTTCCTGGCGGCTTATATAAAGATCGATTTCCTGCTGGGCCAGATCAGGTACCTCCTTCCAGCCCTGATCTGAAATCACCGGATACACACCTCCAACCTCAGCTTGCAGTCTGGCGCGCTTAATCTCAAGTGCCATTCGGCCAATTTTCTGGCCATCCAGACTGGACATAAACTGGGTATCATCCATGACCATCAACACCTGCCCCTTGTCGACAGTATCGCCCTCCTTGACCAGGATATCCCCAACAATTCCTCCTTCAAGGTTCTGTACATCCTGAACCTGACTGGACGGAATCACCTTGCCCATGCCCCGGGTAATTTCATCAATCTCAATCCAGGCAGCCCAACCCACAAACAGGAAAACAGCAGTAAAAGTGATCCATATCAGAGCCCTGCCACCCCTAGGGTGTTGCCTTTCCACAGCACTTTTCGCATCTGTGAAAAATAAAATTTCTTCTCCCTGCTCATGGCTGTTATTTTGCTCATGGCTGCCTGAGGCGTCCTGACTCTTATTACTGAGTTCTTCTTTCATGCCTTCGTCACCATTTTGTTTACACAGACCCAGTGTTCCGGCCTGCTGTCGCCACTATGGATTAGATTGAACTTTGGTTTTTTGTACTTTTGCTTTTTCTCGCGCCTGAGGATTGGTCAACATATCTGGTGAACCATCCGCTACTATCTTTCCTTTCTCCAATACAATAACCCTGTCCATTATTGCCAGCATGGACATCTTGTGAGTCACCATAATCAATGTCTTGTTTTTGCTGATGTGGCGCAGGGCTTCGCAGATGCGGGCTTCGGTTCGGGTATCCATGGAACTGGTAGGTTCATCCATAATCAAGATACCCGGATCACCAAGAAGAGCCCTGGCCAGCCCTACTGCCTGCAGCTGTCCACCAGAAAGATTGCGGCCAGATTCGCCAACCTGGAATTCAAGTCCATTCGGGCTGCTGGTAATCAGTTCTCCCAGTCCGGCCAGGCGGGCGGCCCAGAGAACATCATCATCAGAAGCATCAACCCGCCCCATAACAATGTTCTCACGGATGGTTCCACTGAACAGGTTGATTACCTGGGGAACATAACCAATATTCTGCCGCAGCACAGACGGATCAAGCTGGCGCAGGTCTATGCCGTCAACGGAAATATTGCCCCCGACAGGCTCGTAGAGACCCATCATCAGCTTTATCAGCGAAGTTTTTCCTGAACCCATTCGCCCAAGAATGGCTATTTTTTCCCCAGGTTTGATTGAGAAGTCCAGACTATTTAAAAGTTGAGGCTGTTCCGGATAAGCAAATGTTAATTGCTGAATATTCCAGGTGCTGTTCAACCTGTTGGGTCTCAGATAATTTTTTTTGTCATCCCTCTCCTGTGGATAAGAGATAATACTGTCAGCCTGCTGCAAAGACTGACGTGCCCGCTCATACTGGTTCAACAAGCCAATCAGCTGATTCACCGGTGCCGCACAGCGCCCAGCGATCATTATGGTGGCAATCAGCCCTCCCATGGATAGATTGCCGGTACCAATCAGGTAAACACCACTTATAACCAGTGCCACAGTATTTAGTTGCAGAATCAGCATAGCGCTCTGGCTGCTTACATTCTGCAGACGACGTATATAAAGGCCATTATCAGCCAGAAACGAGACCATTCGCTCCCAGTGATATTGGGTTGAAGATTCTGATCGGCTGCTTTTGATAGCTTCCAGCCCCTGGACAGATTCCGTTAACAGTGCCTGCCGGGAGGCTGAAACTTGTTGCTGCCTGGCTATTCGCTGCTGAAGAGGTCTGTTAACAATCCAGGCAACTGCGAGACAGATCAGAGTTGATGTGAATGGTATCAGTGCCATGTAACCACCAATCCAGGCGATCAGGGCGTAAAAAAGAAAGACAAACGGGAGGTCAACCAGTGTTGTGACACAGGCAGAAGTTATAAAGGATCGCAGGCTGTCGAACTCATTCAGGTTGTTGACAAAGCTTCCCGTTGACTGGGGCCGGGCTATCAGTTTCAGACCCAGCACTCTCTCCAACAGCTGGGAAGATATCTCCAGATCAATATTTTTGCCGGCATAATCAATGAACCAGGCCCGCTGCAGCTTCAACACAAAGTCAAAAATGAAGGCTAACACGACACCAAGGGCCAGCATCCATAAGGTTTCTGTGGCGTTATTGGGAACAACGCGATCGTAAACATTCATAACGAACAGCGGCGAAACCAGTGCAAATATATTAATCAGGAAGCTGGCAAGAAGAACATCCCTGTAGATTTTCCAATAACGCTGGATAGCCTGAACGAACCAGGAATAACGGGAAGAGCTGTCTCTTCCGCTATTGCCAGCCAGGTTTTCACTGGTGCCCATTCCGTTTTCCGCTGCCTGGGTGACAGGTATCGCGAAACCGGTGTAATCCGCCATCATTCGGGAAAAAGAGTCCTTAACCTGTTTACCATCTTCCCAAATGACAGCTTCATCTTCATGAACATTCAGGCGCAACAAAACAACCGCGCCATTTTCAAGAATTAATACTAACGGGCAGTTAAATTTTGTGAACTCATCCTGTTTGACTTCTTTTACCTGTCCATTAAGTCCAGCACGCTCGGCCGCTCTATGGAAAAGCGAAGGCGTCAACTGTCCATCAGGTAGTGGCAACCCTGCCAACAGACTGGCAAGACTGACGTTACATCGATACAGGTCACACACTGCCTGTAAACAACTGGCGAGCGTCGCACCTGTGTTTTTATTATTATTCATAATGCAACTTCTGACGCTTCACGATGGTTCGGAATCCGCCCCTGCATCGTGCATCAGGCTTAATATCAAAACAAACCAGACACAACATGCTTACGTAGATTACACAATAACCACATTACTAAGCAAACCAGAGCCGCCAGAAAATCAGACCGTTTTCAAAAAACTACGGCAATATAAATAGAATTAGTTGGGCGAATGCCGGTGACAACTGACAATGTGATCATTAACCATCCCTGTTGCCTGCATAAATGCATAGCAAATGGTTGAACCAACAAAATTAAAGCCCTCTTTCTTTAAGGCGTTACTTATCTGGTCAGATATTTCCGTGGAAGAAGGATTTTCTTTTATTGATGAGAAATTATTATGAATGGTCTCGTTATTTACAAACTGCCAGATAAAATCTGTGAAAGAACCATACTTTTTCTGAACTTTTAAAAAAGCTTTAGCATTTCTGATCGCACTGTGAACTTTCAGGCGATTTCGGATAATTCCAGGATCCCTTAGCAACTCTTCAACTTTTTTCTCGTCGTAAAGTGCTATTTTTCGGGCATCAAAATTATCAAATACCTTTCGGTAATGATCACGCTTGCGCAGCACGGTAATCCAGGAGAGTCCGGCCTGAGCTCCTTCCAGAATCAGAAATTCAAACAGAGTGTCATCATCCCGGCAGGGCACACCCCACTCTTCATCATGGTATTTTCGATATAAATCATCTCCATGGCACCACCCACAGCGATTTTGATCACTGATTGCCATTTTCTTCGCTCTCTTCATCGCCTGACACTCATCATCTGAAACATTTCAATCGAGTAAAATCCCCTAAAAAAACACAAATAACAGGATGGTCTCAAGGTCACCACTACCAAAAACGATATTTCTTCCCGTTTTTCGGCATCTTATTGATTTCCATCATATTTATGCCCTTGTCATCCAAGCATTCCGAAGGATATAGTGTGTAATACGTACAACGCTGGTCGTATTTTGTGCAGTGTATTGAGTTTTCCTGCCCGTAACCCCGGGTAACCTGAACTCAGAGTACAGCATAGGGCAGGGATGGCTCACTTCATAAAAAGCAGAGTGACTGTCTCCAGACTTTCACAACTGCAGCCAAAAAAGATATTCCACACAGACTATTATCAGGCGGAAGAGTCACCGCCAGTGATGTGGAGACACCGTCAATCAACGTATAAGGCGCAGGATGAACACGAAATCACTATTTGCCCGCCTCGGGCTGGCAGCAGCCGTAAGCACAGGACTACTGCTGGGTGGTTGCGGAGAGCAACCCGAACCCAAAGCTCCTGAAGTGAGCGAAGCAAAACCAGAGCAGGCAGCATCGACCAAGATAGAACTTGCTGAGAAGCAGGTTCTGAACAGAGGTAATGGCTCCGAGCCCGCCTCCATTGATCCTCACAAAATTGAAGGTGTACCCGGTGGCAACATTGCCAAGGATATGTTTGAAGGTCTGATGAGTCAGGACGGTGATGGCAATACCATTCCAGGTGTCGCAGAGTCCTACACTGTCTCTGAAGATGGCAAGGTTTACACCTTCAAACTGCGTGAAAGCTACTGGTCTAATGGTGATCCTGTGACTGCCCAGGATTTTGTTTATTCCTGGCAGCGTATTGTTGACCCTGCCACTGCTTCCAAGTATTCCTGGTTCATGAAGCTGCCAGGTATTGTTAATGCTGACGAAATCATTGACGGTAAAGTACCTCCATCCAAACTGGGGGTAAAAGCTCTGGATGACCGCACTTTCGAAGTCACCCTGAAAGCTCCGATACCTTTCTTCCCGAAACTGCTTGCTCACCAGACAACTTTCCCTGTCAATCAGAAAGTTGTTGAAAAATTTGGTGTTCAGTGGACCCGTCCCGAAAACTTTGTTTCCAATGGCGCATACACTCTGGATGAGTGGATTGTAAATGAGCGAATCACCCTCAAGCGCAACCACATGTACTGGAATGATGTTAAGACAATCATTAATGAAGTCAACTTCCTTCCCATTGTTTCCCAAACAGCAGACCTGAATCGCTACAAGGCCGACGAGGTTGATATGACCTATGAAGTGCCAATTGAGCACTTTAAGAGCCTGGTCGAAGAAATTCCCAACGAAGTGAAAACCACTGCGCAAATTGGTACTTACTATTATGTCTTCAACACATTGAAGGCACCTTATAACGACGTGCGTGTACGTAAAGCCCTGACTTACGCTATCAACCGTGACGCCATTGCCTATCAGGTTAAGGGCCAGGGTGAAAAGCCAATTTACAGCTTCACTCCTGACTCTGTGAATGGCTATGTAAAGCCTGAGCTTGCATGGGAGAAAATGCCCCAGCAAAAACGTGAGGCCGAAGCAAAGCGCTTACTGGCTGAAGCGGGTTATGATGAAAACAATCCCCTGGAAGTTGAACTTCTGTACAACACCAGCGAATCCCATAAGAAGATCGCGATTGCTGTCTCCCAAATGTGGAAACAGGCTCTGGGCGTAGAAGTTACTCTGCGTAATGAAGAGTGGAAGACCTTCCTGGATAGCAAGCGTGAGAATAACTTCGAAGTATCCCGTGCCGGCTGGATCGGTGATTATAACGAAGCATCCACCATGCTTTCCCTGTGGACCAGCTATAATGCCGTCAATGATGCGGACTGGAAAAATCCGGAATATGACCGCCTGATTGAGCTTGCTTCCTCCACTCTGGATGAAGGTGAGCGTGGCCTGATTTACGAAAAAGCAGAAAAAATCTTCGCTGAAGAGTTCCCTGCTGCACCTATCTACCAGTATGTAACAACCCGTCTCGTTAAGCCCTATGTTGGTGGTTACCCCCGCAACAACCCGGAAGACAATGTGTACTCCCGGAACATGTATATCATGAAGCACTAATCTGCTGATGATTGCGTAGTCAGGCATCCCGGATCCGGGATGCCTGTTTTAGGAACAGGTTATTACATGCTGAAATTTATTATTAAGCGATTTGCCGTGGCAGTGCCGACACTGCTAGTGCTGATCACCATCTCTTTTTTTCTGATGCAGGCCGCTCCAGGCAGCCCCTTCACCGGCGAAAGGAACTTACCGCCACAAATCATGAAAAATATTGAGGCCAAGTACAATCTGGATAAACCGGTTTGGCAGCAATATCTTTACTATCTGAAAGATCTGAGTCATGGCGACCTTGGTCCCTCTTTTAAATATCGTGACTACACAGTTAATGATCTGCTCGAGCAAAGCTTCCCCGTTTCACTAAAGATTGGTTCTATAGCTTTTATCTTCACCGTTATCATAGGTGTCAGTGTCGGCACCATAGCTGCACTGAAACAGAACACCCTGCTCGACTATATAATCATGGCGCTGGCAATGACCGGAGTTGTACTCCCGTCGTTCGTCATCGCTCCGCTGCTTGTTTTGATTTTTGCAATTGGCCTGGACTGGCTTCCGGCCGGAGGCTGGAACGGAGGCACCTGGGAATACCTTATCCTTCCTGTGACTGCCATGGCGATCATGTATATGGCCTCAATCGCCCGTATCCAGCGCAGCAGCATGATTGAAGTGCTGAACAGTAATTACATTCGTACTGCCCGCGCCAAGGGCCTGCCGTGGAAAACCATTATTCTGCGCCACTCCCTGCGCCCCTCACTGCTGCCGGTTGTCTCCTATCTTGGCCCCGCTTTTGTAGGCATCATCACCGGCTCCGTAGTGGTTGAAACCGTGTTTGGCCTGCCTGGCATTGGTCAGCACTTTGTTAACGGTGCTCTCAACCGTGACTACTCTCTGGTACTGGGTCTGACCATTATCATCGGTTCCCTGACCATTCTGTTTACCGCGATCGTCGACATTCTTTATGCGGTGATCGATCCCAAGATCCGTTATCAGTAAGGGAACGATCAATGACAATCATTTCGCCTGATGCAGAAAAGAACGCTGCAGTCACACAATTTGCCGAAGACCTGGAAATCGAAGGTCGCAGTCTCTGGGCTGATGCCCGTGACCGCTTCTTCCGTAACCAGGCCGCTGTTGCTAGTCTGATTATCCTGTCCTTTGTTGCAGTATTTGTGGTGGTTGGCCCCTGGCTCTCTCCCCACGAGTTCGATGCCATTGACTGGGGTTACATGGCAGCTGGACCAAATTTTGAAAACAGTCACTGGTTTGGTACTGACTCTCTGGGCCGGGATCTGTTTGTCCGTACCCTGATGGGTGGCCGTATCTCCTTTATGGTCGGCATTATGGGAGCACTGGTCGCAGTACTGATCGGCACCCTGTACGGTGCCACAGCCGGATATGCCGGTGGTCGCCTTGACAGTGCCATGATGCGTGTTCTGGAAATCCTGCAATCCTTTCCGTTCATGTTCCTGGTTATCCTGATGGTGACCATGTTTGGTCGCTCCATCATGCTGATCTTTATCGCTATCGGAGCGGTATCCTGGCTGGATATGGCCCGTATCGTACGGGGTCAGACTATCAGCCTGAAGAACCGGGAGTTTATTGAAGCGGCACGGGTCTGCGGCACCAAGCCTTCCGCAATTATCCTGCGCCATATCGTGCCCAATGTTCTTGGTATCGTGGTGGTTTACGCCTCCCTGCTGGTTCCCGGCATGATTCTGTTCGAAGCCTTCCTCAGCTTCCTGGGCCTGGGTGTTCAGGAGCCCATGACCAGCTGGGGCGGTCTGGTTAATGAAGGTGCTCAGTCTATGGAAGTTGCGATATGGCAGCTGGCCTTCCCGGTATTCTTCCTGGTTGTAACCCTGTTCTGTTTTAACTATGTAGGTGATGGTTTGCGGGATGCTCTTGATCCCAAAGACCGGTAATGGAGTGCTGCTGAATTATGAGTCTTCTTGAAGTCAAAGATCTGCAGGTGCACTTCTCTACACCGGATGGTGATGTCACCGCAGTTAACAATCTTAATTTTTCTCTGGATGCTGGCCAGACCCTCGGTATCGTGGGCGAGTCCGGCTCAGGCAAGAGCCAGACTGCCTTTGCGATTATGGGGCTGCTGGCCAAAAATGGCCGTACTGGCGGTCAGGCTCTGTTCGAAGGTCAACAGGTTCTGAACCTGCTGGAAAAAGAGCTGAACAAGATCCGTGCTGAGAAGATCTCCATGATCTTCCAAGATCCCATGACCTCCCTGAACCCTTATCTAAAAGTCGGCACCCAGCTGATGGAAACGCTGATGATGCATAAGGGTTGCAGCAAGGACGAGGCTTTTGAAGAATCCGTGCGTATGCTGGATGCCGTAAAAATGCCTGAGTCCCGCAAACGTATGAGCATGTACCCTCACGAGTTCTCTGGGGGCATGCGCCAGCGGGTCATGATCGCCATGGCACTGATGTGCCGGCCCAAGCTTTTGATCGCCGATGAACCAACCACTGCTCTGGATGTAACCGTTCAGGCACAGATTATGGATCTGCTCAATGATCTGAAGCGGGACTTCAATACCGCTATTATCATGATCACCCACGACCTCGGTGTGGTGGCTGGTATCTGCGACAAGGTTATGGTGATGTACGCGGGCCAGACCATGGAATACGGCACAACTGACCAGATTTTCTATCAGCCTACCCACCCTTATACTATTGGCCTGCTGGAATCTATTCCCCGCCTGGATACCGATGATTCCAAGGCGCTGCCAATCATTCCGGGCAACCCTCCCAACCTGTTGAGCCTGCCGACTGGCTGTCCATTCCAAGATCGCTGCAGTCATGTCATGAACAGCTGTCGCCAGCAAGTTGCAACACTGGAAACTTTTGAAGGCAACCGTCAGCGCGCCTGCCACTGGAACCATCAACAAGCAGTGACAGGAGGTGTCCAATGAGCGACCAGACTCCCCTTCTGAAAGTTCGTGATGTGCGCGTGCACTTCCCGATTCCCAAGGCCCGTGACTGGCCCTGGCAGCCCATGCCTATGTTGAAAGCCGTGGATGGTGTCAGCTTTGATCTTTATCCGGGTGAAACCCTGGGTGTTGTCGGTGAATCCGGCTGCGGAAAGTCCACCCTGGCCCGGGCGCTGATCGGTCTGGTTCAGGCCAGATCCGGTGAAATCATGTGGAATGGCAGGAATCTGGCGGGCATGGACGATAAGGGATTTCACGACGTACGCCGTGATATCCAAATGATCTTCCAGGATCCTCTGGCTTCCCTGAACCCCCGTATGACCATTGGTGACATCATTGCCGAACCGCTGCGTAACTATGAGCCGGACCTGTCTCCTGATGAGGTCAAGAGCCGGGTACGCCAGATTATGGACCGGGTTGGCCTGCTGCCTAATGTTATCAACCGTTATCCCCACGAATTCTCCGGTGGCCAGTGTCAACGTGTTGGTATAGCCCGGGCTTTGATCCTGAAACCCAAGCTGGTTATCTGTGATGAACCGGTCAGCGCCCTGGACGTTTCCATCCAGGCCCAGGTTGTCAATCTGTTGAAAGAGCTGCAGAAAGAGATGGGGCTGTCGCTGATTTTTATCGCCCATGACCTGTCCGTGGTGAAACATATCAGTGACCGGGTTCTGGTGATGTATCTGGGTAACGAAGCGGAGGTTGCAACGGCAGAATCTCTCTACGCCAACCCAACTCACCCATACACCCAGGCTCTGTTGTCTGCAGTTCCTGTTCCTGACCCCAAGCTGGAGAAAAACAAGGAAATCCAGCTGTTGGAAGGAGACCTGCCGTCTCCAATCAAGCCACCTTCAGGCTGCGTATTTCGTACTCGCTGCCCGAAGGCAAAAGACAGCTGCGCGAAACAGAAACCCGATCTTCAGGGTGCTGAAGATCATCAGGTGGCCTGCCCGATTGTTATGGCTGGTTAATCTTCCTCCCTCAATCACCTGGCTGGCGGACTGAACAGGCAGGTGATTTCTCTCTCCCAGACAGCTATGAGCGGGAAATACCTTTTTCGTCACCTCGAGGTGATGGAAAAGGCATTTCCATGGAAACAATAATACTACCAAAAAAGACACCTCATACTCTTAGAGCTTTCCTGAACTCAAAGCAGGCTAAACCAAGTCAAACTGTGTACTTCTTCGCCAATTTCAACAGAAACGCCCATAGAAATAGGCATAGAACGGTAAAAAATGTTGAATTGCAGCAACTACTGATTGTCCGACTCAACTTGGGTTGATAATTTGCCTCTGCATTTGATTGAAAACTGAACAATGGAAACTGGCAATAGCCTGTACTTTATTTAAACCTTTTCAGGCTTACGGCAGATAGGTGCATCACATCTGCTCTTGGCAAGCTATTTTCCGGCCAGACAATCAGTGCCGACAGTACCGAATTCTTATCTTAGGTTCTGTGACAGAGCCTAGTCACCAGCGTTGAAACGGACCATGAGCAAAGAAAATATTCTGATCATCAACTGCGGCAGCTCCTCCCTGAAGTTCGCCGTGATCAACCCTGCCAGCGGCGAAGAAGCCATCAATGGTATTGCTGAGCGTCTGGGTTCTCCTGAAGCTTTCATCCGCTGGAAGTTTGAAGGTAACAAAGAGCGTGAAGAGCTGAACGGTGGTGCTCACGATGCAGCTGTTGCAGCCTTGCTGTCCATGCTGGCTGACAAGGGTCTGAAAGATTCCATCGCAGCTGTTGGTCACCGTGTTGTTCACGGTGGTGAAACCTTCAAAGAGTCCTGCCTGGTTAACGAAGAAGTTATGCAGGCCATCGAGAACTGCTCTCACCTGGCTCCTCTGCACAACCCAGCCAACCTGATCGGCATCAAGGCTTCCCAGAAGCACTTCCCAGGTCTGCCAATGTCTGTGGTATTTGATACCTCTTTCCACCAGACCATGCCTCAGCACGCTTACACCTACGCACTGCCTTACGAGTACTACCGTGACCACGGCCTGCGTAAGTACGGCTTCCACGGCACCAGCTACCGTTTCGTAGCCAAGCGTGTCTGCGAAATGCTGAACCTGGACGTTGCCAACAGCAAGATCGTTATCGGTCACCTGGGTAACGGCGCCAGCGCTGCAGCTGTACTGAACGGCGAAGGCGTAGACACCACCATGGGTTTGACTCCTCTGGAAGGTCTGGTAATGGGTACCCGCTGCGGTAACGTTGACCCTAACGTCTTCTCCTTCCTGAACAAGGAATACGGCTACTCTCTGGAAGAGATCACCGACATCCTGAACAAGAAGTCCGGTCTGCTGGGTATTTCTGAGCTGTCCAACGACTGCCGTGCTATCGAAGAAGCCTGCGCGGAAGGCAACAAGCAAGCTCAGCTGGCAATGGACGTATTCTGCTACGTTCTGGCCAAGCAGCTGGCTGGCCTGATGGTTGCTACTGGCGGCTGTGACGCTCTGGCCTTCACTGGCGGTATCGGTGAGAACTCCGACGCTATCCGTGGTAAAGTTCTGGAAATGCTGGGCTTCATGGGCTTCGAAATGGACGCTCAGAAAAACCTGGACTGCCGATTCGGCAACGAAGGTGTGATCACTTCCGACTCTTCCAAGGCAACTGCCATCGTAGTTTCCACCAACGAAGAGCTGATGATCGCCAAGGACACTGCTGCTCTGATCGGCTGATCATTTGCACTGACTCCTTAATAAAGAAGCCCGGCTGTTGCCGGACTTCTTTATTCACTTGTGCCCAAGTTTGCATATCCCACCCTAAGGGCATGATCCAAATTTTGTGCTTCATTTGAACGTAGAGCTTCAACTGCATAATCGCATAGCTGAATAAACTGCTCTGCAGTCCAGTCGCCCTTTGCATGACCTGGATACTGCAGTACCAGTTGCTGGAGATGCTCCTGTGTCACTCCCCTCTTTACCTGAAGCCCGAGAAAATGAGTTTCAATTTTGGTAAGGTCAGAAGTGAGATCTGGGTGATCATGTTTCATAGCTTTTACCTGCTCACTAACGACTGACTGGCCAGGAACAGCAGGGGCAGGTCGTACAGCCTTAGGCGTCACTCTAGGTTCTGATATTTCAACCCGCTCTTTAGGAGCCTGACTCTGTACACTCTGGTATTGGCTTTCAGTCAGGTAGTGGGAATTAGCACCTCCAAGCAGCGCAGGCATTTGCTTTGTTTCATTTCTTTTAACTTCGAAAGCCAGATCATACATCATGTTTGTCAGTTCAGCTTCTGTACTTTGGGGATCAGCTACAAGCTTAGAGTACTCGTTAAGCTGTTGTCGTAGATGCTTAGCATGGTGAAAGCTCACCATTCCCTGAAGACTTACGGTTGCAGCCCCTCTCAGCCGCTCATTAGAAGCATCACTTGATCCACGCAAGAGTAGATCAACCACAGGAGCATTCTGAAGGCGCTGGTTAATTGATACCTGAAGACCTACACTGCCTGTTCCTGTGACTTCAGCGTGGTCTTGTCGCAGCTGATGCAAACCACTTGCTACAGACTCTGGCGT
Source organism: Sansalvadorimonas sp. (assembly GCA_965243775.1). Taxonomy (GTDB): domain Bacteria; phylum Pseudomonadota; class Gammaproteobacteria; order Pseudomonadales; family Endozoicomonadaceae; genus Sansalvadorimonas. The sequence goes on from CBDEWF010000143.1 coordinate 96,590, forward strand.
TGATGGCGACTGGTGATCTTCCTTGATCAGAAGCTCAGGGACGTAGAGCCGAACAGCGTGTGCCACACTCTCGTTACACTGCAGCTTTGTTGGAAGCTGAGACAGCAGCGTATTTAAAGTGGAAACATCACTAGTGTGCCGATCCAGAATTTTCCGGATATCTCCAGGGCTGGCATGTTGTTTTACTGCAACCTTAAGATCTTGTGTGGCTTGCTTGTACCCCATACCAAGCTTCTTGCCTGTTGTGAAGTCTAAATAAACTGTCCTCATACGTATAAAAAAATTTTTGGGTGTATACGCTCTTATCCCTTTGGGAATGTTTGGCTGGGTATCGGAAGCCACACTCACGCGTCTTCCCGATTTAGTCTGCCCTGTAGCCCCAGACACTTCAGCCTCTGGACGGGGTTTACTCGGCCCCCCGAGATGGTATGTATGTCCCAAAAACTTTATATCAATACCCATGGCCCTATCCCTGGCTTAAGCGGCTCTGTTTTATAAAAGTATATGTAACTTTAGAAAGCTGCCATCATGCAGCTTTCTTATGTTCCAGTGGCATTGAGCTGGTTTCCGGATCTTCCCGGACAGAAGCGCTCCTTCCTCCCAGCACCAGCAAAGATAAAACTGACAACAGACCACAGGCGGCCATCACCCCAACCATGGGGAAAGCCGTGCCATTGTGTAACAGACCTACCAGAGCCGATGATATGCCACTGATAGTAAAGCGGATAACCCCGGCAGCGGCGTTGGCCGTTCCGGCCATATGGGGAAAATGGGCGAGGGCCAGAGTATTGGAGTTGGGCCCTGAAAGTCCCATACAGGAGATAAATACAATCACCGGAACCACTATACCGGCCAGACCACCAAAGCCAAACCAGGCGCTGGCCAGCATGGTCATGGATGCTGTAAATGAGAGACCAATCCCTATTTTGAGCAGTGTATGGAGTGAGAAAAAGTTCATCAGCCGCATATTCAGGATATTGCAGAAGCCCATACCCAGAATATTCATGCCAAACAGATAACCGTAGTTTTCTGCCGGAACACCATACAGATCGATATAAACAAAGGGAGAGCCACTGATAAAGGCAAACATCCCACCAAAAAAGAAACCATGGGCCAGAATATAGCTCATAGCCTGCCGATGGGTAATGACCTCTTTATAGGCTTTCATTAAGCCTTTAGGGGTAAGAGTCATTCTCCGGTTTTCAGGCAGAGACTCTCCAAGCCCAAAGAATGTCAACAGAAAGGCCAACCCTCCAAGCCCAGCCAGGAACAGAAACAGACTGGGCCACCCGGCCAGCCGTAATATCTGCCCCCCGACTATAGGAGCAACCAGAGGGGCGATGGTCATAACAAGCAAAATGGATGACAAGGCCCGGGCACACTCCTTTTTCGGGAAAATATCCCGAACCATGGCTGGGATGCACACCATAATGGCCGCACCTGACAGGGCCTGAAAGATCCGGATAACAATTAACTGAAGAGCTGTCTCAGCCAAAGCTGCCAGAGTATTGGTAATGATATAGGCTATGATGCCGGTCAGTATAATTCTCATACGGCCAAAGCGGTCCGACAGCGGGCCGAAAATTACCTGGCCAATCGCAAATCCCACGGTATAGGCACTGATCGTCAGCTGAATACGCCCTAGAGGTTCCCCCATACTGCGGGCAATAGCCGGCATGGCGGGAAGATAAAGGTCTATTGCCATTGGTCCGAGGCAGGTTAATGCCCCAAGTATCAGAATCAGTAACCTGGTGTTCTGATCAGTTGAGATTTTTTTCATGAATTCTTTACCATGAAATTTTTTCATCATCGTGGATAACGAAAAAATTTCGTCGCTCATGGGTGCTTCTATAAGCTCATGGCTGTTTCTATAAATAGTGTGCAGAAAAACCTGTTCCTGGTCCTTACTGCTTCAGGCGTGTTAATGCCATAGGGTGTGTTCACAAATAAATAACCCCGGGGCAAGCCCTTCTCGCTTCGCTCGAACTTTCGCTACGCGAAAGCGGGGTATTGTTCTTGGGTCTTATCTTTTACCACGGCTTCGTCGTGGAAGCGCAGCAAGCTGCGGGGAATTAGACCCTCAGAGATTAAACATCGCTGAGTTCGCTGTTTAATTGTGAACACACCCTAATATGCCAGTTTTTATTTTTTCAGGAATAAGATGATTCACCGACAGAGTCTGATCTCACAGGGCATAAACCACATAAAGCTCTCCAGAAAAGTGCTCTGCATTAGTGTCTGCTGGAGATAACCTGTGTATTAACGGCAGGAATCCGGAAATCTTCACGCAGGTTAAAGATTCATGACAGCGGGCCGAATATCACATCAACTCTTCCCTGGGAGCCTGTCGAGCTTAACCGGCCAGCTTCTGATCGAAAACCATTCAGGAGATAACCATGGCTTATGATGAAGCCTCTGATCATGTAAAGCTGGCAGTTGATATGATTCGACAGATGGAAAACCTTCAGTTTCCTGAAGAGACCATTCTGGAAGCCAGTCTGCTGGTGATTCAGGATACTCTAAACAAGCTACCCGGGGATCACAGGCTGCTCTGGAGACAGAAGCTGAGCAGTATTCTCAGTGCCCCTGGGTCATTGAGGTCATTGAGGTCATCCATCACCAGAGAGTCGACCTGACCATTAACGGAGTACACGCTGTAACATCTTCACTTCCAATGACAACTGTACTTTCACACTGCTGACTCATTACTGAGTTAGTCATATCCGCTTTCATACAGTGCAAACTTTATTACCGGTTACTTACCAGATATAACAGCAATTTGCAGGGATAACCCGCTAAAATCACTTGAAACTGTTATTTCTGTCTTAGGGGTTGTAATCTGACTGCCTTGGTAGTTCCTTTCCAACAAGATATGCAAACAGAAGCTCAGTCGTTCTCATTGATATTCAGTACATTGGCAGGTATCGCCTACTTCCTGGTTACTGTTGGTTTCGCGATTACGATCATCATGAAACGCAGAACAGTAGGCGTCACGCTGTCCTGGCTGCTTTTGCTCTTTCTGCTTCCAGTAGCGGGAATAGGTCTGTTTCTGATGTTTGGAACCCGTCGACTTGGCAGTAAACGGCTGCGTAGGGCCGAGGCGATGGCTCCTACATATTCAGACTGGCTCAAACATCTTCGGGAAATTCTTAGAGCTCAGGAAAATCAGCCATCAGACAGGCATAACCGTGTCTATCAGCTGACCCAGAATACATTGCGTATACCAGCAATCCAGGGTAATGCACTGTCCTTGTTTCATGAGACAGAGACTATTTTCCCGGCGTTAATTGAAGACATTAACCAGGCCCGCAGCTCGATTCATTTTGAGTTTTACATCTGCCAGACAGGCGGGCAGGTAAACAAGATTCTCTCAGCCATGGAAGCTGCAGCCCAAAGAGGAGTGCATTGCCATCTGCTCCTTGATCATGTGGGAAGCAGCCAGTTTCTTCGCAGCTCAGAGGCTCTGCGCCTGAAAGTAGCGGGAGTTAAAATCAGAGAGTCATTGCCCGTTGGTCCGATTCGAATGTTTTTTGAGCGAATGGATCTGCGCAACCACAGAAAACTGGTGGTTATAGATGACCGGATTGCCTGGACAGGCAGCTTTAACCTTATTGATCCCGCCTTGTTCAGACAGGATGCTGGTGTAGGACGGTGGGTTGACGCCATGGTTCGTATTGAGGGACCGACCGCCCATGTATCAGAAACAGTTTTCTCCTATGACTGGGAGATTGAAACGGGGGAAAGCCTTCAAGCAATCCGTAACACTTATCAGTACCGTCAGCCTGTTGCTGGTCGTAACGCGGCTATCCACGTTATTCCCTCGGGCCCGGGAGTAGACCGGGAGCTGATCCATCAGGTGTTACTGACAGCCGCCTATGAAAGCAAACAGGAACTGATTATCACCACGCCCTACTTCGTTCCTGATGAGGCACTGGTAACAGCTCTTTGCTCAGCGGCCATGAGAGGAGTCAGGGTTACCCTGATCGTTCCTGAAAAGAATGATTCAAGAATGGTGCACTACGCCAGCCGTTCTTACTACGAAGACCTGCTCAATGCAGGGATCAGCCTGCTTCACTTTACTGCCGGCCTGCTGCATACCAAATGTGTCCTTGTTGACCGGGAAACAGTTTTGTTCGGTACGGTTAACCTGGATATGCGCAGTGTCTGGCTTAACTTTGAATTAACTCTTGTTGTTTATGACAAGGCCTTCGGTGAGAACATAGCTGTACTGATGCAGGACTATATCAACCGCTCAGAACCTGTTGCAAAAGAGAGCTGGCAGACCAGGTCACCTCTGAAACGCCTGGCAGAAAACAGCGCGCAACTGCTCAGTCCGCTGTTATAAGAGGGAAAATAGGCTTAAAATTGCACAGATAAAAATATTTAAGGCAGTGAAAGAACAATTTCCCTTTTAACTATGCCTTTTTTTGATCAAAGGGATTACCATTTTTAACACACAGGGTAGAGTGTCGCAGATAAATGATTCGTCAAAAACACAGAGTTAATATTTTATTAAGGCCGGTTTTCAAATCAAACAAACAGGTCCTCTCTTTCGACCTGTCGGCAGATGCTCATAGTATTTCCACCGGCATCATTTGAATTGCATGAACGAACAGATAACAACATTTTTGAAGTCCTGCTTACGATGGCAAAGTAAAAGCTGCCCTGACGATAAGCGTTTGGCTCTTAGTATGAAGCAGACATGCATAGCTGCGATTATTGTTTCCGGTGTAGCTGCTGCTCTTTATTACACCAACGGCTTCACCATCTATGCATCCCATGTCCTTATTTTCTGCCTGTTTATCTGCCTGTTTCTCGTATACAGCCAGATTACCGGACGAACCAAAAACCCTACCACTGTTTTTATGGGTATGCTGGTTCTGGCCGGGTTGCATTTATTAAACTCGAGCTCGGAAATCACGAACACCTCTATCTGGATGCTGTTATTACCGCCTCTGATTACATTTAACCTAGGGCTTAAGCGGGGCATTATCCTGCTGGTACTGATGTTTATAGGTGCCAGTGTTATTCTGCTGTTACCCGGCCTGCCTTCCTACACATCGTACTCTTCAACCTATAAGCTCAGATTCCTGTCAGTACTGTTCTGCTCCATGTTTTTCTCTGGAAGCAGTGAATATGCCCGCTATAAGACTCAGCAACGTCTACAGGTACTCACGGAAAAATTACAGCAGCAGGCCAGCAGTGACCCACTGACCAACCTGGCCAATCGCCGGAAGATGTATGAGCTGATGAATCGTGAAAAGGCCCGCTCCAAGCGCCATGGCCTGGTGTATTCCATAGTCATTGCAGATATTGATAACTTTAAACAGGTTAACGATATCTATGGCCACAGTGCCGGTGACGCAGCCATAACTCACGCAGCTAATATTTTCACCCGGCATCTGAGGCAGGAAGATTATATTGCCCGCTGGGGAGGTGAAGAGTTTCTCATTATGCTGGCTAATACCGGAGCCCAGGAAGCTTACGCAGTGACTGAGCGAATCCGAACAACCCTCATGAACTCAAGCTTTACCACAGGTGATCAAAGAATCAGTATCACCGCCAGTTTTGGTATTTGTACCAGCAGTTCAGATTCTGGTGAAGACACATCTCTGGAGCAGGAAATCCATGAAGCGGATATGTATATGTATGCGGCCAAGAAAACCGGCAAAAACAAAACAATACAGTATTTGACTTTTGGCTCTCCCGAAACATCCACGCTGAATGTTGTGACCAGCCAGAAAAGACAAGTCAGGGCAGAGAAAGGAAGCCAGGATAGTGCTCAAGTATAAAGTGTCTGTTGGACTAAGAGCCTGATCGAGAATACCAGAGTACCAATGGTACAACAGGCAGGAGCATCATGAGTCCAACCCGGATAAGCTCCTGCCACTGCCCCATCTCTCCAATTCTCCAGCTCCACGACATCAACAGAAGTGCAGGCACCCCGAACAAAACGATGCAGGCTATGGTAAACACCAGTATCCATACCGTTTTTTTCTTCATGCCTGCAATCCCTGTCAGCAATAAAATTCAGCAATAAAAGTATAGAGACTCTATAACGATTAAAGGGGACTTTTACTTCTCTTTAGGGTAGTGAAACAAGGTGACAAGAATAAATGCCATGGCTAGCGTTAGAACGGTTGTCAGAAATGAACCTGGCAGCCAGACAGCAAAGACAAACAAAGGAAATACCGGCAGAAGCCCCTGACGCCCGGTCTGATATATCTGAAACCTGATTTCAGAAGGGTTCATACCCACCTTATTGCTGTTATCAACAGAGCAGGCAGTTTAGAAGATCAGTTTCAAAATATTGCTCCAGCCAGTTAACCAGCTGGAGCAACACAGGTTACTCATCAGAGAATATGGGCACAGACTTCAGGATCCTTGCGCTCCAGATAATGGGTGGACTGAATGCGACGGATAGTTCTAGACTTGCCACGAATCAAGAGAGTTTCCGTTGTCGCCATATTGCCATCACGCGTTACGCCGTGCAGCAGATCACCTTTAGTGATACCTGTCGCCGAAAAGATAACCTCATCAGAAGTCACCAGACGCTCCATAGGCAGCTTGATACCAGGCTCAATCCCCATTTCTAGGCAGCGCTGGTGTTCAAGCTTTCCCGCTGCAATATTTTCCGGAGTACTTTCTTTCGCTTCATTACGCAGTACCAGACGCCCCTGTATCTCACCATTCAGTGCCCGAATAACTGCGGCGGAAACAACACCCTCTGGAGCACCACCGATACAGTACATGGCATCCACTTCACTATCAGGCAAGCAGGTAAGAATAGAAGCGGCAACATCACCGTCAGGAATAGCAAAAACCCGAACACCCAGATCCTGCATCTGTTTAATGACACCATCATGGCGGGGTTTAGCCAGAGTAATCACAGTCAGCTTATCCAGACCTTTTCCGAGGGCTGCAGCAATAGCCCGCAGGTTATCTTCCAATGGTCGATCAATATCAATGACTCCTTTGGCTCCAGGGCCCACGGCCAGTTTCTCCATATACATATCAGGAGCCTTGAGCAGACAGCCTTTCCTGGCCACAGCCATAACCGCAATGGCATTGGGTTGCCCCATTGCAGTCATACGAGTTCCTTCAATCGGGTCAACGGCTATATCAACCTCAATACCTGAACCTGTACCTACTTTTTCTCCGATATAAAGCATGGGAGCATCATCAATCTCCCCTTCACCAATAACGATCTCCCCGTCAATCTCAACAAGATTCAGCAGAGTCCTCATAGTATGAACGGCTGCCGCATCGGCCTTATTCTTATCGCCTCGTCCCAGCCACTTGTAGGCAGCCAGTGCTGCAGCTTCTGTTACCCGGGAAAACTCTAGTGCCAATTCTCGCTTCATGCTCAGGATCCATCAGTGGGTGAGAAAACCGGGCAGACTCTATAGCAAACCCGGTCAGGCGAAAAGCCTCACGACAGTAATAAATCGACTGGCATTTTCACGGTAAACATCTGAACGCCCAGGGCCTGTTGTAATTTCATTGGGCAGTAGAGTACTGAAATAAAGTGGGTATAAAAGCCAGCAGAGTTTTACAGAGGCATCGCCGTTTTTGCAAAACTTACTCAAGCTAATATTCACTCCTTTCCTCAAGCCTTGCCCTATTGAAAGAAACAGGCGAGAATTTGACATGGATCAATAAAAACAAAACCAATGGAGAAGGATCCAATGAGTCTTGCTCAGCCTATAGTTGGCTTTCTTGCTGTTCTGTTATCAGGCCTGCTCTTTTCGGCTCCATCTGCGGCACTGTCCAACTCAGCCGTTTCTACCGGTGATGTCAATATTAACCAGAATTTTGAACCGATCATTGATACCAGCGATTATCTGACCACCTGTGGTGATTACCAACGTATCAGTAACAGTCCGGCACTTCAGAGGATTTCCAGGAACTGGCAGCGCTGCTACGCCTATACTTCAGCGACCCTGGCCACCATGAAAGATATTGAACGGACAGCTATCGTGAAGCAGTTCTGTGTCCCCGACAATATCAGCCCTGAGTACACTATGGATTTGACCATCAAATATGCCAAAAAGATCCCGGAGACCCAGAAAGAAAATCCGGCAAAAATCATGCTGGAAGCTCTCGCCCTCAGGTACCCGTGTTAGGCCCTGAAATTTAAATTGGAAAGAAGGCTGTAGTAGCTATGGCATGAATGACACGATTAATTGTTCTGTCATGTCTCTGGGCCACTATTCTGGCCATCATATCCTGGTGAGCCGTCAGTTTGGCAAAAATTCGCACAAAGCTGAGATTCAGATCATCTCTGGAGCCGTGGGCGAGGAGGAAAGGTTTACCATTAGATTGTGTACGATTCCGTAGTCTCCAGGAGACAATTTCAATATTTCTGGCACCATTGTAGAGCTTTTGCTCATCCAGTGAATCCACCAGAAAAAACTCTCTCTGCCCATTCCAGGACTGCCTGATCATCCCGGTCATACCGGCCACCAGGGCAAATACCCTGTCCCCCTTGTAGCTTTCATCAAAAGCCAGAAGCATGGAATCAGTACCGCTCTCTTCAGAAAGTTCAGCAAAGTGCAATCCAGAGGAGGATCCAAACAACGCCAGAAGGCGATCATCAATACTTTGATCTGGCGCTTTCGCCAGCTCACGGGGGTTACGCTTGTAGAGCTTAACCAAGAGTTGCTTTAACAGCCCTTCCTGAACCTGAACATAAGTATCTGCGACCAGGTCCACATCACTTTTGGCCAAGTCTTTGACTTCAAAATCCTGGCTGGCACAGGCTGTCAGGACAAGAATCCACAGTATTCTGATTATTTTCACGGCATCCCTCCCAAGACAAACAGAATACCGTCTGCCTACGGCAACTTCCATATACAGGTAACATCAGAGTGCACCGCCTTTCAGAAGCTGTCTTCCCCGGCCCATTCTGTCCGAAGGATCTATTTTGGTTTTGCTCATCTTCAAACGCTTTCTAGATGCTGGCTCACCAGAGCGCTCAGAAGATCGACGTTTCGTTCTGCGCTTCTTTACAGGTTCTTCTTCTGATGAAGACAGTTCTACCGGAGTAATACTTGTCTTTCTTCGTTTTCTGGCTGGAACAGGGGTAATAACTGCAGAAGGCGTACCCTCCATATACTCCTCTTTAGTCTTTCTTTTTCTTTTCCTCTTCCTGGATTCATCAGGCTCAGATTCGGGGCTTGATCTGTCCTCTCCCAGCAGTTGCCCTTCATAGTCAGCCTGCCACTGTGGCCTTGTCACCTCACCCTCTTCATTTTCCAGCTCATAAACCATGAAGTAAGGCATTGCGTCAAAGTCAGAATCTTGCAGCAGTGCATTCACAGCTTCCAAACCATCGGGATTGCCTCTGGATATTCCCGTAGTTTTTATACCCTTTTTTCTCATATAGTGTGAAATCGAAAGTGGACCCATGGTACGTTCAGTGCCTTCTTCCGTACCAGCCTCAGTCAAACTGTCATCTAAAACAGACCACTTATCCCCAACCCGGTTAAGGGTTATGTAGTGGCCGGAACTGGTATCCCGACCTATATGACAGACAATATTGCGAGCATGTCCGGTCACCTCTTCCCTCTCTTCGCCATCAACTACAACATTGTCCAATTGGATATGCCCATCGCTGCCAATAAATGCTCTGACAGCTTCTTTCCTTAACTTGACGACATCTGGCAATATGGCGAACTCATCCAGGCTAGAACCTAACTTCTTCATAACCTTTTTTTTATGTCTTTCATGGTTATGAACTTTATGAGCCAGAAGTGATTGCTTTCGTTGAATCAGAGTTGTGATAAGAGCTTCTTTATTCCCGTCATACTCCATCTCTTCAACTGTCTCCCTGATCACTTCATCCGTTATCTTACTGAGAATTTCCTGTCCCATCACAATGTGGATATTTTTTACACTTGTGAATAGTGGATCTTCCCTCAAGGTGGCCAGGTCTGCCACAGCACTGTTTCGAAAAGACCGGCGGCGGGATTTTCCGGCTTTATAACCAAAACAGTTGCATTCCGTACGGTAGAGAGTATCTCTTTCCCGGGTAAAACCAGAAATAAGGTCAAGCCTGACGGTCTTATCACACCGTATTCCCAGCCCTCCTGCTCCTTCCTCTAAGATATCGAGATTCCCGAGCCAGGCATCTATCACCAGGGATTCTTTACACCTCCAGTCCGGACCAAAACTTCTGTTTTTTACAACCTCGGGGCGACAGTCCAGCTGGGGAGAGCTGAAATCGGCATCTGGGCCTTCATCACTATAAGGATTACCATCAACAACAAAAGGGTCTTCCACCATCATGTAATAACATTTCTTTCCATCCTCTTCACAGGTGATGGCGTAGCTGTCCAGTACCGGACAACGGGCTATTTGATAAAAACGTCTTGCAATAACTGCGCTTTGGGCATGTTTACGTGCATGAGCTTCTCTGGCGCGTGGTCCACCAACAGGCGCCCTGTTTTGGAAGTAAAACGTCCCGTTTCTTTTGTCCTTTCGGTATCCTAATTTTGATTTTGCCTCGGTTCCTTCATCTTCAGTTTCAGCAGCAGTCCAGGATAGCCTTGCGGGTACTCTCTTTTTCTTCATATCATCCCAGCCGGGACGCAAACCAGGAGTACTGGCATGCTGATATCCCTTGAGCATCACCATCAAGGTGTCGGTCTCTTTCCCCATGTGAATAGTGACCTGCTCTGTCATGGGATGTTCAGCTTCGGTATCGAAATCGTCTTTAATTGTTTTGAGTTTTTCCTGGATCTGCCTGATAGCAGCTTCCTTTCTTTTGCCTTTCAGTTTCGTTTTGTTTCCACTGACCTTTTCCAGAGTCGCCTTATAGGCTGTCCGAGCTTTTCTATGGCTATCAACCCAAGCTGTACCGTGCTCCTGAGCCACCTTCCCGGAATTAATGTCCAGACATGTCTGGAAGTATGCACCAGCACCTTTTTTAAGCTGATGATCCAGGGGCAGGCTCATCCGGTAACAACAGTCAGGTGTATGTGTCTCGCTCTCCAGATTTACACAGACAGGAACACCTTTAATACGGTCAATCGTTACCTGCCGACGGTAAGCCAGCTTGATCGAACCAGGCCATTTCACCCCGGGATGACAGTCAGCAAAAATGCTGTACAGCAGGATTAAAAGCTCATCGACATCCTGTTGCCTGACAACCTCCTTTGCCAGACGTGCTGGTCCCAGCAAACGCTTGATAGTCTGTTTAATATCCTGATCACCGATAGCATTCCCATAGTTGTTCAGTGTCCGTATCAAATTATCCAGGTGGTCGATTTTTAGAACCGCATACCTGCGCCGGGTCTGCCGGGGGTGACGCAGGGCATACTGCCACTGGCAGAAGCTGTTTCTTAAATTCTCCCACGCATTTCTACATTCTCGTTTTGCGTCACGGTCCATGCCTGTGGTGATACTGCGAGGACAGGAGGCCTTCTTTAGCGCGTTAAGATATTTGTCATCAAGGGCGACCGCCAGCATCTGCATGGTACTGTTGATGAAACAGGCAGAACCTGATGGGTTCTTAAGGTTTGGCCGGATAATTCCCCCTTCTGGCGGATCTGCCCTGAACTTTGCCTTAAGGGCAGGAACTTCGACAGCAACAAACCGTGGTTCTGCCTCGGTTTTTTTGGTTTTACGGGTTGTAAGGGCCGTGGGCGAGGCATGAGTTTCAGAGGCAGTAGAAGATACATGCGCACCAGTTTTACGCTTTTCCGGAGAATGGGAAGAATCTCGCTCTTTGCTCCGCTTTTTTTTAGGGGGTAGTCTTCGGGAAATTGTTTCTTCTTCAGTCGGAGCTGCTAAGGTTGCCCCTCCTGCTTTCGCTTGTGCTCTTGTTAACATAGCCCTGCCTTTCCAGAAAAGTGATATTGCAGGCAAGGCTATAGAAGAGAGTGTTGGGTAAAAATCACAGAGCAGTCAGTTTGCCTGACTAAACCAGATTTTATTCAGCTTCCTGTTTAGTCATATTCCCATTCAGGCTGACGTTTCTCCAGAAAAGCGGTCACACCTTCCCTCTGGTTGTCACCATCAAACAGGGCTACAAACAGCTCCCTTTCTGCAGGCAGAACCTGCCGTACAGGAAGACTTCTGCTCATCTGTATCAATTGCTTACAGGCAACAATGCTGTCAGGGCTCTGCCTGGCGGCCTGCCCGGCAAGAGCCAGCGCACGATCATGAAGGTCATCTGGTGCAACTACCTCTTCCACCAGACCAATCCTCAGGGCCTGTTCAGCATTGACTCGTTCGCCACAGAGAATAATGCGCTTGGCCCAGCCCTCACCCACCAGCAGAGTCAGGTTCTGGGTACCGCCGGCACAGGGTAGAAGGCCAACTGTTGCCTCCGGAAGAGCCATGACTGCATTTTCTCCAGCCACCCGCAGATCGCAGGCCAAGGCAATTTCCAGACCTCCTCCCATGGCAAACCCATTAACAGCGGCAATACTGACACCACGAAAATCTGTCACAGCTTCAAAAGCCCTCCCGAAAGCAGAAGCTATCTCAGCAGCACTGTCTTTGTTGCCATCAGCAAACTGCTTAAGATCAGCACCTGCAGAGAAAAACTTGGGGGAGTCACTCAAAATAACAAGGCTGACAATACTCCTGTCCGCATCCAGCTCCCGGACAATTTTTTCCAGGATTCGCAGGCTGGCAAGAGTCCAGGTATTAGCAGGCGGGTGGTTCAAGGTAATAGTTGCAACAGGGCCACGCTTTTCCAAAATCAGTGCATCGGTCATTATTATGATCCTTACCGGTTTCAGTCACATTTGGTCATACTTGAAAAGTGTCATCGGACAGCAGTCGGCGGGCGATTATGACCCGCATGATTTCATTGGTGCCTTCCAGAATCTGGTGGACACGGCTATCCCGAACATAACGTTCCAGTGGGTACTCCCGTATATAGCCATAACCGCCATGGAGCTGAAGTGCATCATTGCAGATATCAAAACAGGCATCTGTGGCAAAGCGCTTGGCCATGGCACAATATCCTGAGGCATGGAGATCTTTGCTATCAAGCCTGGCTGCAGCCAGATGCACCATCTGTCGTGCAGCAACAAGGCTGGTCGCCATATCTGCCAGCTTGAATTGCAGAGCCTGGAACGATCCAATCTCCTTGCCAAACTGCCTGCGCTCGGAAAGATAGGTTCTGGCCTGATCTATAGCAGCACGAGCTGTACCCAGAGAGCAGGTAGCAATATTGATCCGGCCTCCGTCCAGCCCTTTCATGGCAAAACGGAACCCTTCACCTTCTTCCCCCAAGCGATTCGATACCGGAACACGTACATCTTCAAATGTGACAGCCCGAGTAGGTTGAGCATTCCAACCCATCTTGTCTTCCTTGCGGCCATAGCTGATACCCTGGGCATCTGCCGGGATAACCAGGGCGGTAATGCCTTTGGGTCCAGCTTCACCAGTACGGACCATGGAAACAAGAACATCGGTACTCCCCGCCCCGGAAATAAAGCATTTGCTGCCATTCAGTACATAGTCACCACCATCCCGCCGAGCGGTAGTTTTCAGTGATGCCGCATCACTCCCGGCCCCGGGTTCTGTCAGGCAGTATGAGGCCAGCAGCTCCCCTGTCACCAAAGCAGGACACCACTGCTGTCTCACCTGTTCACTTCCAAAACTGGCAACCATCCAGGTCGCCATATTGTGGATGGTCATAAATGCAGCGGTGGTGGTGCAACCAGCCGACAGTTCTTCAAAAATCAGGCTGGCATCAAGACGTCCCAGCCCCATACCTCCCACCTCTTCCGGGGTATAGATAGACAGGAAACCCATGTCACCGGCGCGGCGAAGAACATCAACCGGGAAATGACTGTCCCTATCCCATTGAGCAGCATTTGGAAGAAGTTCATGGAGGGAGAATTCCCGGGCGGAAGCCTGAAAGGCTTTCTGATCAGAGGTTAACTCAAAATTCATAGTGACCCTGACGTTATTTATTATTATCAGGCTATCTTAGGGGGAATCAGGTAGATGAGCCAATATTTTTATCTTGTACAGTTTTTCGGGGAGTGTGTGGAAGGATAAAAGATAGAAGGGGTCAAGAGATTGGATCAGGCAGGATCTGGGTCAGTTCTTCTTTCGGCGCATCACTTTAATAGCTTTTATCATTGCCCCGGAAATGTCCGTAACAGAGAAATCTTCCGTACCATCATACTCAACCGTAACCGGAGTCAGGGATACTGCCGCATCCTCAGCATAGCTGCATATATCCTCATTAAAAGTACTCATTATCACAACATTGGGAACCTTCTCGGTCACCATCTGCATACGGGTTTCCTGCCTGGTCTTCAGCTCATTGGTCTTCGGATCAGTATATGGAACGGTATTCTGGTAATACTGCTCACGGCTCTCTTCTCTCATGCCGCCTCTATGTATAAAAATTGTACAGCGGTGTTGATATGGCCAGCGGGCCCAGCGGGATACATGGATAATCAAACCGCCGACTTTTCCTCCGCTGGTAAACAGCCAGTCCAGTGGTTTGGTTTCTCTGGCACCATCTGCGAAGTCTCGGTACGAATTCGTTTTCCTATAACTTGTGACGCTATCAATCTCTGAAACCAGATAGGTCATCTCGACACCAAAGGGGGGCCACTGAATGAAAGGGTACCCATAACGTAGAACGACTGGGCGTTTGAGGCTTCTTTGATCCATATTTGACAGTTTTTCTCTCATCTCTTCCTTTTCCACGGTCACCTGATGATACTCGGGCGGAAATTTATTCATCTGCCTTGTTCCCCCTCCGCCTGCAAGGAACTCGGCCTCTCCTGAAGCTATGAATTCTGGATTGTTGAGTATCTTGCTGGACATCGTGCCCACGATAATTCCGGAAGCCCAATATCCATCATTATTCGCAATAACAGGGGTTCCACTGGTGCAGGGCTCTTGATACTGCAAGCACTCTTCCTTCTTCTTTTTGACTGGAGCAGGAGCAAGGGCTGTATAGATAAATGGCAGTGACGCCAATATCAGCAACCCCAGTGCAAATGAAATCCAGATTCTCATCTGGCCTCCCGCCATATCGAAAAAAAAATTCCCCATTAAATCATAGTAATAATTAACCTCTAGGCATTGCTGGCAGTGAAACTTGGGGGGCAGAAGCTCGATTAAAAGCTATATTGAAAAGTTTTGGTGGGCGAAACGTCTAACTACTAACGTGAATTGGGCACTTATTTAATTTAGTCCCCTGACAATGCGGGCAGGCTCTATACGTCCTTTCAGGCTTAATCTGTCAAAACCCAATCAAAGCCAGAAAGAAAAAATGAAACTTCCTGAAGCTATCAGGTGCTATTGACGTATTGCCTTGCGACTTGGGAAGGGTTTGCTTGAACAATTACCTTCAAATCAACCACAGATACCATTTTCAACCATATTCATAATTGTACTTTCATCATAACCCAGTGACCTCAGGACGGGTTTTGTATCTACTCCAGTCTTTCCTCCAGCCTTGGTGTACTCCACCTTATCACCTGACAATTTTATTGGGCAGGCTATCTGAGGGGCTGACTTACCTTCCCCCAGAGAAATATCGATCACCATATCCCTGGCCCTGAAGTGTGGATGCTCCAGCACTTCCTGCATTTCAAGTACAGGTTCAACACAGATATCCAGTTCAGAGAAAATCATATTCCACTGTTCAAAAGTTCTAGTGCCCAGTACTTCAGCAATATCATTTTTCAGCTGCTGTTGAGCAGATAGTGTCATATCAGTAGCCCTGGTCGCCCACTCTGGATGTCCAATGGCTTTGAACAACCCTTGGGCAAACTGAGGCTCGAGGCTGCCCACCGAGAGCCAGCGTCCATCACTGGTCTGGTAATAGTCATAGAAAATCCCGCCATTCAGCATTTCTCTGCCAGCCTTGGGGGACTGGCCACTGGCCAGACTGTTGGCACCAAACATGGCATTTAAAGCAAGAGCGCAGTCACTCATGCTGATATCAATAAACTGACCTTCTCCGGTAGTCTGCCGCTGTATAATCGCTGCTAGAATTCCCATAACCGCGTGGTGAGACCCACCAGCAATATCGGCGATCTGGGTACCTGACAAAACCGGGCCGGTATCAGCACGGCCACTGTAGGAGGCCAGACCGGACAGAGCCAGATAGTTAATGTCATGGCCAGCCCTGTCTTTCAGAGGACCTGTCTGGCCATAACCGGTAATAGAGCAATAAATCAGGGCCGGATTCCTCTCCCGCAACTGTTCATAGCCAAGGCCCAGCCTGTCCATCACACCAGGTCTGAACTGTTCAATGACTACGTCATAGGTTTCCAGCAGACGGTGCACAACCTCAATAGCTTCAGACTTTTTCAGGTTAAGGGCCATACTGCTTTTGTTTCGGTTCAGAGTTGCATGTACTGCCGAAATCCCCTTATCTACAAACGGGGGCATGGAGCGGGTCAGATCTGGTCGCCCAAGGGCTTCTATCCGCAGAACATCCGCTCCCATATCTGCCAGAAGCTGAGTGGCATAAGGCCCGGGAAGCAGGGTGGAAAAATCAAGAACTTTCAGACCGGCAAGTGCACGCATAGTGGCAGATTCCTGTTGTTATTCTGTCCTGCAGTCAGAGTCTGTTATACGGAGAGTACCCTATACGCTCATAAGTACTCAAACAGCCATGAGCGGGCTGTATACCCTGCGGGTAAAATGCCCACACCGAAAAAATGAAAATGCAGGTGGCATTTCCATGGTAAAGAATGGGGCAAGTGTAATCTGATGTTATTAATGTTCAAAACCACCTAACCTACCATTCAAATTGGCAACAACCTTCATGCTCGACATTGACCACGATCAAATCATAACCAACATTCTGTCGATAAAGTTCTAACCATCAAAAAAACGATTGCGCAATCGTTTTCTTATTCAGTCTTACTGCGAGTACATCATGAAAAAAGGCAGACTGCTGAACCCGGAACTCTCCCGGGTCATCGCTGAGTCAGGCCATGGGCAAACCCTCACTGTAGCCGATGCCGGACTCCCCATCGCACTAACCACCCGACGCATAGACCTGGCCTTGACCGAAGGAATTCCCGGCTTTATTGATACTCTGAAAACAATCCTGACAGAAATGAAGGTTGAAGAGGCTATTATTGCTTCAGCGCTCTCACAAGTTAGCCCGGATATGCATGCCAACCTGCTGGAAACTCTGGCTCCCTACGAAATCCTGGTCACAGAAGTTTCCCATGAATCCCTCAAACAGCAGGCCGATGAATCCCGGGCTGTGGTTCGTACCGGTGAGTTCACTCCCTATGCCAATGTCATCCTGAAATCAGGCGTCGTATTCTGATGAAAACCCAAAAAATTACTGTACTTGGCAGCGTAAATGCTGACCATGTGATCCAGGCACAAGCCCTGCCCCGGCCAGGGGAAACCGTAAGCGGCAATAACTACCAAGTCATACCGGGCGGCAAGGGCGCTAACCAGGCTGTTGCCTGTGCCCGTATTGCCAGGGATGCCTCAAATACAGCCTTTATTGCCTGTATCGGTGATGACAGCTTTGGCCGGGAAACAAAAGCCAGCATGTCAGACATGGGCATGGATACAGATGCGGTGATGGCTATTGCTAATAAGGCAACAGGTGTCGCCCTGATTACCGTTGACCAAAATGCCGAAAACTGCATCACTATAGCCCCAGAAGCCAATGCCTGTCTGGGTGAAGAACAGGTACTCCAGCACAGTCGCCTGATTCGTTCCAGCCATACTCTGCTTATGCAACTGGAAACACCTCTGGAAGGTTTACTGGTGGCAGCAGAAACTGCCCAGGCCAGCGGGACCAGAGTCGTTCTCAATCCGGCACCTGCCCGCAAGTTGCCAGTCAGTCTGCTGGAAAACATCGATTTGATCACACCGAATCAGACAGAAGCCGAGCTGCTGACTGGAATACCGGTGAGTAATACCGAGAGCGCCCAGGAAGCAGCCCAGGCCCTGCACAAACATGGTATTTCAAGGGTCGTTATTACCATGGGCAGTCAGGGTGCATGGGTCTCTGAAAATGGTACCGGTGAAATGATTTCCGGATTCAAAGTCACTCCGGTCGATACCACGGCAGCAGGTGATACTTTTAATGGTGCGCTGGTTGTGGCACTGGCTGAGGGTCAACCATTAAAAGATGCTGTTATTTTTGCCAATGCAGCTGGAGCCCTGTCTGTGACCCGTACCGGTGCCCAGCCATCTGTTCCTACACGGGAAGAGGTCAAGGCATTCCTGACAGTCAGCCCTAACCCGGATATTTCATAAGCACCCAGGTTAGGGAAGCGGTAGCACAAATTTTAACGCTTTGTTCTTATTGAAGCCCCCAACTTTCGGCGTCTCGCAGGCAAGCTCTGGTAACTCCTCTGTTGCTGCCCTTCTTACTGTAGCCAACGTATTTGTGTGACTCTGTAACCTGCTTGTTAGCTATTTCAAGTGCGTTATGGGGTTTAATGATGTATTGCGTTCTGCAGTTTTTTCAACCATGTAGCAATCGCTAATAGAACGATGAGTATTAAAGCAGATGCTGGAGCCAAAGACTTCTCGAGGGACACTTGTTGCAGCCACAGACCGGAGAATAGATAAGAAGCAGAAGCCTGAAACTGCGCTTCCTTACAGTCATCCTGAATGCTCTTTCCCGGGTAGTTATTCCTCTGTGCCTGAAGACAAATCTGTCAGTATGAGACGCGTCATCTTCTATTCCGACACTGGATTAAGAGAGAAAGTGAATGCTTTGGATGACTGCACAGAACTCCCTGAAGATATTAAGAAAGATGTTGTTGAATTTGCAGAAACCGTTCTTGACATGGAACTGCCTCTTTATCACCCTGCTTTTATCTCAATGTTATCTTATGTTCAAAAATTAAAGGAGGCCTGCCATTCAGATTCTGATAGAGTCTCATCAAGTACTGTCACCCATATAAAGAGCATTTTTGCGGATATTATTAAATTATTTCCATATTTTTTTGAATGCCATGAAGATGGCGCTCCTGAGTTTATTTCTTATCTCTTGAAAGCAGGCATTGTGAAAGGGGAGATAAAGGATTTTAATGACTTCACTGAAATAAAAATATTGAATCTAATTATTAAACTACCGTTTTCTGTATTTATATTGTTTTCAGATCAACTTTTCGAGAGTAAATCATTCAGGGAATTATTTTTAAATGATGTTGCTGATGAAGTTATCACAAATTGTGATGTTAATTTTTTTAATTTCTGGGAAGAACAACTAAAACTTAGTGTTGACCCATTTTCGGAAGAAAAGATAAAAGAACTTAAAAAAAAATCATTAATTAATGTTATTTTGAATAAAGATTTGCCGAAAAAATTAAACTGCAAATTTGTAAAAGAAATTATGCATTTTAATATCCTCCCATCCATTATGAAAACAATCTGTGAAAAAGACTTTACAGACCTTACAGCGTATAAATTGTTGTCACGTATTGCTATTTTGCACGAACAGTTTCCAAATATTCTCACACCCTTTTTGCAAAATTATCTTGCCAGCTGCAGGGCAGCAACGCGCAAAAAAATATTGTTGGCTTCCTTTATGTCGGGTAATTATTCCTTTACCAAAACATTTTTTAATAAACAGGATTTTGAAGTCCTTAATCAATGGCGTGATCCCCAGGGAAGAACATTGCTGCACAGTGATGTTTTTAGCTACAGGGCGCTGCATGCTGAATCGAAGTACGTCTGCAACCTGGTGAATATCGCCTGTTTGCGAGAGGTGCGTGATCAACAGGAAAGAACACCCCTTGAATCCTATTTTACCTACACCTTTTACGGTGGCATACCAGCGAATGGCTTACTGCAGCAGCTACTCAACGATATTCTGAAAACGGGCAGTTTTCCTGCACATTGCAATGATCTTTTAGCCTTTGCCAGTAAGGGTTCGGCCTTGCAACTTGTGTTTTTGATTACCCTTGTTCAAAATGGGTTTTCTCCAGAACAGCTTTCTCTAGAACAGCTTTCTAAAGCAGCTCTTGAAAAATTAGGGCCACAGGAGTACGAGTTCCCTGTAGCCCTTCAACGTCTTTTGTGTCGTTATCGTCCTTTAGCGACACAACAGCAGCAGGTTGGCTTTTTGTCTGAACTGAAAGCTTGGAAATCCCATGGCAAGTACGATGTTCCTATCGGAAGATCCATAGCTGAAAGTGCTTTGGAGGTGTTTCCTTTACAGGTGCGTGCGGCTTTTATGGAGCCACCGCTGACACTGAATAGCAAGTCGATCTGGGAAAGTGAACTCCTGCCACTGGTGGAAAAGTATACCGTAGGACGTGTCTGTGCCAAAAGTCTTCCCTGGACCCTCCGCTTACATGAGGCGATGGTGTGCTATCAGCAGATGGAAAACAGCGATGTTCTCAAGATATGGATGACGGCCTGTCAGCGGATACCGAAACAAAACGAAATTGTTGATTATGAGAACATCAGCCTGCCTTCAGGTACCAGTGGTGTTTATGGGCGCAGTTGTTTTTTTAAAGATGGCAATCAGGGCCGAACCCTGCGTTTTAAATTCCGGAAAAAATCTGACGGTACTGTGGAAGCTGAACCATGGCAGGAATTTGCCAGTGAACCAGTCAAGCTGCGCTGTCTCAGAGAATTGCAGGAAAATGGGCAGCTTCCTCTGGAAAGTTGTCTACCCAAACCGGTGGGCATCTATAAAATTCCTTTATTTGAGAGCTGGCTGGCCAGGTTACCTCTCGCTCTGAATCAACAGCAGGCCCTGCACATGCGTGTCTATCAGGAAAAGGATGGGGCTGTTTTTGTTTACGTTTATGAGACAGAATACTCAGAGTATTATGAACTCTATCCTCAGGATGCTGAAAGTGCGGGTCTGTCTCTGAACGACGGTATTGCAGCATTGAAAACCGCCGCCCATGATCTGGGGCTGTTGGCCGGTGCCGGTCTTGCTGCCACGGTATTGCCTATGTTCCACTATGAACGCACAAATCGGCGTTATGTGATTCTTGCGCAGTTGGCCGATAAAGACTGCCCCGGTGTGCTGGATAACTGGGATAGCGATGCGACTGATTATCCCAATATTTCTCCAGGTGTTGGCATTCGTGACTATGCAGATATCTATCCTTTCAGAGATATTCTCCTGGTACTTGAGCATACTGTTGATGACACAGCCGCCAATCGTCGCAGAATCTATATGGAACAAATCGGGAGAGAATTCCTCAGTCTTGTTTTGCTCTTGGCAAAAACAAGATCCGATCATCTGAATTTCCGGAACGAAACAGCTATACGGGAACTCCAAAACGATTTGACTGATATAACTGAGCACTTTTTTAGCAGTGCCTTTGATCTACCGCAGGGCTGGCTGACAAAAACCATGAATAGCTTCGGAATACTTGAGAGACTGGCCAGAGAGATAGCGTTCTGGTGTGATCGCACTGGCCAACCTCAGTGGGTACAATATATTAAGAATGGAACCATGCCCCAGAGCGTTTATCCCAAAACTTTCGCAACGCCATTTGATGTCCGTGTTTCAACCGTTATTCCAGAAAAAGGTACCTTTAACACCACAAAAAGCCGTGGACAACGCCTTGGTCATCGTAATGGTATGCTGCCCATTATGGAACTGAATAAGTTACTGACACTGGCTTTTAGCCTTTATGTCCACAGGGAGAAACCCCAATAGGAATTATCTGAGACAGTAGTTATAAACCAGGGCTTACGCACCAGTTGCCACCTTTCAAAAACCGTTGATATTAAAGGGATTGAGAGAAATCACTGGACTGGGTGTATGGAAAAACCTAAGCATCATCACTCTTAGCAAGAGTAAGCAGTAACAGAAATTTAATTATTTCATCTGCCAAAATGCGCAATATGTAGTGAATATATCTACAGTTTCAGAATTTTACAGCATCAACTGATGCGTAAGCCTTGGTATTAACAGAGCCGCGCTATGTAAGCGGTAATTTCTACCCATCTGGTTGTCTTGCTGGATCAGGTGTAATCCTGATGCAATCCCTCTTTGGTGAATGTTGATACTCTTAGCATTTAACCAATAAGTCAGAGATGCTGACTATACCAGCAACCATTGTACTTAAGTTGACTCTGATATGAACCTCAGACGGTACTTCCAAGTACCGCTATATCCACAAAAATATTCGACACTCTTCGTATATTAATATTTGTTATAGCTGAAAAGAGAAATTGTGATCACCTTATTTATAGGAATAGATACAGTCTTTTATTTCCCCCCCTCTTTTGTTGCGCTTGCCCTTGCAACGCGCATCCGTGCTGCCCCGGCGGTGGGCGTTAAGAAGGCTGGCCGAATTGAAGGACAGGCCGCAGCCACAGGTGGTGTTGCGCTTGCCCTTGCAGCGCGCATCCGTGCTGCCCCGGCGGTGGGCGTTAAGAAGGCTGGCCGAATTGAAGGACAGGCCGCAGCCACAGGTGGTGTTCCACTTGCCCTTGCAACGCGCATCCGTGCTGCCCTGGCGGTGGGAGTTAAGAAGGCTGGCCGAATTAAAGGACAGGCCGCAGCCACAGGTGGTGTTGCGCTTGCCCTTGCAACGCGCATCCGTGCTGCTCTGGCAGTGGGAGTTAAGAAGGCTGGCCGAATCAAAGGACAGGCCGCAGCCACAGGTGGTGTTGCGCTTGCCCTTGCAGCGCGCATCCGTGCTGCCCTGGCGGTGGGAGGTAAGAAGGCTCACCGAATCAAAGGACAGGCCACAGCCACAGGTGGTGTTGCGCTTGCCCTTGCAGCGCGCATCCGTGCTGCCCTGGCAGTGGGAGGTAAGAAGGTTCACCGAATCAAAGGACAGGCCGCAGCCACAGGTGGTATTGCGCTTGCCCTTGCAGCGCGCATCCGTGCTGCTCTGGCAGTGGGAGGAAAGAAGGTTCACCGAATCAAAGGACAGGCCGCAGCCACAGGTGGTGTTGCGCTTGCCCTTGCAGCGCGCATCCGTGCTGCCCTGGCGGTGGGAGTCAAGAAGCCTCGCCGAATCAAAGGACAGGCCGCAGCCACAGGTGGTGTTGCGCTTGCCCTTGCAGCGCGCATCCGTGCTGCCTTGGCGGTGGGAGTTAAGAAGGTTCACCGAATCAAAGGACAGGCCGCAGCCACAGGTGGTGTTGCGCTTGCCCTTGCAGCGCGCATCCGTGCTGCCCCGGCGGTGGGAGTTAAGAAGGCTGGCCGAATTAAAGGACAGGCCGCAGCCACAGGTGGTGTTCAGCTTGCCCTTGCAGCGCGCATCCGTGCTGCCCCGGCGGTGGGAGTTAAGAAGGCTCACCGAATCAAAGGACAGGCCGCAGCCACAGGTGTTCAGCTTGCCCTTGCAGCGCGCATCCGTGCTGCCCCGGCGGTGGGATTCAAGAAGGCTCACCGAATCAAAGGACAGGCCGCAGCCACAGGTGGTGTTGCGCTTCTTCCTGAATACTGCAGCTTGTTCACTTTGCGTCACTATTTCCACTTCCAGAGTGAGAGGACTGTCGTAACCTGGATAACTTTCAACGGAAGAGGTAACAGAGGGTTCTTTTTTAACCACCCTCTGGCAATGAATTTCCCAGGCCAGTAGCTCAGGATTGAGAGACATCCTAAGTGGACCCCATGATTCTTTTTCAATGATCACCTCATCTGTTTCAGGTGGCGGGGTGCCTGAACGGGACGTTGCTGTGCAAACTGATCCTGGAGCACTCAATTTGAGGGTGTCATCATCCAGGTGTGGCACCCTTATTCGGGATGCACTTTCAATGCCCCGACATTCGAAACCTTCACCTGAAACAGGCACACAGTAAGTATCATCCAGTGGGTGGGCCGCTGGGGCGTGAGTGCGTATGGCTCCTGTTGAGAGAATCTCTGTCTCCCCTTCGCCTGCGGGTAAAACGAGAGTGCAGCTCTTCTGCTTATTTGTACCTGAACTGGCAGGTTGAACTGTGGCAATGACCAAGACAAGGCAAAAGTATGTTGGCTTTAACAATCCAGAAAACAAGTCAGCTTCCCTAAACCAAACCGGCCTTAAAGGTTAGCAGAACAGTCAGGGGCCATTTTAAACCCGGTTGATTTCTATGCTCTGAACATTCCAGGGAAGCAACTGCTCAATATCTTCAGCAGATTTCACGGAAGGCAACTGGGTAAAAACTGGGCATCAGCCCAATAACAGTCATCAGCCATCAAAAAACTCACTCCGCCACAGGTGACATCACTCCCTTTCGACGATGAAGAGTTGGTGCTGATCTCCCAGATGGATGAGCAATGGTCTTATGTTGGCAATAAAAGAATCAGCGCTGATTATTCTACGCGTGGGAATCCCCGCTACCAGAGAGTGATTGCCCATGTCTTTGTCGTAGATTTAATGAAGTTTGAAGTAAAGGGCATGTTTTAAGCCAAGCCAACGAACTTATAAAGCTGTCTGAAGCTTTGAGCAGTAAGAGCCTGGTCATAAGCTGCAAATGCCGAATAAAAGCTCCTTTTTCTCTGCTTTTGCTCGTTACATAGCACCACTAATAACATCACTATGTGCCTCGCAAAATCAAAAAAACAGGAACTTTTCTTGCCATTTTCGCTCTCTGCGAAAGATTATGAACAGGCTCTAAGGTATAGAGAGATTCCATAAGGACAGGCGCTGTACCTGTAGCTGTAGTTACCCACCAAAAAACGGTCTAATCCTGAAAGTTCTCACCTTTTTCTGCCATCTTGAGCAGAAGAGCAGGCGGTGTAAAACGCTCACCATACTGCTCTGCCAGTTCACTGGCCCGGGCAACAAACTGAGGCAGACCATATTGGTTAATATACTGCAGAGCACCTCCACTCCAGGCCGCGAAACCGATGCCAAAAATGGAGCCGATATTGGCATCACGGGTTGAAGTCAGCACATTTTCCTCATAGCAGCGAGCTGTCTCAACGGCCTGAATAAACAGTAATCGCTCCTTGATATCCTTCAGAGACAGCAGGGTTTCACCACCAGACATTCCAAACATTGACTTCAACTCTGGACAGAGATGTTTTTTGCCACCTTCGGGATAGTTATAGAAACCGGCTCCGGCAGCCCGGCCAGAGCGGTTGGCAGCCAGCATCCGGTCAATGACGGCTTCAGCAGGATGTGGTGTGTACTCTTTGCCTTCCGCTTCCATATCCTTGATGGTCTGGTTACGTATTTTGGCGGTCAGTTCAAGGCTGACTTCATCAGCAACACCAAGGGGGCCAATGGGCATTCCTGCCAGCTGTGCTCCATTCTCTATGGCTGCAGCAGGAACCCCTTCTCCCAGCATGGCAACACCTTCATTGAGGAAGGTACCAAATACTCTGGAAGTAAAGAAACCCCGACTGTCATTGACGACAACGGGAATCTTGGCAATCTGCAGCACAAAATCATAAGCCCGGGCCAGAGTCTCATCGGATGTTTTTCTGCCAGAGATAATCTCAACCAGCTGCATTTTATCCACAGGAGAAAAGAAATGCAGACCAATAAAGTTGTCCTGTCGTACACTGGCTTCAGCCAGTCCGGTAATTGGCAGAGTCGATGTATTGGAAGCAAAGACCGCTGTCTCTTCCAGCTCCCCTTCTGCTTCCCGGGTTACCTGGGCCTTCAATTCCCGGTTTTCAAAAACAGCTTCGATCACCAGCTCACAACCAGCCAGATCACTGGCCTGTACAGTTGGCAGGATACGGTTCAGAATAACTTCGCTCTTCTCTGGAGTTGTACGGCCACGGGACAGCCGTTTCTTCAGCAGACCTTCTGAGTAGGCTTTACCCTTCTCTGCCGCGTCCATGGACACATCTTTCAGAACAACATCTATACCTTTGCTGGCACAGGCCCAGGCAATACCTGCTCCCATCATGCCAGCCCCCAGCACACCGACCTTTTTCACAAGTCTCTGATCAAAACCCTGCGGGCGGCTGACACCAGCCTTGATCTCATTCATCTGAAACCAGAAAGTGCCAATCATATTCTTGCTGACCTGACCGGTTACCAGGCTGGTAAAGTAGCGGGACTCGATCCTGGTTGCAGTATCAAAGTCAACCTGGGCACCTTCAACAGCTGCGCTCATAATAGCTTCCGGTGCGGGGAAACAGCCCCTGGTTTTTTCTTTCAACATGGCTGGCGCAATAGACAGCTTGGGCCCAAGGGCAGGACTGCCCGGTTTTCCACCCGGCATTCTGTAACCTTTTTGGTCCCAGGGCTGTGAAGCCTTGGGATTGGCTTCGATAAAGGCTGTCGCTTTCGCCAGGAGATCATCAGCATTATTGGCCAGTTCAGAAATCAACCCGATCTGCAGCGCCTTGGCAGGCGACATCTGTTTACCTTCCATCAGCAGGGGAAATGCCGTTTCCAGTCCCAGCATGCGTACAGTTCGGACAATTCCACCACCTCCAGGCAGCAGGCCAAGAGTGACTTCAGGCAGACCAACTTTCAGACGCTCGTCGTCCAGGGCAACCCTGTGATGACACATCAGGCAGATTTCCCAGCCTCCGCCAAGGGCAGCACCATTGATAGCAGCAACGACGGGCTTCCCGAGAGTCTCTATCTGGCGCATATTAGCCTTCATGGCTTCCACCATATTGAAGAACTCTTCACTCTGCTCCGGGGTAACCTGATAGATACTGTTAAGATCCCCACCAGCAAAAAAGGTCTTCTTGGCTGAACGGAAAATCACACCCTTGATATCATCCACTTCTGCCACCAGGCGGGCCGTTATCGTCCCAAAATCATTCTGGAACGCTTCATCCATAATGTTCGCCGAACCGTTCTGACGATCCATAATCAAGTGAACAATATTATTGTCGTCTTTTTCGTAGCGAATTGATGTTGCAGTCATGCTCTGGCCCCCTTAAACGCGTTCAACCCTTTACCCTTTCAATAACCGTGGCAATACCCATACCGCCACCCACACACAGGGTGACCAGGCCATAACGCTGCTGCCGGGCTTCCAGTTCATCCAGAACAGTACCAACCAGGATGGCTCCTGTTGCTCCCAGTGGATGTCCCATAGCAATAGCGCCACCATTAACATTGATTTTTTCCCAGGGAACACCGGTATCCTTCTGGAACTTCATAACCACTGAAGCAAAAGCTTCATTCACTTCGAACAGGTCAATATCATCAAAACCCAGACCAGCCACAGCCAGGGCCTTACGGGCGGAAGGAGCAGGACCCGTGAGCATAATGGTGGGATCTGTACCCACAACAGCTGTTGAGACCACCTTACCCCTGGGTTTGATACCCATCTTCCTGCCAGCCTCTTCACTGCCAATCAGCAGGACTGTAGCGCCATCCACAATCCCGGAAGAGTTACCGGCATGGTGAACATGGCTTATCTGCTCAACCTGGGGGTACTTATCACGGGCCACGCCATCAAAACCCATCGCTCCCATCATCTGGAAAGAAGGGTTCAACCCGGAAAGACCGTCGATGGAACAGTCAGCCCGGACAAGTTCATCCTGCTCCAAGATAGTTATGCCGTTCCGATCCCTGACCGGGATAATGGATTTCTCAAAAGCTCCTTTCTGCCAGGCTGCTGCAGCCTTATGGTGAGAGTTGACTGCATATTCATCCACATCATCTCGGGAAAAGCCTTCAAGGGTCGCAATCAAATCAGCGCCGATCCCCTGGGGCAGAAAACCGGTATTAAGGTTGGTTTCCGGGTCCATCACCCAGGCTCCGCCATCGCTGCCCATGGGTATACGGGACATGGACTCAACCCCACCGGCCACAACCAGATGTTCCCAGCCAGAACGAATTTTCATGGCCGCCAGGTTGACAGCTTCAGCACCAGAGGCGCAGAAACGGTTGAGGGTAACGCCGCCAACATCATCATTCCAGTTGGCAGCCAGGGCCGCTGTTTTGGCGATATCTGCCCCCAGATCACCGACTGCGGTCACACAGCCCAGCACGATATCGTCCACAGAGCCGGTTTCAAAACCGCTACGTTCCTGCAAAGTGTTAAGAAGATCTGCCACCATGGTAACCGGCTTTACTTCATGCAGGGCTCCGGTTTTCTTACCGCGCCCACGTGGAGTTCGGATGGCGTCGTAGATAAAAGCTTCGCTCATGGGGCTTCCCCTTTTCTCCCTGAAAATACATTTTTCATCGGCGCAAATTACGAAAATAATTGACGAAAAATGTCCTTCCCGATCATCGCTGTTTATTGTGCTTACAACATAGCGGGTCAAACCGGAGTCTCAATAGCAAAAGGGGTCATTGGGAATGGCGCAATTCATCATCACCGATAAGTACCTGGACACATGAAATCATATATTTCTGACTCAATCTCCAGGCACGCTCAGCCGTGCTGCAGCTCCGGTCACATAGCGGGCTATGCTCTCTGCACTGCAACCCAGCTGAGCAACCTGTTTATTGGCCAGAAATATGCGATTCCATATGCCCAGGTACTTAAGACATACCCGCAGAATGGACTGATGGGGAAGGCTTGCAGATTCCACAAGCCTCCTGTGAACTAATGGCGCACAGCATCAACCGACAAGGTATCAAGAATTGTCTCCATCGCCTCTCTCTTGCTGGCCCGGTAGTCAGTATCTACTGTGACCTCTTTCTGATGGCGGGATACCATTTCTGCCAGTTTTCTGGAAAACTCTTCAAGCAGGGTCTTGGCTTCACCAGCGTGCTCCCTGACAGACTCGCTGAACTGGATAACGAAAACAGGGTTATTCTCCGTGTCCTCCTGGGACGTTTCATAGAGACCCAGACGGAAAGAATCTTCATCGCTCAGATCTGCCAGAGTAAAGGTGCGGGTCAGAACTTTGGACTTGAGAATAGTCATCAGCTCCAGTGCATCAGCTGCCGATACTTTTCGGCTCTCCAGACAACGGGTAAGAAACTCCCTTGGCGTCTGGTGGGAATCACGAAATTGTTCGATAAGCTCCTGGTGTCGGTTAAAAATGGAATCTGTGCCGGGGTTCTTCTTATTCATCATCGTGATCTCCCCTTCTTCCCATAAAAGCTACCTTGTTATTATTCTTATAGGCTGTTTTGACGATTACTACTCCTGCAATATCAGAGTACTGCCCTCACTACTCCATAGACATATCATGAAAGCCACTCTTTTTAGAACTAAATATGTTGAATATCGAGTAGTACAGGCAAGGATGTGAACACTCCCTAAGCAATCTGCCGCTGATCCCGCCAGGCTCCAGGAGTAAGACCGGTCCACTTTTTGAAAGCCCTGTGGAAAGTGCTGGGTTCGGCAAAACCTGTTGCTTCAGCAATTTCATTAATAGACAGATCCTGGCGCAGCAGATGATAAACAGCAATATCCCGTCGTATACCATCCTTGATTTCACGGTAGGAGTTGCCTTCTGCTTTCAGCCGCCGACGCAGAGTCTGGGTTGACATATTCAGACTGCGGGCAATATCTTCAAAGGATGGCAGATCTTCATAGCTCATGTTTTCCAGGCGGCGGCGGATCTGGGCAGAAAGGCTGTCATCATGACGATAGCGGGTCAGGAAATTACCAGGCACTTCATTCAGGTAGGTTTCCAGGGCCCGGACATCCTGCACCACCGGCATTTCCAGATAACGGGTACTGAACACCACCCGGTTAACCGGCTGCTCATAATTGCGCTGGCAGGGAAACAGAAGATTGTACTCATCAATATCCCGGGGTTCCTGACAACAGAAATCCACCCGCCCTAGCAGGATATGACGCCCAATCATCCAGCTGCCCCAGCGAACCAGACAGATTAGCAGAGATTCAACCAGAAAATGATCATCAACCTCGCCAGGAGCCAGGTGTTCAACCACCATCATGGCGTCATCACCCTCAACTTGAAGGCTGCAGCGAAAACTGGGAGCAACCATGGAGAAGAAACGGCTGCAGCGTTTTAAGGCATCCCGCAATGAGGCACAGGTGATACAGGCCTGCACCATCATGGCAAAGGCTCCAGGCGGGCAGGAACGGCTAGACAGACCAAAGAACTCATCATTCAGTTCCCTGCAGATGCTCTGAATCAACCGGCTATAAGAGTCAGGTTCAACCCGAAGCTCCGGATTTTCCATAACGGACAGGGGAATACCGGCCTGTTCAAGCAGAGGACGGCAGTCAATCCCCCGGTTGATCACTCCGGCCAGGGCCGAACGGACAAATATATTTGCAATGGTTCTTGCCTGCTCGGAATCGATCATATCTGTCACTTCTTATTATTTACAGATCGTGACTGATTGTTTCACTCCTCAAGGAAGCTGGCAAGCCTCGCATCTGAGGAGGCGGGAAAGTATCTACACTAGGGTTCCTTTTATAAGCCTAACTTCTTCATTGAACGCAGAGACAATTTTATAAATTTTATCTTGATCTTGAATACCTGCCTCAAGTAAAGCGCCTTCTAGTTCCTGTTTCTTATCCGTTAATGAATTTTCCCAAAGTTCTGAACCTGAAGGTTCAAATACTACATCTGTTTTAAACTTTTCCACATATTCTTCTACCCAGTGTTTTTCTACAGCTGTGAGCTTTGGATGCCCCACCCTGAAAGTAGATAATTCTAGAACGGGGCCTAAGATGGTCTCATGCCCAAACAGATCTGGGTGTGAAGCTCTACCAGCCATACTGGACTGTGATGGATAAACCCAAAGCTGTTCGCTTAGCTGGCGTCTGTGTTTACCTCCGCCTTTATCAGGGCCAACTTCCGTATCCAGCAAAGAGGGTAAAGAACCAGCTCGTTGACTGGCAAATGTTGGCACTGTCTGATAGTACTGCGTGATATATTTGGTAGCAGATCTCTTTTCTTTTTCGACCAAACCAGCTCTATCCAGCAAATCCACTAGTTCATTATCCCAATCTGGATGATTCATATTGTGTCCAAGGCACTTCTGGATCTTCACCATCAGCATTTCTTCTTTTGTATCCGACGGCAATTGAAAATGCTCCAGAAGTTTGCTCAATACCCCAGGCTTTAGTCCAAGGGTATGCATCTTCTTCTGATGATCTGCAATCAGCCTTGAATAACGAGCCCCTTTACATGGCTTTGGTTTGATAACTTGAACACTGGAAGTATCACCATGAGATCTGACTTTACTCTCGAACAGTTTATCCTTCGATATTGCATGCTTCATCCGTGGGGTATGTGCTTCAGAAGCTTGAGTTTCAGAGGCCGAAAAATTCGTTGCCACCCAGCCATATGTTTCTGTGTAAATCAACCGACACTGGTTTTGTTCCAGACGGCTCTCCCCGGGTGAATCCTCTTCCGGTTTCAGCTCCAACATCCATGAAGGGAGAGGTCGGGTCTTTCCAAGTTGTGGTTTGATAATTGAGTGACATTCCTGCAGTTGTGCCTTAACAGCCTTAACTTTTTCATTAGTGCTGGAATAGTTTTTTGCCAACAGCTGAATTAAAACTGTCTGCTCACCTTCAGATGCTATAAGCTCAGCAACCTCACATTTCTGTTCGACGAGTTTCTTTGCCAGTACTTCATACTGAGCACTATAAGCTCGTTCCACATACTTTTGACTGTTCGCAACCTCCGGGGAATAATCTTCTTTGAATTTCTCTGCACTCTCTTTATTAACTCTTAGTGCTTCCCCTTTTGTCATTATCATACTGAGCTTTTCTTTCATACTATGTCTTCGATCAACCTCGATAGACATCGAAATCTTGGCTAAAGAAATTTTTTCTCCTGTGGATTGGGCCAGCACTTTAACTGTTGCCTTGGTATCGGCCCGGAACTTGGTGCGGTCCTGAGGGCTGATTGAGTAACGGTCATATTGAAACTCACATACCAGCTCCAGACAGCCACTGCCCCAGTCAATCACTTCCATTCTGGCAAGCTTTGCAGGGTCACGGTGAAGTTCCTCACTGACTGTGGGTGTGCAAAATGCCACATTTCTATCAGGAAAATAATAAGTACAACAATAAGTCAGCATTTCATTAACGGCTCCCTGGCTGAAAATACCAGCAACAAATTGCAGCTCTGCGGGGCTGAAACCTCCTATGTACTGAAGAACCTCGACAAACATCTGCCCTGTCGCCAGATCATTGTCTGCACAAGAATATTTTTTCTCATAAGCTGTTCGATACTCCCTTGAAGAAAAGAGTGGAGCTGGCGGTAGTTGATTTCCATGGGCCATAACATACTTGCAATCAAACCGTGTTGTATCACTACACATTGAGAAATCATCATTAATAATCTCTCCACCAACCTTTTGCTGGTCCCCTCTGGATAATTTTTTCCAGTATTCTTCGCTGCTAACTACACTCTGTTTAGCTTGGAAGAGACGTATAAATTTTCTCTGGGAAAGAGCCGTAAAATGCGGTAATGGTAGCTTCACGGACTTACCATCAAGAACAAATGCAAAATTAACTGGAATATAGAAAGATTCATCATGTTCTTGATGTTTTTGAGCGGGAAGGGGGACAGCTGGCTTTGGACGGTAATATCCAGCTGGATCATTAATCTCTCCGGGAATAAGACCATTGTCAGAGACAAGAGGTTCCAACATAACCCCCAGCCGCCTGACTTCTTTCTGCAAAAACTCCTGGTCAAAACTCAAAATATCCTTTGCGCTCTTCGCCCCTCCATCCCAGTCATACTCTTTTACAGGGTTTAAAATATTGTATGTTGGAAAGCTCTTTTCGATATCTTCACGGATAGTTTGTTCTATGGCTTTCATTTCTCTTTGAGCATCAGCAGCTTTCTTGGGAAGCACCCAACTACTAACTTTATCAATAAGTTGAAATAGTTCTTCAAGCTCCAGACTGGTTGCAGACTCAGAAACAATACGTGCACGTAATCCAGCAAGTTTAGGGTCAATAAGAAGACGAATAAGAAGCTGCCTCAAATAGAGGTAATTTTGGAGGCTGGGATTATTAATAATCATTTTCAGTTCCTGACCAAATGCTGCTCGATCAAAACCAATTTCATCCAGTTTCATCGTTGAAAGAGAAAGAGGTGAGAACACACCTGTACCATGAGGACTCTGAATACTGGAGTGAGAGCTGGTCAATAAAGACTGGGTTGAATCATGCAAAGGATCTGGCCAACGGTAATGCTCACCTGCACTGTCAGCACTTCTTTGCCTGATATGAGAAGGATGAGATTGCGAGCTTAAGTAATATGTGCTGCCTGTCTCAGAAATACTTCTCCCATACGATGGAGGGCCGTTATCGCCGAATTTAACTGGAATTCTCCTAACTGGCGAAGTAAGTTCCAATGTGACTTCACGACCATATGCTCCGGTTTTAACGTTGCCGCCTTCGGCAGTCAAAGAGAGAAAGGTTGCGTGATCTGCACTTTTTGTACGCTGTTTTTGATATTCTTTTGGGTGCCACGAAGCCATAATTGCCATCAATCCTTCTATTTGAGAGAGAAGCAATAGACAGCTGGCTTTCCTTAATGATTCCCGATTCCACTAATATGTTGGGATTATTGACAACTTTGTCGCCCTCTCTTCTGTTATCCTCTCCCCCCCGGCATCTGACAACTGACATCCGCCCTCCAAACTGGCAAAATAACAGTCAAAAGAATCATCTATATTTGCGCTCATCTCTATATAAACCTCTATATAAGCTGAACGCATAAGATTTTGTCTACGGATACCCCCATGACGGACCAGATCGTGATCGGCGACGACGGCGTCGAACGCCAGTCGCTCAAGGCCTATACAGAAATGGCCTACCTCAACTACTCCATGTACGTCATTCTGGACCGGGCACTACCCCATATCGGCGATGGCCTGAAGCCGGTTCAGCGACGTATTGTGTACGCCATGAGCGAGCTTGGCCTGAAAAATACCGCCAAGCACAAGAAATCTGCCCGTACCGTCGGTGATGTTCTGGGTAAATATCACCCCCACGGTGACAGTGCCTGTTACGAAGCCATGGTGCTGATGGCACAGCCCTTCTCCTACCGTTACCCGCTGGTTGATGGCCAGGGAAACTGGGGCTCCCCCGATGATCCCAAGTCATTCGCCGCCATGCGTTACACCGAAGCCCGCCTCGGGCGTTATGCAGATGTTCTGCTGGGAGAGCTGGGCCAGGGAACAGTTGACTGGGTTCCCAACTTTGACGGAACCATGAATGAACCGGCTACCCTGCCTGCCCGCCTGCCCAACCTGCTGCTCAACGGCACTACGGGTATTGCCGTTGGTATGGCGACAGATATCCCGCCCCACAACCTGAAGGAAGTTGCGACAGCCTGTGTGCATTTGCTGGAGAACCCCAAAGCGACTCTTTATGATATCTGCGAGCATATCAAGGGTCCGGACTTCCCCACGGATGCGGAGATCATTACCCCGGAAGCCGATATCCGCAAGATGTACACTCAGGGTCGTGGCAGCCTGAGAATGCGTGCCGTGTATGCCCGGGAGAATGGCGATATCGTTATCACCGCCCTGCCTCACCAGGTTTCCGGTGCCAAGATTCTGGAGCAGATTGCGGATCAGATGCAGAAGAAAAAGCTGCCAATGGTGGCTGATCTGCGTGACGAATCTGACCATGAAAACCCGACCCGCCTGGTGATAACACCAGCCAAGAAGAAGTGTGATGTTGAGCAGCTGATGGGCCACCTGTTCGCTACCACCGACCTGGAGCGGACTTACCGGGTCAATATGAACATGATCGGTATTGATGGCCGCCCCCAGGTGAAGTCTCTCGATATGATCCTGAAGGAGTGGCTCAAGTATCGCCAGACAACAGTTACCCGCCGTCTGGAATTCCGCCTGGAGAAAGTACTGGGTCGGCTCCATATCCTGGATGGACTGATCAAGGCATTCCTGAATATCGACGAAGTGATCGAGATTATCCGCCATGAGGATGATCCCAAAGCGGAACTGATTAACCGTTTCAGTCTGAGTGAGAAGCAGGCAGAAGCTATTCTCGAACTCAAGCTGCGCCAGCTGGCCCGCCTTGAGGAAGAGAAGCTGCGTGCGGAACAGGATGAACTGAACAAGGAGCGGGATTACCTGCAGTTGACTCTCAGCTCTGACCGCCGCAT
Organism: Sansalvadorimonas sp.; assembly: GCA_965243775.1. Taxonomy (GTDB): domain Bacteria; phylum Pseudomonadota; class Gammaproteobacteria; order Pseudomonadales; family Endozoicomonadaceae; genus Sansalvadorimonas. Next base: position 131,445 of record CBDEWF010000143.1, read on the forward strand.
GAAAACCCTGATGAAGAAAGAGATTATCGCCGATGCTGAACAGTTTGGAGATGATCGCCGTTCACCCATCATGGCCCGGCAGGAAGCACAGGCCCTCTCCGAAACTGAGCTGATGAGTGCTGACCCCGTTACCGTGGTGATGTCTTCCAAGGGTTGGGTACGGGTTGCCAAGGGCCATGATATCGACCCGAACAAGCTCAGCTACAAGTCCGGGGACAAGTTTGGCTTTGCCGTGAAAGGCCGCAGCAACCAGCCAACCATCTTCCTGGACTCAACCGGCCGTACCTACACTATCACAACTCACACTTTGCCATCAGCACGAAGCCAGGGCGAACCGCTGACCAAGCGGGTCAATCCACCAGCCGGAGCTCTGTATGAAGCGGCGATGATTGATGATGACAAGGCACTTTATCTGCTGGCCAGCGATGCAGGTTATGGTTTTGTCGCTACGTTCAAGGATATGGTCTCCCGCAACAAGGCCGGCAAAACAACGCTGACCCTGCCCAAGTTCACCCGGGTCATGCAACCGGTGAAGGTGACCGATGAAACCAGCCAGAAGGTTGTCGCCATCAGTAACGAAGGCCGGATGCTATTGTTCCCGGTCTCCGAACTGCCGGTTATGGCCCGGGGCAAAGGTAACAAGATTATTAATATTCCCGCTGCCAGAGCGACCAGCCGTGAAGAGTTTATGGTAGCCATGGCAGTTATAAAAGACGAAGAGTCCCTGACAGTGTATGCCGGAAAACGTCACTTGACTCTGAAACCTGCGGACCTTGAACACTACCAGGGTGAACGTGGACGTCGCGGAAACAAGCTTCCCCGTGGTTTCCAGAAAGTGGATTGGGTAGAGGTGAATTAATTATCCCAGACGGACTGGTTCTGATTTCATTCAGCTCCAGTCTGTCAATTTTGTTTCTGTAACTGCTGCTGGTGCTCCCGAAGTTTTTTCAATACGGGTTCAGCTTCTGTGAACGTTAACCTGCTACTACTTTGTTTCACGCAACATAGGGATAGGGGCTCCAACAGCAATAAGCTGATTATTGACACTTAGAAGCTGTCTGAAAATGAATAACAGCTACGCCAGATGTAATAACTAATTCAACGCAAACCACCTCACCAGCCAAATTCTGACAACATAAAACTTTTCATTAAGATGGCTCATATCTTCATTCGAGGACGTGAGCCTTTATTCTTATTCAGATGGCAGATTTTTACCTTGGACAGTAATCAAACACATCCGAATGGATATGTTCTTTCGGGAAACCTGCCGCAACCAGCTCATCCAGCGTGGCATAAACCATGGCCGGAGAACCGCTGATATAGAAATGCGCATCCCTGAAGTTTTCACAGTCATCCAGCACAGCCTTGTAGAGCAGACCATGACGCCCATTCCAGTCATCATCTGCTTCCGGTTCGCTGACAACTGGGTGGTACTGCACCTTATGTTCTACTGCCCAGGTAAGAGGCAGTTCTGGCATATAAAAACCACTTGGTCGGCGTGCCCCCCAGTAAAGGTGAAGGGGGTGTTTATGACCTACTTTCAGACACTGCTCAATAATGGCCTTCATCTGGGCAAAACCCGTTCCGGCAGCAATCAGAACCAGAGCAGTATCAGGACAGCTGCCAATATGACAATTGCCATTGGGCAGACGGATAATGACTGTCTCTGCAGTCTGCAGATGCTCTATGACCTCCCTGGCCCGCTCATGGTCCTGATAACACTGGATATGCAGTTCCAGTGTCATACCATCATCTGCTGGCGCTGAAGCTATGGAGTAAGCACAGGGGGTTCCTGTCGGCATAACCAGCTCCAGGTACTGGCCTGCAGACCACTGCAGTCGTTGACTATCTGCAGAGCGCAGGATGACCTGGTAGACACTTTCTTCTACCAACTCCAGACGTTCAACCTTGACCCTGTACTGCATTGTCTCTTGTGTTACTGCCTTGTGTGTTACTACTTTGTCAGACACAAATATCCCCCAAAGAATAATATTCATGGACCGGTGGGAAATCCGGCTCATTTTATAGCTATTTAGTATGGATCTGGGAGCCTGTTGGACTTAACGCTAACCTACTGCGAAAAAGTCCGACAAGCTCCTGGTTCAAGTTAATCAATACCCAGCTCATCCCAGATATGGTCTACCCGCTCTTTGACTTCATCAGTCATCGAGATAGCACGCCCCCATTCCCGTTTGGTCTCTCCGGGCCACTTATTGGTGGCATCAAAACCAACCTTGGAGCCAAGTCCTGCTTCTGGAGAGGCAAAGTCGAGATAGTCGATAGGGGTATTCTCGATAAATACAGTATCCCGCTTAGGATCCATCCGAGTCGTCATAGCCCAGATTACATCCTGCCAGTCACGGGCATTAACATCATCGTCACAGATCACGACAAACTTGGTATACATAAACTGCCGCAGGAAAGACCATACCCCAAGCATGACCCTCTTGGCATGCCCCGGATACTCTTTGCGTATAGTGACCACAGCCATACGGTAAGAACACCCTTCAGGTGGCAGGTAGAAATCGACAATCTCTGGGAACTGCTTCTGCAGAATAGGAACAAAGACTTCATTCAGAGCCACCCCCAGCATGGCTGGTTCATCGGGCGGGCGCCCCGTGTAGGTACTGTGGTAGATAGGATCTTTCCGGTGAGTCATACACTCTATGGTAAAGACCGGGAATGACTCAACCTCGTTGTAATAGCCAGTATGGTCACCGTAGGGGCCTTCATCGGCAAAATCATCTGGATAGATATGCCCCTCCAAAACAATTTCTGCACTGGCGGGAACTTCCAGATCAACAGTCTTGCACTTTACCAGCTCAGTGCGGGATCCCCGCAGCAGACCGGCAAAAGCGTATTCAGAGAGACTGTCCGGAACCGGAGTGACAGCTCCCAGGATAGTTGCCGGATCAGCACCAATGGCCACTGCAACCGGGAAAGGTTTTCCAGGGTATTTTTCCTGCCAATCCCGCAGATCCAGCGCCCCTCCACGGTGAGACAACCAGCGCATGATCAGACGGTTTGGCCCCAGGAGCTGCTGACGATAGATGCCAAGGTTCTGCCGCCCTTTCAAAGGCCCCTTGGTAATAACCAGCGGCCAGGTGACCAGTGGAGCAACATCACCAGGCCAGCAGGTCTGCACAGGCAGCTTGTTCAGATCAACATCTTCACCTTTAAGAACAACTTCCTGACAGGGAGCCTTGCGCATCATTTTTGGCCCCATGTTTTTCACCTGCAGAAAGATTGGCAGTTTTTCCAGGGCATCGCGAAATCCCTTGGGCGGATCGGGCTCTTTCAGATAAGCCATCAGCTGCCCGACTTCTCTCAGGGTTTCCACACTCTCCTGCCCCATACCCAGGGCCACACGTCTTGGTGTACCAAACAGGTTGGCCAGAAGCGGTACATCCGAACCCTTGGGGTTTTCAAACAGAAGGGCCGGACCGCCACGCCGGAGAGTACGGTCACTGATCTCTGTGATCTCAAGGTAGGGGTCAACTTCCTGTTTAATGCGTTTTAACTCGCCCAGCTTTTCCAACTGGTCGATAAAATCCCGCAAATCCCGGTATTTCATGGACTGGCCTTTCTGGAATTACAGCGCTGGTATCATATCTGCAAATCCACCAATAGCGAAGAACCCTAAGTACCCCCTTAGAGCAAGAACAGACAGGCACTTAATGTCCATAGCAGTCACCGATATCAATAGGAAGTATTACTAACCCGTTCGCTATCTCTTGTGACTAAGGAAAGAGAACTCTAGAGGTTGTTTTCGCTCTGAAGATTGCGCGCACCTTTTTATTGCTCTGATTATTGCTCTGATTATTGCCAGGAAGGTGTTTAATTATTTGAAAAACGAAAAATTCGTCAAAAACTATCAGGAGATAACACTATGAGCGCACCACTCAGTAAGAAAATGTTTACCGAATCGAGAAGAACTATAGAAAGAGAAGCTATAGAAGTTACCGGTAAAGGCAAAGGCAAAGACAAAGGCAAAAGCAAACGCATGGTGGGTAGGAGTGTAGATACTGAAACCAGCCCAACTTCTTTGGGGAAAAGACCACGCCATGATGACCCACCGCCTATCCCACAGAAAAAACAGTTGCAGGTCAAAGTAAAAACTCCACAAGTAGGCCTCGGTTCCATGACAGCACAGCGTATGTCCAGCCAATATTCTTCAAAAGAGAAAATAACGACCGTTGAGAAGTCTAATGTACAGCAAGCCCTGAATGCGCTAAATAGCGAAGACTGGCAGGATTTTAACTGGACAGATCCCAATGTTTATGGCTGTTTTTCAGAATATATTACTGAACCTGAAGAATATTTAAAGTCTGTCCAGAGAGGCGGGATGGATGCTATCTATGCTCTATCAAGGGCGTTGGCAGGTACGTCGGAAAAGTTTAATGAGGAATACCAGGCAAGATTGTATGTTTTGAGATCGCTTGCCGGACTAAATCTTGCTAAAAATTCAGAGTTTGGCAAGCATCCTGCGTTAAAAGCAGTGCGCCTGTCACTGAAAAAGCATCGTCTTGAGCCAGAAACCTGGCCATCCAGGAAAAAGATCGATACCAATGTTGATAATTTCTTCACATTGTTTACTGATCTGCATGACATGACTGTTTTTGAGAGGTGGTTTAACTCGAAGTTAAGCAATGACTATGGGACTGCAAATACTCTAGTAGATTCCCAACTTGCCCAATGGAATGAGGAATGGGAAGGAGAAGGTGTAGAAGAGCTTGAGAAGGAGAACTCTATCAAAGTCAGGGAACTGCTAAAGGACTTCCCAAATGCTCCCACGGGTGCTGTGATATTTGCCCTGTTAACCATAAATCCTGATGAGTATGAAGGTGTGTTGCCAGAGACAAAGTTACGCCGGGATCTTTGTGAGTGCTTTCGTTCAAATTGGAATGATTTTGAAAGTGGCATGAAAAACAGCATTTCGTTGTTTTGCATTCAATATCTGCGTATGAACCCCCTGCCATCTGTTCAACACAGATCGGCAAAGAAGCCTGACAGAGGGTCAATGGCCCATTACTCTGGACAGCGGCATTCTCCACAGGAGGCAACAGCTCAACGACTCTACAATGCTATTAATGAGAAAGCAATCCGTCAAAAATTTTACAACTTACCTTGGGCTGATCCTTATTTCCTTGCTGGCTTGACAAAGGTATTTCAAGGAGATCAAAAAGCTTCTTTACAGGCAAAATCTACTAATGCTAACAAGGGGGTGTATTTTGTTGATTCGATCCTGCTGCCTAGCCTAAATTCTAATGACCTTACAACCTATAACAATTTTATCCAAGGTCTATCAAAGGCTAAAGACTGGTCTATTGTAAGGCAACTGACTCAAAGACTGGAAGAAGCCCGGCAGAAGACATCTTCGAGTAGTGAAGAAAGTGAAGAAAGTGAAGAAAGTGAAGTACCCTTCAGTCTGACGAAGAGTGGTACAAAGGAGCTCGTAAAAGAACATAATGTGGAGTTTTTGATAAACCTTAACTCTGACGATCCTTACATTTTTGGGCTATTTAAAAAGTATGACATGCTTCCCCTCGGCATAGGCGATATCGCACAATCCAAACCAACAAAAGCAGACAGAACCGCCTATTTGCTGACACAGTGGGAGTTAGACCCGGGATATATGACAAGACTGTATAAGATCTTGAAGCAAACTGCGAAAGATTACCCGCCTCATAAAGAGCTTCTCAAATGCTTTCCCAAGGAATAAAGGAATAGCCTTCCACAGCAGCCATACCTGCAAAGCGGGGCGTGATAGCCCCGCCCTTTACCTCAGGATCGGTCACATGCATGAAATGTGGCGATTCCATATGCCCAGGTACTTACTGTTGATTACTTGCGCTTCATTGACTGGAAGAATTCGTTATTAGTCTTGGTATGCTTCATGCGATCCAGCAGGAACTCAACAGCAGCGATCTCATCCATTGGATGCAGCAGCTTGCGCAGAATCCACATACGCTGAAGCTCTTCTTCTGTTGTCAGAAGGTCTTCACGGCGGGTGCCGGACTTGTTGATATTCATGGCCGGGAAAACGCGCTTCTCAGCAATACGACGATCAAGGTGCAGTTCCATGTTACCGGTGCCTTTGAACTCTTCAAAGATAACCTCGTCCATCTTGGAACCGGTATCAACCAGTGCTGTTGCCAGAATAGTCAGGCTGCCACCCTCCTCAATGTTACGGGCAGCACCAAAGAAGCGCTTGGGCCGCTCCAGAGCGTGGGCATCCACACCACCGGTCAGCACCTTGCCAGAGGAAGGAATGACTGTGTTGTAGGCACGGGCCAGACGGGTAATGGAATCCAGCAGAACCACAACATCTTTTTTGTGTTCAACCAGACGCTTGGCTTTTTCCAGAACCATTTCTGCCACCTGTACGTGGCGGGAAGGTGGTTCGTCAAAGGTGGAGGCTACAACTTCGCCACGTACAGAACGGGACATTTCTGTCACTTCTTCCGGGCGTTCATCAATCAGCAAAACGATCAGGTGACATTCCGGATTGTTACGGGTGATGTTGGCAGCAATATTCTGCAGCATCAGAGTCTTACCCGCTTTCGGCGGGGACACAATCAGACCACGCTGGCCTTTACCAATGGGCGCTACCAGATCAATGATTCGGCCGGTCAGATCCTCCGTTGAACCATTACCCATTTCCATAACCAGGCGATCCTGGGGGAACAGGGGAGTCAGGTTTTCAAAGAGAATCTTGTTGCGGGCGTTTTCAGGCTGGTCGAAATTGATTTCATTAACTTTCAGAAGGGCAAAATAACGTTCACCTTCCTTCGGAGGCCTGATCTTACCGGAAATGGTATCACCGGTACGAAGATTGAATCGACGAATCTGGCTGGGTGAAACATAGATATCATCAGGACCGGCCAGGTAAGAACTATCAGCTGAGCGTAAAAAGCCAAATCCATCCTGGAGAATTTCCAGAACGCCATCCCCATAAATATCTTCGCCACTACGTGCATGACGCTTGAGAATGGTAAAAATAATATCCTGCTTGCGAGAGCGAGCTAGGTTATCAATACCTATCTCTTCCGCAATTTTCAGGAGCTCTGGAACGCTCTTTTTCTTAAGCTCGGTAAGATGCATAACTGGCCGTGTGGATTACTTTCTGAAAGGCAAATATGGTGGCTGTTTGTTGCTGGGAACTTCAGGCCTGAATTCGTTTTATGAATTTGATTGAGACTAGCCTGTAAACCTGACCGTTGCACGAAAACTAGTGATTGTGCGATCTAAACCTGATCAGAAATTCGCAGCTGCATAGCCATCACAGCAGGTAATTTGTTCTAAATCTATCACCGTCCCGGTGAAGCGTCCAGCATAACGGTCAAAAAAATAGTATGGGTGATCACAGAAAATCAAGATTTTTTTTATTATTACCTGAAATCAGCTCCCGTCAGGGTAAAAACACCCGACAGGAGCCCCTCCCAGCGTTGATTTTACCGGGCGAAATCATTCTTTCTAATCAGAGGTTGCTGTCAAGGAATGCTGTCAGCTGGGATTTGGACAGAGCACCAACCTTAGTGGCTTCAACATTGCCATTCTTAAACAGCATCAGAGTCGGAATACCAAGCACATTATATTTGGGAGCAGTCTGTTCGTTCTCATCAATGTTCAGCTTGCAGACCTTGAGCCGGTCAGCATAATCGCGGGAAATTTCATCAAGAACCGGCGCGATCATCTTGCAGGGGCCGCACCACTCTGCCCAGTAATCAACAAGGACAGGAGTGTCGGACTTCAGCACTTCATCTTCAAAGCTGGCATCCGTGACGTTGACGATCTCGCTCATGGAAGATAATCCTCTTATTGCTATACGAGCTTTAGTTAATGGGCAATCATAGCACCGCAGGATTACACGGATAAACCCCCACTCCTGCATCAGTTTTCCCGATAGATGTTTACCCAGATTGCCCTGAGCTGATATTTTTAGTTCATAGTATTTCAGGGATGGTGCGGGTTTTCCCGACTGTATTTCTGTATTTTCCCGCCCTGATTCTGTGAGGACAGCCTGAACGCATGAGTGAAATAGACACAGAGCAGTACGATAAAACGCCACTGATTGCGGCTATCGATCTGGGTTCCAACAGTTTTCACCTGATTGTGGCCCGCATGGATCATGGCGAACTGCGTCCCGTTGAACGTATAGGTGAGAAGGTCCAGCTGGCTGCAGGCCTTGATGAAGATAACAACCTGACCGAAGAGGCTATGGAGCGAGGCCTGGTCTGTCTGCGCAAACTAGGGCAATACTGCTCTGATATGGCCGATGCATCGATTCGGGTTGTGGGCACAAACGCACTGCGCAAAGCCCGCAACAGTCAGGAGTTTGCCCAACGGGCTGAAGCCATTCTGGGGCACCCGGTAGATATTATTGCAGGCCGGGAAGAAGCCCGACTGATTTACCTGGGGGTTGCCCATACCCAGTCTGATGATCATGACCGACGTCTGGTGGTAGATATTGGCGGTGGCAGCACAGAGTTTATTATCGGAGAACGGTTTGAGCCCAGACTTCTGGAAAGCCTTCACATGGGCTGTGTCACCTGGACCAACCAGTATTTCCCTGATGGCAAAATCAGTGCCCGCCAGTTTGATGAAGCCTATTACAGTGCTCGTCTTGAGCTGCTCAATATTGAGCATGAATACCGGGCCATGGGCTGGCAGGAAACCATCGGATCGTCAGGTTCCATAAAGTCTATCCATAACATCCTTACCGAGCGCGGTCATGATGCCATTACCCCGGAAGGGTTGAACCAGTTAAAGAAAGAACTACTCCGGTACAAGCACGTTAACAGAATATCCTTTGCCGGACTGAAGCCCGAACGGGTCAGTATCTTCCCAGGTGGGCTAGCCATTCTCTGTGCTATTTTCGACAGTCTGAAAATCAAGCGAATGTCCTTCTCCGAGGGGGCCTTGAGAGAAGGTTTGCTTTATGACATGGCTGGCCGCAGTGGTCACGAAGACGTTCGCAAGCGAACCATGAAAGCCATGCAGAAACGCTACCATGTGGACAAAAAACAGTCCCGCAGAGTGAAACAGCACCTGAAGGGCTTTCTGGAAAATGCCAGAAACAACTGGCAACTGACCGATGAAGATAGTCAGCTGGTACTGAGTGCCGCCATGGTGCATGAGATAGGTCTGGATATTTCCCATACCCAGTTCCACCGTCATGGCGCCTATATTCTGCGCAATGCTGACCTGCTCGGTTTCAATAAACGCCAGCAGCACCATCTGTCCATGCTGGTTCGCGGACACCGCCGTTCCCTGCCCCTGCAGGCGCTGTTTCAGATGTCAAAGGGTGAGTGTCATCGCCTGCTGAAACTTATGGCACTGCTGCGCATTGCGATTCTGCTGAACCATCAACGCTCGGACTATCTGCCTGAGTATTCATTCCGTGTTTCAGGACGCAAAATAACTCTGGAGTTTCCGGAAGGATGGCTGGACAAAAACCCTCTGACCCAGACAGATTTTGAACAGGAACAGCAGTGCCTGTCCCGGGCCGGTTACCGTCTGGAAGTTCTATAGCCCTGGAGTCTTATCTCTCAGGTGGTGACCCAATGGTAACAACAAAATGGTGAGTCGTGAGGATAGACCTCTCAAATTTCCAGTTCACTGCCTGATGCCACCTCCGCTCTTCTGGATTCTTGACTAAAATCCCTACTGGCTTGGTTTTGTTGTGTAGATTTATGTTTTATGCAAAACATTATTTTCTTTTTATGTCTTGTTTTTGCTTTCAGCTATTCATATGGATGGGAGACATACAAACGATGTGAATGTATTTACTCCAACCCCCCTTTTTTTGCAGGGACATTCAACCTTCCTGAAGAAATTTCCATAGAGAAACGTGATAGTGAAACATTAGACTTGAAAGTGAATAAACAAATATTTTCCTTACCTAAAATCATTAGCACCTCGGAATATGCATACGGCGAAGGGATCTTTGTCCAACCAGAAAAAAGAGAATTGCTTAACAGGGCTGCGCTGTATATAAAGGCGAAAAACTTGGATACCAGAGAAGTTTGCTCTTATCACCGCGGCCCAGAATCACCTGTTGGATACTATCTATCCCCTGTGCTGGATGATATTTATAAGTCAGATATACATATTTTTGAAACTTTGCATGAAGTTTCTATCGTAAAAAAAGGTGAGAAACTAAGAGTTACTTTCCTTGAGAAAAACAATCCAAAAAATGTAATTCAGTTTAAATATAAAAAAGTTCATTAGCAGTCCCTCAGGGGGCAACATTATGCTCCTGGGTTATTGTTTTGCATCGGAGGACGAAAAAAACGCCGCTAGAATATACCAAAGCAGTAGTGTCGGGTAACGATAAAGTCCCAGAACTGCACCATTACAGATTCCAGCCGAATATGACACAGGTTACAATGCACCGTTTATTTCTTTGGAGATTTCCGCCCTGTGGCCCACCGACTGAATGAGCGTCAGGCTGAAGCTGTTAATTATGTGTCTGGACCACTTTTGGTGCTGGCAGGTGCCGGCAGTGGCAAAACCAGTGTTATCACCACCAAGATTGCCTACCTGATTCAGGAGTGCGGCCTGAAAGCCCGTAATATTGTTGCAGTGACTTTTACCAACAAGGCTGCACGGGAGATGAAGGAGCGGGTCGGTAAGTTGGTTCAGGGCCGGGCTTCCCACGGTTTAACAGTGTCCACCTTTCACAACCTGGGGATGAATATTATCCGCAAGGAGTATAAAACCCTCGGTTTTAAACCCGGCTTCTCCATTTTTGACCAGCAAGACGCCCGTACTCTTCTGGTAGAACTGATGCACAAGCAGCTCAGTGATGGAGAAGACAGTGTTGATGCTGTTCAGCATATGATCTCCAACTGGAAAAACGACCTGGTTCTGCCCCAGCAGGCCCTGGATCGAGCCCGTAATGAAGAGGAGATGCTGGCCGCCCGGGTTTATGTGAATTACAACCGAACACTGAAGGCCTTTAATGCGGTTGATTTTGACGACCTGATCCTGCTGCCGGTACAGATGTTCCGGGAGCACAGAGATGTTCTGCAGCGCTGGCAGAGCAGGATTCACTACATGCTGGTTGATGAATACCAGGACACTAACTCCAGTCAGTACCTGATGGTCAAACAGCTGGTTGGTGACCGGGCCATGTTTACTGTGGTGGGTGATGATGACCAGTCTATCTATGCCTGGCGTGGTGCCCGGCCGGAAAACATGGCGCTGCTGAAGCAGGATTTCCCCGGGTTGAAGCTGGTCAAACTGGAACAGAATTACCGTTCAACAAGCCGGATTCTTAAGGCCGCCAACGTTCTGATTGCCAACAATCCCCATGTCTTCGAAAAGACCCTGTGGAGTGAGGTGGGCCTGGGCGATGAAATCCGTGTCGTCCGCTGCCGTAACGAAGATTCTGAAGCAGAACGGGTGGCAACAGAAATTCTGGCTCACAGGCTGAAGTACGATACCTCCTGGAAAGATTATGCCGTTCTGTACCGAGGTAACTTTCAGTCCCGGCTGTTGGAAATGAAACTGCAGGAACACCAGATTCCCTACAACATCACCGGTGGTACATCTTTCTTTGCCCGGGCGGAAGTGAAAGACATGATGGCCTACCTGCGACTGCTGGTTAACCCGGATGATGACAATGCTTTTCTGCGTATAGTCAACGTTCCCCGTCGTGAGATTGGTGCCAGTACCCTTGAAAAGCTGGGTACCTATGCCGGACAGCGCCATATCAGTCTGTACCAGGCCTGTCATGAGATGGGGCTGGAAGAGGTGATGGATGCCCGTTATGTGGATAAGCTGCGGCGGTTCACCAAGTGGATGGACGACCTGAGTCGTATCAGCCACTCCGATCCCATGAAAGGGGTTCGCCTGCTGGTCACAGAGAGTGACTACGAGAGCTGGCTTTACCAGAACACCAGCAGCGATATTATCGCGGAAAAACGTATGGGCAATATTGAGTTCCTGATCAGTTCCATCCAGCAGTCCCTGGAGCGGGGCGACGAAGATGCCACACTGGAGGACGCCATAACCCGGCTGATTCTGCGGGACATGATGGATCGCCAGGAGGAGGAAGAGGATCACGATAAAGTCCAGCTGCTGACCCTGCACGCTTCCAAGGGGCTGGAATATCCCAATGTCTTTATGATTGGTATGGAAGAAGAGCTGCTGCCCCACCGCACCAGTATCGAAGAGGACAATATCGAGGAAGAACGCCGGTTAACCTACGTGGGCATTACCCGGGCCAGAAAGCGGCTGGTTATGACATTAGCAGCCTCCCGCCGCCAGTTTGGAGAAACTCTGGACACAACCCCCAGCCGCTTCCTGGACGAGCTGCCCCAGGAAGATCTGGTTTACGAAGGTTGGGAACAGAGATCGACACCTGAGCAAAGGCATGCCCGTGGACAGGAAGCTCTGGATGATATTTTACGTGGGCTGGATCTCTGACCGGCTTAATTCCTGTTCCAGACAGGAGTAGAGCGCCTGCACTTTGGCGTTCTGCTTCATATCCCGGTGGTAGGTAAACCAGGCAGAATCACCTCCCCAGCTCTCCACACATTTCAGTTTATGCAGATGCGGCTGCCTGGCAGCTGCATCAACGGGCATTGGGCCAATACCCATGCCTTCGACCACTACAGCTTGAATATCCAGAAAACTGTTGCTTTGATACACTAGTCGGCTGCTATCAATATCGACCAGCATTTTCTGGATAAACGGAATATTCTGCTTTCCTCCAGAAGGCATCACCCAAAAATGGTTGTTGTACTCTTCACGACTGTTGGGAATCCCGAACTTGCTCACATAAGAGTCCGCAGCGTAATAGCTCACCAGGAAGCTGGTCAGTGGACGAACAATAATGTCTGGATCATTTGGCTTTTGCCCCATGCGCAATGAGACATGGGCAACACCCGATGCCAGAGACAGAATTTCATCGGTCGCAATAATCTGTAGCTGAATCTCAGGATAACTATCCCGGAAAGCTTTCATGGCAGCACTTAACCGCGGCATATAATCATTGACGGTTGTGATAAGAAGAGGGCCTCTCATGTGCTTCTCTTCATTTTTCAGCAAATGCTCCAGATGATTGAGGCGCTGCTCAATCTCCGGCATTTCATCCAGCAATAATCGCCCTGCCGCTGTCAGCTGATAGCCCCGCTGGTGTCGCAGGAATAGTTTAATCTTGAGCGCATCTTCCAGGGCATTCACATGCCGCAACACTGTCGCATGATTCACCCCCAAATGCTTGCCTACCTTACTGAGCGAACCCGTAACTGCGACCTGATAAGCCATTCTTAGATCATCCCAGCTCGCACGCGCCATGGTTAAACCTGCATTTTGTTATCTACGACAGGTGTATTATTTCACTGTATGTGCATTTCTGCACAACAATTTTTAATTTATAAGTATTTTCACACATAACGCATTTACTTAAAGTACCACTACTCGGAAGCAGAACCAGAGTGCAGGTAAAAGCATGTTGAGAAATACAACAAAAACATACGGGTGGATAACCATCTGCATGCACTGGATGCAAGCTACTGGCGTTCTTTTTATGTTTGGACTGGGCCTGTATATGGTCGATCTAACTTATTACGACCCCTGGTACAAAGGCTCACTGGAACTCCATAAAAGCCTTGGGATTCTGTTAGTTTTTGTATGGGGCGGACTACTATCCTGGCGCTTTCTGAACCCTCGCCCAAAGCCAGAGCCGGCCCCCGCACATGAGTTACTTGCAGCTAGGGTGATGCACTGGGCCCTGTACCTGGTCGTTGCTGCCATGCTTATTACCGGCTACCTGATTTCAACGGCAGATGGACGCAGCATTTCAGTATTCAGCCTCTTTGAAGTGCCGGCTCTGCCTTACGCTTTTGAAAACCAGGAGACCGTTGTGGGGAATATCCACAGAATTATTGCCTGGAGTTTGATAGGGCTGGTATCTGTCCATTTCCTGGCAGCACTGAAACATCACTTTATTGATCAAGACAATACCCTAAGAAGAATGCTTAGACCTTTAAGCGCCCGTCATTAAATCTGAAAACCGATAATTACAATCAGAGAGATAATATGAAAAATCTTATTAAGGCCGCTGCACTTTCTGCTGCTGTTTTATCCGCTACAAGCGTACAGGCTGCTGACTATATAATTGATACAGACGGAGCCCATGCCTTTGTTCAATTCAAAATCAAACACCTTGGGTACAGCTGGCTGATTGGCCGGTTCAATACCTTTGAAGGTGAGTTCAGCTATGATCCAAACGACCTGAAAGCCTCTAAAGTTAATGTTGTTATCCAAACTGCCAGCGTTGATTCCAATCATGCAGAACGAGACAAGCACCTTAAAGGTAAAGACTTCCTGAATGCAGCAAAATTCCCACAGGCTACATTCAGCAGCACCCGGTTTATCCCGGCAGATGAAAACAGCGGAACCCTTGAGGGTAACCTGACTCTGCATGGCGTGACAAAGGCTATCTCTTTCCCAGTCAAAAAAGTGGGTGAAGGCAGTGACCCCTGGGGTGGATATCGAGCGGGTTTTGAAGGACACACAACCCTAAAGCTGGCTGACTACGGAATCACCTACAACCTTGGACCAGCTTCCACAGAAGTTCAGCTGGATCTCCATATAGAAGGTATTCGCAAGTAATTGCCATCAATTGATCTCAGCTGTAATCGCGTTGAGGATTTCAAGGATAACCTGAAAAGATAACCAAAGGGACTTGGTTAAGGAACATAGTCAACAGATACTTGTTAATGGCCGGATTATGTTGGCCAGGTCAAAGCTGACTTAACGCGCCATATTCAGGAAAAGGTCTTCAACCTTCTGCCTGGCCCAAGGCGTTTTACGCAGAAATTTCAGACTGGATTTCACAGACGGATCATGATTGAAACAGCGGATATTGATCCGGCGTCCCAGTTCATCCCATCCGTAGTAATCAACAAGGGTCACAACAATCCGCTCCAGGGTAATACCGTGGAGCGGGTTATTCGGTTGACTTTGGGTCATAGAAGAAGTTCAGTACAGCCTGAAAAGATCAGGCAGCCAGTGCCCCTTTCAGCTTCTTGAGAGCATTCTTTTCCAGCTGACGAATACGCTCAGCGGAAACACCGTAGCGGGCTGCCAGTTCATGGAGAGTGGCCTTGTTATCCTCATCCAGCCAGCGGCTCTTGAGAATGTCCCGGCTGCGTTCATCCAGACCGGCCAGTGCATTTTGCAGACGCTGAGTAGCGTTATCGCTCCAGTCAGCGTCCTCCAGCTGAGTGGATGGGTCGGCACTGCGATCTTCCAGGTAATGAGCCGGAGCCTGGTAGGCAGTATCGCTGTCGTCGTCTGCATAACCATCAAAGGCCGTATCCTGGCCAGCCATACGGCTTTCCATCTCCTGTACCACCTCAGGATCTACACCGAGGTCACGGGCTACAGCATTGGTTTCTTCCTGGTTCAGCCAGCCAAGGCGTTTCTTGCTGGAACGCAGGTTGAAGAAGAGTTTGCGCTGGGACTTGGTGGTTGCAACTTTCACAATCCGCCAGTTGCGCAGGATAAATTCATGAATCTCGGCCTTGACCCAATGCACAGCAAAAGACACCAGGCGAACCCCCATTTCCGGGTTAAACCGACGCACGGCTTTCATCAGGCCAACATTGCCTTCCTGAATCAGGTCCGACTGGGCCAGACCATAGCCAGAGTAGCTCTTGGCGATATGTACCACGAAACGCAGGTGAGACATAACCAGCTGACGTGCTGCCTCAAGATCTTCCTCATAGTAGAGGCGATCTGCAAGCTCTCTTTCCTGGTCGGCAGACAACACAGCAATACTGCTAACTGCGTGGATATAGGCATCAATATTCTGCCCGGGGGTCAGCAGGTCAACCGGTTGCAGGCTGGTACCCATCAACAAACTCCGAATAATAAGTAGATGTCTATGTTATCACTGTTCCCATAAATAATTATACAGGAAAAGCGGTAAGACCAGAGCTTTATACACTTTGATACAAGCTGCCAAATTCTGACATAAGCTTCTGGTGCCCAGTTATAAAATAGTGGCAAAAAGCGTTTTTTTTTATGACGACCCTGTTACTTCTGGTGACTATTCCAGCCATTCCACAAGCTATTAGTAGCTGTCAGTATCCGAGAGGGATACATATACATCAGAGTGACCAGCAACCCCATCCCGATAACGGCAGCCCCGGAAGCGATTACAGCTCCAGCCCCAAAGATCAAAAGAGTTCCGAAAGGCACACCATAGGGCAGAAGAACAACTCCCAGCAGAGCTCCTATACCTGTGATCAGTGATAAATTGGGAGCATATTGCACAGCCGAACCAACGCCTTGCCCAAACAGGTTTATTCCTGCCCCCAGATAAGAGATAAGTGATCCTCCAAGCTTCAGAGCCGAACCAAACATAGACTGGAGTGTCACCAGTGGCAGCAGGTGTTCATGGGTGTCATAAATCGTCCAGGAATCCAGTGTGGCGGGAGCGAGAATAGGCAGCAGTATCCCAAGAGACAAACCCGCAGTCATTACAGTGGTCAATGCCACGCTGGAAAACAGCTTCCCCAGAACGAGTATTGTGGCAGTTGTCACTGCAACTCCACCAAGACTTACCTGCCCGAGCATCGACCTCAGCTGTCCGTAGTAGCCCGGAAAAATATCCTCAATCCGGACCACTTCTACATAGCGGGCATAACCATAGTTAGCATAACTGGAGAGTACGTCTGCCCGTACATGATAGGCCTCAGGGCTTTCGGTCAGCAGGAATATATCATTGCTGTCGACTCTTCCCAGCTCAAGCGCCAGCCTGGCCGCATTCTGATGACCATCCGGTGAATAGGCCAGCAGCCGGCTGCTTCCAAGACGAACGACTACACTATGGTCCCGATTAGCGATCATTGAGAACCCTTGGCTGGTGGAGAGGAAACCGTGATGACTGAGCAGGTATCCTATCTGGCGCCAGCGTGGCGTCTTCAGGCCGAAGCAGGCAACCCTGGCTCCATTATCAAAATCCCGAACCTGCTTTCCAGCAACTTCCAGAGCCCCTTCTGTTTTTGAGTTTCCGGCCATAAGCAGTTCATGGCTGGCGTAGGGCAGATCATCTACAGAAACAAGAACCATGTTTACCTGCTTATCCCAGCTCATGACCCTGTCTCCGAAGTAATAAAGATCACTACTGCGGTACAGGGAATCCAGCAAGGGGCCCGTATTGCCCAGATAACAAATCTGTGACCGTAAGCTATCCAGCACTTCAGCGAGCTGGTTATCATCAAAATCTGATAGGTCAGTGGCTCCCTGGTAAAAGCCAGTCCAGTCAGAGAGCAGGTATCTGCCTTGTTGTGCCAGATCATCCAGAGAGCCTGAAACATCGGGAAGCCAGCTATGCAACCGGATCAGCACGCTCTGCTGCTCATCTTCCACCTCTGGATACTTCAGCGAGGCGGCAGTCACAGAACTGAAAAAAACCACTGCAATAACTAAAAGCCAGCTGTGCAGATACTTTAGATACAGCCAGCCATGAATGTGCTTGGGCATTTTCATAGTGAATAAGCCACCAGCTACCAGTTCAGGAGTCAGATATGACATCCCTGAACTGGAATAGGTTCAGTCATGGACAAGGGGGATTCGTTATTGAATGTAATATTAGGGATCTATATGTCGCAACTGCCGCCAAGTGGTAGCAAAAGCTCCCACAACGCCCAGCAGGGCACTGCCTGACACCAGAACTATAAAGGTCAATAAATCAGGAAAATTCATCTGGAAGGTACTCTGATACAAGGTGGCCACAGCATTTGCTGATCCGGCTACCAAAAACCACAGTCCTGCAGTCATCAGCCAGGCCAGTAATCCCCCCAGAAGCCCGTACCAGAAGCCACTGTACAGGAAAGGCAGTATAACAAAGCCATCTGAGCCACCAACCAGCTTTATTACCCGGATCTCATCCTGCCGGTTCACAACCAGCAGGCGAATGGTATTCCCTACAGCCATAAGCACAGCTAGAACGACCAGGGTAATCAAACCATTCAGGACACGTTCCCCGAGGGTTACGATGGCATGTAGCCTCTTCAGCCAGATATCATCCAACCTGACCTCTTCCACACCACCTAGCCGAACCAGCCTGTTTTTCAGGTTGCTGACAGCCAGAGGGGCAGTCTCAACAGGCTCAACCTCAAGAACACCAGGCAAAGGGTTGTCATCCAGAAGTTTCAACGCCTGCCCCAGACCGGAATACTTTTCAAACTCCATCAGTCCCTGCCGGGGAGAGATATAAACCACTTCCCTGATAGCAGGATCCTTCTGCAGTTCCCGCCTGAGATCCAGGGCCCTGGCATCACTGGTTTTACTGTCAAGATAGAGAGAAACACGCACTATGGCACTAGCATTCCCCGAAGCTTCCTGCAGATTTTCCAGAGTCATGGACAGAGCCGCTGGAAAAGCCAGAGCTATACCCAGCACCAAAATAGTCATCAGGCTGGCAACAGGTGTCGCCAGAATGCGGACCAGAGCTTCCCGGGAAACCTGACGATGGAGAGCAAACAGAGTCTGCCAGTGCTGAGCTGAAGAACTTGCAGTTTTTCTCCGTGCTGAACCTGCTGCAGGCCCTGTTGTAGACCTTGCTGTAGACCCTGTATCACCTCCGGCAGGCGGCGTGCGTCGCCAGGTTGTTACCGCAGATTTGCGTTCTGACCTGTCCGGTCTGTTTCGACTCATGCTTCGCACACCTGCCGGGCTTTCAAATGCCCCTTCTCCAGAGTGATCACCCTGTGACCCATGCGCTGGACAAGATCCAGATCGTGGGTCGCAATCAGAATGGTAGTACCCGCCTGATTAAACATATGAAAACGTCGCATAATATCAGTAGACAGGTCAGGGTCGAGGTTACCGGTGGGTTCATCAGCCAGGAGCACAGCCGGACGGTTAACCATGGCTCTGGCTATACCGACCCGCTGCTGTTCACCACCGGACAGCGCCAGCGGATTCAGCTTTTCCCGGTCCAGCAGCCCGACCATATCCAGGGCAGCACGAACACGCTTGCCAATATCATTGGGGTTATAACCAGAGACCAGCAGAGGAATTGCAACATTGTCGTACACCGTGCGGTCAAACAGTAGCTGGTGATCCTGAAAAACGACACCAATATTGCGTCTCAGAGCCGGTACCTGACCACGGCGCAGCTTGGACAGCATATAACCACCCACCCACACATGGCCGGATGTCGGACGGTCCATCAGCATAATCAGTTTCAGCAGCGTACTCTTACCGGCACCGGAGTGCCCTGTGAGAAAAGCCATCTCCCCGCGCTCAATACGAAGGGTGATATCATCGAGACCAATATGCCCGTTGACAAAACGCTTGCACACTTTTTCGAAGATAATCACCGGCGACTCCCTGCCCTGCTCTCGGCTTTAATTTACACGCACATCACAGATCAAGGTCTGCGAAAAGTGCATCAACAAACTCTTTCGCCTTGAACGGGCGCAGATCTTCGATCTGCTCTCCCACACCCAGGAAACGAATCGGCAACTCCATTTCACGGGACAACGCAAAGGTCACACCACCCTTGGCCGTGCCATCCAGCTTGGTCAGAGCCATACCCGTCAGACCTACAGCTTCATTAAACAGATGGGCCTGGCTCAGGGCATTCTGGCCCGTTCCTGCATCGATCACCAGCAGCACTTCATGGGGAGATTCAGGGTCAATTTTGCCCAGCACCCGCTTAACCTTTTTCAGCTCTTCCATCAGGTTATCCTTGTTATGCAGACGACCGGCGGTATCGGCAATCAGGATATCCATCTGGCGGGCTTTGGCCGCTTCAAAGGCATCGTAAAGTACGGAAGCAGAGTCAGCACCGGTGTGCTGGGCAATCACCGGGATATCATTACGCTCCCCCCATACCTGCAGCTGCTCAACAGCCGCAGCCCGGAAAGTGTCGCCGGCAGCCAGCATGACCTTCTTGCCATCCATCTGGAACTGACGGGCCATTTTGCCAATAGTGGTGGTTTTACCCACACCATTCACACCCACAACCAGGATGACATAGGGCTTCTTCGAGGAGTCAATAACCAGAGGTTTGTCAGCCGGCTCAAGAATCTTGCTCAGCTCTGACTTCAGGGCATCCACCAGAGCATCGGCATCATCCAGTTCCTTATAGGCAACCCGCTGGGTCAGGCCATCGATAATCTGGCGGGTGGCTTCAATACCTACATCAGAGATCAGCAGCTGGGTTTCCAGATCTTCCAGCAGTTCGTCATCAATCTCCTTCTTACCGATAAACAGGGTGGTTACACCCTGTACCAGGGAGGAACGGGTCTTGGCCAGGCCAGACTTCATCCGGGAGAAAAAGCCATTCCCTTCATTAACCGGTTCCTGCTGAACAGGCTCAGAAGCCATTTCTGGAGCGAGTTCCAGAGCTGGTTTAACAGGTGCAGGTTTTGGCTCTTCAGCCTTTTTCAGTTCCGGTTCCGGTTCCGGTTCAGGCTCTGGCTTCTCTTCGACAACCGGAGTGTGTTCTTTGGCTTCAGCAGGCTGAGCCTGTTCAACAGCAGATTCCTGCAGTTTCTCAGGAGCCTGGGGTTTAACCGAAGTCTCTGCCGTAGTCTTTGTTGAAGACTCTACTTTGGCTTCATCAGCGGTTTGAGTTTGTTCAACGGTCGTTTCTTCGCCCTTGCGTCCCCAGGGCCAGAAACGGCGTTTACCGCCGGCAGGTTTATCGTCTTTTTTGGAAAACATCGTATAAGAAAATTCCCGTGTTCCGCAGTGTTACGGGTGAAACAGCGGGTAATATTAACACCATCCACCCTTTCCGGGCATAGGGAAGGTATCAGGTAACACGAAATAAACACCTTGTACTAATCTCAACCTGCGTTTGCCCTCATCTGTGAGTTTCAAAAATGAAACACATTGCTCTGGCTCAGCCGGTTCTCAGCCTGAGCGCCATGCTATTGCTGGCCGTTATCATGCTGATGGTTCTGAAAAGAAGTCAGTTTCCTTATACCATCGGGCTGGTTATCGCCGGGCTGATGACTGGCTTTTTCTGTGACTACTTCCACCTGACGGAAGTGCGGCAGCAGATATCCCTCAGCCACGACATGATTCTCTATATACTTCTGCCCCCCCTCGTTTATGAGGCAAGCCTTGCCATTGATACCAGGATGCTGCGGGCTAACCTGGCACCCATCCTGCTTCTGGCAACTGTAGGGCTGATGATATCCATAGCGGTCACGGGAAACCTGATTGCCTGGCTGACACCATTATCCCTGCTGTCGGCCCTGATCTTTGCTGCCCTGATTTCAGCCACTGACCCCGTTGCCGTGATTGCCCTGTTTCGGGAGCTGAAAGCACCACCACGGCTGAACCTGCTGATGGATGGCGAAAGCCTGTTCAACGATGCCACTGCCATCGTTATGTTTGAAGTTCTGCTGGGGATGATGATCCACCCTGGATTTGACAGCTTCACCCTGATGGAAATCTGCTGGGACTTTGTCAGGATATTTACCGGTGGTGCCATTGTTGGAGGAATCTTTGGCTTCCTCGGTTCTCTGCTTGCCAGCTTTCAGCGGGGTGACCGGATTGTTCAGGTCACGCTGTCTATTGTCATCGCCTGGGGCAGCTTTATTCTTGCTGACCATTATCTGCATCTATCCGGGGTTATGGCCTGTGTCGCAGCCGGTCTGGTGAGTAGTTACTATGCCAGAACCCAGCTGGACAAGAAAGTCATAGTCTTTGCTGAGAAGTGGTGGTCTTATGCCGCCTTTCTCGCTAACTCTTATATCTTTCTCCTGCTCGGATTACAGGAAGAGCGCTTGCTTCGCAATGAACTTGAACTGAAGTATCCGCTAATGTGGCTCTTCGCCGCTGTCGGAGCCGCTGTTGTTGGCAGGTTATGTGTAATCTACATTTTGATCCCCTGTTATAACCTGTTTAAAAGTGAAGACGACAAGGTCAACCACAGAATGCAGTTCATTATGTTCTGGGGAGGCCTGAGGGGAGCAGTCCCCATGGCCCTAGTGCTCTCCCTGCCTCCGGATTTTCCCCAGAGAGGACTGGTTTTCAATATGACCTTGGCGGTTATTCTCTGGACTCTTATGGTCCAGGGAACAACAATGAAACCTCTGCTGAGGAAACTGCTCAGTAAACCAGAACAGTTAAAACCTTCCCCTGGCGCTTCGCCATAGTTGAATGGACATAGTAGAATGCACTTTTCGTCCCCTAACTACTCATCCAATGTCCCGCAAACGCAAAACAATCTCCCATAGCGGTGCTGGCCGCCTGCGCATTATCGGTGGAGACTGGCGCAGCCGTCAGCTTCCCGTTGCTTCTGTCGAAGGTTTACGACCTACGCCGGACCGGGTCAGAGAAACTCTCTTCAACTGGCTGACCGGCTGGGTCGCTGGAGCAGACTGCCTTGATGCTTTTTCTGGAACCGGGGCTCTTGGAATGGAAGCCCTGTCCAGGGGCGCAGCTCTCGCTACTTTTCTGGAATACTCTCCGGTTGCTGCCCGCACCCTGAAAGAAAACCTGGCAACGCTGAAATGCACTTCAGCGGAAGTTATCAACACCGATGCCTGCCTGTGGCTCGCCAAACCTGCAGCTTCATCTTATGATCTGGTTTTCCTGGATCCACCTTTTAACAAGGGTATGCTGGCTCCAGCCTGCAGGATGCTCCAGAAGAATGGTTACCTGAAGGCAAATTCCGTCGTTTATATTGAGGCTGAATCAACATTGGGGCAGCCGGATGTTCCTGCTAACTGGAGTCTGTGGAAAGAGAAGGGAGCCGGACAGGTTGTTTCCCGTCTTTACAGGGTAAACTGAGTAACAGAATAGAGTTCCATCATGGCAGCAGAGATCATACACTTTCAGACCGCTCCCTGGATTACCGGCGGACATCTGCAAAGCCTCTGGTCTCCCCTGTTTCGGCGGCAAAATATGCCAGTGCGCCAGAGGGAAAAACTGAATCTGCCTGATGGTGACTTTATCAACCTTGACTGGTATGGCCCTGAGGATGGAAAAGCACCTCTTACGGTATTGCTGCACGGCCTCACGGGTTGTTCCCAGTCCAAATATATTATTGGCCTGCAACAGGCACTGGCGGCAGCAGACCTTCCCAGTGTGGCCATGAACTTTCGGGGTTGCGGCGGCGAACCCAATAACCTGACTGTGGGCTATCACTCCGGTATAAGCAGTGATCTTGACTTGGTCCTCACAATTTTGCACAGACGTTTTCCTGGCCGAATTTTGCAAGGAGCCGGCTTCTCTCTGGGTGGTAATGTTCTGCTCAAATACCTGGGAGAAAAAGGCGACAAAAGCCTTCTTAAAGCGGCTGCCGCCATCTCTGTTCCTTTTGAACTGGGTCAGTGTTCAAAGCGGATAGACCTGGGATTTTCCCGGATTTATCGAAACCGCTTCATGGCTGAAATGCGAGAATACCTTGACCTTAAGAAAGAACATTTTCGCAGACGGGGATGGCTGGACAAGCTGAACACTCTTGATGCTCTCGGGTCACTGGAAGCGGTTACCACATTTTATCAATACGATGAGCTGGTAACGGCCCCACTGCACGGATTTAACAGTGCCGAGGACTATTACCAGAGATGCAGTTCGCGATACTTTCTTGGAGGCATCACGACACCAACCCTGATATTGCAATCCTATGACGACCCATTCCTGTTTCCACACTCACTTCCAGAACCTGAAGAGCTAAGTGCCAGCACACAGATGGAGTTAATGTCCGGGGGAGGCCATGTGGGTTTTGTAACTCACTCGGGGCTGACACCTGTTTACTGGCTGGAGCAGAGGATTCCAAGGTTTTTCATGCTTACCACCTAACCTCAACTGGAATGTGGCATCGTCATCTCCAAGAGCAAACATTTGGCCGACAGACTCCTTGGGGCATGTTAGAACAGCAGCATGTATTCCAGAGAATAAGCCTTTAAAGAGCGTATTCCGCATTCTCGAGCTATTTCACGAAGGACTCTTCCCCAGTTTTGTGTATTCAGCTCTTGCCAGTTTTGTATCCAAGGATCGGCCATAATAACATGGTAGCTTTTGATGATATCAGGTGGAATGAGCTCAGGGCCAGTTTTTTTCTTGTACGCAGGAATGCTCATCGCATTATCAATATTGGCAGATACGCAAAGCATATTAAGCCCTAAACTGTTCTCATCCAGTGGAATTTTATGGTCAACTTCTTCCCTCGCCTGGGGACTCTGGACGTTACCTTGAGTTTGTGACCCGTGAGCTATATCTGGGAACAACTGTTCTAAATCTCTGACCCAGGGTGCAGGAAGTTGAGAGTCCAGTGAAGGATTCAATTGGTTGTAATGAAATTCAAAGGCCTGTCCCTGACTAGCTTGTTTGTATTCCCTGGGGTTTAACAAAAAAATAAACATGTGGTCTGAACTCACGCCATTGCCAGTCAAGTCCATTTGGCAACAAACAGGAACAAAATAAGGATGAAGCGGTTGTGACAATAAGGGGGCTAAAGCTATCCCAGTGGACTCACCACAACGAATGAAGCCAAAATCACTGCTGCGGGATAGCATGCATACTATTGACCGATTCTGTAACAAGATTGATAGTCCGGCCCTATCAAATATAGGTTCCCATTTGGCTGCGATGAAAGGAACTGCATCTTTTTCAAGATTGGAAATTCGAGAACGATTGATTGCTATTCTTTGAACGATCCAGAAAGCGTAATTACATACAGCTTTTTTTATTCTTAACCATTGAGACTCGGTTAAATACTCTTGGTGATTCAATAACGCCTGTAGCTTCTCATCCAGGAACCAAGTTTGTATGTCGGGCCTGTGCAGGAAACGAGTGAGTAACTGAGTCGAGCGGCGGCTAATAATCACCTTGTCTGGTTTATCTGTGCTCATTGACAAGGCCTCAGCTCGCCATCTCATTGCACGAATCTCTGAGGGCCTTGGAGATCCACTCTGATTAGAATCTGTACAAATTTGTCTGTGACGGAGGATTTGGCGACGTGCACAGCGAAACCGGGTTTGTTCAAAATTAGAACAAGGGGCTAATAGGTGTAAGCTAAGCTCTTCTTCCTGCGACAGGTTGACACCGCGACCAAAGCTAGAGCCGGTGAATGTATAGGTATCTGTATGATGCATAACAGGGTAGTGGCGCGAACTCTTCCCTTCTGATCCAACCTGCATAAAAAGCCTCGGCAGTTAAACCAGAAGTAGGTTAACCGGCATAAAGTGTTTCTTCACTAACAAGGGTGTCAGCCTGGCTAACAAGCTGGTGTGCTCTGCCTGGTTCGGATCACAACTGGCAATAATTATACTGCAGAGTAGATATATAGATTTTCCCCCTGAGCTGGATCAGATCATTTCTCATGCGGGGAATGATGCCAAATTTTACCATGGAAATGCCTTCCGTATTTTCATTTTTAGGGGTGGGCATTTCCCGCTCATCTATCTGGCTTCATCACTGCCAATCAAAATAGAGATAAGGGAATAATAACGATTGACCTTGGTGATCAAAAAGTGATCTTATGCCGTAATCAGTCCATAAAGCACTTTTATATGTCCACTAAACTGCTCTTACAGCACAGCCGGATCATCAGCACAGCCCTGTTGGTTGTCATGGTCCTGTCTGTTCTGCAGTTGTGCTTTATGCCTTTAACCAGTGCCAAGCCTGAAACCACTGCCCACATTAACATGGCCATATCCCCCGATATGGCCGATGAGATGGACAATATGGCTAAACTGGACTGCTGTCTGGATAGCGTCGTAAAGGCGATGGATACTCCCTGCCCTGAATGTGAAGATATTGACTCTGCACTCCAGGTCAAACCTTCTGACAGCATAAACCCTCTGTTTGCTCTGCTGTATATCGTTATCCAGGATCAAGTCAGCCAGGTCGGGAAACACCTGTTCTGGCGAAATCTGAAAGAACCTGACATTCTCGCTTCACAAACTGATATCTATCTGGTTAACGCCACTTTCCTCGAATAGTTTCAGGAACAGTCTGTTCCTATTTTATCTGGCATAAATTTGCTATCTGAGTGGAGATATAGATATGACGTCTTTTAAGAAACTAATTGTCGCCATGGCTTTGGCGCTCACTGCCATGGCGACCATGGCTGCTGAAACACTTCCTGTGATCAAGGTTTACAAGTCACCGACCTGAGGCTGCTGCTCTGGCTGGGTCAGCCATTTGGAAAAAGAAGGCTTTACTGTTGAAAACTACAACGTGAAGAACCTGTCTCTATACAAAGAAAAGGCACATTTGCCCGCTGGGTTAGGTGCCTGTCACACAGCTTTTGTTGGTGACTATACCATTGAGGGCCACGTGCCTGCCGAAGATATCAAGCGGCTGCTGAAGCAGAAACTTGATGTGCGGGGCCTGGCAGTTCCTGGAATGCCAATGGGTTCTCCGGGGATGGAGTATGGTGAAGAGAGAGAGCCGTACCAGACCATCATGTACAAGGAAGATGGCAGAACCAAAGTATTTGCCTCCCACTGATTCTCTATCAAAGTTCAGTAAAAGAGCCGCCAATGCGGCTCTTCTACTATTTATTCTGGAACTATCAGTACTGGAACTATCAATACAGGAACTAGGCCGCATCTCTTGCCGTTTGTCCCATACCGACCGTGACTTTTTCACTTGCAGCCACACGCTCCCGTAGACGGTTACGGTACTTGTCCAGCAACATAAGCGAAACAATCGCAGTTAACAGTTCCGCCAGCAGTACATTGCCCCAGACTGCTTTATCGAACAGAGCCCATGGCAGCAGAAACAGTCCCAGCAGTGGTAGGACCAAAGCCCTGAACAGTGACAGCAGGCTGGAAATATTGGCCCGGGCAATAGCCTGATAGATCCCCATGACCACAATATTCAATCCCATTGGAACCAGGGCAATACCATATAGCTTTAATACATAACTACCCAGGTTCAGCATTTCTTCAGAAGGATTGGAAACAAAAGCTCCGACAATGGCTTCTGAGAAAAACAGGGAGATTGCCATTGATACACCACAAAGCGTCATAACAAGGCCGGTCCCAAGGCCGATGGTTTCAAGGATACGGTCACTGTGCCCCGCTCCATGGTTAAAGCTCACCAGTGGCTGCATTGCCTGGCCTACGCCATAAATCATCAGCACCACAAACCACATGCAGTTCAGCGCCACACTGTAGACGGACAGGTAGAGACTTCCTCCCAGCTTCAGCAGCACCCAGTTGGACACCAGGATCAGCAACCCTGTCGATATCTCCATAAAGAAGGAGGGAAGACCGTTAGACAGTATTCTCATGCTCATGGACAGGTCTGGCATAACAACTTTCATAGCCAGCCGGCACCGCTCAGTGCGGAAATGCAGCAGCAGAATCAACAGGGTAATCATCTGGGCAATACCAGTCGCCAGCGCAGCTCCGAACA
Organism: Sansalvadorimonas sp.; assembly: GCA_965243775.1. Taxonomy (GTDB): domain Bacteria; phylum Pseudomonadota; class Gammaproteobacteria; order Pseudomonadales; family Endozoicomonadaceae; genus Sansalvadorimonas. The sequence continues at coordinate 158,811 of CBDEWF010000143.1, forward strand.
TTCCCCACTTAAAGACAAACAGGAACAGCCAGTCCAGAAAGATATTGCTCAGGGCGCTGAATACCATGGCAAACATAACCAACCTTGGATTGCCATCATTTCTGACAAAATTTGAAAGCACCCAGCCAATGGCGTAGGGAGGAGAAAACAGGGTAAGAGTGGCGACATACTCCATAGCCAGTGGAAGCAAGACATCATTGGCACCAAACAGCCTGACAATATCTTCCAGCCAAGTCAGGGTTATTATGGTCATTGCCGACGCCATCAACGCTATCAGCATGATAGATTGTCGGAAAATATCCCGGCCTTCCTCAAACCTGCCCTCACCAAAGCGAATGCCCATTAATGCGGCACCACCGACTCCCACCATGGTGGCAAAACCAAACATCAGGGCAAAGTAGGGAATAATAATGTTGCTCGCGGCAAGACCATCTGGCCCCATGCTGTGGCCGATAAACATAACATCTGCAATAACATAGACCGACTTGATAACCATTCCGGTAATGGCAGGCAGCAAATAGTGAACAAATCCTTTTCGAACGGGATCCCGACCAATATCTACAGATGTTTTGGGCACTAACTTTCCCCACAGAATTGTAATGTGTATAGCGATGGATTCCAGGGACAGGGCCTCAGGGCAGGTATGAGCACATCACCTGATAGAATGAGTACTAAGACTGCGATTGAAACAGCATAATCCGAAGACCGACACTCGATCTTACTCCATCAGAAATTAAACAAAAACCTCGATCAGCAGGACTCTGGTAAAAACCATTGCTTACCTCATCTATGAAGTCAGAGTTTCAAAGATCGAATTTCCAACTTCTCCCTTCTATCATGAAAAAAATCAGTTTTTTGTAGTCTGAATAATGTCTTGCTCTAGATTTAATAAGATAATGAATAATTGAGCCAGTCAAATGGGTCTCCATCGCAAAACAACTTCTTCATCCCTGCGCCCTGGTACTTTGCCGGGTGCGAAGCTTTATAGGGCAATTAAGAAAAGCAGAAAACACAAGGGCAACAGAAGACACACAGCCAGGCATGGGCACTTTTCTGTTCAGTGGTTATATAACCGGCTTAAAAAGTTGATGCCCTCTGCTTCCATTACCTACTTGAAACTTCAGGTATCACTCCTAAAGAGAAAAATATCAAACTTCCTTTCACCCCATCTGTTTATGCCCAAGCCTTCATCGTGCAGAGGTATTTACTACGCCTGTGGACAGAATACAGCCAAATTTCCAGAGCTGATCAGTCTCAAACCCGAAGAGTTCAAGCAGAATGCTAAACAATTTTCTGGTTATATAACCCGGGGGGAAGGAATGCATTTCGTGTACGCTGGCTGGAAGGCAGTCCTCCCCAGGTTGCCTCACTTTCAGTAAAACCTGTCATAAACCGTCAGCCAAGATCTCCGGTAACCAGTATCAGTGCCCCCTTATTTGGCAAAGAGGCCTTTAAATGGAAGAAACGCCTTATTGAGATGGCTGAGAAGCGCATTGTATTAAGCGGAAATTATTGTGGTGGTGAACCATTCGATGAAATCCTCGATATCATGGAGCAGCGACTCGCTGAAAAACCAGAGCTCAAAATAGTCATATTAATGTCTCCCCGAATGGTTCAGCTTTCAAACCTTGGGCGTATCGAGCGCCTGAAAATGCAACACCCTGACCGTTTTCAGGTCGTTACCTGTGGCGAAAGATGGATGAATACATCCTCCACTCTCTATAAGAGGGTCACAAACCATACCAAAGCTCTGGTTGTAGATGGCAAGCACTGCGTTATGGGAGGAAGTGGTATACAGGAGCGCTGGTCATATTCCGATGGGGTGGGGGAAAAAGTGCCTTACGCCAAGAAAAGCAAGCTCAAACTGGATGGAGCCATGCTTGCTGAGCAGTTCAGGGATATGGATTTCCTCTTTTCAGGAGAGAAAGCCGGTAAAGAACTGGATGAGGAGTTATTGAAGCTAGCCCGTATTTGGGAAAATTATAATAGCGCTGAAGCAAAAGAAAAAACAGATATTGAGAATACCCCGGTAGCCCAGCTGCTCTCGGAAGAGCCAGAGCCCTGCACGACCACCCTGCCTGAAGATCATTTGCCAAAGATGGTTGATACCAGTGATTTCCAGCTGTATTCACAGGGCCCTGAAATGAGTCACAGTGCGTTCATGCAGCGCGTTATAAGTGAGATACAGGCCGCCGAGAGACATATCTATATCGACCATCAATATGTACACCCGACAGATGAGATGATGGATCTTATAGCAGACAAAGTTAACCAAGGCGTTCCGCTGACCGTGGTTACCAATGGCTACGAAAGCTACTCCCCAATAGGTCATAGTGTATTCGGTGCAAGAAACCGTTCTGTTCGCCGCCAGATTTATAAAAAAATCAGACCGGAAAACAGACATCTTTTCAACTGGTATGAATATGGCCACGGCGAACTCAATACTCCCAGAGCCACAACGCTGCACTCCAAGGTGATCGTAGTTGATGACACGGTGCTGAGTGGCAGCAGTAATCTTGGGTTCAAGTCATCAGTGACCTGCAGTGACCATGAAATTAACTTTGCATGCAAGTCCAGGGAATTTGCAGAACAAGCTATAGCTGCAATCGAGTCTGATGCCTTCCGCCATCAACAAGAGGTTCATGTTGATGAAAATGGAACGCCTCTTCGGGATGGAGATGGAAATATTGTCAGGGTTCCCTTGTCCAGAAGGTCCGAGAATCCAGAAAAGATTACGTTAACGGATCGCTTTATAGCGAAAGTACATGAAAAAGCTGCCTGGCTGATAGGTTAACGGAAAGCGATCAATTTGGAATAGAGCGATAGGAGCCTGTCGAACCTGACTGACTCATAGGGGGCGTTCTCAATTAAACATCGGACTCAGCGCTTTCGAGAGTTTCTATGACAAGGCGTAGAGCCGCAGGAATGCTGGTTGCCTTGCAGGGCTCTACAACGAAGCTCATAGGAACTCTCGAAAGCGCCCTTCGGGTGGTTCTAAAAGTGGCCATCTGCTGCGTCGGGCTTGCTCAATGTAGAATAACTACGATTTTCACAAGCCCTTCTAACATCTGGCCACTTTTAGAGCCACTGAGTCGATGTTTAATTGAGAACGCCCCCTAAGCCGTTCTTTACCAAAGCCTGCTTATTTATTTACTTTCCAGACCTATTCCTCTAAATTCCTCCCGAAGACCTATAACAATAATAAATATCCACCGCTGCACTCCCCTCTCTCTATTTGGCAGTGGAAACCGGAGGGTCAACCTATGGCAACGGCTATAGACGATATGAAAGCATCCCTGAATACCAAATCGAAGGTTGAAAGTGCAGATAGCACGTTGCTTTCTCTGTTTGAAAAGCAGAGGCAGGCATTCCAGGCAGTTCCCATGCCACGGCGGATTGAGCGAATCAGCAACCTGAACAAGTTAAAAACCGTACTACTGGATCATCAGGATGAAATTATCCAAGCTATCAGTGATGATTTCGGAGGTCGCTCACGGGAAGAGACCCTGCTTGCCGAACTAATGCCTGTCGCCCAAGACATTAAATCGACCTGCAAGAAGCTGGGCAAATGGATGAAGAGCAGCCGCCGCCATGTGGGTCAGCATCTACAACTAGCCAGGGCCTACGTCCAGTACCAACCCCTTGGGGTCGTGGGGATTATGGTTCCGTGGAACTACCCGATTCAGCTGGCGGTTCTGCCAATGGTTGGAGCCCTTGCCGCAGGCAACCGGGTCATGGTGAAGATGTCTGAATTCACTCCAAAAACTTCAGAACTGTTTGCCAGACTCATACGGGAGCATTTCCCGGAAGACCTGATTACCGTAATCAATGGCGATGCTGCACTGGCAGCTGAGTTCAGCAGACTGCCCTTTGATCACCTGCTGTTCACCGGCTCAACCCAGGTTGGCCGTATGGTCATGGGGGCTGCAGCTGAAAACCTGACCCCTGTCACCCTTGAGCTGGGGGGCAAGTCCCCTGCGATTGTCGCGGAAGATGTCAATATTCAGGAAGCAGCCGAGAGAATCTGTTTTGGCAAGTCTTTCAATGCCGGACAAACCTGTGTAGCACCAGATTATATTCTCTGCCCCAGGGAGAAACAGGATGCCTTTATCGCAGCTTATAAAAAGACATTTGAAAAGCTGTATCCAAAGCTGACCGGTAACAGTGACTACACCAGTATTATTAATGACCGTCAGTACCAGCGCCTCAACAGCCTGGTTGAAGAGGCCCGGGAAAGTGGGGCAGGCATTCATATCGTTGGTGGAGCTGTTAGTGGTAGTGGTATTAGTGGAGAAGCCCATCTGCATGATGACAGCCGCCGGATGCCTCTGCATATCATTACAGACGCCAGTGAAAAACTTTCTGTCATGCAGGACGAGATCTTCGGACCAATTTTGCCTATTGTTCCCTACGATTACCTGACTCAGGCTCTGGATTATATCCGGGTCCGTCCTCGCCCCCTGGCGCTCTACCTCTTCAGCCATGACAAAAACTGCCATCGTCAGGTTCTTGAAGGTACTCACTCCGGTGGTGTCTGTATCAACGATACCCTGCTTCAGGTAGCGGTTGATGATATGCCATTTGGTGGTATTGGTGATTCCGGAATGGGACATTACCACGGCCATGAAGGTTTCCTGACCTTTTCCAAGGCTAAAAGCGTGATGCAGAAAGGGAAATTTAATGCCGCCAGGATGATGTACCCGCCCTATGGCGGTTTTATCAGCAAGCTGATTTTTAAACTGTTTGTACGTTGATTTCTCTGTTTGTCTACCTTTCAGCCTGAGTGCATTATTCGGGCTGAAAGCATCTGGCTGAACTAAGTTACGGTCTGGATGATTTTTAAGCTTGGTTAATAGCAAAAAATCACTCAACAAGTTGAAGACAGGTAGTACCATCAGATGAGAATGTAGCAACCCATTGATCTTGAGAAACCTGCGGTGGTGAACAGAGACTACCCAACCTTTGGTTATCGATTCGAGTAGTCTCAACTTTGGAAACCAGTCCTTCCGTCCAAAACCTGTTGTTATCAATCTCGCTAAATGCCATAGCTATCTCTTGATTTTTCATTCCTTTGGCCTGCAGCAGATGTATTGCCATTTTCAGTGGAATAGCCTGAAACGAGGCGAATGTTGTATTAGAGTGACGGCGAACAAGGTAAGCAACGTGCTGGAGAAGAGTAATTTCCTTATAAGCCCAAAGGGTTTGTGATGAAAACTTTCCCATGATTTTCAAACCACCTTCCTTATCTAGTATTAATTTACTTATTGCATCAAACCATGGCTGTCCATGAATTGTCGTATTTTTCTGGATATTTTCCCAATAAGTCACTGCATCCAAAGCTTTGGAGCTAGAGGCTGGAGCTGTTTCAGGTTCTCCAGATTGATCTGTTTGAACCTCTTTATTTTCATGTGATAACTCTTTATACAGCTTTTGTGGCAGACCGAAGCCTTCAGAGTTGTCAATAGAAGTCGTTTGTACCTCTACATCTTTTCTATCACTGGGATCATATGAAATGGAGCCTGAGAGAATCTTTATTATTTCATCATGACGCTGCTTGTCCGTGCTGTTGGCATCCATTTGAGTCAATGGAGCACCAAACCTGCACTTGGACACCTGATCTTCCTGATCTTGCAAACGCCGATGACATTTAGTCAACTCTTCAATTAAGTCATTACGATCTTGAATCAATTGTTCTTTCTCTGTTTTCTCTGTTTTCTTTGCTTTCTCTCTTTTCCTTACTTTCTCTGCCTCTATTCTTGCATTAAGGGTCTTGTAAAAAGAACCAAGGGTACGTAAACCTTCATACTGGTTTAACAGTGCATTATACTGTTCTCTTAAATATGTATATTCTTTCTTTAATCTTTTTACCTGTTCTTCAAGTTCTTCCTTAATATCCCCTTCGCTCTCACTTGAACTACGTATTGTGGGGGATTCCCTTCTTTTTTTTCTGCGAGGCCTCTCACTGTTATCCCCTCCAGATTGAGGAGGTTCAGTCTCATCGGGCTGTCCAGGTTCCCATAAAGGATCAAAATTTTCGAAAACGGGTGAATTGACGGATTCTGTCTCGGAAGAGGTGTTGGAGTCGCTTCTTTTGTCACCGCTACCAACAGGTTCAACAGCATAATCAGATAGAGACCGTTGTTGATGATGTTGATCTTGCGAACTGGCGGACAATTCGTCGCATTTCACTGCTAAAGTGGCAGTTGTCTGGACCTCCACAACTGGTTTATAGACAGCCTTACCTGCAATTTCTTCCGCTGAAAGCTTTTTCAGAGTCAGGGTTGGATAACGCTTAAGTTGTTTATGCTGTAAGCCTGCTGATTCCATCACTATTACTTCTTCCTTAAATAATATTGAGATACCGAATGCTCCTGTAAAGTTTCTGACTGATAACCATTTTGTCAGCCCTGCTGTCTGATAACGATATGCTTACTGAACCTGGTAAACCGGCAAGGAAGCAGTACCATAGCACCAGACCTTGAGATACACTGGCGCACGCAGGATTAACCAGAAGCACTCTGCTGGCTAAGCTATAGGCAGGAACCCCGGATTCTGTTGATAACTGGCGAATTAATCTTTTAATCTGCAGGTTTTTCACAGTTCCTGAGCTTTCTCCGGCCAGAATATATCGGGACTGCTCACCAGGGTTTCCATTACTGCAATATTGCCTCTGGAAACTAGGGAGTAAGCCGACTTGTACAGCAGATGATCGTTCGATAGCATCCTTCACTTTGCCGGCCTGGGATGCCGCCGGATGATATTGGTTCTGACAAGGATTTATCCGGCATGCCCCTGCAGCCAGTGTGAACAAGAGGACCTGAAGGCCTTGATGAGAACAGTTATTTACCCGGGCACCTTTGATCCTATCACTCGGGGACATTGCGACCTTATAGCGCGGGCTTCCCTGCTGTTCAAAAGGGTGATTATTGCTGTGGCTGAAAGCCCGCGCAAAAATCCTCTCTTCAGCCTGGAAGAAAGGGTGGAACTGGCCAGGAGTGCTACATCCCACCTGCAGAATATTGAGGTTATGGGGTTCAGCAACCTTCTTGCTGATTTCACCCAGGAAGTTGGCGCAGGTGTGATTCTCAGGGGCCTGCGTGCTGTTTCTGACTTTGAATACGAATTTCAGCTGGCCAATATGAACCGTGTTCTGGTGCCTAATGTTGAAAGCCTGTTCCTGACTCCTTCAGAAAAATTTTCATATATCTCCTCCACCCTGGTGCGCGAGATTGCTTCTCTGAATGGCGATATTTCCAAGTTTGTCACACCGGAAGTTGAAGCTGCGCTGAAAAAGAAATTCAGCAAATAACAGCAAATCGTATCGCCTGGATGGCAGATTTATAATAGTGAGATAAGTTATGGCCCTGAAGATTACTGACGATTGCATTAACTGTGACGTCTGCGAACCAGAATGCCCAAATAGTGCAATTTCTCCCGGAGACGAGATCTACGAGATTGACCCAACTCTATGCACAGAGTGTGTCGGCCACTATGACGAGCCCCAGTGCCAGATGGTATGTCCGGTTGACTGTATCCCCAAGGACGCTGATAACCAGGAGAGTCATCAGGAGCTGATGGAGAAATACCAGATTATTACAGGCCAAGCCTGATATTCCTCCCCCCAGATTCTGATAGAAGCCACCTTTTTATGGTGGCTTTTTACTATGATTTTTTACCATCTTTTTTTGCTGCAGCTGTTTGAGTGTCCTGTCCCTGCTTATAGTTAACAGAGAGCTATAGATAGAAAGCTATAAAAAACCATGGAAGGATCGAGACATTGCTGAATACAGTTATTGCCCGCTTCCAGGATTCGAACTACCTGACCAGACTTTTCCACAGCCATTCCCTGCTGGTAAATGGTAAAGTCTCTGGTTGTGAATTAATCGAAATACCAGGTATTCACAGCTCATTCTGCGGACTGTTAAAGCTCCAATACCAAGGTGGCGATACATCCCTTCCCGAACAGATGGTCATTAAACTTGCCCCTCTCTCCAGCGGGTACCATGAAACGCTGTTCAGACAACTTATCCACAAGGTAGCAAGCTGTACAGTTGCCCCCATTATCGCGTCAGGCATAGATAGAGAAGTAAATACTTGCTTCGCTTTTATGCCCGACTACAGAGCAACACACCGCCTGCTCTGTCAGCCGGAAGAGAGCTATGCCATTGGCTGTTGCAACCCTGATTTAGCGGGTAAAGCGGTGCAGGTTCTGGCCAGATTTCACAATGACATGCAAGCCCATGTAATGATGCAAGAAGTGCAAGAAGTGCAGGAAGAGCTGGGTCTGGGCCGTTATCGCAGTGATCCCAAGCCATTACTCGCTTCAATTCCCCGCTGCTGCAGGCTTGTGGGTAAGTTTGAGGAAGAAAGTTATTCACAGGACACTGCACAGCTATTAAGACAGCTTCTTCCACAGGCTGTTCATTACTGGAATGACTCTGTGCGGCCCCGGTTTCGTAGCGGGAGCAATCTCACTATTGTCCATGGAGACTGTCTCTGGCATCACTTCTGGATTCCCCGGGATAATCACCAGAAAATCATGCTGTTTGATTTCGATCTGACCACTGTACACAGTCCCGTCTGGGACCTGGTCACTCTGCTATCAACCAGACTGGGAGATGGGCTGCAAGTGTCAGAACTTCTGAAGACCTATCGCCAGGCAACTGATATGCAGATATCCCGGGATGAGCTGGAACAGGAGTTTGCCTGGCTCAGCCTGTGTCAGGTTTTTCATGTACTTGCCGACTGGGAGCATGGTTGCAGCGATGTTATCTGGCTGCCCCGACTGCACAGCCTGCTGAAAAACTGCAGAGCTTTTACAGCCAGTTAGTCGAGAGGAAAAGCTAAAGAAACTGATGACCTGCGTCAGCCGACCCGGCGAATACCTTTGAACTTGCCACTGCTGTCATAACTGATTTCAAACCGCCCATGAATGCCATGGTGGCTTACGAACTGGGCAATAATATCAAAAGGCAAACTAATACTGGTGCCATCATCTGCAACAGCCCGAACCCGCTCCTTCTGTCTCTTATAGAACATTAGTACCTGCTCTGAATTCAGGCTGATACTTACTATAGATTTACGCATGTCCCCGCCATCCCTGTTTACTGCTGTTTTAGCTTTCTCCTGATTATCCCATAAGCATAGAAAATTTTCCGCCATACGCTTTATTAATCTAACGGTTTTTTAATTTAATAAATTTCTTAATCATTGCAATTGCTTGTTGTTTATCAAAATCACTAAGATGTTCACACCCTTTTTCCCATTCAGATAAATAGGATAATATAAAATGCTCTTTATATTCATCAGGAATATCTTGGAAACACGTATATATATCTTGCTCTACGAAGCTAAGGTGATCTTCTTCTCTGACCACACAATCACTATATCGATCCCAGTCAATTATAAATAAGTGAGTCATATTTTCTCGGTCAACCAGCCAATTACTCCCATGTGGGTGATAATGCATACGCGCGGCAGAAATAGTTATACATTTACCTGATAAATCTTTGATCAACTCCACCTTGGAAGAATATGTATGCAAGCGAGCCAGGAATAAAGCCATGTTTTTCACTATGATATTAAAATCCTCTGGCTTTATTAATTTTTCATCTATAGCTTTTTTTAATGTCTGACTGTTCTCTACATAAGGCACCATTTTAAAAAACTCCAGTTCGTCATACTTAAGTCCATATGCTGAAACACAAGAAAAATTGTAATCACTGACCACAGGTGTTACATCAATATCCGAACCAATCTTAATAAGCATGTCTTTATCTAACATAGATTTCCTGACACTTCTTAGGTTTGAAAAAACTTTTGGATAACTCTGCTCCCCCGTTAAAATTGTTCCATCCCATAAATGTTTGACAATAAATCGTTCATTACTATTAGCCTCAACCAAAGACACTGTATTATTTTCACGATCATTCAAAAAAAATACAAACTTAAAATCAACTAACTTTTTATGCTTATTCTGATATAACTGCCTAGCTATGATGGGCACATTGGCAGCAACTTCCTTATTACTCAAACGATAATATAAACTTCGGTTACTAGCTTCAACAGTGTAATGGCATTGATTCAGATAATAAATGCAACACCCTTTCAGATCGTCATGCTCATTTGCAATAATGGCAGATGGCTCTTTAATGGCTATTAAACGCATATTTTTTTGAGGAGGAGGTTGCTCAGAATTACTACAACCTTCGGTTTTATCATCACCTCCAAAACAGCCATAGTATTGTTCTGCTAAAAGTGTATAGTATTCCGGAAACAGATGTGAAACTTCTTCCAGTGAGATGCCGTAATGGGCTTTGTTGTTTTTATCGGGAAAACATGGCCAAAAATACTTGCGTCTTTCCTCCAAAAATCTATCCATGTCTTCTCTTTCACAGGATTTAATATTTAGAATATCAACCCCTTCAAATATATCAGGCCTTACATTAAAAACTTCATCCCTGACTTCAATGAGCATCCTGTTTGCCGTAATCTTGCAACAATTCCTATTAAAACAGCTCTTATTAAAAGGGACCATTGTTGTCTTTGCTGATTCTGAAAAAGATTGGCCGACAGGATAAATATCAGTTTTTGAGTTTTTAGTAGTTGGTAATTGCATAGTACTTTTATCCTTTGAAATCTATTATTACTCAAAAATTGACAGCAGCTCGCTAAAAAAATTCCTTTTTATTTACCAATTTCTCAATCAATGGTAATGAGTCAAATGCGTTGATGACCCTTTACAACCTCGTCACTCCTGCGAAAGCAGGAGTCTACCAGCTTGAGATTCCTGCTTTCGCAGGAATGACGGTAACTGCTCATATTTCACTGGCAGACCAACCATCGACTCGGCTACAGCCCAGTGATAGCGAGGAGCTGTATAAAAAACAGACAATTTTGCCAGTAAAATATGAGCAGTTACGAATGACGGGCATCAACGCATTTCATACATGACCCAATCAATCACGAATGCCATCCATGGCCATTATCAAACTTTTAATATGTCTATTAATATATCTATGGGCGGAAAACAGAAACCCTATACCAGCAAGCGGCAAACAAACCTGGATACTTACCAATAAAGATACGCTAACCAGATAGTTCGTGAACCAGACATAAGTGCCTGGGCATATGGACTCTCACCTTAATTTACGTACCCTAAACTGTCGGCCTTTAATTTTTCCGGCCTGCAACCTCTTCAAAGCCTTGTTGGCTACAGCCCGTTCAATCGCCACATAAGCCGTAAAATCAAAGATGTCGATCTTGCCAACATGCTTACCGGGAATACCGGCGTCTCCGGTCAGTGCCTTTAATTTTTCCGGCCTGCACCAAGAATATCGCCAGGACGGACCTTGTTCTTCCGTCCACCATCAATATTCAGGGTCACCATGGCTGGCCGAATTTCAGCGGAACGGTTATTAAACTGTGACAGATCACCATACTCAACCGGCCGCTGCTGATAATCCTCAATACTGTCAACCTTGTACTGCTCACTCTCGGTGTAAAGGCTCAGTGCCAGACCTTTCCTGCCTGCCCGACCAGTACGGCCTATACGATGAACATGAACCTCAGCATCACGGGTAACCTGATAGTTGATAACGGCCTGAAGGTCCTTGATATCCAAACCCCGGGCCGCCACATCCGTGGCCACCAGCACCGTACTGCTTTTGTTGGCAAACTGCACCAGAACCCGATCACGGTCCCGCTGTTCAAGATCACCGTGGATAGCCTGGGCATGAAAGCCCTCACTGGACAACAGTGCAGCAACATCCTGACACTCCACTTTGGTATTGCAGAAAACGACAGCGGACTCAGGCTGGTAATGCCTCATCAACCTGACCAGATCCTCCTGCCTGCTGGAACGTGACGTCAGAAAAAAGCGCTGCTCAATAGCGGAATCATCGTGGTGAGATTCAACGCTCACTTCCACAGGAGAACGTTGAAAGTCCCGGCTGATTTCCTGAATACCCTGGGGATAAGTTGCAGAAAACAGAAGAGTCTGCCGGTTTTTGGGGGTCTGTGCGGAAAGCTCAGCCATGGCATCCCGGAACCCCATATCCAACATTCTGTCTGCCTCATCCAGAACAAAAGTGGAAACATCATCCAGCTTCAACCGCCCTTTACGAACATGATCAAGAATACGACCGGGTGTTCCTACAACAATATGGGCACCATGTTCAAGTGACGCAATCTGCGGCCCGAAGGGCATGCCACCACACAGAGTCAGTACTTTAATATTGTGAGTGAACCGGGCCAGGCGGCGTATCTCTTTACCTACCTGATCTGCCAGCTCCCGGGTTGGGCAGAGAACCAGTGTCTGCACCCGGTATTTGCGTACATTTAACCGCGACAGCAGGCCAACACCAAATGCAGCTGTTTTTCCACTTCCCGTTTTGGCCCGCGCAATCAGATCCTTGCCTTTTAACAGATGAGGCAGGCTCTGGGCCTGAATTGGGGTCATGTTCCTGTATCCAAGGGAATCAAGGTTGGCGAGCATTTCTTTGGATAAAGAAAGGGAAGAAAAGCAACTGTCAGTCATTATTTTCATCAGGCGGGTAAATCAAGGCGGACATAATAACAGTTACCAGTTTCTTATCACCTTCGTCTTCCCCTACTTTGCCGTAGGAATTCCGCCATTCATATTTGAACAAAACCAAGCAAAACACCAAGAAACAAAAGTTATAGTTTTTTTATTGATTAAAATACAGACAGCAATGTTTAATCTACAAGAATAAAGAAGAAAATACCTCTAAAAAAACAGTAAAAAAACAAAAAATAATCTCGTATCGTTACGTATGTTAACAAAACATGGATTACCGGAACATTGCCGCGCATTTAGCACTCCCAAATACACAACCAATTTTTCAGAAGTAATGAATCGCATACTGACTCTCGGCAAAGTAACCCTTCTGGCTGCAACTGTTATGACAGCGGCTTGTGCTCCAATGGATCAAAAAGGTACAGAAGAGAAGGCTACTCCAGTTTCCTCTCAATTCCAGAAGTTCCAGGAAGAGCGCCCTGAAATTGAAGCTCTGGCTATCGGCGATCAAGCGACGGACCTGTCACTGAGTGCTATTGCAGGTATCTACAGCAAAACAGTCAAAATGACGGATGCCTTTATTACCAAGACTGAAGCTGCACCTGCTTTTGAAACACTGCTCAAACTGCGTGAAGAAAAGGGTGACGAAGCTTACCAGGCTGAATTGAACGCACTGACCGCCGAAGATCAGAAAGCTTACCAGGAATATCTGGATAGTGGTGATGAGATGACCAAACAGGCTATCTCCCTGCTGCCTGAAGCACTGAAGCTGTACAAAGGCCTGCAGAAGATCGATCCAAAGTCCATTATCAGTAACCCGCTGAAGCTGGGTGGAGCCATGAAGGCAATGGGTCGTGCAGGGGATCAGATGACCTTCACCATGGATGCTCTCAACATGATGAAGAAATATAACGACATCTACAGCAACGCCAAGCAATACGCTGGCCGTTAATTGATTAAGCGGGAAAAGGATTTTCCCGCTTTCTACCATAGAAATGCCTTGTTCCATAAAGCACAAAGTCTGACCAAGGCTGTTTAAATGAAATTAAGGCTGCTGTCAGCCTGTAGCAGCTATTGCTACTAACCAACAGTTTCCAGAAAAGCCTCTCTTATAGAACCCTTTAGAAATGATGCTATTCAAAAAAGTATCCGCAAGTGCCAAAGTCACCTGCGTTCTGGCAGCACTCTTGCTGGCCGGCTGTGCAGGTATGCAGGGAAAAATGCAGGTTGAACCAGATCTGTATACCACTAGCAAAAGTGATTATGAAAACACCCGCAAGCCCATAGAGCTGCCTCAAAACTATTCCACCAGAAACTATAAACGCCTCATCGTTGCAGTTAATTTCTTCGCAAACGAAGACGCTGAAAGCTATAAAGATGTTTCGATGGAAACTGTTTCCAGCATGATGGAAACAGAAATCAGCAAACTGAAACGCTTCACTATCGTATCCCGGCACCTCGGGCAAAAAGGTAAAGCTGCAGAAAAACGCTTCCAGGATATGGGCACAACTGAGGCCCGCAGCCGTATGCGCTTTGGTAATGGCCTGAATGCTGACTACGGCCTGGTAGCAGGCGTTTCTGCTGTCAAAGAAGAGTACGATCGTGTAGATCATAATGAATTGCTTTACATTATCCGGGTAGATTACCAGCTGGTTGACTTCGAAACTGACGAAATCATCGAGGCTGACACGGCAGATGGACGAGCAGTTCGTAAAATTTTCCGACTGCCCAGTGGCAAAATCATCGGGGGCTTTGACCAGTCCCAGGAAATTGATGCGATTAACCAGGCCTCTATTAATGCCCTGAAAGTTATCGCAAACAAGATGGGCAACAAACTGCCGATTGGTGGTCAGATTACCGGCTTTCGTGGCAATCGCTTCCAGATAGACAAAGGCTATGAAAACGGCTTTATGGGTAAGCAGGTAGTCACTCTGTATATGTCCGATATGGGCATTGACTTGCCTCTGGCTGTTGGCGAAGTCACGCCTGGTGCCCAACAGTCTCCCGGCAAGATTATTCGCTGGACCAACGACCCGGATATTCAGGACCTGGTTGCAGAAATCAAAGCTGATCCCATGCTCTTCCGTAAGAACGAGATCTTTGCCGTGTCCAACGGTATGCCAACACCTCCTGAGTGGGACAAGAACTACAAGGACTGAGGTTATGCGTCTCTGTAGAAGGGCTTGTCTGGCTATAATGCTGATATTCTCAGACTGTGCAGGGGCAACTGGTCATCCAGTTGCCCTTTCACAGGCCCATGAACTTTATTTCGGCCAGTATAACGATAGTCGTGCCGGTATATTCTCAGACAGCGGCCTGCTGTTTATAAAAGTTCGGGTAGACCGGGATAAAAGAGCATCCCGGAAGCAGATCGAATTCAAAGCACTGTCAGAAGCCAGGAGTCTGCTGTTTCAATACCTTGTTGAAGAAAAAGGTATGCCGGCAGGTTCATTCTCTCTGTCAAAAATTCCCTCCCGGGTTCTGGAAAACCGCCGGGATGGCAACCAACACCTTTACGTACTGGTCATAGAAGACAAAAGCCTCGACAAGCAATAAACAGCCATGAGCGAAAGAAACGGCCATGAGCGGGAAATTATTGCTGGGCCAACCAGTGTAAATAACAAGGAATCATTTATGCGTTATACAATTCTGGGAGCATCCATCCTGGCAATTGCCATGTCTATTGCCCAGGCCGCCGAGCCTGGTGTACCAGAAACGACTGCACCCTCTGTGCAGGTTACCAACCAGCTCCAGGCAGCTCCAGCCATTTCACAGCCTGAAGCTGATGCATCAGAACTGGCCTACAACTTCATTGAAAAGGGACATGTCACTGAAGGCTGGAACTCTGACAAAAAAATCTTTGTTGCAGTCTCTGAAGCTATCTTTGACTCCGAAGATCCTTCCTATGATGACAGCTTTGTCACCAAGCGCTCCCTGAAAACGATGGAAGCGACTCTTGAAGCTAAAAAGCAGATCATCAACTACATCCATACTGAAATGTCAGTCATGGACAAGGTCAGCACTCCAGGAACTGATCTTAACGCTGAGTTCAAAGGAAAGATGGATGGCCTTAAGCGCAAGGTAGATGCCCAGCGTCGCAAAGTTGCCAAAATGCTTGAGGACATGGACACCAAGGAGGCTGATACACTCAAAGGAGCAACCTTTGGAGACCGGGCAAACGCCCTGATGGACGCAGCCATCAAAAAGCTGGATAGCTCCTACAGCAGTGCCAACATTGAAGATGGCAAGCGTAAGAAGTTTGAGAACGCCAGGGATCGTTATCAGAAAGCCATGGCGGAGTATCAGCATGTTGAGAAGGACCTGAAGAAGCTGGAAGGTTCTGTTGCCGAAGAGTTGAACAGCACCGTTGAAGCTGTATCCAAAATGCCCCTGTTCGGTGCCATGACCATGGCACAGTTTGAGTCCTGGAATGAAGACGAGGAGCAATACAAAGTTGCCCTGGTTATGACCTGGTCTCCCAAACAGGAAGAGATGGTCAGAGCTCTTATTACTGGTGTAGAGAAAAAAGTTCCTGCAGGAAGGCAATCCCTGGGTGAATATCTGAAAGGTCAGAACTGGGCAACAGCGACGGGTGGCCGTAAGTTCCGGGACAGCAGTGGTAATTTTTACATTCTGGGTATTGCAGCCAGCCCGGTTGGCTCCAGCTCTTCTTCAGAGAAAAAAGCCCGTGGCATGGCCGAGATGATGGCAAAGAAAGAAGTTGTTACAGCTCTTTATGCTGATGTTGCGGCCAAAGAGAAGGCAGAACAGGCCATGATTACCATGAATGGTGGTACCGGAAAGGACTCCAGCATTGCCGCAGAAAGCTTCGCCAGCACTTTGCAGCAAAGCCTGAGCAACCGTCAGGTTCAGGGGCTCTCCAAGCGCTATGGCAAAAAAGTGATTCATCCCCTGTCTGGTCAGAAGATTTATGTCAGCGTTTACTCTATTGACTCTGCCAGCATTGCCAATGCCAAGCTGATGATGCAAAGCCAGTATCAGACCAAACTGATGGATGTGAAGTCCCAGCAAAAGGCAAAAGGGGTCAAGGATGGTTATGATCAGGCCATTGATACGGCTATGAAAGATCAAAGTGCTTATAACCAGTCCAGATCTGCCAGTGCTTCCAGCCTGCAGGCATCAGTAAACCCGGTCAAAAAGCCTGCTTCCAACGCTAGACAGACGACACGTCAGGGTGATACTTCTGCACAGTCCAGCCAGTCAGGTTCCTGGGAGGGCGGTGGCAACGGTAACGCTGAAGATGCTTTTGGCTGGTAAGGGAAATTAATACAGAATGAATCGCTGGTTAACATTTTTGGCAGGTCTGCTGTTATGGCCTGCTGTTGCCTGCGCATCTCTGGACAGCACAGTGGACGGAATGCTGGCTGACAGCCAGCTTCTGTCCATGTACAGCGACAGTGATCTCGGTCGTACGATTATCGTCGTTGGCCTTGGCATGCATCGTAAAGACAGTGTCGCTCAGGAGATGTCCCGCCAGGATGCCATGAAAACATTGACGGCTTTTCTGAAAGGGGAAAAAGTATCCTCTATAGAGAGAGCCAGTCAGACCTGGAAAGGTGATCAGGCACTGGAAGAGTATTACTCAACCATCACCACACAGGTTGAAGGGAGCCTGAATTCCGCATGGATGTTTCGCACCGGCAAACATCAGGGTATGACCTATACCGTGATGGTGATTTCCGAGAAGAGTAAAGACTACTCTACGGTTTTCAATGAACGTAACAATACTGTTGAAGCCCGGGGCGTGGCCTCCCTCTCCGAAGGGGTTGAGGCGGCGCGGGAAACGGCTCTGAACAACGCTATTCGCAGTGCTGTAGAGCAGTATAACGGCGTTCAGATGGCAGCTAAGTCCACTATCGAAAATGCCGACAAGTTTCAGGCCAAGCTGTCCTCTGTTTCCAAAGGGCATGTCAAACGCTACAGCGTCAGCAAAGAGTACCAGCGTGACGGCAACTACTATGTCGTCATTGTCGCTGAGGTCAGTGACAAGGCTCCTGAAGATAGCCAGAGTATGGCCGCCATTACAGAAAACCTTGGCCGACCCTCCTTTGCCATTGACTCCAATGACCAGGATGTTGCCCGATTGATCAGGGAAACTCTGGCGCAAAACGACTTTGAAGTTTCCTCTTCCCAATCAGACGCCCGTTACCTGGTGAAAGCGGATACCAGTTTCCGGACATACGACGCCATGGCTGGAATGAAGGGGTTGCAGACTTCCATCAGGCTGCGCATATCAGACCGCTTTAGCAGTGATACTCTGGTCAATATCTCTTCTGATCCGGACAAGAGTACCGAGATCTCTGACTCTGAAGCTTTGAGAAAACAGAACTCTCTGCGCTATGCCATGGAAGATCTCCAGCCAAAACTGGTGAAAACCATACGACAGCAGTTTGTTGACCAGTTTAATAATGGCTCGAAAGTTTTGGTGACTCTAAAACGGTTTGACCACATGAGAGATGTCGATGAACTTAAAGCCTGCCTGGAGAGCCTGCCTCTCACCAGGAGTGTCAGCGTCAGACCTGTTCAAAACCGTAGTGCCATGTTTGAGGTGATTTACCTGGGTGATCCGTCAAGTCTACAACTGGCTGTGCTAAAACAGTCCCGCTCCTACAGATTGCGAGGACTCAAGGCACAAAATGCTGCAAGTGGGAATATTCAACTGACGTTCTGAGTTACGTTAGACGTAAAAAAAACCGGATCGTTGATCCGGTTTTTTTTACGAAAAGTCAGGCAACTTCTTCAGTGTCATGAGCCTTCTCAGAAGGCTGCTACAGTTTTCCATGCAGCCACAGCCCAGATGCTTTCATGGCATAGCCAAAAATTGCCCCAACCAGCAATGAGGGCAAGACCAGCTGCCAGTTTCCACCACCAGCAAACGTGGCACAACAACCAATAAAAGTACCAGGAATAAAACTCAGCCAGGATTTCTTGGCCTGAATACACATCAGAAATGCCACAACAGCTGTTGCCACATAGCCCAGAATCTCAATATTCATCATGATGGACAGTTTAATGATCGTCATGGCCCAAAAAACACCGGTCAGATTGGTCAGCATACTTTCTACCAGACCAGCCAGACCATCCCGGGGGGATGCAAAATAAGTGGTGCAACCAAGAAAACCAGCCCAGGTTAACAATCCAAGAGAAACAGAGACCCAGCCCCAGAGACCAGACAGAATTCCTGTAGTCAGGGCAATAGCGAAAAGAACAGACATAGCAGGTGCAGCACCAATTACTCTTAAAAAGCTGTTTTATCGAACCTGGCCAGTACCAACAATATGCACTTTTAGCATTACACCACTGGCAAATACCGACATTCAGGAAAAACAGTTAATTTAAGAAGAGGCTCAAACTATATCTCCGACCTATTCATTGACATCAGATAATATTTTCAGAAAAATTTCTAACTAACGATTTCCTGCCAATAACTACGAAAAGTTAATTCGGGTTAAAAGCATAATTAATTTCCAGCTCAGTAATTAACGACAATGAAGTAAGTACTCTGACAAATGAAATCATATATTCTTGAACGAACATATCAAAAACACGTTTTAACTCTTTTTGGAATTCATCGAAGTCCATAACCTTCATAAGGTTCAACCATTCATACTTCACCTTGCCCCACAAGATCTCAATCAGGTTTAACTCCGGGGAGTATGTGGGTAGATAGCAGACAATCAGTTTCTTTTCGATCATCCAGTCATCCAGCTTTTCTCTGAACTTCTTGCAAGTGTGGATGCTGGCATTATCGGTAGATGACGAAAATATTTCTACTGACTTTAGCGGCAGGAAGCAAAGGGTGCTTTGATCTACTTTACAGAGAGAGTATGTGGAATATGCAATGCGGGGTATGCATGGAAAGAAGAGCATTAACACTGTTATGCACTACTTGTTTCCAAATATTCTTAATTAGCTGCCTTACAGACAGAGAAGCATGGGCCGGAGAAGGCCAAAAACCATCTGGTGTACTTCCTCTCCAGCCTATACCACGCTGCTTTCCCCCTTTATCTCCTTACGACACTGTTGGAAAAATTCAATCTTCTGGCACTCACCTGTTTGCGGATAATGAAATTATTGAAGTTATAGCTGAACCAGAAAAACCGGCTGTTGATATATCCCTGGCGGAACTAATAACCCAAACTCGCATCCTTGGTTTTCATCAGGCTATGGCGCATCAAGTATCTAAAGATCCAATTCCGGCTCAGTACAGGCACCCCCCCAGTACGCTCCTTTGGTACGGAATAAAGGGGAGAAAACACATTTATCAACAGGCGGGCAAAAAAACTGACGTGGCAGCCTGTGCAGGCATGTTGCTTCTTGACCATGGTAAAGATATTCCACGCACGTTTGGTAGCAATGCCAATTTGGGTAAGATGGAAGGGCTTATTCCAGATCTTGGAAGTTACGGCCTGTCGGCAGAGATTCGGTACATTGACAGGGGTGTAAAGAAAGAAGCAATGATTGATTCACTGCGGAAGATCCAGAACGACTATGGCTCTATTATTCTGAGTATTGATTGTGAGCTGTACAGGCATGCCATTATTCTTGATGAAATTAATACTGATCGTGGGACTGCAACTATCCGGGACCCTTACCATGGGTGGATAATTGAAATTTTCCTGGATGCCCTGTTTAAGAGCAGACGAATAGAAACAATTGTCTACATAACCTCAGAAATGGCCTGACCGACCTCACTATGCAAGGCCTCCACTCAGACTACTCTGCCTGTGCCAGATGCCAAATAAACGACTACACACGGGTTTCCCCCAACTCTTGTACCATGAAAGTCGTTGGCACTGCTGTAAACACATGGCTGCATAATAAAATGGCTGGGAAATACGCCCAGCAGAATAACTTCCAGCAAGCCCTGATTGCCTTTGTTATTGCAAGGCAGGATGGAAAACGCCGCCCCAGCAACGTCTTTCCGTTTTCAGCAGCATTGAGTCGGCCATCCTCCAAAGCCACCATTAATGCAGGGGTTCGCACCAGGAATTCCCCTACACATTCTTTTCCAGTGTCAGCCACAACACCGCCTTAATTCATTTTCCACCTGCCGCAGGCTGCGTAGGGAGCCGGAAATAACATCTGTGCCAGCCAGCCTAACCGCTGACTCAATAAAACCAAAAATGTGCGGTCAAAGTGCCATCGATAAAAAACAGCGATGGCATGCGATGATATCCAACTATCCGGCTATAACTTCGGCAATAAAACCCATAACAGAAACTGCTCTGGAGGAAAGTCGTGACCTCGACACCCTGTCAACCGAGAACCTCCTGAAGGTTTTTAACACACAGAACAAAAGGGTTGTCCGGGCTGTGGAAGCCGTTCTTTCTGATGTGAGACGCTGCCGCCAAAGCATTGTTGAGACCTTCAAAAATGGTGGGAAAATTTATCTTACCGGTGCAGGCACATCACTGCGGCTGGCCAACTTTTCTGCAAGGCATAACCCCGACAATGTAAAAGTCGTTTATTGCGGTGGAGAAAAAGCTATCACCGACGCCGTAGAAAACGCGGAAGACAATGAAGAGCAGGCCGTAAAGGATCTTATTGCAAAGGGCATCACCGCCAAAGACATGGTGATAGGAATTGCCGCCAGCGGGAATACGCCTTATGTACGCAAAGCTTTAGAGTGGGCCAAGAGTCAGGGATGTAAAACAGGACATATCAGTTGCAGCACCCCCAACAAGCTTCAGCCCTTTTCTGACTATCCTGTGGAGCCCATTACCGAAGGTGAAGTGATCAGTGGCTCAACGCGTTTGAAAGCAGGCTCAGCTCAGCTGATAGCTTCCTTTATGCTGACGGGCTATATTTCAGAATCCAAGTTCCAGCAATTCCTGCAGGCCTGCCAGCTAGTTCCGCTTTCTGTTGAAGACCAACTGAAAGCCATTGCCTCACTGGTTGAAAGAGCAAGCCAGACACTGAAAAGCGGTGGCCGCCTCCTCTACACGGGAACAGAGTACTCGGGCCTGCTCGGCACCCTGGATGCCAGTGAGTGTCCTCCAACCTTCGGCACCAATCCAAAGGATGTGCAATGCCTGTTAGCCGGAGGGAACAATGCCCTGACAAGGGAACAGGAGAGCAAGGTGCTGGAAGACACTCAGCAGGCTCAAAAAGATGTCCAAGCATTACACATCACAGCAAAGGACATGATGATTGGTATAACCGACAATGCCATTTCACCCTGGCTGCAAACCGTATTGGCTGAAGCCCGCTCAAAGAATGCTTACACCGCCTGCCTGTCCTGCATGAACAAGGTGCCTTCCAATATTGAAACCGACTTCACCCTGAATATTCCACCTTCTACAGAGGATCCCAAACTGACTCACGCCTGCACCAGCCTGACCCAGAAAATGATTCTGAATATGATCTCCTCCGGTGCCATGGTTCTGAATAACAAGGTATACGACAACAAAATGGTGGATGTTGTCGCCAACAATAAAAAACTGGTGAAACGGCAAATCAGCATAGTGGCCGAACTGGCTGAAGTGCCCCGTGACACAGCAGAGACAACTCTCAACCTTTGCAATCAGACTCTTGGCATGCCTCATAAACACTGCAAGGCTGCCATCGTCGTCCTGAAAAAAAGCTGCACCCCAGAAGAGGCTCAGAAAAAGCTAGATCGTGCAGACGGAAGGCTGCGAACTGTTTTGGAATTGGATTGCAGTGGCGCAACAGCCAAGAGCTGCTAGTGCCGCATAGCTCAAAAGACCACGCCATCATGCTTGCAGTGGTCTCCCCTTGTAAGTCCACTTGAACGGTTTAGCCATGGTTTCATTAAAGAAGTCGATGAAACCATGGAGGCGGTTTTTTAAGTCTTCTTTCGAGACAAAGCCACTGCGCTTGAGGAATCGCCTCACCAGTATGGAAAACCAAATCTCAATCTGGTTAAGCCAGAAAGCGTGCTTGGGTGTGTAGTGAAACACGACCTTGTGGGACGAGTCTGAGAGATAGGCCGACCGGCTTTGCATGGATTTCAATATCCCGGATTTGCCTTTGATACCAAGCTCTTCCTCAGATGTACCCTCTATAGCTGCCACGAATCGAACAGCGGCCTCCGACATGTGCGTATTCAGATTGTCAGCAACGATATGCCAACCCCGGGCCTCAGGATCGCTGAGTATCATTATCTCCAGCCAGAGCGCAAAATCCTGTTCAGTGCGTGTCTCACTGACCAGGGGCAGAATTTTTCCCGTCGCGACATTCATGCCTGCCAGCAGGGCCTGTGTTCCATGACGCACATATTCAAACTCCCTTTTTTCGACCTGCCCAGGCTTCACGCATTTACCTGGTGATGCTGGCTCGAGAGCCTGAATCCCTGTCTTCTCGTCAAAGGAAATGGTGTGAATCTTGTTTTCTGCTCGTGCCGGAGCTAGCTGGTAAGTCTCACAGACATCCGCACAGCGCTCATCAAAAGCCTCGTCTTTGGGGGTATCTACCCAGCCCCGGACTTTATCGGGGCGAATATCGGCCTGATTTTAAAAATCGGCCGACCTGGCGTTGTGAAATGGATTCAACAATGTTCTTATCCATGGCCGCTTTGGCCAGTGCATTCTGTGACCAGTGACTCAAGATATAGCCATGATTTTCCGGCTTTTCACAAGCCAGAGCCATAATTTGGCAGACTTGCTCTGCTTTAAATTTGGGCGGTGCTCCAGGTCTTGGAGCCTCTTGCAATCGCTCCATCGTTGACATGTCATCAGAACGCTCAACCCAGTGCTTACGCCAGAGAGTCACAGTCCCCCGGTTACAACTCAGTTGCAGAGCCGAAGCCCTGATACTCAAACCTTGTTCAGCGGCCAGAATGATTTTGGCTCTGAGCACAAATGCCTGAGTGCTGCTGCGCTTGCGAACGATATCTTGAAGTTCATTACGTTGCTGTTCGCTTAGAGTGAAAGATTTACAGTGATCTGCCTGCATCCTTGCTACTACTCTTGATGGCTTGGGCAGACAGATCTGAGCATATCTGAGGCGGTATAGATATTAGAGCTTTCCGGCACTAGTTCCCTGCACACCAAACAAGCGTTCCAATACTGGCGCCTCTGTACGCCAGGCACAATACTGGGCTGATTCTCCTATTGAGCAGCCTGCCATGTATTCCGTTATTCAGTGCAATACGGAAATGCTAAAGAAGTATGATATTTCCGGCCCGCGGTATACCTCTTACCCCACAGCAATACAGTTCAATCCCAGATTCACCGAAGCTGATTACCGACGGGAAATCGAAAAAAGCAACCAGAGGAGCAAACCTCTCTCCCTCTATTTTCATATCCCGTTCTGTCAGTCTCTCTGTTTCTTCTGCGCCTGTAATAAGATTATTACTCATACTCAGAGCCGGTCTGTGCCCTATCTGGAGCGGCTGCATAAAGAGATTGCAGTGCAGGCGGAGTTAATCAGCAATAGTCGCCAGGTTAACCAGCTGCATTTTGGAGGGGGTACACCTACATTTCTCAGCGATGATCAGCTTTACCAGCTGCTGCAGGTTACCGGAAAGCATTTTAACCTGGCTCCTGTTGACCAAAGAGAATTTTCCATTGAGATTGATCCCAGGGCTGTCCGCTCCGGCACAATTGCCATGCTGCGGGAGTTTGGTTTTAACCGGATCAGTTTTGGGGTGCAGGATCTGGATGAAAAGGTTCAGGAGGCTGTGAACCGGAAGCAGTCGCTTGAGCAGAATATTGCTGTTGTCGAGGCTGCGCGAAAGGCCGGTTACCAGTCTATCAATATGGATATTATTTATGGACTGCCCCATCAAACTCTGGAAAGCTTCAGCAAAACACTGGATGTGGTCATCGACATGCGCCCTGCAAGGCTGGCTATCTATAACTATGCCCACCTTCCCCGGCGAATAAAGGCACAGAAGCTGATCAAGCAGAATGATCTTCCCAGCCCGGTGACCAAACTGGCTCTTCTGGAGCTCAGCATTAACCGGCTGCAGGAAGCTGGTTATGTGTTTATTGGCATGGATCACTTTGCCCTGCCAGAAGATGAGCTGGTCAAAGCTATGGAGCAGGGAACACTGCAGAGAAATTTCCAGGGTTACTCTACCCATGCCGACACCGATATGATCGGTATGGGTATGACTTCAATAGGCAAGACAGACGACTGTTACAGCCAGAATCAACGCTATGAAAAGGCTTACTTTCAGGCTATAGATGACAACCGCCTTGCTATTATGCAGGGCTACCAGCTGACCCCGGATGACAAACTGCGCAGGGAAGTGATTCAGCACATAATGTGTGGAGGGGTTGTAGACTTCAGGACGATTGACCTGGAGTTTGGGATCGAATTCACCCATTATTTTGCCGAAGAGCTGCATCTGCTAAAACCCATGGAAGAGGACGGTCTGGTTCATATGAAAGATCACTCCATAACCGTACTGCCCTTTGGTCGCCTGCTACTGAGAAATATTGCCATGGTCTTTGATATCTACCGCCCCCGTTATATTACCGACCAGCTCTTTTCACGGGTTATCTAGGACTTAACGCTAACCTGCTGCGAAAAGAAAGAGGAAAGAAAGGCTTGCTGTACTTGACCATTAAACAACTGCATATCGCTTTTGCTGCCACCAGCATCATTCTGTTTGCCCTGCGCTGGCTGGTAGCTCTCTGTTACAGCAAGTGGCTGACACACCCTTTTTTCCGAACCCTTCCCCACCTGATTGATACCCTCCTGCTGGGCTGTGCTGTCTGGCTCTGCGTGATTCTACATCAGTATCCTTTTGTTCATAGCTGGCTGACTGCCAAGGTTGTAGCCCTGGTGGTCTATATACTGCTGGGCTACATAGCTATTAAGGGAGGCAGAACGTTTACCCAGAAGTTTCTGGCTGGGGTATTATCTCTGGGGGTGGCGGCCTATATTGTTGGGGTGGCGATATATCACACTCCCTGGTCCTGGTTAGCGTAAAGATGGAATTTGCTTTTAATGTTGCTTCTTTGTTAAGCATGAATCGGCTTCACTACTCTTAATCCCTTCATTTTCTCTCTCTAATCGTTGAACTTTTTCTTTTAACTCTCGGTTTTCATTTTCCAGAGCTTCATTATTTCCCTTTAATTCTTCCAATTTCTTCTCCATTTCTTCGATTTTCTTTTTTTGGCTATCTCGCTTTTTTTGACTTGTGATTCTATTTTGCAGTTTCTTTTTTTCTGCACTGGACAAAGGAGCCTCGACTGTTAATGCAGATAACCCTACTTTAGGTAATATTGGCCTGAATTTTTTTGAAGGTGTAGTATCTTCTGCCACGACATCCCTTTGAGAAGAAGTGCGTGCTCTTGTCTTTTCTGCATCGGGTGGCTGTAGTTTCCCGTTCTCTGGGGGAACACTACCAGTTACATCAGTTTTACCTTGAGAGACTTTAGGAGTATCCATTTATAATCTCATTTGTTCAGCCTGACACCATGCCATCTGCATCACTGGGTACTTTAAGGATTAAAATTTCAAAAATTGGTTCAAATAGAAAACACTCATTGTTCAATAGGTTAACAATCCTGTTAACTGTTCTTTACCATCCACAGTTTCAATCATTTATTGGTGCCATGGGCCTTAAGGACAACTATCTCTGCCTCCTCTCAAAGTAATGAAAAAGATATTACTGCGACAAGCGAAAGGGCATGGAGGCATTTGTAGTCTATTATCAGACCTCCTGACAGCAGAGTCAGTGTTACTCCGGCCACTTTTCAGGATGCAGTATGGGAATTCGTCTTAAAAACAAAGTAGCTGTTGTCACCGGGGCCGGAGCAGGTATTGGACGTAAAACTGTCGAACGCTTTGTGACTGAAGGTGCCTGTGTCTGGGCTATAGATATCAGTGATAAATCCCTGATGACACTAAACAGAGAATATCCTTCTGTTCGTGCTTTCAAGGCTGATGTTACAGACAGAGCAGACATAGCTCTTTTGGCTCGTGAGACAAGTGATATAGACATTCTTTTTAATTGTGCCGGCTACGTTCACTCAGGTCCCCTTCTGACATGCGACAGAGATGCCTGGGATTTTTCCCTGGGTCTCAATGTCACTTCCAGCTATGAAATGATTAAGGCTTTTTTACCGGGCATGATTAAAAAAAAAGCTGGCAGCATTGTTAACATGTCATCCGTTGCATCAAGTCTCAAAGGTGTGGTAAACCGCTGTGCTTATGGTGCGAGCAAAGCCGCCGTCATTGGACTGACAAAATCCGTAGCGGCAGATTACGTGAAAGATGGCATTCGCTGTAATGCCATTTGTCCTGGGACTGTTGACACACCTTCCCTTCGGGAGCGCATAGCCGCTTTTCCAGACCCGGAACTGGCAGAGCAGAAGTTTATTGGGCGACAACCAATGGAACGCCTGGGAACAGCACTGGAGATTGCTGACCTGGCTGTTTATCTGGCATCAGATGAGTCTTCCTATACCACAGGTGCAGCTATTGTCATTGATGGTGGCTGGAGCAACTGACATTTCCAAAACCAGCTTTACGAAAACCAGCCTTATGAAATTGTTGAGATATGGTGAACCTGGAGCTGAACTACCAGGACTTCTTGACCGTGAAGGTAATATTCGGGATTTATCTTCCGTTGTTACTGATATTAGTGGATCCACACTATCCCAGCATCTGCTTGAGAGTCTCAGGTATATTGATGCCACCTCACTTCCTGCCATAAAAGGCGATGTCCGGCTTGGCCCCTGTGTTGGTGGGGTTGGAAAATTTCTCTGTGTAGGACTGAATTACAGCGATCATGCCCAAGAGTCCGGTCTACCAGTCCCTCCCGAGCCTGTTATTTTTTCCAAGTTTACCAGCGCTATCTGTGGCCCTGACGACGACATTCTGATTCCCAGGAACAGTACAAAAACAGACTGGGAAGTCGAACTTGGGCTTGTGATTGGCAAACATACTGTTTACGCCAGCGAGCAGGAGGCAGAAGACAGTATTGCCGGATACTGTTTAATCAATGATCTTTCAGAAAGAGAGTTCCAGCTGGAGAAAAGTGGTCAGTGGGATCTGGGCAAAGGCTGCGATAGCTTTGGCCCAATAGGCCCCTGGCTAGTCACCAGAGATGAAATCAAGGATATTAATAATCTGAATCTTTGGCTGCAGGTCAATGGTCAGCAGATGCAAACTGGCAATACCTGTCTGATGATTTTCAAACCGGTACAGATAGTCAGCTACATCAGCCAGTTCCTTAGCCTGCAGCCTGGCGATGTTATTTCTACAGGGACACCTCCTGGTGTAGGCCTTGGCTTCCAGCCTCCCCGCTACCTGAAACCCGGTGATACCGTCAGGCTAGGTATTGATGGTTTAGGAGAGCAGCTTCATACCTGCAAAATGGCCATACCCTAATCAGACAGTTCTTTCTGATTTTGGTTATAAATTTTACTTTCATCTTTGCTTTTCCCTCGCCACCAGATAGCAAGAGAGGAGCCTGTGATATTCATAATCGAGCTAAACAGCACCGGAGCCAACCCTACAGTAGCAATTTTCCCCATCTCTATGGCAAGCCCGGTTGCCAGTCCACCATTTTGAAGGCCAACTTCAAGAGAAACCGTGCGACAGGACTTTTCACTCAGCCCAGCCACTTTCGCCCCCAGATACCCAAAAATATAGCCAGCGATATTATGTATAAGGCAGACAACTAACAGCAGGAAGCCAACTTCAAACAGTTTGTCACGACCTGTCGCGACAATCATACCCACAATAACAGCAATGGCAGCCATGGAAACTGCAGGCATAATTTTATTCAAAGTTTCGAATCGGTGGCTCAGCCAGTGGTTAAATGCCAGCCCGGCCACAATAGGGAAAATGACAATTTTCAGAATGCTTAACATCATGGCCAGAAAATCGATGGAGATAAACTGTCCAGCCAAGGTTTTCATCAACAGGGGTGTTATAAACGGTGCCAGTAAAGTTGATATAGCCGTTAAAGCCACTGATAAGGCCAGATTGGCATTGGCAATAAACGCCATAACATTGGAGGCGAGACCACTGGGTGATACGCCAATCAGTATGACGCCGGTCGCAATTTCCGGTGGAAATTGTGAGACAACAGCCAGAGCATAACCAACAAAGGGCATTATTGTGAACTGGCAAAGCAGACCTACAAAAACGCCCCTGGGCATTTTTAGAACCCCAAGGAAATCCTGAACATTCATAGCCGCCCCCATTCCGAACATAATGAGCTGCAGCAACGGAATGGTGATCAGCTTGAGATGAAACCCGCCAATTTCTGTAAAAACTGATGGGTAATTAATAGCAATAGCTATAATGACAAACATCCAGATAGTAAACGAGGCACTCTTTACTTCTGGAATTCCCTGCAGGGAAAGAGCAACCAGTACAAGGGAAACAATAAGAAAACACGACGGTATGACATTAATTCCCTGCAGATAAGTCACAAGAGAGAGCACACCTGAAAACAGGGCGAAAACGAAGCCAGCTTTAGATATTGAGCGAGTGAATATCTTCATGGCGGGGGAGTGTAGCCACTTTCCAGGCAACTACCTCATTTTTGACAAACACGCTTCTTACATTACCTCAGTGTAAGTAACCAACGATAACAGAGCCTGCTGTGAGCAGTGTATCATTACTCCTTCTAACCTTTTTGTTAGTCGCCTTTCTGAACACTCTTCGATAGATCAACTCTTTACATAATTAGAGTTAAAGAGTTGTACTCATGACAAAAGCGCAACGCGTCCATGGAGCCTGCCCCCGGTCTGTGAAAACCAGGACTCAGCATTTTCCTGTTGCAGCCAAAGGACGAACTTATAAAGGCCGTATCTGTAAGCCTGTTGTGAATAGATCACAGCTAGCGAGTCTCCCAAAGAAGGTTACAGTTCCAGGGAGTAGAGGCAGCTATAACGACCTGCTGAGCAAAAAAGCAGTGTTTGTCAGTCAGCCTGAAAAAGGTGTTGCTGTCTTTGAAACAGAGTCCATAGGGAAGGGCTTGAGAACAACTCGCCCCCATAAAAAGAATGAAGTGGTTATCTCATTTGAAGGAGAGACTGTTTACTCTTTGAAGGTTGGAAAACATAACCGTAAACAACTGGTTTTCCAGGTGACTGATCACCAGGCCCGCATATTAACGAATGACAGGCATACACTCTACCTGTTGGACTGGGAGAAGGAGGGAGTTGAAGTTGGTATCAATGTGACTAACCGGTCTCGGTGGATTAACAGCTCTGGAAAACAGGTTGGTAATGTTGCTGTTAAGGGACGCGTTAATCCTGCATGTAATGGTTGGCCCAAAGCGGATGATATCTGTGCACTGGTGGTTGCCCGGAAGAATATACCTTCAGGCTCAGAAGTAAAATTCCAGTATCCATTTGACGAAGGGTGCAGTTATCTTCAAGAGCGAACACAGCCGGTAGTCACCCAAATAAACAAGGTTATGGATGATGTTGACCCTGAAGGCATTGCCTACCGTAAGGAACATGGCTGGCTCCACAAGGACAGTTCCAGAATTGACCTTGGAGTATTGTTAACGCGAGATGACATTTTTCCAGAGCTTGCTGATCTTTTAAGAGCACTGCAGAAAGACCCAGGAAATGAGTCATTGATCAGACAGCTTTTTCAGTTTAAAGATCAGCCTGAGGCAATTGACGCACTGATCTTGTGCATGTTTTATGGCGGGCGGTTTACCGTTTGTCGTCGTCGGTTTTATCAAGTCCGGGATCGACTGAACAATAACCACGTTCCAAATACGATACATTCGTCCCCCACTTCACCATGGACCTATGTTGAAGTGTATCGCCTGATTGTAAACCATCACTTAGTGCCTGCCTGGCAACTCCCACAAATTATGCCTGCGGAACACCTTGTTGAGCCCGTTTCACAAGGGAATATCACAGACCTTATCCGCTTTGTTGATTATGAAATCAGGATTGGAACACCTGCGAGTCAGATAGCAGGCTTGTTGAATAAAAAGGAAGTTGTTGTTCCCGCTTGTCCTCAAGGTTTCTGGGATATGGACAACCTGATGTCTTTTTGCGATCAGCACGGCATTTCTGCTGTTGCAGATAAAGGTAGTTGTACCAGTCGTCAGGAAGGTTTGTGGAACCGATGCCGCCAGGAGGATCATCAAGCACTGTGGAAGTTGTTTAATCGATATCTGGAGCAAACAGAAAGGCCTCCTTTCTGCCGGTTACTAAAGGAATTGAATAGAAAGGGAGTTTGGTGGGATGGCGTGGGTCTGAAAACGAACGAGAGAATAGGTGTTTCTCACCTTAAGAAATTTATAAGCCGTGACTCTGATCAGGTTCGTAGAACCCTGTGGCTGTCATATCTGGAAAAATGGTTAATAAAGAATGCATATAACCCCAATGTCACCAAAATGGTCAATAAGAGTATTAAACATAAAACTAATAGTGATGATTTTTTTGGGTATATCGAAAAGCGCCTGCAAAAAGTGCGTAATGTTTCTGAGATTGCTCGCAGCTTAAGAGATCAAAAGTTCAAGGCATTACCTGGAAGTGTTAATGGCTGGATAACGACTGAAGATCTATACTTGCACCTTTGTAGAAAAAAACCGAAGTTAGCAAGAATACTCCTTTCTAAAGCTGGTCCAAGGCTTCAACGAAAGCTGCTTGCTTTAAGCAAATGTTAAAACAACTGAAAGATCTTATACTCAAAGAGATTAACTATCGTTATTCTGTCTCCACACTTCTTTGAACTTTTATCAACCCAAAGCGGATGTTGACAGCCAACAAGTAGTTTTCAATATATTTAGCCGCACAGGAAATTAAGAGGTTTCCTGTCATCAACTGACTTTTATGAATTCTCTGGAGTATTTTCCAATAGCCATTCTCCAGTTCGCTAAGAGGAAACAATGTTGCTTCTTTTTTATTAATATAATCCTTTTCAGCCGACGTCATGTATAACATAAGCCCCTGGAATATATCTTTTATACCTTCTCGCATAGGTCGTATATTTTTTGTATAGGCCTTGGCCACCCCCGGACTGACAAGGTTCTCATCATCAATCGCACCAACAGCTTGACCAATTCTATCAAGA
This sequence comes from Sansalvadorimonas sp., assembly GCA_965243775.1. GTDB lineage: Bacteria > Pseudomonadota > Gammaproteobacteria > Pseudomonadales > Endozoicomonadaceae > Sansalvadorimonas. Next base: position 190,348 of record CBDEWF010000143.1, read on the forward strand.
CCTTTCACCACTTTGGACAGTGCCCGGTTATTCAAAGCATCCAGCCAGTAAAATTTATAAAGCCAATATTGAAGAAAAACAGGCTGTATTGACCAGTGAATACCTCCCTCATTGCTATGTACGCAAATAACGCCTGGGTGAATCACATTAACCGGAGTAACAGTACCCACGACAGTAGGATATATCATAGATACAGGTCTATGGGCTAAAGGGGCTGACGTTTGAGTTGGCTTCGGTTCAACTTTCACTAATGATTCATATTTATTCTGGGGAACAGCCTCGGAAGGCACTGTTCTTTCATCATGTCTATCAAGGGGGGCAGGTTGTAGATCAGCCTCTGCCATAAGCGAGCCATATTCTGCTTCATCTGTCGGCTGGATAGAGATCACCTCATAATCTATCTCAGGAATCAAAGGTTCATCCGCTCCCCTCTTTAGCTGAGCACCTTGCCAGCCGCTAAGCGCTCCAAGTAATCTTTGGTTGAAACGATCTTCATAATTATCATTGCGGATCCTCACCAACTCCTCAGCCCACAGTTTGAACCGAAGCAAAACATCATTAGAAACATTTACCGGTGAAGGTTTCTTTGAAGCCAATTGAAAAATATTAGCCAGAGTTATCTTTAAATATTTTCTAGTTTTATCACAAGGAATGACTCTCGCATGAGCCATAAGCATCAATAGATCATCCCCATTATCTTGAGTAATAGATTTTACATCTGCTAACTCAAGGCAGATTCCACCCCAGATCTGACAGGTTGTAAAACCCCAACTATCATATTGCCTCTTGTCTAAAATAAAGTTCCACCCATCGGCTCTCTCAAATACACATTTATAATTAGCCATATGTTTAACAGCAAATTTGTAAGCCTCTCCCCTTTTCTGACCCTTGGACTTACCCATCAACCAGAAAATTTCATTATTAATTTGGGAAAAAAATTCCTCATAAACTGTCTGGCAAGCCTTACCTATTCTTTCGCAAAGCGTATCACCATTATAAAGCTTACGTATTTCATCCTGTTTTAGAACAAGAGCTCTCAAAATTTCTTTAGCTTCCAGAAAATTCTTGTCACGAAATAGTTTAAAAAACTCACCTATCTGATGACCTACAGAATCACTGGCCTGTAATTCTTCTTGCAATTGCCTCGCTTCAGTAATTTCGTCCCATAGCTTAAGACATTCTGCATCAAGGAGCTCTACCTCTTTGATAACCGATATCTTTTTTAAAGTTTCACTATCAGTTCTTTGTTGACCTACACGCCGACTATGGGCCAATATTTTCTTAACAATCCCAGACATAATCGCTGAAATATCCTGTCGGGGACGACCAAGCCTGCGAAAACTTTCCGGGCATAGAAGATAGAAGTCAAAAAGAGTATTCAGGCAGGCTATAAGTGCTGTTTTGTTAAAGACATGGCCCAGACCTTCGTTCACCTTTGAAAAAGTCACCCTTAAATAATCTGCAAGTAACCTACACTCAAAGGGACATGGTTCATCGAGTTGCCAAATAATAACTTCAGCCTTCGCAATATTTTTTTCCTCCAGTGCTTTTATCAGAGGTTCATCAATGACTTGGAGGGCCTCTTTATTCTCCGGCGCGTTATCATTGCGTTGATTTATCTCTTTATTGACTTCCCAAATTCTTTCAATTTTAATTCTGCGACTTCGAAATTCATGAATTTTCTTTTTCTCACAAAAATAAAATTTAGTGCATAACCCGCCATCATAATCAATAAGATCTCGAAGACCTTTGATTGCCATACTCCAGCTCTGTTGGTCAGAGCAATTAACCCTCCATTCGAGAAAAGACAACTCGCTCTCAGTTAAAAGCGTTAAAACTCTTTTCATCTTCTCCGTGAGGTCGTCATTGTTTTTAGTGCAGTATTCAATAAGCCAGCGATGCTGAAAAACCTCTTTTAGCAGAGGAATATGTCGATGCCCTTCGCAGACATCCACAGCACCTTCCACTTCATCTAAAAAATCTGGTAGTGCACTTGCAAGGTAGATGGAAAAACGGCTATTGAGATACTCGAATCGCTCCTTATCCCTCTCTTGAATGGCTGACTGTATGTGGTCATATTTCTCAGAAAGCATATGGAGTAATTCTGGCCATGAGGCCCAGCTATGATATGCCACATCTAATTCATGGCATGCGGTAGATATTCTTTCATCAAATTGTTCGTATGGAACTTTTAAATCTGACTTTTTGACAGCTGGTTCAACTTCGGTTTCATCACCTTCATGATCAAACTCTGTTTCCTCCCCAACATGACTACTCGCTGTCGAGTGAATCCGGGTAGAGCGCTGTGATAGAGGTTTCGAATCCTTTGAGATACCTACGGACTTATGTGAGTTTGAGGTTGCTGACTGTACAGAGTTTCCCCGTGCGCCACCTTGTCCTGCCTGCACTTCTTTTTCTTTAGAGTTAGAAGATTGAGCTTCTGACCTTCCTTGTCCAACTTGTTTAAATCCTTTCACATTCATTTGGATCTTCTGTGCATGATAAAAGACCCGGTCAAGCCTTACAGATTAACCGGGTCTTTTATCTAACAGAGTGGTTAGAATACGCAACAAATGTCGACACAATCACGGTCGTATCGACAATCAAAGCGGCCTAGCCAATACCACCATAGAAAATACCAAGAATGTAAACAATAACAGTAGCACCACAGAACACATACTTGGTCATAGGTTCAAACCATGCGCCGAGCTTCTCGTTACGACCAGTCTGCACCTGCTCACGGGCAAAACCGGGGCCGGCTATCCAGAAGAACGTAATCGCAGCCAGCAGAGCACCTAGTGGAATCAGGTAAATGGAAACAATATCCATCCAGGTTCCCAGAGTGTTGCCGTTCTCCAGAATCAGGCCAACAGAAGCACTGATCACAGCAATAATGCCAATGGATGCACCACGGGAAAGGTTGAAGCGATTCTGAATGGCTTCAACAGGCGTTTCCAAAAGGTTCATCAGAGAGCTGACACCCGCAAACAGCACAGCCACAAAGAAGACGATGGCAAACAGATGGCCGGCAGGCATCATCTTGAATACATTAGGCATGGTGATAAACATCAGCGGAGGACCGGCTGAAACATCCAGCCCAAAAGCAAATACCGCAGGGATAATAACAACGGCTGCCAGCAATGCAGCCAGAGTGTCGTACAATGCTACATTCTTGGCACAGCCCACGACATCCTCAGTCTTTTTCAGGTAACTGCCATATACCACCGTACCGGAACCAGCCAGAGACAGAGAGAAAAAGGCCTGACCCAGTGCATAAACCCAGGTCTTTGGATCTGCCAGGAATTCCCACTTGGGAACAAACAGGTATTCATAACCCGCACCAGAACCTGGCAGGGTAAATACCCGCACGGCCAGAACCAGGAACAGGATAAAGAAAGCCGGCATCATCACCTTGTTAACTTTCTCAATACCTTTGGAGACACCCAGCATCATCACGGCAAAGGTGATCGCCAATGCCATAAAGTGCCAGCTAACACTGCCGTAAGGCCCGGCAATTTCACCAAAATAGGCACCACTGTTTTCCGCTGCCAGCACAGCCCCGGAGAAGGAGCCAAAGGTGAAACGAAGAATCCAGCCAACAACGACGGCATAACCAATCGCTATGCCCAAAGAACCAATCACAGGAATCACACCAAAGACATCACTGCCTTTCACGCCCCTGCGCTCAAAAGCTTTTTTAAATGCACCTAGCGGGCCTGTCTTCATGGCACGACCAAATGCCATTTCCCCCATAACACCGAACAGGCCGATGACGATAATGAAAAAGAAGTAAGGAATAAGGAATGCAGCTCCCCCGAACTGCCCGAGGCGATAAGGAAACAGCCAGATATTGGCCATGCCTACCGCAGAACCAATACAGGCCAGAATAAATCCAACCCTCGTATTAAAACTGTCTCTCCCCGGCGCTACAGCATCACTTGCAGCGGAATGGCTTTGAACACTCTGCATGTTTTTTTCCGGATTATTAAGTACAACGTCACTCTTAATGGTGGCTATTGTACCGTTGTAATAGTACAGAAATAAAGACCGGAGCATTGCGCTCCGGTCGGGTGGGTTATTTCACGGGCTTCAACCTTGCCGTGAAGTGCCGCAATACGGGCGGCTCATATTCAAACTCAAGTCCCTTGATCTGTTCGCGACGCTGATAAACAGAGATCAGACTGTCAGCGATGTAGTCCATATGATCGTTGGTGTATACACGACGAGGGATGGTCAAGCGCAGCAGCTCCAGAGGGGATGGCTTCTGCTCGCCAGTCTCAGGATCACGACCCAGCAGCAGAGAACCGATCTCAACACCACGTACACCACTTTCCAGGTACAGCTCATTAGCCAGAGCGTGAGCCGGGAACTGGTGACCGGGAATATGAGGCAGCATCAGCTTGGCATCCACAAACACTGCATGGCCACCGGTAGGATACTGAATGGGAACACCACCCTGACGCAGACGCTCACCCAGGTATTCCACCTGACTGATACGGTAAGTCAGGAAGTCCTCATCGGTACCTTCCATCAGGCCAACAGCCAGAGCTTCCATATCCCGGCCGGCCAGACCGCCGTAAGTCACAAACCCTTCCATGGGCACACAGCGGGTACGCACTTCCTGGAACAGCTCTTCATCATCCTTGAAGCAGCACAGTCCACCGATATTCACCATGGGATCTTTCTTGGCAGACATGGTTAGCATATCGCCATAGCTGTACATCTCCATGATGATTTCGCGGATGCTCTTATCGGCGTAGCCCTTCTCGCGCTGCTTGATAAACCAGGCGTTTTCGCAGAAACGGGCGGAGTCGATAACAACAGGAATACTGTGTCCACGGGCAATCGCGCTGACTTCGCGGATATTGGTCATAGAGATAGGCTGACCACCGGAGCTGTTGCAGGTTACGGTCACGATGACAGCAGCAACATTCTCAGGGCCATTATTGGCGATAGCCTGCTTCAGGCCATCAACATCAAAGTTACCCTTCCACTCGTGGTAAGTAGTAGTGTCCAGAGCTTCTGGAGTCAGGGTATTGATGGCCTTGGCACCATTGAGCTCAACGTGAGCAGCAGTGGTGTCAAAGTGGTAGTTGGAGATAAAGACTGGACTGCCACCCTGAACACGGTTGATCAGGCTTGGAAACAGAATCTGCTCGGCACCACGGCCCTGATGGGCAGGAATGGTGTAGTTGTAGTCGAACAGCTCCTTAACATTCTGCTCCAGGTGGAAGAAGTTACGGCTGCCTGCGTAAGACTCATCACCCATCATCAGGCCGGCCCACTGGCGGTCACTCATGGCGCCGGTACCGGAGTCGGTCAGAAGATCGATATAAACATCTTCACTCTTCAGCAGGAACGGATTGTAGCCAGACTCCTCAAGAGCTTTCTGCCGATCTTCCATAGTAGTCATACGGATCGGCTCAACCATCTTGATGCGGAAAGGTTCTGGAATACGTTTCATTATTTTTGCCTTTATATATTTAAATTTTTATCAATTCGTTTTTATGTGTCACAACAAACCCATTGAAGGCCATATTTATTAGCTTCAAATAGTGAAATGACAATGTGACTGACAACCCATACAACAAAATAAGCTGTAATCAGGTGTCTGAAAGAAGAGGCAAAAAATTAGAACCGCAAAAGTGAGGCAGACAACCGTTCATCCTGGGTATACCAGAAGGAACTTGTGTTGCCATCTGTGCATATCAATGAGAACACGATAACTCCCCATAGGTGAGTTCACATATTACGCAGTAACGTACACCTATAGCTTTGTGTTCATATTGACATTAATCAAGCCTGAGAACTGTTTACTTTTGTTCGAGCTTTTATAGAACCAGCTGCCATATATTTTAACCAACTTGTTTAAGCGCCGAGTTTTTTAGAGCCTGTTCATAATTATTGGTCAGCCGCTATTCCAAATTGATTGTCGGTACCTGTTAGAGACAGCGCTTGTACATTGTTAACCACGACAATCCGGGTGCGGGGAATATGGTTAAACTCCGTTGCATGAGCCCAGCTGTATGCCCCCATTGTTCCCGCTATGACCAGATCCCCTTCCTCCAAGGGCGGCAGAGAAATACCATCACTGATGATATCAATACTGTCACAGGTTGGCCCGGTCAAAACCGAAGGTTCCCTGGGCTGCAACAACCTGCTGATTGATATGGCCAGTGGATATTCCACTTTATCAAAAAGCTGACCGCTGAAACTTCCATAAAGTCCATCGTCCAGGTAATACCACGGGCGGCCTTCCCTTCGGGCAATGCCTGTTACCGAACTGACCGAGTACATGGCAGGCGCAACCAGGAAACGTCCTGGTTCAGAAATAAATGTTGCTTCTGGAAATTCATTGAGGGCCTTGCGAACAGGCCTGCAGAATTCATCGATTCCCGTGACAGGTGCCAGATAATCGATCGGGAAACCGCCTCCGATATCCAGAACCTCAAGGTCGGCCAGTTTGCGGGACAGCGCCTGTTTCCAGATCTCTGCACAGGTTCTGACAGCAGTCACATACCAGAAGGGGTCGGTAACCTGCGAACCAACATGAAAACTCAAACCATTCACCTGCAACCCCAGTGTCCTGGCCTGCTCTAATAGAGGCAGAGCATCTTCTACTGCGCAGCCAAACTTATAGGAAAGGTTCACCTTCGAATCCGGGTTGGAAAACCCGACCCGCAGAAGCAGTTTCATCTTGTCGCGAAAGCAGGACAGCTTACTCAGCTCATGGCTGTTATCAAAAACAAACTGGCTGCACCCCCATTTCAGTGCTTTCCTGACTTCCCCTGGCTTCTTGACCGGGTGGGTGTGGATGCACTGCCGGGCAGTAATGCCCAGCCGGTCTGCCATTTCTATTTCACCACAGGAGGCAATATCAAACGATGCTCCTTCGCGGTTTAAAGTATCCAGTGCCGGAGCATAGGGTAACGCCTTAATGGCATAATAAGGTGTCACATCGGGCAAAGCATTTTTCAATGCCCTGTACTGCTGCCTGACAATATCGGAATCAAATACCAGCAGCGGGGTTCCATAACGTTGAGCCAGAAGATCAAGGTACTCCGGAATAGCTGACTTTGCCCTCCCCTTGGCATTTATATACTGATACTGGGCAGACATCAGCCATCCCCCCTGTCTATGGCATCCAGAATGTATCGGGGCAGAGCAAAGCTGGCCTTATGGATTTCAGGGGTGTAATAGCGCGTCGACAGGTTACTCTGCGTAAACCTTGCACGGATAACTTCCACATCCAGCTCAACAAGGTCTGGATTATCACAAGCCCAGGCAAAACACATAATTCCACCAACATAGGTGGGAACAGAAGCACTATAAAAAGTGCGGCACCTGAATAGAGGCATGAGACGCCTGGCCGTTGTCACAACCTCATCCAGCTGCATATGGGCTACACCATTCTGGGTGACCAGAACCCCACCGGGGTTAAGGCAATCCTTACAGTTTTCATAGAACTTATGGGTGAACAGTACCTCACCTGGGCCAACCGGATCAGTGGAGTCAGAAATGATAATGTCAAAGGTCTCATGGGTCTGTTCTACAAACCGGCAACCATCATCAATCACGATATTGACCCTGGGATCATCGAAAGCGCCTTCGGAATGACCGGGTAAAAACTCCCGACACATATCAATGACCTTCTGATCTATCTCCACCTGGGTGATCTGCTCAATAAAGGTATGGCGGCAAACTTCCCGGAGAATACCTCCATCGCCACCACCAATGATAAGAACTTTCCTCACTTTCCCATGGGCAAGGATGGGAACATGGGTCAGCATTTCGTGATAGATGAACTCATCTCTCTCTGTGGTCTGGATAATGCCATCGAGAGCCATGACAGCGCCAAAAAACTGATTTCTGAAAATTATCAGTTGCTGTTGTTCTGTTCTCTGTTCAAACAGAAGCTCTTCTATATCAAACTGCTGGGCATAGCCTTTATGCAATGTCTCTTTGTAGCTGTTCATCACCCGTCCTCACCATCACCTGTTCCTCACCATGCCACGAAGCTGCCTGTTAACTTCTATCTGCTGAGGAGAAAATGCCTGATCCAGAATATGGATCACCCTGGCCGGTTCAGCGCAGCCACACATGAAGACATCAAAAGCGGCAAATTCTCTCTCCGGCCAGGTATGCACACTGATATGGGACTCAGCCAGTACAGCAACGCCAGATATACCACCATTAGGAGTGAAGTGATGAAGATGGATATGCAGAAGAGTCGCCTGGGCTTCTTTAACCGCCTGCCTTATGACCATTTCCATATAGGCAATGTCATCAAGGCGACGAGCCCCCCATAGATCAATAATCAGATGGGTTCCGGCATAGACTTTTCCATCGTGGACGACGAAATGGTCTGGAGCCTCTGTGGGGGCTGGGGAACAAGGTAGGGTATTCGGAACATGATCCCCAGCGGCCTCATGTTCCGGGGCTGCTTTTAAGACGGATTCAACCATAGGTGTTACCTACTAAAGTTTCCTGATAGAAGAAGCCAGTACATCATTTCATTCATTTTGGCGGGTGTTGGCTTGATGTTTCCAAAGGCCATGGATGGCCGACTAGCGCCGTTGGGCAGTTCCTGCCCAACGGCGCGGGAAACAGCAAGTTACCACCTGTCACAGGTCAGATTCATGGAAATCGTGTACTAGGGTGTGTTCACAATTAAACAGCGATTTATAGTCAACTTTGCTCAAAAAACAAACAGCCGCTGGCGGTTTTTGCTTGCCTCGGCACAGGTTTTTCCAGATTGATGCCTGCAGACCCAAGCCTTGAAGAAAGTACTGAATATTGAAGGTTAAAGATTTCATCGTCCCTGTTTGCTGTTTTTGTCTATGCTTGCTGTTTTTCGGGAGGGGTGGTGATGAACGAAGAAGAGAAAGAGTTTGAATATTTGCGCCAGACTTCACAGCTTGTCGCTGAGTTTATCGATTTCAAGCACGTTATTGGTGATGAGATTGACAGGATTCATTACAAGATGGACCGGCAGGCAAGGGATATTGTTGAACTACGGATGGACGTGAGCCGGATAGAAAAGAAGATGGATGACAAGTTCTACGGAGTAGATAGAAAACTCGATAAAACGGATGAAAGATTTGATGGAATAGATAGAAGACTCGACGGAATGGATGGAAGATTTGATGGAATAGATAAAAGGCTCGACGGAATGGATGGAAGATTTGATGGAATAGATAAAAGGCTCGACGGAATGGATAACAGGCTTGACGAAATCCTGGCACTGTTAAAAAAAACACCCCCGGAGTAGGGGCCAGTATGCATGAATATTTTGGCTCTGTTCACAATAGATGTTGGTTTATTTCTCAAAGTCAGTAATTACGCTGAATAGAGGAAGTAACCAGATTTTCTATGAAGCCAGAATGCCAAGCTATACAGGCTGCACGTGAGTACTACCAACATGTAGTGTTAACAGAGCCAATGTGGCTCACTGATGAGAGTCAGGATCTGTTGACGGCTGTCAAAAAACAACTGCCGTCGTCTGGTTCTCTGACAACCAGACTTTCCATATAATGCCACTCTCTTATACGCTCTGTTATGGTCGCCATGCCATGATCGAATCCCGAAACTGTCAGCAAATCTCTTTGACCCATCTACGGGCCATACTGGGCCTGTTCGGCGGTCGTTGTCTGTCTGTTTACTACGGCAGCGTCTAACCCGGCTATTTTCCTTTTTTTTTCTGCATCCAAAACTCTCACCATCTACATGGCGGGAAACCAGTGGCTGTATGGAAAAGTCATTAACCTGAAATTTGCGCCTTAACCGGTGCACTTCACTGTTTTATCAATACTGCTCTTCCCTGTGAAGAGACAATCATCATCTGTCTTTTTTGAAATATCATGAAAATGAATCGCAGCTGGATCGCGGACACTCTGGCCCTGATGACCTTCACCGTTGTGACAGGTATGTTTATTGAAATTGTTATTGTGGGAATGACCCTGCTCCAATCGGTAATTTCCCGCCTGATGTGCCAACCCCTGAATATCTCTCTGGGACGAGTCTATGGTCTTTATCGTGACCAGATTATCAGCAGGGTGTGTGGAGAGAGGAAAACAATTCTGAAAGAAACAGTGGGTGATATTTTGGCCTACCTCTCTTTCCAGTTACCACTTTATATCGGAATCCTGATAGCCGTGGGTATGGATATGCAAGGGATTATCAAGGCTTCCATCAGCCAGACCGTAGCTCTGGCTATCCTGGGTGCTCCTTATGGACACTGGCTGGGTTTTGTTCGCTCCATGGTTCTGAAAAAGAGTCTGGCATCTGCATAATAAATCAGGAATAGGCAGAAGCTGTTGAATATGATTTCATAAGAAAACAGCCATGAACCTTTTATGCGTCCTATGGATAGGACAGGAGCAAATATGCAGGGCAAGGGCGAGAACAACAAAATAGCCAGGGAAGATGAACCGACCCTGCAGGTTAGTGGCAGTCTGAAGCAGACTGCCAAAACCACCAGGATAAATATTGCCTCACCCTGCTACCGGCTTACCTATTCCTCCACCTTTGTGACCAGCCTGGTAAATCTTCTGACCCTGTGGCGGGATACCGGGATTAATTACTCTTTCAACCTGGTGGATACATCGGATATCGAACTCTCAAGAAACTTCCTGATTACCAAGTTCTACTACAAACTGAAAGACTGCAGCCATATCCTGTTCCTGGATAATGATATGGGTTTTGACTGTAAGTTGATTAACAGGATGATCCAGCTCAACGAGAGTGTTGTTGGTGTCGCTTCTCCAAAGCGTCAGATTGATCTGAAAAAATTTCACCAGGAGGCTGGCCAGCCTTATGAGCAGGCTTTGGCCAAGTCGGTCGAATTTCTTCTACGCCCGGCCAAGATACAGATTAACAAACCGGGGTTCAGGCAGGTTGAAAGCTGCGGTGCCGGAATTCTGCTGATCTCCCGTGACTGTATTACTCAGATGATCCACTCCTGCCCAGAAATAGTGGATAAAAATATCGAGAAATATCCACCCATAGTTCACCAGTTTGATACCTTCCTGACACCATTCAGGAAAATTGAAAGCGATACCGAAAGGTATTCCGAAGATATTTCATTCTGCCACCGCTGGGTTAACCAATGTGGCGGAAAGATCTATGCAAATGTAGATACCAGGATCAAACATACGGGAACACTGGCTATTGAGTCCCGATATGAAGATCTTTTTTATGGGGAGTAATGCCCATTTTTCTTAAGCCTGCTGCAGCTCAACAGTTCGCTTCAACCCTTCCTGCAGATCCACATAGTGAATCCCGAGATCTCTGGCAGCTTTCTGTCCATTGGGGATAGCCTGCCACTGCAAAAAGGTTAACTCCCCTTTTGCTATCAAAGGGCTTTTATTGATAATTCCGGAAATAAACTCCCCAACACCAGCAAGCATTTTTCCAACCCAGAACGGCATCACTTTGGGAACAGCCCGCTTGATGTCCAGCTGCTTATAAATCTTCTCCACAAGCTCAGTTAAAGTGACAAACTGATCACTGACAATGTACCGGCTCCCCGCAGGCATACTCTCAGCAGCGACATGAGCCTCACCAACATTTTCGCTATACACAACCGGAAAACCACCAGGCAGAAGAACCGGAATATCATTGTTCTTGACCTTGGTGATAATGGTATTCACACCCACCGAATGATGGATATCCGGCCCTGGCCCATAAACCGCTGAAGGATGAATAAAGACAGCATCCAGCCCATCATTAATGGCTTCAACAACACATTGATCAGCCTTCTGCTTGCTGCGCTCGTAGAATGTTCCTTTTGGCTCCGAAGCAATGACCGACTCATCAAACGGTTGATGCGCCACGCCCTCAAACACATCTATGGTGCTGGTATAAACAAATTTCTTAACACCCAGCTTTTTGGCTGCAGCCAGCATATTCTGTGTACCGACAACATTGATATGTTCGAAGATATCGGGATTTTTAAACCATTGTTCCGGTAAACCTGCAGCATGGTGAATAACATCACAGCCGGTCATGGCTTTTTCGATACTGGGAATATCGGTTATATCACCTTGGAAAAAATCACATTCTGGTGGAAGGATTTGTTTAGCTCTTTCTATATCTCTAACCAGCACTCGCACAGAGCGGTTCTGTTTAAGCAAGCACTTTATGATATTGAAACCTACTGTTCCTGTGGCTCCGGTGACCAAAGTGAAGGGCATAGTATAAGCTCATTATTATTTTTACTGTGGTGAGCCTACCAGCTAAGGTCCAGCTTAGCGATAAGCTTATCAAATCGGTGATATTCTATTTCTTGTTTTTAATCCAAAGCTTTCTGACATCCATAATAGTTAGTAGATTGAATGCAGTCCCTACTAACATTAAAACTACTCCCACAGTTTCTCCTGCATCCTCGCTTAGCTGGTAAACAAAACCATAGCTACCGGCTGAAGTAAGGCTGTCCATCGCCATACACCATAAGAAAACGCCTGTTCCAAAAATAAGTGCTATTAGGCAATTCACTATAATACTTGTTTTGTCATTTCTCATAATCGCCTCCATAAATGAAGCTATGCCGAGAAACGTCGGCATAGCTTCTGGGATTTAAGCAACAGCAGCTTTAGTAACTGACAGTTCTTTCTTCAAAGAAAGCGTCACCGGATCAAGCAAAAACACCCCAACAGAATTCACAGACAGATAAGCCTGCTCTTTGATATCTGTATCAAACTCCGTGGAGTTAATCTGCAACAGCAACTCATGTTCACCCCAAGTGACGGAGACTTCATACATAGCGCCCATATAGACGACTTTGTTGACCTTACAGATATGTTCGGGCTGACCTTCATGGCTCAGGGTAATTGCCTCTGGTCGTACACCTACCTGATAATGACCGGATGCCTTGCTTTCAACGGTACGTTGATTGGCTTTTACTTCCACACCGTTAATGGTGATCGTCTCGCCATCAAAGTAGCCTTCAAAGATATTGGCATCGCCCATAAAGTTGGCCATAAACAGGGAGTCCGGCGCCTGGTACAGCTCGGATGGTGTGCCCTGCTGCATAATATCGCCATCCTTCATCACCACGACCTTATCGGAAACCGCAAAGGCTTCAGCCTGGTCGTGGGTTACGTAGAGAGAGGTGATATTAAAACGCTTCTGCAGGTCGCGGATGGTTTCCCGCATACTGCGGCGCAGGTTGGCATCCAGGTTGCTGAGCGGCTCATCGAACAGCAGTACTTTGGGTTTAAGAACCAGCGCACGCGCCAAAGCCACACGCTGCTGCTGACCACCAGAGATCTGGTCAACAAAGCGATCGCCCATACCTTCCAGATTCACCAGTTTCAGGGCATCGTCTACCCGCTGTCTGATCTCTTCTGCTGGCAGCTTCAGGTTTTTCAACCCGTAAGCCACGTTGCCGTAGAGAGACATATGCGGGAACAGCGCGTAAGACTGGAACACCATACAGATATCCCGGTGCTGCACGGAACGGTTAGTCACATCTTCGCCGTCGATAAAAATCTGGCCGCTTGTAGGCTTTTCCAGACCAGCTACCATCCGCAGAACGGTGGTTTTACCACAACCGGAAGGGCCAAGCAGAGTCACCAGGCTGCCCTTCTCAATCTCCAGATCCAGATCACCGATAACTGTATTCTGACCGAATCGCTTGCAGATGTTTTTCAGTACTACAAAGTTGTTTTTACTGTCTTTGCTCATATTTCTTTCGCCTTGGTACGGGCATTCCGGGCTTCGCCAACAAGCCGGTCAAAAGTCAGGATGATTGCCATCATTACGAAAATCAGGATGGAGCCATAAGCGATGGCAATACCGTATTCTCCATCTTCCACCCGGTTCAGGATGTAGGCAGTTGCCACCCGGGTTTCCGGAGTCACCAGAAAGATGATTGCGCTGACGGTGGTCATCGCGCGTACAAAGCTGTACACCAGCGAGGAGAGAATCGCCGGGCGCAGCAACGGCACCAGCACATGGATAATGGTGCTGAAGGAACTGGCCCGCAGGCTGAGAGAAGCTTCATCAAGAGACTTATCCAACTGCCCCAGACCGGCAATACCGGAGCGGATACCCACCGGTACATTCCGCATCACCATGGAGATCACCACAATAGCTGCGGTTCCAGTCAGATAGATCGGCGCATCGTTAAAGGCCAGAATATAAGACACACCTGCCACAGTGCCAGGAACGGCAAAACAGAGCATGGTGGCAAACTCGATCACCTTCTTACCGTAGAACTGTTGGCGCACCACGATATAGGCAATCAGTAAACCAAAGATGGCGGTAATTGGCGCAGCCATTCCGGCGTAAGTCATAGTGGAAATCAGAGATGGCCAGGCGCCTTCTGTCATTCCCAGGCCAAACAGGCGGATGTAGTTATCCAGCGTCAGGCTGTAATCCACACCCCAGTTAACGGTAAAGCTACCGAACACAATGCTTCCGTACAGCAGCAGAGTGAAAGCCATCCAGAAATACAGGAAGGTTGTTACACCGGTCTTCACAACAGGCGGCAGTGGCTGAACATCACCACGGTAAGCCTTGCCGGAAACGGTCACGTAGGAACGCTTGCCAATCCACAGATACTGAATCACGAAGATCGCCAGAGAGAAGATCAACAGCACCGCACCCAGAGTACTGGCGGAGGCGTAATCCAGCTGTGCACCAGCGATATAGAAGTAGATCTGGGTTGCCAGAACGTCGAAGCTGCCGCCCAGAACCAGCGGGTTACTGAAGTCTGCCAGAGACTGCACAAACACAATCAGGAAGGAGTTTGCCAACGCTGGTTTCAGCAGCGGCATAACCACTTTCATAAAAGTCTGGGAACGGTTAGCTCGCAGAGTGTAAGACGCTTCTTCCAGAGAGGGATGCAGAGACTTCATCGCACCATCCAGAATCATGAAAGACATCGGCGTAAAGGCCAGCACCTGCGCCATCCAGATTCCCGGGAAACCGTACAGCCAGTTGGTTTTGGTCAGGCCAAACAGATCAACCATCAGCTCGGTTATATAACCGGAACGACCCAGCATCAGAGTCACACCCAGACCAACGACAAATGGTGGGGTAACAATGGGCAGAATGGAAAAAATACGGGCAATAAATGCAGAACGCTTGGCAATACGGGTGGTGTAGATTGCAAACAGCAGACCAAAGAATGTCGCGCTGGCACCAACCGTTGTACCCAGCAGAATGGAGTTCTTGATAATCTGGATTATCTGTCGGCGGCCAAGGATATCGAGAAACTGCCAGGGTGCAAACTCCCCCATCTCCCCTTCAAACATCGGCACAAAGATGGAAGCACTGGGGAAAATGATGAAGGTTGAGATCAGAGTAACAATAGCGATCAGGGCACCAATAATAAAAATATCACCACCCAGAAATTCCAGCCGTGAAAAACCTAGCGTGGCAATAGC
Source organism: Sansalvadorimonas sp. (assembly GCA_965243775.1). Taxonomy (GTDB): domain Bacteria; phylum Pseudomonadota; class Gammaproteobacteria; order Pseudomonadales; family Endozoicomonadaceae; genus Sansalvadorimonas. Next base: position 205,740 of record CBDEWF010000143.1, read on the forward strand.
GCCCAAACCCAGCAACAGCACGATACAGCCATAACCAAGACCTGTTCCCTGAGCCCAGGCGCTGATCACAATAAAAAGAGCACAGAATCCGGTCCAGCCGATATCAAACCAATGTCGTCCCTTTGTGTGTCGGCACTTTTTCTGATCTGGGGCTTTAATTGGACGAAGAAAAAGAAGCAGTGGCAGGCCAAACCAGAGCCAGGAAATATTCCGGCTGCTCCAACCCATGGCCTCATACAACTCATCGGAAGTGGATTCCATCAGGCCATAGTCAAGAGCAAACACCGGGAACAGCACAAAGGCACCCAGCATTAACAGCAGCCAGTAAAAAACGGGATCACGGGGTTGTGATATATGCCCGTCAGCAGCGGTTGCGAGAGTAGTCATATAAAAGTCAGCTTTGTTTCAAGACGCAAACAGCCAGACGGGTAAACGACCCGACTGGCTGTCCAGAAGATCAGAGATCAAATCGATTACTGCATCTTCACTTCTTCAACCCACTTGCTGATCAGGCGCTTGCGCACGTCAGCAGAACCATAGGTTTCCATGTCGTAATTGATCAGGGAAAGTTTGGTTGGGTCCAAAGCGTAAGGAGACTGCTCGGCAGTGGTGTTGGTCAGGATCTGCAGGGACTGACCATTCTTCCATGCGTTTTCCTGACCTTCCCTGGACAGCACAAAATCTACAAACAGCTTGGCGTTATCCAGGTTGCGGGCACCCTTGATGATACTTACGCCACCGATCTCATAACCGGTACCTTCGCAGGGAGAAACCAGCTTGAGAGGTGCGCCCTTGGATTGCTCCAGGGAGTAGTCATGCAGGAAGCCGATACCGATAGCGATTTCGCCACGGGCAGAGTTACGGGAAGGAGTCACACCAGACTTGGTGTACTGGGAGATGTTCTTGTCCAGCTGCTGGAAATAATCGAACGCTTTCTCTTCACCCCACAGCTGCATGAAAGTCGCCAGTGCAGTGTAAGCGGTACCGGAGCTCTGAGGGTCGGCAATCTGGATCTCTTCCTTGTACTCAGGCTTGGTCAGATCAGACCAGCACTGAGGAACAGGCAGGCCTTTCTCAGCCAGACGCTCGGTGTTTACACCGAAGCCCAGAATACCCATGTAAACAGCGGAGGAGTAGTTGCCCTTGCGCTTGGCAGGATCCTGGAACTGAGGCAGGATTTCAGACAGTTTGTCAGACTTGTAAGCAGTCAGCAGATTCATCTCACCAGCCTGAGAATGGGGATCCAGAGTCCCGCCATACCAAACGTCTGCACGAGGGTTTTTCTTCTCAGCTTCAATCTTGGCCAGAGTAGAGCCGGAACCGTTACGTACGAAAGAAGTTTTTACATCGTACTTTTCAGCAAAAGCCTTGGTCTGAGCTTCACAGGCAACATTGGTTGCGCTGCAGTAAACAGTCAGACGGCCTTTAGCCATAGCCTGTGGGGCAATAACAGCGGAAGTGAGCAAACAGGCAGCAGCCAGGCGAGTAAGAGGGTGACGCTTCATTCTTTTGAATTCCCTTGATGATAAAACAACGGAAAGGCGTTTATCCGTAAACTGCAGAACATGAGAGTGTGTTCACAATAAAATCTGCATGAAATCCAGAAAGATACGTTCCAGATTATGTCCTGAGGTAGTGCTTTAATTCGTAGCCCGCGCCTATTGCAGTTTACCTGATAGTGACGCAAGCAAAGACAAAACAACAACCGGATGTTTGGCTTTGTTATCGTGCAGTTAATCTAAATTGTCTGTTTTGATGGGTATCAAAGGAAAGACTGGTGATTAAACAGACGTATGATTACGAAATATATTAATCGTTATATATTAAGTAGCTATTGGATAATTCAACGGCAGGAGAACAAATGTCAGGCTAAAAAAAACTTTTCAGCCTGACAATAACAGCAATTAAGCCAAAGATCGCAAACCCACTGCCTTGCGCAGCTTAGCCAGGAAAGGAGCAGATTCTTCCCGAGCCTTGTCGGCACCTTTTTTCAGCTCGGCTTCAATAAAGGCAGGATCAGCGATCAGGCGATCATACTCCTGGCGAGGCCCTTTCAGCTCTTCGTTCAGGTACTCAAACAACTCCTGCTTCAAAGCACCCCAGCCAACACCTTGTTCGTACTGCTTACGCTTGGCGGCTATCTCTTCTTCGCTCCTGGCAAAGGCGGAGAAAATCTGGAACAGGGTGCAGGTATCAGCATCCTTGGGGTCACCGGGCTCAAGACTGTTGGTCTTGATCTTCATGATGTATTTGCGGAACTGCTTCTCAGTGCAGAACAGGGGAATTACGTTGCCATAACTCTTACTCATCTTGCGCCCATCCAGACCGCTCAGTACAGCAGTGTTCTCACCAACCACAGCTTCAGGCAGAACAAAGTGCTCACCTTTGTAGATGTGGTTGAAACGCCCTGCGATATCACGGGCCATTTCAATATGTTGAACCTGGTCACGACCAACCGGCACACGGTTAGCGCCAAACATCAAAATGTCCGCAGCCATCAGCACAGGGTAGCTGTACAGGCCCATGGTGATGGCCTTATCCGGATCATTACCTTCAGCAACGTTGTTATCCATGGCGGCTTTATAAGCATGGGCACGGTTCATCAGGCCCTTGGCCGCCATGCAATTCAGCATCCAGCACAGTTCAGGAATTTCAGGGATGTCGGATTGACGGTAGAACGTTGCACGATTGGTATCCAGCCCTAAAGCCAGCCAAGAACCCGCTATGTTACGGGTAGACTCATGAACCTGAGTCGGATCCCAGCAACTGATAATAGCGTGATAGTCCGCCAGGAAGTAGTAGGACTTAATGTCATCCCGGCGACTCTCTTCGATCGCGGGCCGGATAGCGCCGACATAGTTACCCAAGTGGGGAGTACCCGTGGGCTTGATGCCAGTCAGGGTCTTGATTGTGCTCATGTGTGACCGTCTGTCTCAGGTTTTGGGCGCATGGTAAAAACGAAGGCAGGCCAGAAAAAGTCTGCAGCGCCAGCAAAGGTCCAGAATTATAAAGAACCCTGCTCTGCTTACAAAATTTTTGGGTAATGACAGCCATGAACGCACTCGAAAAAGTGCGGAAATATAGCAAATCAATAGCCTGATTCATCACCAGACAGGTCGAAAACTGTCTGAAAAGCTAACAATATTGTCAGGTAACAGAGACCTTTTGGAATTAAGCGTGCTCTAACTCCAGAACTGATCTAAGGAAGCTGAACATGTCACATCCCGTAAGTCATCGTAGTTTACCAATATTTGCGTGGCAAAACCGGTCGTTTCAGACAGATAGCCAGCACCATAGTGAGAGGGAACTGAATCGTCTCACCTGTTCTGTTTGCTGGAATATTATGAATAAGCCCGTAGCAGTTTGTGAAGATAAGCACTTATTTTGTACACAATGCGCGGAAAATTGGCAGAAAGAACAAAAAAACTCCTGCCCTCAATGTAGAAAACCCATGGTGAATTTTCAGATTGATGTTACTCAAGACAGAGCCATTAAAGGCTTATCGGTCATCTGCTCGAATAATGACTGCACTTATTCCCATGAAATTTCTGAAATTGAAAGCCATATACAGCAGTGTGAACACGAGCTGGTTCCATGCGCAGGAGAGTGTGGTGAGCCCCCAATAAAAAGGAAAAAGATGAATGATCATAAAGCAATATGCACTAAACACTTTAAATGTGCATGTGGGGAACTAATGCCAGACAATCCATCCCCAAAGTACTCTGAACTTTTTAAAAAACATATTGCTGCTGATCCGTCAAATCATCGTGCACTTCATTTTTTGTTGAGATGTCAGGCCAGGGAAAGTTGTGAGCGGCCCCCATTAGCCCCACAGACTGCGGGTGTTAGCAAGGTTATATCGCCTCCGGCTATTGATGAAGAGGGAGAGCATGTTACATTTGCAGGTATTCCCTCTGCACCAGTTTCCGGAGAACACGGAGTGTACAAGGCTCTTGGGTACCCTGGTACATTTTTTGTCTTGTTTGACATTCCAAGGGTACATGAGGGCGGACTTACATCTAAAACAATACCACTGACTTATCAGGATGAGTTTGGATCTGATAAGCAAACACCTTTAACACTAAAGTGTGAGAAAATAGGTGTAGACACAGGGAGTCTAGATTTTTACTGTGACCCGAATAAAGACCTGAGTAAGGTGTATTATACTGTTTATACAGGACTAGAACAGCGCAAACTAGGCAGCGATACTATGAATATGGATGGCCCCAAGAGGGTTTGCTATCGCCGGGGATTTAACAACGTGCGCACAAGACACGATGCAAAGTATCTTATCAAGGTATACATTCCTGATTGCCGCTGAAGCTATGCTGACTGATAACACGGAGCTACACATTTAAAGCAGGTTTTCCCCGTAGACAGCCTTCCATAGACAGATTTTACTTGCGAGCCTTTTTAGTAAAACCTACATCGCCTGTTTCATCAAGATGCCTTTTTTGGCTGGTATCAGAATCAAGACAGGTAACAGAAGCTTCAGTGTGTTTAGTACTCCCTACAAAAATCCATTGACCATCTATTTCATCACTTATTTTCTGGAATTTTTCTAAATATTCTTTTGATGTTTTTTGCATCTCTAAATATTTCTCTTCCATTAATGAGGTGTACTGCTTAATCTGTTCAGATAACTCTTTCTCTTTATCCCTGATAACCTGTAAACTGTTAGATTCTACTTCTTCAATAATGTCATTTTTAGCAACACCTCCTATAGAGGAAGATATATTATCCAATGAATACTGGGCAAAAATAGATTTCATATAAAATATCATGCTTTTTAGTTGTGGCATCTCTTTTATATCATCAATAGTCATTCGTTCATTAGTTGAAGGGTTGCGCTTGTTTTCTTTTAGCCAGACAATAAGATCATTTTTTTCGTACATGACGCCATTTTCATCAAAACATGGATCTTCTATTTCACTGATTGTTTTCTCGGTAATTGGGCATTTGAATTGATCATAAAATGTAAGGGCAAAAGACATGGCGCTCCACAATAGCCCTCTGCTAATACGATCAGTCCTATCTTTAGACCATGTAAATGGTGATGATAAGAGGATGCTATTTCTAAAATTAACTAGGTTAGTATTTGGCAAAAAACTTTTCCTTAATATAAAGCTATGGCTAATAGTGTGAAATGTTAAACTAAAATATTCTGCTTGGAAATCAGTCAGATGCTTTTCGAAAAGATTGTAGTTTTGAAGTGTCCATAGATGGTTATTTGGACCACACTCCTTATATTTTGTTAACTCTCGAAAAGTGGTGGCGATATTAATTTGGGTGGCAGAAGGAAATAGAGCAGTTAGATTTTCTATTTCTTCAGATAAATCACCTGTCAGAGGAAAAAATAAAATATTTACAGGCTCATCGATAGGATAGTTTACTTTACTTTTCACTTTTTTAAGCAGGTTTTTACCTTCATCTTTTTTTCCTGGAACTATTAATAATTGACGTCTGCCTGGGTTCAATATGGCAATAATTAACTTATCCATGCGGGACACACGGCATGATAAAGTATGTTCTTTGAAAAACATCTCAGAATCCATACCTTCACTTCTGTATAAATGTAACCTGGGGTCTTGCGGCGCTATATTTTTTTGTTTGAAATCAGGTAGACTGATAAAAGATCCTTCGTCTGATACAAAGAAATTGTTTGGCACTCTTCCTGTTTGTAAAAGATCGTGTCTACTGGTAAATAAAGCATACAATTCTACTTGATCAGCAATGTCGTCAGTCATACCTTGAAAACAGAAAGCATCTTGTTCTCTATTAAAAAATGGTTGCTCAATCATATTGTAAGAATTATCAGGCATTAAATATTTGTAAAGGAATACAGCTACAGCCTTTATTGATGCTTTTGATAAGTTAAGATTGATGTTGTTTGTAAAAATATCCCGTAGAATATATGACCATGCTTCTATGTTGGCTAAATATGGGAAATTATGTTTGTTTTCATTGATATTACTTCTATATACTTCCTGATCATCCTTGGTTAGTATATTTGCAATCCAATCCATTCGGGAATGATCATTGTCAAGCTGATCGTATAAAGCATAACGAATATTGACTACACGTAGAATAAGAGATCTGATGGATATAAATAAGTCAATATCAATACTGACTTTCTTAAAGCTTTTATTTATTGATCTTTCCTGTATTGTTTCTGGTTGTTTGAGCAATCCACATGTTATTTTTCTATATAGCTGCGTGAGTTCAAATAAAGTAGGATTTTCTTTTTTCAAAGCAAGATCAATCTCTTTTATAGAATCATTAACCCAATCTGTTTTTTTAAAGTGTACAATATCTGAATAGATTTCAGCGACATTATAACTGGCTATAGATTTCCAATCTTTCCCGGAGTGTTCGGGTATTTCTTTTTTACTGATTTTTTCTGCAGATGCTATTGCTTGCTGACTTGTAGAAGGTTGGTCTGTTTGTCTTACTGTTCTTATACAATCCATGCAACATATCTCCTATATTGAGCAAAAGCACATCTCTACATATTGAATTTTTGTGATATTTCTTCTTGATAAGGAAGTCTATAGTAACAGCTAGATTACAAGTGATAAATAACATTGATGTTATATGAAATAACATTGATGCTATTTAGTGACGTTCTTTAGTGGCGTGCATCTTGGCGATTTTCCAAACCTGATTAGGCGCTGATATTAGCCAGACAAAGCCATCCTCATCACTTGTATAAAGAAACTATATAATAATTTTGTTACTGCCGAAAAAGGCTGAGTGTTAATTCAACTTTGTAGAATAGATAAAATTCAAGGATTTAGCTTAACCTTTGGATTAACTGCTTCGGTTACAAGGTTTGATTAGCCATCTGTTTTGGTTTGTCTTTTCTATCGTTTCAGCCATTCACTAAAGAGGTGAAAGGAAAGATGTCGCCGATTTTAGAAATCAGCCATGTCACTTTCGATTTCCAGAACAGTCCGGGCAAACAGATTAAACGCCCCCTCAGAGAACTCATCCCTATTAATCAGCTGATAAGCCTCTTTCTGGTATTTTCCCCAGACAATTTTGGCATGGGGAATAAAAACATCTTCCCAGATGGGGGACTGAAATGGGACTTCGGCGAAATATTTCTCGGCCATTTGGAAAAAGTGAATCTGTGTGTAGAGCCCAGCTTTAACCTGCCCGGATTCAAGGCAACTTTGAACTCGATCCAGATAGAAAAACGACAGCGTATTCAGAGCCAGAACAACATTTCTGCTCATTTGGGCATTCATGCTGTAGGCCTGATAGGTACGAAACCACAGCCCTTCCAGACTGTCCTCCGGAAGTGCTTTTTCTTTTACGTTGTCAGGGGGGGCAAACGCGCCATGCAGGTACTTGCCTACCCATGATTGCAGAGGTGTCAGAGTCAACATCGAAAACGATAAAGTCAGCGGCATAAAGACATAGTTGGCTGCACTGTTCAGCAAGGGATAATCAGATACCTGTTGGCTGACAAAAGATTGTGCTGTCGCAATGCCAACCAGAAAACTGAAACCCAGGACAAACCGGCCTGCGGCATAAAGAGATTGCGTGTATTCATCAGAGTTTTTGTTTTCCTGCCCCAATAAAGGTGAGATTATGCTCAGGTTGAAAATTATGATGCCTAAGACCAAAAAGCCTTGTTTCTTCCCATTCCTCATAGACATTCCCCCCAACAAGAATGAATCAATGTAGACCAATAACCGACAGAAGAATGATTGTCTGATAGGGTTGTACTGCCAGAGGATGAGAACAATGCCCGAGTTACCAGAAGTAGAAACCACCTGCCGTGGAATTTCGCCATACATCAAAAAACAGAATATTGTCGATGTTGTTATCCGTCAGCCAAAACTGCGCTGGCCCATAAGGGATGACCTGCCACAGCTTCTCAAAGGTAGGGAGTTGCTGGATGTCTCCCGGCGGGCAAAATACCTTTTACTGACATTTCCCAATGGTACTCTGATTGGCCACCTGGGCATGTCTGGTTCCATGAGAATTCTACCCAGTGATACACCTGCAGAAAAACATGACCATGTGGATATTGTTTTCGCAAATAACAAGCTGCTGCGCCTGACTGACCCCCGTCGTTTTGGGGCAATAATCTGGACAGAAGAAAACCCTGAAACCCACAAACTGCTGGCAGATCTTGGACCAGAACCACTTTCAGAAACATTTACCGGCAAAAGGCTCTATTTACGATCCCGAAACCGTAAACAGGCCGTGAAGACTTTTATTATGGACAACCATAACGTAGTGGGTGTCGGGAATATTTACGCGAATGAAGCACTGTTTATGGCAGGGATTCGCCCGGACATTCCCTGTGGGAAAATTTCCCAAAAACGATATAACCAGCTCGCAGAAGCTATCAAACAGGTTCTTGCCCGTGCCATTGAGGTTGGAGGAACAACCCTTAAGGATTTTGTGGGAGGTGATGGCAAACCTGGATATTTTGCTATTGAGCTTTCCATGTATGGACGCACAGGGGAATTCTGCCAGAAGTGCGGAACACCTATCAGGGAGATAAAGCTGAACAACCGGGCATCCTGCTACTGCCCAAAATGCCAGAAATAAGCGAATCAATACAACACATAAGAAAGTAATACGAACTCCAGAGTTCACACTCTTGGATAAAGGAAAAATACGGAGAAAACAATAACAAAACCTAAGAGCCTGTTCATAATCTTTCGCAGATAGCGAAAACGACGTGAAAAGTTTCTGATTTTCTGTTTTTGTGAGGCGCATAGTGGTGCTATGTAACGAGCAAAAACAGAGAATCAGGAGCTTTTATTCGGTATTTGCAGCCTGCGTTAAGATTATGAACAGGCTCTAACAACCACAAAACTCCAAAGCGATCAAAAGTGTTCTTTAATTGATCCATGTCTAATCAAAAAAAAGCTCGACACAGTATTTTCGCCGCGAGAAAAACGTTTGCGCAAACGTTTTGACCCAGTTTCCCAACATTGCGGTAACAGCTGATGAAGCCAATCCTGCAAATGCAGGGCATTGTGAAAAAGTTTCCCGGAGTCCGGGCTCTCGATGATGCTCACCTCAATATCTACCCAGGTCAGGTAATGGCGCTGCTGGGTGAGAATGGCGCCGGCAAATCCACACTGATGAAAGTGATGACCGGCATCTACACCAAGGATGAAGGTTCACTGAAGTATGATGGGCAGGATGTCTCTTTCAGTGGCCCCAAAGACTCCCAGGAACGTGGCGTCAGCATTATCCACCAGGAACTCAACCTGATTCCTGAACTTTCCATTGCCGAAAATATCTTCCTTGGCCGTGAACCAACCGGCCGCATGGGTCGTATCGACTGGAAGACCATGTTCAAGGAAGCCCAGAAGCTTCTGGATATGCTGGATGTAAAATTTGATCCGGCAACTCCGGTTGGCAAGCTCAGTATCGGCGTTCAGCAGATGGTTGAGATCGCCAAGGCGCTGTCTTTCTCCTCACGGGTTATCGTGATGGATGAACCGACTGACGCACTGACTGAGAAAGAGACCGAGAGTCTGTTCAAAGTGATCCGGCAGCTGCGATCTGAAGGCAAAGGCATTGTTTATATTTCTCACCGCCTGAAAGAAATTTTCCAGATCTGCGATCACGCTACCATTCTGCGTGATGGCCGGTTTATCAAAGAATCTCCGGTTAAAGAGCTGACCGAAGACAAGATTATCGAAAGCATGGTGGGACGTTCTCTGGAAGAGCAGTACCCACGCATCAGCACAGAGCCGGGCGCCATCACTCTGGACGTTTCCAACCTGGAAGCTCCCGGTATTCATAACATCTCTCTCCATTTGAGAGTTGGTGAGATTCTTGGTGTCTCCGGTCTGATGGGCGCAGGACGTACCGAACTGATGAAAGCTCTGTACGGTGCCAACCCGGCTACCAGTGGTCAAATTGCCATTGATGGACGAGCTGTTTCTATCCGTACTCCTGGAGAAGGTCTGGCGGCAGGTATCGTTTATATCTCTGAAGATCGTAAAAGTGATGGTCTGGTTCTGGAACTTGGCGTAAGGGAGAACATGAGCCTGTGCAGCCTGGAACAGTTCACCAACGGAAGCAAGATCAGCCAGTCGGATGAAATGAGTTCTGTTCAGGATTTTATCAGCCGCTTCAATATCAAAACACCTCACGCCAACCAGCTGATCAAGAACTTGAGCGGCGGTAACCAGCAAAAGGTTTCTATTGCCAAGGGCCTGATGACTAACCCTGGCATTCTGATCCTTGATGAACCAACACGTGGTGTTGATGTTGGCGCCAAAAAAGAGATCTACCAGTTAATCAACGAATTCAAAGCTCGGGGAATGAGCATCATTCTGGTGTCGTCTGATATGCCGGAAGTCCTGGGTATGAGTGACCGCATTATGGTTATGCACGAAGGGCGAATTACCGGTGAGTTCAGTCACGCTGAAGCCACCCAGGAAAATTTGATGCGCGCTGCTGTAGGCACTACAGAACAGCAGTCAGAAGCAGCGTAAAGACAGCCATGAGCCGGAAATGCCCACAGGGCATTTCCAGGGTAAAGAGAGACTAGAGGCATGAGTAACCTTCAAACACAAGATCTGCAGGCCAAGCCGGGATTCAAGATCAACAAAGAATTTCTGCTTGAATACAAATCCGTTATTGCCCTGCTGCTGTTTATGGTGGTGGTCTCCCTGATCAGCCCCAGCTTCTTCAGCACCGGCAATATGCTGAATATTCTGCGTCAGACGTCTATTAACGCCATCATCGCTGTCGGTATGACCTTCGTTATCCTGACCAGTGGTATCGACCTTTCTGTTGGCTCTGTTTTGGCTTTGTCTGGAGCACTGGCTGCCACCATGGTTGGTATGGACTTCAACCTAATGGTAGTTGTGGTTGTTACCTTGCTGGCAGGTGCTGGCTTGGGTTGCCTGAGTGGCCTGATTATTTCCAAAGGCCGGGTCCAGCCCTTTATTGCCACGCTGGTGACCATGACCCTGCTGCGTGGTGCCACCATGGTATACACCGATGGTCGTCCGATCTCCACCTTTGGCGGCGCATCTTCTGAAGCTTTCTCAGCCATCGGCACCGGTTACCTGTTTGGTATTCCTTTCCCAATCTACCTGATGGCTCTGATCTTTGGTCTGGCCTGGTATGTCCTGAACCACACCCGCCTTGGCCGCTACGTTTATGCACTGGGGGGGAATGAAGCCGCAACCCGCCTGTCCGGTATCAATGTGGACAAAATCAAGCTTGCGGTTTATTCCATTAGCGGTGCTCTGTCTGCACTGGCAGGCATTATCGTCACCAGTCGTCTAGCCTCAGCTCAACCTACTGCCGGAACCAGTTATGAACTGGATGCCATCGCGGCGGTTGTTCTTGGCGGAACGAGTCTGACTGGCGGCAAAGGCCGGATTATGGGTACGCTGGTTGGTGTACTGATCATCGGTATTCTTAACAACGCCCTGAACCTGCTGAACGTCTCTTCCTACTACCAGCTGATCGCCAAAGCTCTGGTTATCCTGCTGGCAGTACTGGTAGACACACGTTCTAAATCCTAACTTTCTCGCTCGACACAACAATGGGGCTCCTTCGGGCCCCGAACACATGAGGTAGAAGTCCATGTCTTTTCTGAAGACGTCTATGAAAGGTGCTATGGCTATCGCTCTGTCCGCAGGCCTGGCCCTGACTGGTTGCTCCAAGCAGGATGAATCCAGCAATGCCAACACGGCCAGCGACCAGAAGACACTGGCCCTTGTTGTCTCTACACTGAACAATCCCTTCTTCGTCACTCTGAAGGAAGGTGCTGAAGCTGAAGCCAAGAAGCTAGGTTATACCCTGACCGTTCTGGACTCCCAGAACGACTCCGCCCGTGAAATGACCAATGTTGAAGACCTGACTGTAAAAGGTGTCAGCGCCATCCTGCTGAACCCTGCGGACTCCGATGCTGCCGGAAATGCTGTTCGTGCAGCCAATCGTGCCAATATCCCGGTTATCACACTGGATCGTGGTGCTAACGGTGGAGAGGTGAAGTCCCACGTTGCATCTGACAACGTAGCTGGCGGCAAGATGGCTGGTGACTTTATTGTTGCCCAGCTGGGTAACAAGGGCTCTGTACTGCAGCTGGAAGGTGTTCCAGGTACATCTGCAGCCCGTGACCGAGGTGAAGGCTTTATGCAGGCAGTTAAGGCCAGCAGCCTGACTCTGGCCGCCAGCCAGCCTGCTGACTTTGACCGTACCAAGGGTCTGAACGTGACTGAGAACCTGCTTCAGGCTCACCCGGATGTAAAAGCGATTTTTGCCCAGAATGACGAAATGGCTCTGGGTGCGATCAAGGCTGTTAAAGCTGCCGGCAAAGACGTGCTGGTTGTTGGTTTTGATGGTACTGACGAAGGAGTTGCTGCGGTCAAGAAGAGCGAGCTGGGTGCTACTGTGGCCCAGCAGGCTGGTATGATCGGTTCCATAGGTGTTGATATCGCTGACAAGGTACTGAAAGGTGAAGCCGTTGAAGCTTACACCCCTGTGACCCTGCAGCTGATCAAGTAAACCGCCACAAGCGAAACAAACAACATCGTCCCCACTGGTCAGAGCTGGTTAAAAACAAGCCAGCCTGGCCAGAAGCCCGCAGGTAGTCGAGAAAGAATGGCAACGATCAAAGATGTGGCAAAGCTTGCCGAAGTATCCATCTCCACAGTTTCCCATGTATTGAACGGTACTCGATTTGTCAGTGAGAGCGCTACAAACCGGGTTCACGCAGCAATCACAGAACTGGGCTATAAACCAAGCTCTGTTGCCCGTAGCCTGAAAACCAACCGCACCTGCACCATAGGTATGCTGACCGCGTCCAATACCAACCCGTTTTTTGCAGAGGTGATTCACGGTGTAGAAGCAACCTGTAATGAAAGGGATTATCATCTGATTCTGTGCAATTCTGGCGACTGCACAGATAAAAAAATCTCAAGTATTAAAAACCTGGAAAAGAAACGGGTTGACGGCCTGTTGATAATGACCGCTCACAGTGAACCGGCATTTTTTGAAGTACTGCAGGACAACAGTGAAAGCCCGATGGTGATTCTCGATTGCCAATCTTCCAATATCCGCGCCGATACCATAATGGAAGATCCGGAAGCAGGAGGCTTTGAAGCGACCCGTTATCTTATAGATCAGGGCTTTCACAAGATTGCCTGCATCAGCGGTCCCCAGAACCTCTCTCCCAGCAACGGTCGTTATGCCGGTTATTGCAAAGCCATGAAGCAGGCAGGCCTGACAATCAACCCCGACTGGGTTATCCAGGGAGAGCTGACAGCTGAGAGCGGCTACCAGGCTGCCAGACAGCTTATGTCTTCAGGAGAAACACCAGAGGCTCTATTCGCCGGTAATGACCTGATGGCCATGGGTGCTATATGTGCTTTCCAAAGCTGTGGGCTGAAGGTTCCTGAAGATATCTCTGTCATTGGCTACGACAATATCGAGCTGGCTGCCTTTACCTCTCCGCCCCTTACGACAATGAACCAGCATAAGGCTCAACTGGGTCAACTGGCCGCAGAAACCCTTATCAACAGGATTGAGAATCCTGAGCAGCCCTTGATTATTCGAACCTTGAAGCCAACTCTGGTTGAACGCCTGTCAGTTAAAGTGAAGTCAACCCTTTCCCTGCCGGATATTGCGCTGAAAGCTTCCGCCTAACGCTTTACGGGTTAGGAGGCAGGGCTGCGCTCCCATGCAGGCCCGGCAGGAGCTGATATATTTGTTGAAGGTGTTATATAAAAAATGCCGGGAGGCAGAAAAGATGAATACCGGATACAAATGGCTTCGTTCCCTCACCCTTGCTTTAGCGACGGCTTTGGCTCTGTCTGTCGGCCCGGTCTTGGCAGCAGAGGCTCCCAAGGAAAACCCCGGCATTTTTGCCATGACGGGCGATCTGATGCTGGCCCGACCACTGATGCTGGCCACAACAGTGCTTGGTACTGCGATATTTGTTGTAAGCTCCCCCTTCTCTCTCCTGGGAGGCAACATCAAGGATGCGGCCAACACTCTGGTTTATGATCCTTTCAAGGCTACATTTGTACGTTGCCTGGGCTGTGCCCACCCTAGGGAAGACAGTATAAAATAGCCCCTTCTCAAACAGAGGGTAAAGCCCTTAAGGGCTTTACCCTCTTCCCAGAAGAAATCCATCCAGCAGTTTTACCTCTTTTTCATATCTCTACTTGTCACGCCTCAACGAATACCCTCGACATCTGACATATAGTTCTGCAGCAACAGCTAGGAGCCTGTTAGTCTGCTAAATATTAAGTCAGGGAAAAATAATCAGAACAGGGAATCTCTCAATGGAACCTTCTCCGGTCAACCATTCCACTCCAGATACTATTGATAACCACCACCCTTCGCAGGGCTCGCTGGAGAAAGGAGTAGCGGGCGACTACCTGTTTTCAGTCAGGGCAATTCTGAGGGAGTCTTGGGAGAAAACCAAAGGTGCCAAGCTGGCTATTCACCTTGGTTATCTGGTGGTGTTTGCTGTTTCTATCGCTTTAATATTGGCATCTGCAGTACTTTTCTTCTTTATAGGCCCCGAGAACGAAACTGCCGGTGGCGCAGGAGGAGCCGTGGGAATGGTTATGCAGCTTGCTTTGACTGCTGTCTGCCTGCCCATGTGGGCCGGACTGACTATGATTGGAATTCGCCGGGCGGTTGATCAGCCTCTCTCCTACAAATCCCCCCTGCAGTATTTCCACAAGACCCTGCCAATGATCGCTATGTATATTCTGATGACAATTTTTATGGTGATTGGATTCCTGTTGCTGATCATTCCCGGCATTTATCTGATGATGGCCTATATGCTCTCCTATCCGCTTATGGTTGAGAAAAATTTGGGAATCTGGAGTTCCATGGAAACCTCTCGCAGAGCGATTACCCACAGATGGTTCCGCTTTACCGGTCTGTTCTTTATCCTGGGGCTACTCAATATAATTGCCTTGATTCCACTGGGGATAGGGCTTATCTGGACCATTCCCATGACCCATGTGGCTATTGGCATTGCTTATCGCAATATGTTTGGCGTTGAGACTGATTCAAACGGCATGAGTGCTTAAGCGGCGTTTAATACCTGAGCCATAGAACGGGCAGAGTCTATGGCTCAAACAGACTCAATAAAGACAGTTCTGAGGGAGAAGGACTTGCAGCCCTTTCGATCCATAACAATAAATAGAAAACCAAATAGAAAACCAAATACAAAGCTATTCACTGTAATCCTGTTTATTTTCCTTACAGGCTGTTCATCCCTGCCCATCCAGTACACCCCCAGCCAGAACTACAATAACCGGGTCAGATACTTGGTACTGCACTTTACTGCGGCCAACTTTGAAAAATCCATGAACTACATGGTTGATGAACACCGGGTCAGCTCCCACTACCTGATTCCTGAAAATCATGATGACACCTATCAGAATCCGCTCAGAATCTTCCAGCTGGTCGATGAATCCTTCCGGGCCTGGCATGCTGGTGTCAGTCACTGGGATGGGCAGGATAACCTGAACGATCTCTCTATTGGCATAGAACTGGTCAATGTGCCCGACTGCCACCAGCAGCCAGAAGAGATATTCGAACCAGAGTTCCGGGCTGATCAGGATTACGGAAACCGTTACTGCTTCTACCCGGATTATGACCCGGAACAGATTCAGCTGCTGATAACCCTGATCAGGAAAATCCGGAAACAGTATCCAGAAATATCCCCCACTAATATTGTTGGACACTCTGATATCGCACCATCACGAAAACTCGACCCGGGGCCACGCTTTCCCTGGTACCACCTTTATAAAGAGGGAATTGGTGCCTGGTATGACAATAAAACGGTAACCCGGTACTGGCATGATTTTTCTGCCAAACCACCCTCACTGACTCTGATTCAGCTGGCCCTGCAGGAGTACGGTTATAACATCAAGGCAACTGGTAAGATGGATGATCAGACCAGTGATGTTCTGGTGGCCTTCCAGACCCACTTTCTTCCCTGGCAGATTGATGGTGATGCCGACCTGATGACAACAGCGACGGTGTTCGCACTGCTGGAGAAATACCATCCAGACCGAAGCAGAGATCTTACGGCGTTATATCAGGCAGAGCAGGATGAAGAGCAGAATCGTAAGCGGTAATTTCTACCCATCTGGTTGTCTTGCTGGATCAGGTGTAATCCTGATGCAATCCCTCTTTGGTGAATGTTGATACTCTTAGCATTTAACCAATAAGTCAGAGATGCTGACTATACCAGCAACCATTGTGCTTAAGTTGACTCTGATATGAACCTCAGACGGTACTTCCAAGTACCGCTATGTCCACAAAAATATTTGACACTCTTCGTATATTAATATTTGTTATAGCTGAAAAGAGAAATTGTGATCACCTTTTTGTAGGAATAGATACAGTCTTTTATGTCCCCCCCCCTCTTTTGTTCCGCTTACCCTTGCCCTTGCCCTTGCCCTTGCCCTTGCCCTTGCCCTTGCCCTTGCCCTTGCCCTTGCCCTTGCCCTTGCAGCGCGCATCCGTGCTGCCCCGGCGGTGGGATTCAAGAAGCCTCACCGAATCAAAGGACAGGCCGCAGCCACAGGTGGTGTTCAGCTTGCCCTTGCAACGCGCATCCGTGCTGCCCCGGCGGTGGGATTCAAGAAGGCTCACCGAATCAAAGGACAGGCCGCAGCCACAGGTGGTGTTGCGCTTGCCCTTGCAGCGTGCATCCGTGCTGCTCAGGCGGTGGGATTCAAGAAGGCTCACCGAATCAAAGGACAGGCCGCAGCCACCACAGGTGGTGTTCAGCTTGCCCTTGCAGCGCGCATTCGTGCTGCCCCGGCGGTGGGAGTTAAGAAGGCTCGCCGAATCAAAGGACAGGCCGCAGCCACAGGTGGTGTTCTGCTTGCCCTTGCCCTTGCAACGTGCATCCGTGCTGCCCAGGCGGTGGGAGGTAAGAAGGCTCACCGAATCAAAGGACAGGCCGCAGCCACAGGTGGTGTTGCGCTTGCCCTTGCAGCGCGCATCCGTGCTGCCCTGGCGGTGGGATTCAAGAAGGCTGGCCGAATCAAAGGACAGGCCGCAGCCACAGGTGGTGTTCCGCTTGCCCTTGCAACGCGCATCCGTGCTGCCCTGGCGGTGAGATTTAAGAAGGTTCACCGAATCAAAGGACAGGCCGCAGCCACAGGTGGTGTTGCGCTTGCCCTTGCAGCGCGCATCCGTGCTGCCCCGGCGGTGGGATTCAAGAAGGTTCACCGAATCAAAGGACAGGCCGCAGCCACAGGTGGTGTTGCGCTTGCCCTTGCAGCGCGCATCCGTGCTGCCTTGGCGGTGGGAGTTAAGAAGGTTCACCGAATCAAAGGACAGGCCGCAGCCACAGGTGGTGTTCTGCTTGCCCTTGCAACGCGCATCCGTGCTGCCCTGGCGGTGGGAGGTAAGAAGGTTCACCGAATCAAAGGACAGGCCGCAGCCACAGGTGGTGTTGCGCTTGCCCTTGCAGCGCGCATCCGTGCTGCCCCGGCGGTGGGAGTTAAGAAGGCTCACCGAATCAAAGGACAGGTCGCAGCCACAGGTGGTGTTGCGCTTCTTCCTGAATACTGCAGCTTGTTCACTTTGCGTCACTATTTCCACTTCCAGAGTGAGAGGACTGTCGTAACCTGGATAACTTTCAACGGAAGTGGTAACAGAGGGTTCTTTTTCAACCACCCTCTGGCAATGAATTTTCCAGGCCAGTAGCTCAGGATTGAGAGACATCCTAAGTGGACCCCATGATTCTTTTTCAACCACCCTCTGGCAATGAATTTTCCAGGCCAGTAGCTCAGGATTGAGAGACATCCTAAGTGGACCCCATGATTCTTTTTCAATGTTCACCTCATCTGTTTCAGGTGGCGGGGTGCCTGAACGGGACGTTGCTGTGCAAGCTGATCCTGGAGCACTCAATTTGAGGGTGTCATCATCCAGGTGTGGCACCCTTATTCGGGATGCACTTTCAATGCCCCGACATTCGAAACCTTCACCTGAAACAGGCACACAGTAAGTATCATCCAGTGGGTGGGCCGCTGAGGCGTGAGTGCGTATGACTCCTGTTGAGAGAATCTCTGTCTCCCCTTCGCCTGCGGGTAAAACGAGAGTGCAGCTCTCCTGCTTATTTGTACCTGAACTGGCAGGTTGAACTGTGGCAATGACCAGGACAAGGCAAAAGTATGTTGGCTTTAACAATCCAGAAAACAAGTCAGCTTCCCTGAACCAAACCAGCCTTAAAGGTTAGCAGAACAGTCAGGGGCCATTTTAAACCCGGTTGATTTCTATGCTCTGAACATTCCAGGGAAGCAACTGCTCAATATCTTCAACAGATTTCACGGAAGGCAACTGGGTAAAAACCTCTTTCAGGTAAGCATAGGGTTCCACACCACAAGCTTTGGCGGTTTCAATCAGGCTGTACAGATTGGCACTGGCATCGGCCCCTTTCTGGCTGTTGCTGAACAGCCATGCCTTGCGCCCCATTACAAAAGGCCGGATCGCATTTTCTGCCAGGTTGTTGTCAGTCTGAACTTTCAGATGGATACCTGAAGGTAAAGTTAAAGTCACTGTCGTCAGCCTGTTTGTTTCTGGGGTCACGGAAAGAGGGACCAGCTTACCCCGTGAGGACTGGTCACGGAATTTCCGTTTCCAGTAAGACAACTGGTGAGAGTTCAGGTTGTTCTGCTGGCACCATGCTGTTTGTGTCAGGCTGGATTCCTGTCACTGTTGAAGGCAGTCGCGCCAGAGAAATTCCAGAGATTCTGAAGACATTGGGGAGTTCCTGATGAAAAATCAGGATCATAAACAGGGAATTGATGGAAATTAATGTGGGGAGGAATTATCGCTTACGCAGAATCAAAAAGGGGCTCGGGTGAGCCCCAGTATTCCAGAGTAAAACCGCAGTATTGATACCTGGTCAGAACAGCACGGCATCATAGGTCAGGAAGATACCAAAGCCTTCCAGCTCAGCCTGATTGGTTTCATAGCCACCAGCAATCCTGGCAGTGAACCCGGAAAGAGGTCCTTCTGTCCAGGCATACTTCACTTCAAAGATGGTCTCTTCGTAGCTGTCCTTACCTGTCAGGTAGTAGCTGACATCCCCATTCGCCAAAACCTGATCCATATCGATGTCTTTGGCGCGGGAATGAATCATGCTGGTATTCAGGCCATCCAGCCCGAAATTCTTCCAGTTGTAAGCAATTGCCAGGGAGTAAGTGGTCTGGTTGGCGTTATCCCACTCGTTGATCAGGGTCTCGTCTGAGAGCAGGTCAATCATACCGCCCCCCCAGCGACCAACCCCGGCGTTATAGAAGCCGTCATTACCCACCTTCAGGGCACCAACTCCCACAAACAGAGCATCATACTGAAGGCCCAGCACGATATCTGTAGCAGTGGATTTATGGTCTGGCAGGGCCATCCCAAACTTGTTCTCAAAATCACCTTCGGCCTTCTGCCAGCTGTGGCTGCCCAGCAGCACCAGCATATAGTCCTGATCCCTGCCTTCTGGCACATCCATACCCAGCATGGACAAGGGCAGACCAGTTTCTACCTGCAGGATATTGGTACGCATATAGTTATCTGACCAGGTGGTTTCCGCCTTCAGGTTGCCATAGTCAGACTTGTAGTCCGCCCCCAGGGAGTAGGTGCTGTTAAAGTCAGCCTTTTGGAAATAGGAGACATCATCAATATCAATAAAGTCTTCCTGGTTAGTCTCGGAATAGCCCTTCAGATCCAGTCCATAAACTTCCAGGCTATCCCACTTACCACTGACCATGGTGCCCTTATACTGGTAATCCATCAGCCACTCATGGGGATCACGCATAAAGTGGGGTAAATCCAGCTGCATCCTGCCATGACGCAGACCAATATGTCTGTCCTCATCACCAAAACGCAGTTTCACGTTGGCAATGGAAAGGCGGCTCATATTCTGGCGACCATCATGGGGAGCCAGTTTGCTCCCGGTACCAGGGCTGGCTACAACTCTGCCGCCATTGGTACCGAGATCAAAACCAATAACATCGTAGAGATAGCCGGAACGGAAATGGGTCCAGAGACCGAAGCCAGTTTCGCGGACGTCCCCATCATTTTTCACTTCATCTGTAAGACTTGAGCTCAAGCCTTGATTAATGGCTCCAACTGCTGCATCCGAAATATTGTCATTAATGAAAGTTCTCAGCGCGGTGTCACTCATACCCTTAATTTGATCTGCAGTTAAAGCCCCAGACAGCAATGTTGATAGGGTGGAAGGATCCGCAACTCTCATAGCACTAGCAATTTCAACAAACTGAGGCTTGCTATAACTTTTAGTAATTGTTCCCCTGTTGGGTGACAAATCAAAATGCGACATCCTCACCCGAAAATCAAAAGAAGAGTCTTCAGCAAACTTATCCCATGTGGTCTGGTTAAAGGCTTTATCAAAAACGCCAGTGGCAGCCTGGCTGTCAGCAACAACCTGTCCATACAGACTTAAGGAAACAGCAGCGATGGCAGTGGCGAGCTTTGTTGTTCTTAACATCTCTTGTCCTTGCATATATCCTGCAACTTATTGCAGTTGGCTTCTGCACTGGAATAAAGAACCTTTTGTTTTATTCATCTGTTCTTATTATTTGAATCCAGTCGGAACTGAGAGCATCCCCTGCTCGATACGTATTCCTTTTTCAACTATTGCGAACAAAATGTTCACTCCGCCCGCAATATCCATGGACAGCAGTGTCATCCGACAATATTAAATTGAGCTATCAGGCCGGGAACAGCTCGGTAATCTGTCCCGCCAGCATCATATCTCCTTCAACCTGGAGCTGACCGGTCATAAAGCAGGTCATACCATCAGCTTCCCCTTCCAGGATGTCGTTGAGGGTATCGCCTTCTACCATCAGGGTCACAGTTGGATCTTCCTGGGTACCGGCAACCACTTCAATATCTGCCCCCTTGATAACGGCATAAAACTGGTCACCTTCTTCCAGATTGAATTGCAGAACCGCATTAACATCTGCTGCAGCTTCTGCATCAAACTTTTCACGCATGGTTGCCATGATTGCGTTAACGTCAGACATAGTGAGTACCTCGTTGTTATTGTTTCAACAACTGCTTTTTAAAAGCAGTTTTAGTTTCATCGTTATTTGGTTTTAAATTTATTTTGGTTGTACGCAATCAAGATAGGGAAATTTGATTAGCCAAAACTTGATCTGAATCATTTTTACACCCTGACATCATGAATACTTTTCACATAATGCCTTGAAAAACCATGTGATTATTTTTTTAAGAGACAGACTTCACAAAGTTTGTTGTTTTTAAAATAAAATCAGGTTAGCACTTCATCTATAAAAAATTATTTAATTCCTATCCGATTGATATGCATCAAAACTGTTTCATCGTCAGCTGGAGACAGTTGAGTGAATTCCGACTGACTTCAATTGCATGTACGGAGCAATAATAACAAATGAAAAACTGTGATTACCTGGCAGTAGGTCTGACGACCCTTGATATTCTTGGCCGAAATATCGAGCAGATTCCTCAAACCAATGCCACCACCATAATCAAACAGATCGAAGTCATTCCCGCCGGTACAGCAGCTGGTGCTGCCATGGTCGCCGCAACCCTGGGAATGAAATCAGCCCTTATCAGCTCTGTCGGGAAAGACCGCCAGGGACGTTTTGTAACCGAAGAACTGGAAGCTTTTGGTGTTGATACAACCCTGGTTGATCAGCATGATAAGTTCCCGACTTCACAGACCATTCTTACCATCGACAAAAACGGTCAGCGTCCCAATTTCCATGCTCTGGGAGCGTCTGTATTTACCCAGCTAAATGAAGAGTGCTTTAGCAAGCTGGAGGATGTGAAACACCTGCACTGGGCAGCCGTGGGCAGTGCTATGCTCAAAGGGGCAGCCAGCCGGGATTTCCTGGCCAAGGCCAGGGAAGCTGGTGCAGTGACCACCTGTGATCTGATCCTGGCTGACAAAACCATTGTCAAAGAACTGAAAAATATCCTGCCCTTTATTGATTATTTCCTGCCCAGCATGGAAGAAGCCCTTGCATTGACCGGTACAGAAACCCCTGAAGCCGCTGCTGATGTCCTGATGGAAATGGGTGCCAAAAACTGCCTGATCAAGTGGGGTAGCAAGGGTGTTTATATCGCCACTCCAGATACCCGTGAGCTAGTACCTGTCTTTGAGGTCAAAGCAGAAGACACGACCAGTTGCGGTGACTCCTTCTGCGCAGGCTTTGCCACTGGTCTGAGCAGAGGTATGGATATTCGTGAAGCCTGTCGTTTCGGCTGTGCAGTGGCCAGCCTGGTGGCCCAAGGCCTTGGCACTTTAGGAAAGCTGCAAAGTTATGAACAGGTTCTTGAGCACGTCAGTACCTGTCCACAGAAACAGCCATGAGCATAGAAACAGCTTGAGCATAGAAACAGCATGAGAGGGTTAAATGCCCTATAGGTGCTATGTGCTCTATGAGCATTAAATATCCTGTGGATAAAAAAATGAACAAGCGAGAGTGTAATGGCTGCAACCACTGAACAGGAAAAAAAAGAGGCCCGGAAAATCCGACGCTGCAAAGCTATTGTGAAAGCTATGCAGCAACTGTCGAAAAGTGGCCTGAACAGGGGAACGGCCGGTAATATATCCATGCGTTTTGGCGACGGCATGCTGATTACTCCCAGCGGAATACACCCTCAATACCTGACCAAAGCCATGATCACCGAGCTGGATGCCGAGGGCAACAAGGTCAGTGGCCCCCGGGCTCCTTCCAGCGAGTGGCAGATGCATCTTGCCCTGTACCAACACAGGAGAAGTATCAACGCAGTGGTTCACTGCCACTCCCCCTACGCCACCATGTTGGCCTGCGCCCATAAACCGATTCCTCCTTTCCACTACATGGTGCAGGTAACAGGCAGGCCTTTTGTGCCCTGCGCACCCTATGCCACTTTTGGATCACAAGAGCTGGCGAAATCTGTCTGTGAAACCATTGCTGACAGCCATGCCTGCCTGATGGAGAACCATGGTCAGATAGTTGCCGCCGGTTCTCTGGATAAAGCCATGTGGATAGCAGAAGAGGTTGAGGAGCAGGCCCATATCTACTGGGGAGCAGAGGCTGTTGGAGGGGCCAGACTGCTTACCGATGCCCAGGTAGAAGATGCTAGAAAACGTTTTTCATCTTATGGACAGTAATCAGCACGCTTTCAATTATAAACAGCCATGAGCAGGAAATGCCTCCCCTAAAAATGAAAATGTGCAGGGCATTTCTATGGTAAACAGGAGAAGAATAATGACAGCAAGGTTGCCAACCCATAACGCCGATGAACTCCTGGCCCGTGCCAAGGCCGTAATTCCCAACGGGGTTTACGGTCACCAGAATGTGACAATGATGAATCCGGGGGTTCCCCAGTTTTTTCAGAAAGCTGAAGGCTGCCGCCTTTGGGGTGTCACGGGTAAAGAGTATATCGATTACCTGTCCGGTTATGGCACGAATATGCTGGGCTATAACCACCCTCTTGTTGAAGAGGCGGTTAATAAACAGCGGGCTGAATGCGACTGCATGACCGGACCTTCTCCAACGATGGTTGAGCTGGCAGAACTTCTTGTGAATACCGTGACCCACGCAGACTGGGCCTTCTTTGCCAAAAACGGTACAGATGCTACGACCACCTGCGTAACCACTGCCCGGGCGGCGACCAAGAAGAAAAAAGTTCTGGCCGCCAAGATTGCCTATCACGGAGCTGATCCCTGGTGTACACCGATTCCTGCCGGTGTGACCCCGGAAGATCGCGCCCATATGATCTATTACAAATACAACGATATCGCCAGTTTTGATAAGGCTGTTGAGCAGGCAGGTGATGATCTGGCCGGAGTGATTGTTTCAGCCTTCCGCCATGATGTCTGCATGGATCAAGAGCTGCCAACCCGTGAGTTTGCCCAGCATGTGCGCAAGGTCTGTGATGACACCGGAGCGGCACTGATTCTGGATGAAGTGCGTGCCGGTTTCCGTATCTCTCTGGATATTTCCTGGGCCAGTCTGGTAAGCGTGCAGCCTGACCTGAGTGCCTGGTGTAAAGCGATAGCCAATGGGCACCCCATCTCTTTTGTTCTGGGTAATGACAGGTTCAAGACAGCAGCTACCCAGATTTACAGCACAGGTTCCTACTGGTTCGCTGCCTCTCCCATGGCT
Organism: Sansalvadorimonas sp.; assembly: GCA_965243775.1. Classification (GTDB taxonomy): domain Bacteria; phylum Pseudomonadota; class Gammaproteobacteria; order Pseudomonadales; family Endozoicomonadaceae; genus Sansalvadorimonas. The sequence continues at coordinate 229,883 of CBDEWF010000143.1, forward strand.
GCAGCCATTGCAACTATCAAGGAGTTACAGCGACTGAATCTGCCAGAACTTTTAGAGCACAACGGCCAGATTCTGCGACAGGGGCTGAATGAACTGGCTGAGAAACATGGTTATGAGCTGAAACAGACCGGCCCGGCCGCCATTCCCATGCTGCTGTTTACCAAGGATGCCACCCGCAAGAAAGGCAACTATTTCTGTACTGAAATGCTGAACAACGGGGTTTACTTCCACCCATGGCATAACATGTTCCTCTCGGCAGCCCATACAGAAGATGTGATTATTGAGACTCTGCAGGCTGCTGATAAATCCTTTACCGCCATGCAAAGTGCAGGGTTGTAGTTGATTCCTTCCATTCTCCAAAATGTTACCTGTTACCTTTTTAGGTAACAGGTAACACCCTTTTGGTAACACTTTTGGCGGTATCCACCCGGCACTCCAACCCTCAAATACGCGTTCACCCTTAGAGATGTAAGGGTTTACTACTTTTGGCACACCACCTGCAATATCTATGTCAGAGCAGGCCAAGGCTCCGCGAAGAGAGTCAGCTCGGGGTAAGAACAAGAAGAACAACAAGAAGAAAAAACAAGCCCAAAATTTGCGTTAGATAGCATTGAGAAGAAGTAAAAAAAGAGAAGTACAGCCAGATAAGAATAAAACCAATAATAAGAAAAAATGAATTTACAGACCTCGCAAAAGCGGGGTCTGTTTTTTCATGCGTCTCAAGTTTATTTGCAGGCCAAATGGTTCGCATGCGTACTTATTTCACTTCCCCCTTTCTTGTAGACAAAAACCACTCCCCTGTACTCAACCTGACTTCAGCCATAGAATCGTCTCTTCTTCCAATAGACTGGCATTGCAGTACAAGATGAACCATACCCCTATTGCCCTCACTATCGCCGGTTCTGACAGCGGCGGTGGTGCAGGAATCCAGGCAGACCTGAAAGCTTTCTCCGCCCTCGGTGCCTATGGCTGCTCTGTCATTACTGCACTGACCGCCCAGAATACTATAGGTGTTCAGGGCATCTTTGATGTTACCCCTGAGTTTATTGCTGCACAGATGGATTCGGTGTTCTCTGATATCGCCGTTAAAGCTGTCAAAATAGGTATGCTGAGCCAGGCCTCCGTGATTCGAGCTGTTGCAGATAATCTTGAAAAATATGGCGTTGAACTGCTTGTTGTTGACCCGGTGATGGTTGCCACCAGCGGCGATAAGCTGTTAGAGGATGATGCGATCAAAATCCTGAAAGAGCACTTGATTCCAAAGGCGACTGTCATTACCCCCAACCTGCCGGAAGCTGCTGTACTTCTCAATCGTGAAGTACCCGAGACGGTTGAAGATATGGAAGCCATGGTAGAACCACTGCTGGAACTGGGCAGCCGCTCCGTTCTTGTTAAAGGTGGTCACCTGGGTGGTGACGAAAGTGTTGACCTGTTCCACGATGGCCAGACCCTGCACCGCCTGATTTCCAAACGTGTGCCAACAAAAAATACCCACGGTACAGGCTGCACATTGTCTTCCGCCATTACAGCTCTTCTGGCCCGTGGTGAAGCACTGCATGATGCAGTCCGCAAGGGTAAAAACTATATTGCTTCAGCGATTGCCCATGCGGATGAGCTGGATATTGGTCAAGGTCATGGCCCGGTCCATCATTTCCATGCTCTTTGGAAGCCTTTGCCAAGAGCCTGACCGAGAATAAGCATCATGTTGAAAACGTCTGACTTAATCGCCAGTTGCCAGAGTGACTGGAATACCTATACCCGCCACCGTTTTGTACAGAAGCTGGGTAACGGAACTTTGCCTGAAGCGACATTTCGACACTATCTGCAGCAGGATTATCTTTACCTGACACACTTTGCCCGTGCTTACGCGCTGGCTATCTACAAGTGCGATAACTTTACCGATATGTGTTACCCGCTTGACTCCCTGCGGGTCCTACTGGATTCAGAGATCAGGCTTCATATCGATTTCTGCAAAAAGTGGGGCCTGACGGAAGCCGACATGATGGCTATTCCGGAAGCGACAGGAACGATCGCCTATACCCGTCTGGTTCTGGATACAGGCCAGTCAGGTTCACTGGCAGAGCTTTATGCTGCCATGGCTCCCTGTACTATAGGTTATGCAGATATTGGACAGTGGCTTGCCAATAAATCGGATACGGTATTCGAGGGCAACCCCTATCGTGAATGGATTGACATATACGGCAGCGATGAGATGCAAGAGGCTGGCAATAACTGCGCAGCTCAACTGGATGCCACAATGCGGGATATTCCAAAAGAGAGTGCTGCCGCCAGCCGAATCAAAAAGATCTTTGGTGATGCCGTCCGTATGGAGATCGCCTTCTGGAAGCAGGGGTTGAGTATCCAGGGACCGAGAATAGCGCCGTAGCGAGGCGCGCGAAAAATTGAGGCTGAAAATTCGGTTTTGTGAAGCGAATAGTGGTTCTATTTAACGAACAAAAGCGGATTTTCAGGCCAATTTGCTGCCGTCACAGTGTACGCGGCCAATGTCACGCACACCGGAACCATTCATAGTCATTGAGATGCGCTAGTGAGTGCCAGGCTGGTTGCCGTTATATCTGTAGGTAAGTTGCAGCTTTACCATTTTTGACAACACCATCAACCCGTTGGTGGGGACGCCTTCGTCACCCCACAACTTGGCGTTATTCCTAACCCGGAAATTTCATAACTAAAGGCAAGTTCCGCCCAACCACTTGAACCTAATTTCCTCAGTTTAATCGTCGTCTAGGCTTGGGATCTTGGTGAATAGAGGCTTTCATAATGGTTTTTCCTCCAAAAGGCACTCACCCAAAAGGTGAACAGCTGCCTCCTTCTCAGACGGAACATCTAACGCAGGAGATTGATACATTTGAAGGAAAAGTCCATGTGGAATGGGAACCGGGAGCCTCCGTTACGCCCATGGGACAGCTGCCTTTCTTCATCCAGTTTTTGAAAACGGGCCATCGGTTTAAACCTTGGGTAGATGATTGTCCTCTTTCCGATTCAAGTAATAATGCACCGCAAACAACGGTAATGAGTCAAATGCGTTGATGACCCTTTACAACCTCGTCACTCCTGCGAAAGCAGGAGTCTACCAGCTTGAGATTCCTGCTTTCGCAGGAATGACGGGCATCAACGCATTTCATACATGACCCAAACAACGGATGTTCTCGGATCATTCTTGCTTTCAATTCTTTCAGGGCACAATCGTTACTCCCATATGACAACGTTAATTGGCGATGGCGTAAATTCTCGATTGTTTGGTATGAAAAAAGTTGCCAGCGATGATTCTGCTCGCAGAGCCATGAAACGTATTGATGAAAAGGAAGGTATCGCCTGGCTTCAACATCATCTGCAACAATTACGAGCCGTTGTTACGGTTCCCGTGGATCATGGATGTTGATGTCACAGTGAAGCCACTTTACGGCCACCAGGAAGGCGCGGTTAAAGGCTACAATCCCAAGAAAAAAGGGAGGCCTTGTCACACATATCATTCTTATATGATGATAAACCTGAAATTGATTCTTGATGTCGAAGTTAAACCTGGCAATCGAGGAAACAGTTCACACTCACTCCCCGGATTTAACATAAAAATCTTATTTTTATCATAAATTTATTTCCTTAAGTTAAATGACCTCCGGCAGAGCCGGAGGCTTATTTAGGGGACGCCCTCAAAGGGCTATTGTTGCGCCCATGGGCGCGATTACCAGTCCAGCTTCATCTGCTCACGATGCTCTTCTACTTTCTCTTGATCTCGGATGTATGCTCTCACTACATCTTCATCAAGCCCGACCGTAGAAACAAAATATCCTCTTGCCCAGAAGTGCTCCCCTGTAAAATTCCTTTGTCTTCCTTTGAAATTCTTGGCAATGTGAATCGCAGCTTTTCCTTTGATGTAACCCACAACATTAGATACCGAATACTTTGGTGGGATACTGATACAAATATGGACATGATCTCGCATCAAGTGTCCTTCCAGGATTTTACAGTCCTTCCTTTTGGCTAACTCGTGAAATATCTCTCCAAGAAATTTCCTCAAGTTTCCATAAATCACCTTCTTCCTTTTCTTCGGGATAAAGACAATATGATACTTACAATCCCAACGAGTATGACTCAGACTCTTGTAGTCTGGCATAGGTACACCTCAATGTTTCTTGGCGGAAACATCAAGGTAGGTACCGCTGTAAAGGTAGAACCTGTGCGAGTCCCCCCGGCATAGCCGGGGGTTTATCAATAATTAATTAATCACTTACAAAGATACGATATCAACCCCTCTAAAATGTTCTATTAGTGATTCGATAAACTAATCACCATGTTATTTCAGCAAGGTGCACGCCACAGCAATGGATTCACCGAATGCTTATGTTAATTCTCGGTCAGGCTACTGGCTGGACTGTTGTCAGCAAGCCAGACAAACTGTCAAGGCTGGCTGACAACTTTCTAACCTTTCTTAAATTATTTTCAAAATGCTGTGTCTATGCATGTAATTCAATTATTCGTTATTCAGGAAACATTCATCATGCAAAAAGCTCAATCGACAGGGGCTCAACAGGTCTCAGCTTCACAAATTCAAAGTCTGAATCTGCCACCAACAATGATACCTAATACTATTACACTGCCAAAGTATCCAGCTTCTCCATTGTACATAATGACCAGTATCCCCCTAAACAGAAGGGATATCAAGATTATTAAAGATAATGTAGATATAGTAGACGGAGATATTGTTACACAGGAAAACATGAACACGCTACTTTCCTGCAAATATATTATCAGCCTTTCCCCCATTCAAGTAGCCCAGTCTTTTCTTCCAGGTGGTCAGATGCCTGAAGCCGCTTTTGACAACATAAAAACACAATTAGAACACCTTTCACCTGAAAACGCTAAAAGCGAATTTCTTAAAAAAACCATAGAACTTCTTAAAACCATTGGTGGAGATAAAAAAGACACTATAAAAAGACTGCTAGACAATGTGTTAGCCCTTACCGGCTTAAAAATACCAGACGAAGTCGTTACCCATGATGATATAGCATCAAAACTTTCCCTTAAGATAATTTTCGCCAGTGAAACTTCAGAATATTTCACCTATGAAGGCCAGGATAATTTTATTACAACCGTTAATAGCGCGAATCTGGTTCTAAACAAGCACAAAATATATGAAGTTTTCAGTTTAAAATTTGGTCTAAGCCTTACCCGTATCCTTGACTCGCTCAGTCCGCATTATAAATTCAAGGAAGTGTGTGCCGGAAAAGGACTTCTTTCAGCAGTAATAAAGGCGGCAGGTTATAAAGGAGAGTGGGAAAGTACAGATATTGATCCTCCTAACAAAGAGGACTGTTTTCCTGGGGTAACTGTTACCAGGTACAATGCCAAGCGTTTACCTACAGTCAATCCATGCTCTACAATTTACCTTATGGCACAACCAACACTCACAGTACTGCTCAGCATTCTGGAAGCTAAAGAGCCACGGGTAATTTTACAGACGGGTAATACCTTTAAGGCGAGTATACAAGCATTATCCAACAAAGATGTCCTGTATTTTATAAACCTGAATATTGATAATTATCGTAAAATTCATGACAGGTGTGGTGTCAGGCTTTTGATCAAAGGTGATTCTTCTCACTACTATCAAATCTTAGGTCTTATTCCAAAAGACCTCATAGGTACCCATGGAGAATTGGTTGTACCAAAAGATACCACTGGAAGGAAGCCCAAACATAAAAAAGGAAAAAAGAGTTAATTAACCTGACAGTGACCTATTGCTCATCGCCTGTACAGAATCCATCTCTCGCTAAGAGCCTGTTCATAATCTTTCGCAGAGAGCGAAAGATTATGAACAGGCTCTAAGATGTGGCTTATGCCAACATAAAAAATTTGCATCATAGTGCCCTTGCTGGCATCCACTCAGGGTGTCAGATTCTGGTTGCTTTCACACAGATAAGAAAAAAGGGACGAACGATGAAAAAACTGATCGGCACAGTATTGGCCACCGCTGTACTGCTGACAGGTTGCGCAGACAATAAAGAGCCTGCTGCAGAAGCCGCCTCCGCTGCAGTTGAACCCATCGACATCAACCTCAGCCTGGTTTTCACGCCCAATGAGCTGCTGACCAAGGAACTGGTTAAAGTAACTGACAGTATCCGTGAGCGCACCGATGGTGGCATCAATATCACCGTATTCCCCAGCGGTCAGCTGCCTGTCTATAAGGACAACCTGGAGCAGGTTGTTAACGGTGCCAACTGGATCGCCGTAGAAGACCTGACCTATCTGGGTGACTACGTGCCTGATTTTGCTGCCCTGGCCGGCCCCATGCTCTACAGCAGCTACGACGAATACGTCGAGATGATGCATACCGATATGGTTAAAGAGCTCAAGCAGAGAGCTGAAGAGAAAGGTGTGAAGGTTCTGAACGCTGATTATATGTTCGGCTTCCGCAACATGATCACCAACAAGGAGATTGTCGACGCTGAAAATATGGCGGGCATGCGTATCCGCGTGCCGAAGAGCCAGATGTTTATCAGCACTCTGTCTGCCATGGGCGCTGCTCCTGCGGCTCTGCCATTCCCTGAAACCTATGCCGGCGTGCAGCAGGGTGTGGTTGACGGTCTGGAAGGTTCTATTCTGACCATGTACGGTACCAAGATCTATGAAGTGGCCAAGAACATGTCTCTGACCAAACACTTCCTGGGTTCCGTTGGCATCTACATCTCCCCGGTTCTGTGGGACAAGATGACACCTGAGCAGCAGACCATCGTAATGAATGAGATTGAGAAAGGTGCTGTTTCCAACAATGAAGCTCTCAAGCGTCTGGAAAAAGAGTACACCGACAAGCTCATCGCCGAAGGCGTGACTTTCAACGAAGTCAACCTGGATCAGTTCAATGAAATGACCGCCGAAGTCTACAGCCAGTTCCCAACCTGGAGTAAGGATATCCACTCTCAGATCATGGCCGAACTGAAGAGGATTCGCGAAACCAAATAAGTACAGCTTCCAGGAGCCTGTCGGACTTAACCGACCGTAGCGAGAAAAAGTCCGGTTTGAGCCAGTTTTTAGAAGCACTTGAGGAGAATAGTGGTTCTATTTGACGAAAGTGGTTCTAAAAACTGGCCAAATCCGGCTTTTTCGCAGTAGGTTAGCGTTAAGTCCGACAGGCTCCTTTGTGCGGGCTGCCAGTTGGTGGCCCGTTTTTTAGACCCAGCTTTTTGGACCCAACTTTTTAGACTCGGTTTTGAGCCGTCACATGCCTTTAATTCTCCGTTATTTTGAAGAGATCTTTGCCAGTATCGCGATATCCATCACGGTACTGATCGTGATTCTTAATGTCATACTGCGATATGGTTTTGGATTTGTCATTCCCTGGACCGAAGAGCTGTCTGTTATCTGCTTTATCTGGTCGGTCTATCTCGGCGGCAGCTCCTGCTACAAGAACAAACTGCACCTTGGCGTTGATGTTGTGATTGCCCAGCTGCCCAGGCATTGGCGCGATCGTTATCAGGTTGTTCTTTACACCTTTCTGCTGGGGCTGAACTTAACCATCCTCTGGCTCAGTGTTGATTACCTGATGCTGTCCACCAAGTTCACCCCTGTGATGGGCATTTCCTATTTCTATATCAACTCTGTGCTGGTTCTCAGTTTTGCCCTGATGACCATCCACACCATTCGCTTTCTTGTGCAGGAGGTTCAATATCTGCGCAACAATCAGAACCCTGTGGAGAAATAAGGCTGTACCATGGAAAGTTATATCCCCATAGGCATTCTGTTTACCCTGTTTCTGCTGAATGTTCCGGTTGCATTCTCACTGATGGCGTCAGCTGTTTATTACTTTATTTTTCTGAATACCAGTATTCCTGTCAGTCTGGTGATTCAGCGCTTTATCAACTCCTGTGAATCTTTCCCTCTGCTGGCGATCCCGTTCTTTATTATGGTGGGATCGGTTATGAACTATTCCGGCATCAGTGGCAGCCTGCTGCGATTTGCAGAAGCATTGATTGGCCACCGCCGTGGCGGTCTGGCCCAGGTAAATGTTGCTCTCAGTACCCTGATGGGTGGTATCTCCGGTTCTGCCAATGCCGATGCCGCCATGCAGGCAAAAATCCTGGTTCCAGAAATGACCAAGCGCGGTTATGACCTGCCCTTCAGTGCAGCCATTACTGCAGCATCATCCAGTATCGGGCCGGTGATTCCTCCAGGCATCAACCTGATTATCTATGCCCTGCTGGCGAATGTTTCCGTGCATTCCATGTTTATCAGCGGCTATGTCCCAGCACTGTTGATGATGGCAGCACTGATGATAACCGTCGCCATTATTTCCAGAAAACGGAACTATCCAGTATCCCGTGATGAAGCGGCTTCAGTCAGTGAACGCTGGCATTACTTTGCCAAAGCCATGCCCGCACTGCTGATTCCCTTTGGTGTGATTCTTGGCATGCGCTTTGGTCTGTTTACCCCAACAGAAGCCGGTGCCATTGCCGTTCTGCTCTGTGCCATTATCGGCCTGTTTGTCTATAGGGAGCTGAAACCAAAGCACTTTAAACTGATTCTGCAGGAGACCATCCAGGGAACCGCCAGCGTGATGTTTATTATTGTCGGTGCCATGGTATTCGGTTACTACATGACCTTGGAGCAGATCCCCCAGAATGTGGCTTCTGCACTGGTGGCCTTGACCAGTGACCCGATGGTTCTGCTTCTGCTGATCAACCTGCTGCTGTTAATCGTAGGCATGTTTATCGAGGGTGGTGCAGCGATGATTTTGCTAACACCTCTGTTACTGCCAGCAGTGCTTAATGCAGGTATTGATCCGGTTCACTTCGGCATCGTGGTCATCGTAAACATTATGATCGGCGGGGTAACACCACCCTTTGGTTCGATGATGTTTACTGTCTGCTCGATTCTGAAGGTCAGACTTTCTGACTTTGTCCGGGAAGTTATGCCAATGGTTCTGGCACTTCTGGCTGTTTTGATGATTGTGACCTGGTCAGAGGGGCTGGTGTTGTTTCTGAATAACCTGCTCCTGCGGGCTTAATGCTGCAGGCCTGATACTGTTATGGCAGATAAAGTCATTTACCTGCCATAACTTCACTTTACTCACTGGGCACATGCATCCATAGGGCCTGTCCCCCCGATGGCTGCTTGTAGCACGACTGACAAGATCACTGACTTTCCTGTCATTTTTTGGAAATTATAATTCTGCCGGCTGGTCATAAGTGCATAGTTCTCTTGCATTGGATAAAGGGTGTTTCATGGATCAAAAGCCACTTCTCTCCTCTCAGAAGTCTCTACACATTCAGACTGATCTGGCTAGTACCATACCTGCGGCTGGCAGTTCTTCTCCTCACGGTATCCCATACAGCCCGGTAAACATTACTCAACCGAGGCAAAACACTTTTTCCGCGAGTGGTTTTGCCCTTGCTCCGGGAACCGAAATTCGCTATAGAATGACACAATCATATCCAGCTCAACCTAGAATCGCATTATCCCCACAACAGAAGTCATCCGATTCAGTCGTTCCGCCAGACTCAGTGAAATTCTATAGCTCTGCTCCTTCAGGAAGATATACGGGGCCACTTGGTCAGCCTCCCGCTGCTTGCCCACCAGCAGCTCTGGGAATGCCTTCTGCCAGGCAGCCGCCTCAAAGGATGTTACCTCCAGGAGAGTTCCCTCCGGTACCACAACAATCATTACTGGCATCACCTGCTGACCTCAAAGTGCAAGAGATACATGAGAAGTTAGACAGGCTGGTACGCACCCTTGTCCAGGATATCAAGTGCAGTGTTGGAAAAAGGCGGAGTGAGTTTGTTGATGGCCTCAAAAGTAAGGTCAAAACAATCGTTGCAGAAGCAAAATCTCTGGATATTAAAGAGCAGATGACTATTCTTATGCGAGTTGCCATACTCTGGCAGGAAAGTGAATGGTTTGAACCTGCCAGATACTACCTGCTGGCCTGTTCAGGCATGCACAATAATGCTGATAATAAACAGTTTCAAGATATCTCAAAGTTTATCCAGAAACATACCACTCTGCTTCTGCCAGGCGAACCTCTGTATAATCAACCGATCATTGTAAAAGACCATTTCATACAGGAAATCAATACAATTAAATTTCACGCAATGATCCTTCTGGCCTGGAATAACGGAAAGCTTTTTTTAAAAGCGCAAGAGAGCAAGGAAAATAAATCATCAGACAAAGTAGAAACAAAAACAGCACTTGATCCAGCAACCTCAAAATTTAAACCAGAACATTTCTATGGGCTGCTAGGTAAAGTGCTAGCTAGTATTAATACTGTTAATGCTAATTATTTTGTCAATCTATCACCCTTCTTTAACTCAAAGCTGGATGAAGCAAAGCGTATACAATTCAACTATAGAGCTGAATACCTCCAACACTAAAAAGCCAATCAAGTCATGAATCCAGCTAAACTCTCCTCTTCCCCCTGCAGCCTGTTACCTAGCCTGACTCTTTTAGTTACAACACGCCATAGCTGAAGAATTCACATAGCTGATGAGGTCATTCAGCTGCCATATCTCAAACCTGTAACGCCGTGGACAGAGTTACTGATTTTCCTGTTCCTGACTGGGAATAATTATTCTTTTTTTGGGTCCAACTGCCATGAACGGGAAATGCCCACCCCTAAAAATGAAAATATGGAAGGCATTTCCATGGTAAAAGAGCATAACTCTCTTGGTAGATAATAAAGGTAATTTTATGGAGTACAGACCATTTTCCCCATATGGGCCAAATACTATTCCAGACTTGTACATACCTCCTGTTACTGGGGGGGCTCCCTGGCCTGTTACCCAAGAAAGGCTGATTACCGCTTTACCGGGAGCTTCTGTTCAACCAAGAGTGGTACAACAACAGCAGCCACCCTGGTATTCAGGACAGCTCCAATATCCCTATCCCTCACCACAATGGCCCTATCCCTCACCACAATGGCCCAGGCCTCACCTAGAAAGTGCCCAAGGACAGTTAACTCCTACTATGCATTTCCTGAGTCAGCAACCTGCACTCCCCATTGACAGTCAAACATCGCATGAGGTTCACACCCAGCTGAACCAGCTGGAAAATACCCACGCCCTGAATATCAGATGCACAGTTGGAGAAAAACGGGATAGGATGATTCAAATCCTGAAAGGAGAGGTTGGTAAAATACTTGAAAATACATTAACTCTTAACATTGAAGAACAGATGTATATCTTTATGCGGGTAGCCATTCTTTGGCAAGAAAGTGGACATTTTGAGTCTGCCGTACACTATCTTTTAGCCTGTTCAGGACTCACCAGTATAAGGTCTAATGATGACCAGGCAAAAACTATTTCCACCTTTATAAATTGTAGCCATACATTACCCCAACCTATAAGATATGGACAGAGTCAAAAACCTCCTTTAGAGACTCATTTTACCAGGACTGTTAACACAGTTAAACTTCAAGCCATGGTTCTTCTGGCATGGAATAACTCAAAGCGTTTTTTAGAACAGCTAAAAAAGGAAGAAAATGAACAATCAGTTAAGACTGCCTCTGATTCAGCTGCCTCAAAAACTTCCTCAGTACTGCAGCTATATCAATGGCTGGAAAAAGAACTAAACTATGTTAATACCATATTACATCAATGGCCTATCACTTTAGCTCCATATTATGACCTAAAGTTAAAAGAGGCAATGTGTACCAAGCGTAACTATGAGGGTGACTTCTTCCCGGTTCCTCTTAACCGGCCCCGTCAAGATACTTAAAAAACGGCAGATGTCACACACCTGCCGTTTCCACTTTCCTGCTCTGAAAAGTACTTTATTAACGCTCCTTCACATAAGGCACACCCACATTCTTGGGTGCAATCGCCTTGCCGATAAACCCGGCCAGAAGGACAACAGTAATAATGTATGGAATAGCTGAGAATGCCTGGCTGGGCAGCTCACCCACCAGTGGCAGTTCCACGCTCTGCATACGGGTTTCCAGTGACTGCAGGAAACCAAACAGCAGGCAGGCGCCGAGGGCACCTTTGGGATGCCACTTACCGAAGATAACAGCCGCCAGAGCAATATAACCACGGCCCGCAGTCATCTCACGCTGGAAAGCCGCATTCTGGGCGATGGACAGGTAGGTACCTGCACAGCCACATAGAACACCAGTCACCAGCAGCGCACGATAACGCACCCAGGATACGGAAATACCAGCACTGTCTACTGCGTTTGGCTCTTCACCGGTCGCACGCAGGCGCAGGCCGAAGCGGGTACGGAACAGAACCCAGTAAGCTACAGCTACACAGATAAAGGCCAGGTACACCAGAATATTATGTCCGGAGATAACCTGCTCATAGAAGGAGCCAAGCACCGGGATATTTTCCCCCATCCACTCAGCACCAGGCAGGATAATACCTTTGAAGCGTTCCTCATGGACGGCTGGCGTCAAACCACCCTGACCATACCAGGCATGGCCCAGCACAACGGTCAGACCAGAAGCCAGGAAGTTAACCGCCAGACCAGAGATAGTCTGGTCACCACGCTGGGTGATAGAAGCATAACCGTGCATCATGGCGAACATCACACTGACCAGAATACCGGCCAGCAGTCCCAACCAGGGAGAGCCGGTTTCATAGGCAGCTGCGGCCGCTGCAAAAGCGGCGATCAGCATCTTGCCTTCCAGACCAATGTCAACGATACCGGAACGTTCAGAGAAAATACCAGCCATGGCTGCAAACATCAGCGGTGTAGCCAGACGGATAGAAGCTCCCAGCAGGGAGAAAATCTGATCAAAAAATTCCATCTCAGTTTCCTCCTGCGACAGCAGCTTCAGCCTGAACTTTCCTGGCCCTGGCCATTTGATAACGCAGGAACATGCTTTCTACAGGCTCACGTACCAGACGATCCAGCGCACCGGTAAAGAACACCACCAGCCCCTGGATAACAAGAACCATCTGCGGGTTAATTGAGGAGATCTCGAACTGCAGCTCAGTTCCCCCCTGGTACAGAGCACCAAACAGCAGGGAAGCCAGCAGTACACCGAAGGGGTGATTGCGCCCCATCAGGGCAACCGCAATCCCCATAAAGCCGAAGCCACTGGTGAAGTTCAGAATCAGACGGTTCTGGGCGCCATACACCTCGTTCACTGCCATCATGCCGGCCAGGGCACCGGAGATTGCCATGGTGATAATAATCACCCGGCTGGCATTAATACCGGCATAGGTAGCGGCATGGGGGTTGCTGCCCACAGTACGGATGGCATAACCCAATCGTGTACGCCAGATCAGCAGCCAGACCATCCAGCAGCAGAGCAAAGCAATGATCAGAGTCGGGTTCAGCAGCGAGAAAGGTGCATCGGGCATCATCTCATACCACTTCGGGAACACAGACTCAGGGTTCCAGTAACGGCTGTCGGTAGAGTTACCGCCCAGAGGAGAGATATGAACAACCAGGGCATAACTCATCAGAGCCATGGCAATGAAGTTGAACATAATGGTGGTTACCACAATATGAGAACCACGTTTGGCCTGCAGATAGCCGGGAACAATACCCCAGAGTGCGCCGAAGGCAGCAGAGGCTATGATCGCCAGCGGAGCCATCAGCCACATGCTCAGGGAGTTGTCAAACATCAGCAGAACAATAGCAATCCCCAGGCCAGCTACATAGGCCTGGCCTTCACCACCGATATTAAACAGACCGGCATGGAAGGCCACAGCCACAGCCAGACCGGTAAAGACAAAGTTGGTGGTGTAGTACAGGGTGTTGTGGAAGCCACCAAACTCAAGGTTGGTAGCACCACGTACCATAATGGCAAACGCCCGAACCGGATCTTCTCCGATCAACAATACAACCAGACTGGAGATAACCAGGGCCAGTGCAAGCTGGAGGGCGGGAACCAGGCCGATTCTCACCCAGCGGGGGCTTTCGGTCATGACAGAACTCATGCTGCGGCCTCCTCCTTTTCTTTTTCAGAATCAACCACCGGCTTCTTACCTGTTACAGGCTTTCCACCCGCTGTAGGCTTTCCACCCGCTGTAGGCTTTCCACCCGCTGTAGGCTTTCCACCCGCTGTAGGCTTTCCACCCGCTGTAGGCTTTCCACCCGCTGTAGGCACTTCACCAGCCGTTGAGGTCATCAGCAGACCGAGCTCTGCCTCATTGGTTTCACTGGCCATTACCTCACCGGTAATAGCACCGTCATTCATTACGATAATGCGATCTGACAGAGACAGGATTTCATCCAGCTCCACAGATACCAGCAGAACCGCAGCTCCTTTATCCCGGGCAGCAATCATATTACGATGGATAAACTCGATCGCACCGATATCCACACCGCGGGTTGGCTGACCAATCAGAAGAATATCCGGCTCTTTCAGCATCTCCCGGGCCAGTACCAGCTTCTGCTGGTTACCACCGGAGAAATTAGCGGTCTTCAAACCGGGTAGACGGGGGCGAACATCGTAGGCCTCCATCATCTCTTCTGTAGCCTTGACCACCCTCCATGGTTCCAGGAACGTCTCACCATATTCAGGTTTTTCGTGATAACCGAGAATGGCGTTTTCACTGGCAGAGAAGGCCTTGACCAGAGCCTGCTTGAGTCGATTTTCCGGAACATGGGCAATACCGAGATCACGCATCTCGGCGGCATCACGCCAGGCCCCCTGGATCAGTTCATTGTGACCAACCCGGGTATCCAGAATCATGGCTCCTTTGTTGGGTGCCAGGGCGCCGGACAGTACTTTCAGCAGTTCAGACTGACCGTTACCGGATACACCGGCAACACCAAGGATTTCCCCGGAGCGAAGGTTGAAGTTAATATCCTTCAGGCGGCGTACACCACGATCATCGGTGTAGTCCAGGTTCTTGATTTCCAGGCGCTGTTCGCCAGGCTGTGCTGGCTGCTTATCCACGCGCAGAAGAACCTTGCGACCTACCATCAGTTCTGCCAGCTCTTCGGGTGAAGTATGAGTTGTTTCACGATGAGCCACCATCTGACCACCACGCATAACAGACACGTGGTTGGTGATGGCCATGATCTCTTTCAACTTATGGGTAATGAGCAATACTGTTACACCCTGACTGCGCAGGGACTCAAGAATTTCGAATAATTGTCCGGTTTCCTGGGGGGTGAGAACACTTGTCGGTTCATCCAGGATCAGGATTTTCGCGCCCCGGTACAGCGCCTTGAGAATTTCAACCCGTTGTTGCAGACCAACTGGCAGTTCGCCAACAATGGCATCAGGATCAACTTCCAGACCATAGCGGGAAGCGATGTCCTGGAGTGCGGTACGTGCCTTGCCTCGGGCATTAGCCAGAACAGCCTGCCCTTCCATGCCCAGCATCACGTTTTCAAGTACAGTGAACGGCTCTACCAGCATAAAGTGCTGGTGCACCATTCCAATGCCAGCCTGAATAGCCTGCTGGCTGTTACGGATATCCAGCTTTTGTCCATTTACCAGAATTTCACCGGTATCAGCTGTGTAGAATCCGTAGAGAATAGACATCAAGGTCGACTTACCGGCGCCATTTTCGCCGACAATGCCGTGAACAGTGCCCGGCATAACCTTGAGGTCGATATCACGGTTGGCCCAGACCGGCCCGAACCGCTTATTTATGGCTTTTAATTCTATTGCAGGTGCAGTCATAGCTGGTTACCTGACCCGAAGCTGCCACTCCCAAACCGGGCATCATGTGATCGGGATAGCTTCTTCGCGAAGACAAAAAATTCGAGAGGTCCGGCTCTGTAATCCGTAGAGAAGATGTTCTCACCTGAGACAGCTGTGCCGGCAACCGTGATGGCGGAAGCCGGCACACCAGACACATTAAGCATTCAAACGACAGGTGTCCCCGTCGGGAGAATTAATAAGTGCAGGAGTTGGTGTCTTCCCAGTTGTGAACCTTGATCTCACCTGCAACAATCTTGGCGCGGATCTCCTTGACCTTCTGGATGTCTTCATCAGACAGCAGAGGACGGTTGTACTCGTCCAGAGCCCAGTCAACACCGTTCTCTTTCAGACCAACAACTTGCAGGCCAGAGGTGAACTTGCCGTTCATTTCGTCTTCGAAGGCAGTCTTCACGGCCACGTCAACACGCTTAACCATGGAGGTCAGCATCTTGCCGGGGTGCAGGTAGTTCTGGTTGGAGTCAACACCGATAGCCAGCTTGTCAGCATCAACGGCAGCCTGATAAACACCGATACCGGTACCGCCAGCAGCGGCATAGATGATGTCTACACCCTTGTCGAACTGGGCACGGGCCAGCTCACCACCTTTGGTGGGATCGTTCCATGCGGAAGGCGTGGTTCCGGTCATGTTCTGAAGAACATTGATGTCTTTGCTGACGTACTTGGCGCCCTGCTCATAGCCGCAGGCAAACTTCTTGATCAGAGGAATGTCCATGCCACCAATGAAACCGACTGCATCATTCTTGGTCTTCATCGCCGCCAGGGCACCGACCAGGAAGGAACCTTCCTGCTCTTTGAAGATAACAGAACGTACGTTGGGCAGATCAACAACAGAGTCGATCATTACGAAATGAGTCTTGGGGAACTGCTTGGCAACTTTTTCTACGATCGGAGCTTGCTGGAAACCGGCCACAACGATTGGAGAGAAACCACGCTGGGCAAAACGCAGCATAACCTGCTCACGCTGACCTTCGTTGGTAATTTCAAAGTCAGTGTACTTGATACCGGTTTCCTTACGGAATTCTTCAGCACCATTGTAACTGGCCTGGTTGAAAGAGCGGTCAAACTTACCACCCATATCGTAAATTACAGAAGGCTTGATCTGCGCCTGGGAAACGGCAGCAACTGCGGTGAGGGCGAGACCCGCCACAACTTTAAAAGTCTTTTTCATTGATGGCTTCCGTGTGTGTGTTAGCCCGCATATGATGTTTGCTTTTGTCAGGGATTTACACAGGCATAGGTCAAAAGAACATGCAAAA